>NZ_JBIWAJ010000019.1:0-180248 GCF_044759975.1 Streptomyces sp. NPDC098789
GTGCTGAGGGGCCCTTGCCGAGCTCGTCTTCGAGAACGGCGAACTGGGCATCTGTGATGGTCGGGGAGTTCGCCGGGCCCGCGGAGCGCAGGGCATCGATGCCGCCCTCGCGCCAGGCATGGCGCCAGCGTTCCACCGAGCGGACACTCACCCGCAGATCCTTCGCGATCACCACGGTCTTCTCACCCGCTGCGAACCGCACCCCGGCCTCACGCCGGATCCCCTCACGAAACGCCCGACGCTCAGCGGTCAGGCCCCCACCCTCCGGATAACGCATACCTCCGACATACCGCAGGGATCATGAACCGTCACCACCCGACGACAAACCGCAAAACTCAGTAACGGGCCCTTGCTGCCCGGTGCGTGTCCTCCGGACACGCTGGTGCTGGATGCGGACGAGACCCAGATCAGCCAGGTAAGCCGCGAGCGGTTGCTGGCCGCGGACATTCTCGTGACGAACTTCCATGCTCTGGGTACGGGAGAGAAGCCCGGGGATCTGCTGGCCAAGCTGGATCCGGATGATGTCGACTTCATCGTTGTGGACGAGGCGCACATCGCTGCCAGCAACTCCTACCAGCGCCTGTTCGCCCATTTCCGGCATGCTCGGACCCTGTTGATGTCGGCATGCTTCAAGCGTCTGGACGGCAGGCCCATCGATGCCGACGTCGTCTACCGCTACAGGCTGGTGGACTCCGTCGCCGACGGCTCGGCGAAGAACCTAAGGGTGCACAGGTTCTCCCCCGATACGGCGGCGACGGTGTACGAGGCCGTATGGCCGGACGGGCGGCGTGAACAGATCGTGGGGCGCCAAGCGCTGCTGGCGGCACTCGGCAACGAAAGGAAGATGGCTCGGATCACTGCACAGTCCGACGCCCCGATCCGGCAGGTGATGGCCGTGACGCGGGTCTGTCTGGATGCGCAGGCCAAGCTACTCGCTCCGGTCAAACCTCGGGTGTTGTTCTCGGCGATGGGCGAGGCCCACGCCCAGCAGATCGCGCGCATAGCCGAGGCTCACGGCATTCCCTGCGGCACCCTGCACCACAGCATGTCGGCCTCGGCGATCGCCGCAACCCGACGCCGATTCGAATCCGACTCGGGTGACCTCCAGGGCATCGTGCAGCTACGGATGCTCGGCCAGGGTTACGACTTCCCGCCCATCAGCGTGGTCGTGCCCGTACGGCCGTACGGCAGCTTCGGCGAGTTCTACCAGTTCGTCGGGCGCGGCGTGCGCGTCCTGCGTCACCCCAGCCGGCCGGCAGACGAGCAGTACCTGGACGTGGTCTGCCATGCCGAGCTCGGCCTCGGAGAACACCTCGAGGCGATGTGTATCGACAACGACATGGATCCGGCGGTTCTGCTCGACGCTCCGCTGATCGACGCCTCTGCGCTCTTGGAAGAGATCGAAGCCAGCGACCGTGACGGAAGTGCGGAGTCTTCTGCTGCCCCGGCCGGTATGGATGCGTTCGTGCTGTACGAACAGGGGCGTGTCGAGCAGCGTGTGGTGCACGGCCTGGACCGTGTGGAGGCCAGGCGGGCGGAGCGGGAACTGCAGCTGATGGCCCAACGCTACGCGGTGTACGCACAGAGCACCGCGACCCCCATGCCGTTCGAGCAGTTCGTGGAATACGTACGGAGGCTGACCAGTGGCCAGTAACCAGCCGGGGTGGTGGCAGCAAGCCACTGACGCAACTACTTCTGACGCCCTGGCCCTGGAGTCAGCTGCAGGGCAGCAAGAGCGATTCGCCAGTCTCGACGCGCTCACGGCTCGGCTCCTGACAGCCGCCCTCAATGGCCAGACAGTGGCTACTGTCATCCAGCGCAACGGAACGCAGGTGTCGGACCTCGTCGAGGTCGTGGGGCTCACGCCCGAGGAGCGAACCCTCTGTACGACAGCGTTCGGGGTCCACGCACAGCAGCAGCGCGGTGCCTGGTACCTCCCGCAGAAGCTATCGCTGAAGGCAGGTGCCGTGAACCTGCCCCATCTGATACATCAACGCCCCGTTCACACCCTTACGATGGCAGCAGACGACAACATCCACATCAGCGCAGTGGGGAACGCTGACACCGTGCTGTTGTGGGCGTTGCTGATCCCTTTGTTCGAGACCTTGATGGAGCCTGTCCGTATCCGCGCTGCAGGCCCGGTCGGTTCGACCGAGGAACAGCGTCAGCTGTGGTCCGGGGTAGAAGAACGCTTCGCCCATCTGGGTCTCGACGGCGATGTACTCGCAGGCTTCCGCTTTGGTGGCGGCTGGCACGCGCTGGACCGGGGCGGACAGCAAGGTGCGCGTCTTCAGCTGATGCACTCACTTGCCGCCGGCGACCTCACCCGGCTCGTCGCCCGCCACCGCATGACTCAGCTCCAGCCGCTGATAGAGGGCTTCGCCAAGAAGGCGAAGAGGGGAACACCGCTCGCGCGTCGTGTGCTGACGCGCGGGTTGCAGCCAGTGGTCTCCGGATACTTCGCAGGCGACTGGTTGGCCGTACTGGACTACCTCCAGGCACCCCCTCATGCGGACGAGGAAGTCATCACCGCGCTGCCCGAACCGCGCCTGTACGTAGGTATGGCATCCCAAGCAGCAGACATGGCTGCCGAAGCTGGGATCTCGGAGGACGAGATCCATGCTGTCCTCGCAGCATTCCTCGGAGGCGCCTCGTCCCTCTCCCCTGTTGAAGAACGGCAGGAGGCTCTGCGTGAGTGGTGGATGGCCTTCGACCAGGCCCACGCCGTGCATGCTCCAGGAATGCGGTCTCTGTGGGGGCTGGTCGACCAGGAGATCATCGCTCTGTCCGGCGACGACCGCGGGCCCACTCCCCAGCTGTACCGGCATGTCCTGCCTTCTGTCGTGAATGAGCGGGTAGACCAGTTGTGGGCGTCCATGACGTTGCAACGCCAATCCCGCAGTATCGTCAGCAATCCCCTGCCTCACCAAGTGATGGCCGATGCCTTCGGCCCGGCCGTGGAGTTCTGGCACGGGGTTGCACTTACGGCCTGGTTCGTTTGCGAAGGCCCGTACTCCCGAGCGCCCTTGTCTCGGGTCGCCGACTATTACAGTCGGCCACTCACCGCGCTGCAGGCCGCCGGCTGCCCGATCGACCCGGGCCTGTTCGAGGACCTGCGCAACGCCGAGCAGCACCTCGGTCCGGAAGAGACCATCACGAAGGACACTCAGCTGAGTGCTGACACGTCCTTCGGTTCCGTCACAATGGCGACAAGCATCGGCTTCGCCACCCGCCGCGAAGGCTTCGAACGAGTACGCGACGTCGTCACCCGTCACCGGCGGGCCTGGGCCGACAAGCATCTCGACGCCTACCTCCAGCAGCGCTGGCGTACTGAGCTGGAAGACGTAGCCCACGCTCACCACCGCTTCGTTGCAGCCAAGGGCCGCCCGCCTACCCTGATCCAGTTCGCCCAGTTCGCCACGACCGCGGCCAATCACTGGACCGGCGGGGAGCTGGAGGCCCTGTACACCGCCATCGGTGAGCCAGCACCGGCCCAGCAGGAGCGCCCCACGCGCCTGCTCCATGGCGACGGCTACGACTTCGCACGCAGCGTCTATCAGGCCCTGGGCGGCAAATCCGTCGATCACGACACCATGATGGATAGCCCAGAAGAAGCCAAACGGCAATGGCAGCTCAGCTGCCTTGCCTCTGAGAGCCTGCGCTACCTCCAGCTTCAGGAGGCGCTCGGCGAACCGCCCAATGCCGAGCAGTTCGGTACCCAGCGCCTGGCCTGGCCTTGGCCTGGCGAGGAAGCCGAAGGCTGGCCCATCCTTCAGCGCGCGATTTCCTACCTCACCGACAGCAGCGTCTCCCCCGCACCGTCCCCTCCTCTATTCGGCATCCCCGCGCTCCGACAGGAGCACAGCCAGGGCAGGGACGAGATTGGGCAGATCCGGCACCTGGCCAAGGGAGCCAACGCCCCGCTTCAGACAGGGCCTGTTTCTGTGCACATCACGACTGCCGGCGCACCCGTCGACGTATCTGCGGTTCTCCTCGCACACAACGGCAAGGTCCGCGACGACCACGATCTCGTCTTCTACAACCATCCTCTCCAAGACGGAGTTCGAGCCGCTGAAGAAACCATCACCGCCGACCTGGAATGCGTCCCCGCCGACGTCAGCCGCATCAACGTCATCGTGAGCATCGATCGGGAAGCAGAACCCACCGCAGTCTTCAACCATCAGACCACCTAGCGGGCGGACATCACCCAGGACTCCAGCAGCACCTTGTCCTTCTCTCCGGAGCCCTTCGCGTCAGGCGAGACCGTCGCCATCGCGGTGGAGCTATACCGCCACACAACGTGCTGGAAGATCCGCGCCGTCGGCCAGGGTTACGACACCGGCTTGGCGGGCCTCGCCGTCGACTTCGGTATCGACGTCGACTCCTGAATCGACGAGCTGGCTGGCATGCGCTGGCGGCGCGTCGGCGCCACAACGCTGCCCGGCACCCCACCGGAGGAAGCACCGCCAACCTAACAATCCGGCAAGACCCATCGCGTGGCCCAATTCGCTGGAGTTAGGGCACTGTTCAAGATGCGACTGTGAGAGCAGCACAATGTCGACATCACCAGGTGCGGTGGTCGGGTTCAATGTCGCGCTCCACGGTCCACCGGATTTCCTGTTGCGCGGACTCGTTCACCGAGCGGTAGAAGCGGTATTCAGGAGATCCCGGTTCACAGGTGGACATGATGCGTGCCGCAGCGTCCCGCGCTTCGACGTCCTCGGCATAGGGCTCACCCGGAGTGGTTGTGCGGACTCCTTCAGTTATCGCGATGCGCAGTCCACTTTCGGCGAGATGGACGAGCTCGTCGGATGCTGCTGCAGTTGCCCGGAGGGCCTCCCGGACAAAACTTGGGTCTTGCCAGACTACGTCGCGCCCCAGCGCTTGCAGGAGGACAGCACTGGCTTGCCTCTCTCGTTCTTCGTCGGATCCCAGGTGGCGAAGAAGAAATTGCTTCACCTCTTGCTCTATAGGCTGGGCCGCAGTCCGGAAGAGGCCGGGAGCATAGAAGGCACGACGGGCAGCGAGGCGGGATCCGGGCTGCGGCTGAGCCGTCCACTCGACAATTCGCTGGAGGCGTTCGATGCGCCCTGGCGACGTGGAGAGATCCAGCGGAAGGTGCCACTTGTACGGCAGGGGGGCGTACCCGGCAATGTGGTCCATCGTCTGCTCAGCCCACTCAACACGGGCCATGAGCAACGTCAAGACCTCGTCGGAAGACAGACGGCCCAGCAGCTTCTGGATCTGATAGTCGTCCAGACGCGGAAGGAGACACAACTCGTCAAGCAGGCTGGAGCGCCGATCGGCTGGGAGGTCCTCCCAGGACAGCCACTCGTACAAGGTGATCGCTCTGGCAACTTCCTCCGCCACCTCGGCGGAGCCAAGCAAGGGGGGTGCACAGACCAGGTCGACCGCCGCGGCCATGTCCCTGCGGGCAAGTACACCTGCGGCTTGAATGACCAGCCGTCGTACGACAGGGTCGGAATCGCCTGCAAGGACCTTGCCGAGGATGGTGAGCGCCTCCGGCGGGACCTGGTGGCCTGGTCGGCGTTCCGTGAGCGCGGTGGCCACGGCGCGCTTGAGCGAAGCCCGCCCGGTCGTGGTGAGCGCATCAGCCGTTTCGATGCCGCGTTCCGGATCGGTGCGAAGCAGGGCGGCCAAGGCACTGGGGAGCACAGCCTGCTGTACGCGTTCCGGACAATCCGCCACGTCTTCACAGATCAAGAGGGCTAGCTCCGGGCGACTGTCGAGCAGGTGGGAGAGAAACGGCTGGGCGTGCTCGGGGTGATATCCGAACACGTCATACCCATCTGAGAGTACGGCGCGGATCTCTTGCCAGATCTGTTCGGCCGGCTGCGGGTTGGTGGCCTCGGCAGTGGCACGCAGCCAAGCGTCCCAGAGCTCTTCGTCCGCGGCGTCGTCCTGGTGACGGCTACGCCGGATTTTGGTCCACCAGCTGGTGTGGAGGGCGGTGGCGAGGTCGTGGGCGGTCGATGTGGAAAGGGCCTCAACGACCTCACGGGCTGCGTGTCTGTTGTCGTCAGAGCCGTACGCGAAATTCCATTCGACAGCCTGCTGTACTGCGACAGCGGCCAAGGGTCCGGGGTTGGCCGAACGCGTGCGGTCGCGCAATTCGTTCAGCAGCTGGGTTACGTACGATTCGCCTGCCCCGTGGGTGCCACGGAGGGCTTCTTCGAAGGTGAGCGCCGCTCGGGCGGACCGCCGGGCATCTCCTTGTTCGTACTCTCGAAAAAGCAGATCGAGTGCCTGGCGGCGGACTTCCCAGACCGATTCCATTGAGAGTGCGATCCGGTGAAATGTGAGAGTCCACCCCTCCTGCGTCGTGGACTCGGCTTCGGATGCGAATACGGGATCGAGCAGTTCGAGGGGCATCCGAGGGTGAACGGATGACTCTGCTTCGGCTACCCAACGGCTGACAGCGCGGATGACGGTCCGCTGCTGCGTGAGCGGCTTGCCAACCTCGTATGAGGCAAGCGACGTGAGGATTCTCAGGGCGTGGTCAGGGTGTGCGTTGAGGGTGCGTGCATCGTCCTTGCCGAAGGCCCAGAGCAGATTGCAGGCTTCTTCGGTATGCCCGGGATCATGAGCCACCGCTTCGAGAACTGGAGGCAGCGCGCCACGCAGAGCGGCTCCAGGATCACGATCGTATAGCTGGCACACCAGGGCGAGAGTTCGCTCAGGTTGGAAGACTCCGACCTGGCGCAGAAAAGCCATGCATTGCACTTGCCTCACGGGGTCAGCCCGAATAATGGAGCCAGCTACCTCGGACCAGAGGGGTTCGACAAGGCCGCTCGTTCGGGCCTGGTCCACACGCCACTGCCATTCAACCCGACTGGTGTTGATCAGCGCGTGGAGTAGGGGTTCATGCTTATCGCCGAGAAATGCGTGGGCGTGTTCTAGGTAACCGGTGGAGGAGCCCGTGGCAGGGAGGAATGCGGCTTCGCCAAGGACTGCGTCACCGAGGAGGTCTGGCACGATTCGAAGAGACGAACCTCGACGAAGGAGCAGGCCAGCCTGCTCGAGGGCCTGGATGTGAGGTGCGACATCGTAGAAGGGAAGGCCCGTGATGCCGCTGAGGGCGGCCCGGAGGTCAGGGGCATCCTCCCGGAAGGGCTGAAGAAGGGCGATCGCCCGCAGCACATCGCGAGGGCGGGTGTCTGGGATCGCAGAGGCGGGAACGGCTGTGCGCAGGAAGGCGTCGCTGAGCTGACGTCGGATGTGTTCGTCTGTGTTCAGTACAGAGGTACTCAGCGTGCCGTCGCGGAGCTGTACTGCTGCAGTCAGCAGCACCAAGGGGCAGTCTTTTGCAGCACGGGCCAGCACGAGGGCGAGATGAGCCTTGCTGGGACCGAGAGCTTCCGTTGCCAGTGCTGCGGCCTCGGTGACGGAGAGTTCCCCCAGGAGCCAGGTGGGGATCGAGGTGTGGTCGATGCCGAGGGCACGCAGGGCTTCCCGAACGGCGGGCATCCCGTAGGGGCGAGTCGCAAGCAGGATCTTGACTTCGGGGCGCTCGCGGCGAACACCAGCTAGGACGGAGCGCAGCTGCTCGCCGAGGTCTTGCGCGTCATCTACGACAAGGAGGAGGCCAGGTGAACGGGGCAAGAGTTCATACGCTTGCGGCGCGATGGGCTCACGGGGAGCCACCCGGACCGACATGGCAGGAACGCCTTCCTCAGGCCGTTCGATGCTCTGGGTGACTGCTTTCAGCAGACGACTCTTGCCGGCTCCCGCTGCGGCAATGACCAAGCCGATGGCAGACGCTTCAGGGGAATCGCCACGGACGAATGCAGCGATCTGCCCCAGTTCGACATCTCGGCCCACGAGGTCCCAACGGTGCGAGAATCGGTCGCCTTGCCCGAACCTGCCGAAGGCCTCATCGGCGGTCTCCCAGGGTGAGGGCTCGGCGATTCCGAGAAACGGTTCGCGCTGGCCAGGGAAATACTTGTCGACGACTCGTACTGCGGCGTCAGAGGCCAGCGTGCCCACCTTCCGCGCCAGGACATCGGCATCCCAAACTTCCCGCGCTCCCACTCCGCAATGAGCGGTTGTGTCACTCCGACGCGCAGCGCCAGATCTTGCTGTGACCATCCCATGGCTTTGCGCGCGGCTATGAGCCACGAGGGGAAATGCTCCACGCATCACAATCTACGCGCACGCGTCAGGGAGACACCAGGGCCGGGACCGCAGACGGGATGATCCCGACGCCCGCCAACTGCCGCGGCCGGCCGAGACCCAGCCGCGTCCCTGCCAGCGCAACGAACCCCAGGCGGATGCGCCGGGTTGCCGTCACCTACCGGTAGAGGGGCTGCCCTTGCTGGAAGCGGGCGCGCCGCAGAGCGCCCGACCCGCCATCATGCAGGCCGCCCGATCAGCACAGACCAAGATCCGGGCCATTCGCGGGCCAGCCTCCGCCCATTCTCGCCCCGCATCCATGTTTCCGCTGGTCAGAGGGGGGGGCCACTCCTGTACCACCAGCACTCGAAGAACATTCTGGTCAGCTGCTCCCCGAAGAAGCTCGGCTTCTTCTGGAGCGGTGAAATCCGCTGTCCGGGCCGGGCGGGTCCGCGCCGGACGACCTGATCAACGCCCCCTCGTAGGAGTTCTGTGGGCCAGTGGTTCGTGCGATCGTGCGGACCGTTGCCCCTTCGCACCGGCCGTCACGACCACCCACGCGTAGGCGACCGAGACGAGCAGCACGCTCGCGCAGACCACGACGGTCGGGCCGGATCGGGAACCGGACGGAGGATCGGCCACCACGGCGACGAGGACGAGCGTGATCGACGCGGCCCACAGGACGGCCGCGACGGGCTGCTGCCCCGCCCGCAGGTGTCCCCTCATGCGTTCAAGGACCACCATGGCGGGAAACAGCACGGCGACCAGGGATACGCCGATGAGCCCCCCAGGATCGTCGAGCAGGCCGCTGAGGCCGACGATGGCCGCGCAGGACAGGACGAAGACCAGCAGGGCGTATCCGAGCGACCCGAGCGCCGCCCCGGCGGGGCGGTGGCGTGCGCGGTGGGCGAAGCACAGGTACAGCAGAAGACCCTCGACGACCAAGAAGCCGGGTTCGAGGAAGTACTCCAGGCCGAAGGTCCGGAGGAAGCCGAGGACCTGCATGACGTCCCAGGCCGCCCAGCCCGCGACGGCGGTCAGCGGGACGGGGGCACAGCGTTGTCTGAACCCCACACGCAGGTACAGCACTATGGCCACGGAGAACAGGACGGCCGCGGCGAGGAACAGGACAGCGAACACCGACATGCCGACTCCGATCCTGGTAGTGCTCGACACGTACGTCGAAGGCCTCCTGGGCCGCTAGTGACGCCGGCCTGGTGGGCGGTCGCCAGCGGTCGGTGATCGCCGGGGTCATCGGTTGCCGACCGCCGGTCGTGCGGAGCCGTCGCGGAGGCCGTGGGCGTCTCCGGCCCGGGAGGTGGCCGGGGTGTCCCCCATGGGCTGTCCTATGAGGTAACGGGAGGTCCGGTTGCTCCAGTGGTTGACGCCTCCGGTGAACTTGCGCAGGCCGTCGGCGTAGCGGTGAAGCTGTTCGCGCTGTTCGGCGGGCAGGTCGCAGTCGTCGATGAGGTCGCTGGCCGCCTCCAGGTCGTCCGCGGCGGCCGCGGCCATGTCGGCGACCTCGTAGAGGGTGTCCTGCACGGGAAGGCCGAGCTGCTGGCACAGCAGCCGTACGAAGGTCCCCCCGCCGCGCCCGGCGAGGTGCTCCTTGATGAAGGAGCCGGCGTCGTTGTAGAGGAAGGAGTAGTCGCTGCAGCAGTTCTCCAACTGCACGACCAGCGGATGGCCGTGGACCTCTTCGGGGAGGTCCACGCGCGAGATCCAGGCGGTCAGCGCGAAGTAGACGGGCATCGCGGCCGACGCGCGCCGGTTGGCGATGTAGTCGGCCAGCGTGGAGAACCGCCTCTCGCCCTCCCTGGCCCTGACCTCCTCGCGCGAGGACGCCCCGTACAGGCGCATGGCCTCGGTGAACCGCACCGCGCACCGCTCGCTCATGCCCAGGCGGCGCATGCGGCCGAGGGTGTCGTCGAAGGGGAGGAACTCGGAGGTGCCGAGGGATTCCAGCACCGAGCAGGCGGACAGGCTGGTGGCCAGGGTGGACTTCCGGTCCATGAGGTCGTCCAGCCAGACCGCCCAGTGGTGGAAGTCGCACAGGGTCCGGATCTGGCGTGCCGTGGCGTCCGGGTAGACCCAGGACACGAAGCCGCCGACGTCCTCGCTCAGCAGCCGCTCGTACTCCCCCGTCTCCAGGGCGACGGTCCCCCGCAGCCACGTGGCGCTGGCCTCCATCGCCGCGGTGTGGAAGTAGTTGCGCTGCACGGGAAAGGGGCGCGGCCGTTCGGTGAGGCCGTGGCGGGGCGTGCGCAGTTCGCTCAGGAGCGTCCCGTCCCACAGCATGGTCGAGGGGCCGCGGCTGAGGTAGGCGTCCTGGGCCGACGAAGGGTCATGTGACGTCAGCGATGCCATCGTGATCCACCCCAGTAGTCGATTTCGCGGCGGATGCGTCCGTCGTCGGCGAACTCGATGATGCGGACGGGGACGGGCATGCCGGGCAATGCGCGGCGCAGGGTTCCGCGCCACGTCCACTCGATGACCCCGTAGTCCAGTGCGGCGGAGCGGCCGCGTAGGGCGGCGCCGAGATCTCCAGGTCGAAGGCGCCGTGGGAGTCGTCCCACAGCCGGACCCAGGCCCAGGCGGATGCCGACCAGGTCGCCGTGGGTGGGCAGGGAGCTCATGACGTCCTTTCCGCAGCGGTCCGGGCGATCTGGCGCAAAGTGGTGGCAGCCGCAGGGGGAGGGCCACTGCGTCCAGGGCGTGCAGGGCCCGTCGGTACCGTGCGGTGATCATGCGTTCGACTTCCGCGCGGGCTCCTGTGTCGTCGAGGACGGTACGGATCCGGGCCGCATCGTCCTCGTCCAGGCGCGGGCGACCGACGAGTCGGTGGATCTCGCGGCGCTGGGCCGGGCCGGCACAGCGCAGGGCGAGGGAGAGCAGCACGGTGGACCTGCCTTCGCGGAGGTCGTCCAGGTTGGACTTGCCGGTCCGCTCGGGGTCTCCGAAGACTCCGAGGAGGTCGTCGCGCAGCTGGAAGGCCTCGCCGAGGGGGATGGCGTAGGCGGTCAGGGCAGCCCGCAGGCCGGGCGGTGCGTCGGCGAGGGCAGCACCGATGTGGAGGGGGCGTTCGATGGTGTACTTGGCTGTCTTGTAGCGGGCGATCGTCAGGCCCCGCTCCGTGTCCGGGTCGGCTCGCCCGGCGGCCAGCAGGTCGAGGTACTGCCCGTACATCACCTCGGTGCGCATGGCTCGCAGTACCGGCAGGACCCGGTGGAGCTGGCGCGGTGTCAGGCCATGACGCGGTGAGCGGCGGGCCGCCCCCGGCGGGCCTCGGAGCGGTCCATGACGTCGTCGTGGATGAGCGCGAAGGCGTGGAACATCTCCAACGAGGCCGCTGCCTGGAGAACCCCGGCGTCCTCACCTCGGCCGCCCGCCGCGTGCCAGCCGGTCACGCACAGCAGAGGCCGCATGCGTTTGCCGCCGGCGCCCAGGAACTCGCCCAGGGTCCGGACGACTTCGTCGGGCAATCGACTGTCCTCGGCGAGACGCGCCTGCCCCGCCAGGAAGCCACCCAGCAGGGAATCGACCTCCCGTCGGACGCCGTCCAAGTCCACGCCCGGGGGCACGGTACGTGGCGACGTCGTCATTCCGTGCCCTCGCGCAGGGTGCCGGCCCCCGGACGGGGCTCACCAGCCGAACCGGCCATCATCAACGTCACCCTTCAATCGGCTCCCGAATCGGGCGAGAGCGTCACGAATCCTCGGCAGGCAGATCACCAAAGCCCTCCAGACATCCCCGGCCATCACACGCACACACATGGAACGCTGACGCGCCCCCGGTGCGCACGGGCGCACACCGGGGGCGCATCACCCTCTCCGCCCCACGCGTATCCGCTGCCACCGAGCCGACGTGTGAGGACCGGGAGTACTCGCCGAAGAAGCTCGGCTGGAGTGGGAGTCGGAGAGAAATCCGGCGCGACGTGAACCACTTGTCCTGAAGGGGCGCGACCGCGTCCCGCCGAACCCCGACCGCGGGAAGGCGAGGGAGTGGAAACACGGATGTCAAATTAACCGGAGAGACGACGAGTTGGTGTGGCGCGGGTGGCCGGGGAAGAGTCCAAGGTCACGTTGACAGCGACGATCAAGAACCCTACGCTCGCATTCAAGCAACGGAAAGATCAAGTCGCGCTGAGCACATGACGGCCGCTTTGAGAGACTTCGTCAGCGGCAGTGCCCGATGCGGACCGAACCGACTTTCCCCACCCCATTACTCCAGCGCTTTACGGAAATGTGGTCGCATGAAGGGCATAGTTCTGGCCGGAGGCACCGGCACCCGGTTATACCCATTAACGCACGCCGTCTCGAAACAATTACTTCCGGTGTACAACAAACCGTTGATCTATTACCCGCTCTCGGTACTGATGCTGGGTAAGATCCGGGACATTCTCATCATTTCCTCGCCCCAGCACTTAGGCGCCTTTCAGGAGCTCCTGGGCGATGGCAGCCAGCTCGGAATCAATATCGAGTACGCCGAGCAGGCGGAGCCGAACGGAATCGCCGAGGCCTTTATCATCGGTTCCGATTTCATCGGCTCCGATCCGGTGACGCTCGTACTGGGCGACAACATCTACCACGGCCCCGGGTTCGGCAGACTGCTCCAGGCGGAGATACAGAATCTCGACGGCTGCGTACTGTTCGGCTATTCGGTCGGCGACCCCGAGCGCTACGGCATCGGCGAGGTGGATGCCGACGGGCAGTTGATCTCCTTGCAGGAGAAGCCGGCCGCACCCAGGTCCGACCTGGCCGTCACCGGTCTGTACGTGTACGACAACGACGTGGTGGACGTGGCCAAGAACGTGCGTCCCTCGCCGCGCGGCGAGTTGGAGATCACCGATGTGAACCGCGTCTACCTGGAGCAGGGCAGGGCCAGGATGGTCAACCTCGGGCGCGGATTCGCCTGGCTGGACACCGGTACCCACGACTCGCTGCTCCAGGCCTCGCAGTTCGTCCAGACGCTGGAACAGCGCCAGGGCGTACGGATCGCATGCCTGGAGGAGATCGCCTTCCGCATGGGCTTCATCGACGCCGCGGCGTGCTACGAACTCGGCAGTCAGCTGGCGAAGACGGGCTACGGAAAGTATTTGATGGAGATTTCCCACCACAGCTGATTTCTCACCCATCTTCCACCGACTCCATCATCTTCCACTGACTCCATACTGAGAGGTGGCCCATGCGGATACTTGTCACCGGGGGTGCCGGGTTCATCGGCTCGCACTTCGTCCGGCAGACCGTGCAGAACAATTACCCGGAGCTGGCCGGATCCGAGGTGACGGTGGTCGACAAACTGACCTACGCGGGCAGCAGAGAAAACCTCGCACCCGTGTCCGCGAGCCCCGGCCTGCGCTTCGTCGAAGGCGATATCTGCGATACGCGACTGATGGCGGAATTGATGCGGGGCATGGATCTCGTCCTGCACTTCGCCGCCGAGTCCCATGTCGACCGTTCCATATCCGGGGCCGGGGAATTCGTGCGGACCAACGTGCTGGGGACGGAGGCACTGCTGACCGCCGCATCGGACGCCGGGATCGGCAAATTCGTCCATGTGTCGACCGACGAGGTGTACGGCTCCCTGGACGCCGACGAAAAGCCGTGGACGGAAGAGGAGCCCCTCGCCCCTAATTCCCCCTACGCCGCGTCGAAGGCGTCCGCCGACCTGATGGTGCTCGCCTTTCACCGCACCCACGGGCTGCCGGTGTGCCTCACTCGGGGATCCAACACCTACGGCCCGTACCAGTACCCGGAGAAAATTGTTCCGCTGTTCGTTTCCCGCCTGCTGGCCGGACAGAAAGTTCCGCTCTACGGCGACGGCGAGAACATTCGCGACTGGCTGCACGTCGACGACCACTGCCGGGGCATTGCACTGGTGGCCGCGGGCGGAAAGTCCGGGGAAATCTACAACGTCGGCGGCGGCACGGAACTGACCAACCGCGCGCTGACCGAGCGGGTGCTCGAACTGCTCGGCGCGGACGGCTCGATGGTGGAACGGGTGGCCGACCGCAAGGGTCACGACCGGCGGTACGCGATGGACATCTCCAAGATCTCGAACACCCTGGGCTACCGGCCCGCGGTGGAGTTCGACGAGGGGCTCGCGGCGACGGTCGACTGGTACCGCCGGCACCACGGTCGTTGGCAGGACGCCGCATAGTCCCGCCGGTCTCGCCCCGCTTCCGCGAGGAGGGGGCCGGGTCACAGCCGTGAAGGCTGTGACCCGGCCCCCTCCTCTCCTTCAGCTCGACACTGCGATGCGTGCGGTGGACCGGGAACCCGAGACCTCCACCAGCCGGTCGCACGCGGGGAGTTCGCCCCCGACTCCCGTCAGGAGCCAGCACGTGCGGTCCTGGGAGAGCCCGGTGAACAGCGCGGCCAGCAGCGGGTCGGCGGCGAACGGGTCCGTACCGGCCGTCGCGTCCACCACCACCAGGGACGGATCGCCGGCCAGCGCACACAAGAGCGCCAGCCGCCAGCGGTCCTCCGAGGAGAGCGGCTCGGTCGACGGCTCGGTGGACGGCGCGGTCAGCGACTCGGTCAGCGGCTCGGAAGCGATGTCCTGCGCGGCCACCGCGGCGCGCAGCCGGTTCAGCCCGTCCTGTACACCGGGCCGGTCCGCCAGCCGGTCGGGGAAGGATTCGAGCAGCCGGCTCGCCTCCTCCCGCGTGTGCCCCGCGTCCTGCGGGCGGACCCGGGCGATGTGCCGCTCCACGACGGACGGGGCGAGGGCGCTCACGTCCACCCCGCCGATGCGCACCTGCCCGGACGTGGGTGTGACGTCGCCGGTCAGCAGGTCGCCGAGCAGCAGCCGGGTGCCGTCGGGGATTCCGACGAGCGCCGTGGTCGTACCGCCCGGGATCTCGAACGAGACCGTGTCGAGCACGGTCGTGCCCTCCACCCGCAGGCTGACGCCGTCGAAGACGAGGTCGGTGCTGTCGGGCCAGTCGGCGCCCGGCCGGACCTCCTGCGACCCGGACTCCCCGGTGTCCAGCAACTTGCCGATGGTGGACATCACTTCGCGTGCGTTCATGACGGTGCTGGTCAGCAGGACGGCTTCCATCACGGGCCGGTACGTGAGGACCGACAGCACGATCAGTGCGACGCCCTTGGTTCCCGAGAGCCCGTCGCCGGAGACGGCCGCCGCGCAGGCGCCGACAGCGCCGCACGCGGCGAGTTCGACCGCCCGCCACAGCAACACCTCGCCGGTGGCGCTCGCCAGGATGCCGCCCGAGCGCCCCGCACCCTGCTCCTCGTAACTCCGGCGGAGCCACTCCGCCCCGTCGGGCTGCTCGCTGCGGGACAGCAGCCGGGCCACGAGGAGGGAGCACAGCGCCAGCACGATCAGCCCCGCCGCCAGCGTCAGAGCGATCTTCAGGTTGACGAAGGCACTGATGACGATCACGGTCAGTGGTGTGGCGGCCGCGGCCACCATCGGCCGCATGACATGTGCGGGAAGTCCCATCAGGACCACGACCGCGGTGCCGTCGAGCGCGGCCAGCCGGTCGGAACGGGCTACGCCGAGGGCGCGGTTGGGCAGTTTCGCCGTGTGCTCGGCGACCTCCCTGTGCAGGGTGGTCACCAGTTCGGCGCCCAGCTCGTTGCCTAGGGGCACGCTGCGGTAGTGCAGTACCGCGTACACCAGGCCGACGACCGCGAGAGCGGCGATCCAGGCCCAGGGCGCCGCCGCACCGGGGGTGAGCAGGCCCTCCGTGATGGGCACCACGAAGGTGAAGGCGACGCCCTGGACGACGGCGCCCAGGAGCAGGAACAGGCACAGCGACGTCAGTCCCTGTTTCCCCGAGACCTGAAGGAAACGAGCGAGCACGGCCCTCATCGGGGCACCTCCTGGAACGCGGGGGACCCTGCGGACCCGGTGGACAGGGCCACGGGGGCCGCAGCGCGGCGCGGCCCCCCGACCGGGTCGAGCAACCCGGCGTACGGGCTGCCGGGACCGGTCAGCTCCTCGTGGGTGCCCGCTGCCACCACCTTCCCGGCTTCGGTCACCACGAGAGCGCCGTCGAGGACCGCGGGCGGCCCGGTGGCGACGACCACCACGGCCGCTCGGCCTCGCAGTTCGGCAACGGCTGCCCGGACGGTGTCCGGGCAGCCGGGGAAGGCCCGCTCGTCGAGCAGGACGACCTCGCGGTCCGTGGCGAGCAGCCGGGCGAGCGCGATCCGCTGGAGCTCGGGGTACGACTGCGGCGCCTCGGAGCCCACGATCGCGTCGTAGCCCCGGGGCAGTGCGGCGATCGTGTCGTGGCAGCCTGCGATGCGCGCGACGCGTTCGGCCTCCGCGGTGCGCCCGTCCGTGCGGTCGGCGGTGATGTACGCGCCGATGGGGCCGATCACGACGGCCGGGTCGGCCTCCACCGCGGCGAGCCGCTCCGCGGGGGTATCGGCGAGCAGCCGGTCGATGACCGAGTCCGCGCCCGCGTCGGTGGTGGCGACGACGGTCAGCACCCCGCGCTCGGGCAGCTCCAGGGCGGGGCCCGGGACCGGCTCGGCCTCCGGTGACACACCGTCCGCGGTGTCCGATGTTCCCGCGCCGTCCGCGGCGGCGGAGGTGCCCGCCCCGTCCGCGGAGCCCGCCGGGGCCGCCGGGGCCGCCGGGGCCGCCGCGGGCGGCACGCTCCCGGACGCGAACCGGCTCAGGCGCGCCGCGGCCTTCTTGCCCTCCCCCCATTCTTCGACGAAGTAGGTGATGGCCAGCAGGGGTGCGGCCAGTCCCGCGCCGACCAGCAGGAACGGGATCAGATCGGCGGGGGCCAGCCACTCCGAGCGGGTCAGCAGGGCTCCCCCGCACAGGACGAAGACGAGCACGGTCAGGGGTGAGAAGGCGATCTCGGCCAGCGCCCGGCCGCCCAGCAGCGAGCCGATGCGGACCCGGAAGAACTCGCTGAACTCATCCGTGACGTCGGCCAGTCGGGCGGCGGAGCGCCGGGTCGCGGCGGCGGTCGCGGCCCGCGTGCCGGCCGGGTTGATGCGGCGCGGCAGGCCCACGGTGGGGCGTACCGCGTCGATGCCGCTGATGCTCGCCGCGTAGTCGCTCGCCATCTCGCGGAAGAAGCGCGCGGAGATGAAGCCGAAGACGGCGAAGCCGAGCAGGATCGGAGCCAGGGTGATGAGCGCCATCAACCAGTCGACCCAGAACAGATAGCCGATCGACAGGACGAACACCAGGACCGCCGAGAGGAGTTCCGACCCCGCCCGGCCCACCATGACGCCCATGGAGACGATGTCACGGCCCAGTGTGGTGCCGTGCTCCTTCCAGGCGGCGTGCAGCGGCCGGGCCGCGCGGGCGCCGCGCAGCCTGCCGGTGACCGCGAGGAGCAGTGTGTCCTGGGTACGTGCCCCCGCCTCCTTGCTCAGGACACGGCCCACCAGCTGGGCCACGAACCCGACGACCGCCGCGGCGGCGACCACGAGGACGAGCCGGCCGATCCTGCCGCCGTCGGGGTCGCCGTCGAGGAGTTCCCTGCACACCTCGATGACGGCGAGGACGGGGCCGACCGTGGCCACCGCCCCGGCCGCTTCCAGGACGAGCGCCGTCCGTGCGCGCCAGACGGCTCCAGTGGGTGTGCTCATCGCTTCGTGACCAGGTAATCGCCGAGGACCAGGAAGTCGATGTCGGTGCCGAGGAAGCACTCGACCGCGTCCTTCGGGGAGTTGACGACCGGCTCGCCCGCGACGTTGAAGGAGGTGTTGACCAGGCACGGCACATCGGTGCGCGCGGTGAACTCGCGCAGCAGCTCGGCCAGTCGGGGATTGCTGTCGTCCGTCACGGTCTGGACGCGCGAGGTGGCGTCGATGTGCGTGGCGGCCGCGATGGTCTGCGTGTACTCGGGCTTCACCGGGAACACGAAGGTCATGTACGGCGAGCGCTCCTTCTTGCCCATCTCGAAGACCTTCGGCGCGTTCTCCTCCAGGACGATCGGGGCGAACGGGCGGAACGGCTCACGGTGCTTGACCCGGGTGTTGATGATGTCCTTCATGTCCGCGTGGGACGGGTTGGCCAGGATGGAGCGGTTGCCGAGCGCGCGCGGCCCGTACTCGGTACGGCCCTGGAACCAGCCGATGACCGTCTTGCCGCTGAGCAGTTCGGCGGTCTTCGCGACGATCGCGCCGTCGGCGTGCTCCTCCCAGGTGACGCGGTCGGTGTAGGCGTCCAGGGTGGCGAGGACCTCCTCGGCGGTGTACTCGGGGCCGAGGTAGGGCGTCTTCACGGGCACGAGCGGGACGTTCTGCTCGCGGACGACGTGGGCTGCCGCGCCGATGGAGATGCCCGGGTCGCTGGCGCCGAAGCTGACCTCGGCGCGCTCGAACGGCAGCTCCTCCAGGAGCTTGGTGTTGTTGACGCAGTTGAGCGCCACACCGCCCTCGTATATGAGGTTGCGCAGGTCGGTGACGTCGGCGAGGGCGCGCAGCTGGTGCGCGGTGACCACTTCGAGGGCCTGCTGTGCGGCGCTCGCGACCCGGACCTGGTACTCGAACTCACCGCGGTTGTCGTCGTTGCCGCCGAAGATCTCGTCGAAGAGGGCGATGTAGGCGCGGGGACCACGCGGGTCGTTGGCCAGGGCCAATGAGTAGCGTCCGGGGGCGTCGAGGGAGACAACGTGGTTCAGGATCGGGTTGTCCTCCCGCGCCGGCGGCTCGCCGAACCCACCGAGGCCCATGACCTTGTACTCGTCGTTGTTCGGGGTGAAACCGAGGTATCGGGTGATCTCGGCGAAGAGCTGGGCGATGGAGTTCTGGGAGTCGATCGTGAACTGATCGAAGACCTTCACCTCGCCGTCGCGGATCTCGCCCATGATGGCGCTGTCCGACTCGCCCTGGCCGTCGCTGATGATGAAGGCGGCGTCGTCGAAGCCGGCGAAGGCGCGGCCGCAGGCGAGGTGTGCCCGGTGGTGCGGGACCGTGACGAGCTTGTCCTCGGCCAGCTCGAAGCCGGTGTTGCGGGCGAAGTCCTGGAGGATCGCGGTCTTGCCGAGCATGCCGGTGTAGAGCTCGCCGAAGTCGGAGAGGGCCTTGAACTTGTACTCGGGGGGAATCGGCGCACCGGCGATCGTGGAGATGGCGGTGTCGGCGAACTCCGGGCTGAACCGCCAGCCGAAGGCGTAGTAGTCGACGTCGGCGAAGTCGAGCCCCGCCTGGTCGAGGACCCAGCGCATGGCGTTGATCGGGAAGGCGGTGGTCTTCTTCTGGCGGTTCATGCGCTCTTCCTCGACGGCGGCGACCAGCTTGCCGTCGATGAACAGGGACGCGGCCGCGTCGTGACCGAGGAAGCTGTGCCGATCGACGCTGTCCTGCGTGTAGCCGTAGAGCTTGCCGAAGATGTCGGCGGCGCGGGAGAAACCGTTGTAACCAAGAACTATCACTGCGCTGTCTCCTCTGGAGCACGGATCTCTGTGAGCCGCGGTGGTGATGTGGTGGCCGGTGGAAGTGGCCGGTGAGAGCCGCGGGGCAGAACTGCGCCCTGCCCCGCGGAGGTTCAGATGTCGCGTTCCGCGAGCCATCCGCGGATCGCGGTGGTGGTCATGGCGATGTTCTCCTCCATGAGCGTGAAGTGGTCGCCCGGTGTGGTGATCCGCGTGTGCGGAAGGGACCAGGTGGCCCGCCAGCCGTCGTCGTCGAAGCCGTCGGCCTGGTACGGCAGGGGCTCCTCGGCGCCCACGAAGAGGGTCGGCGCCTTGGTCCCACTGAGCGCGCACTCGTCCATCAGCGTGTGGTAATGCCCCATCGCGCTGAGGCGGACGCCGCTCAACGCGCCGCTGCCGAAGAGGTGTTCGCGGGCGAAGAGGCCGTCCAGCATGGCGCGGCTCAGCTCGGCGGAGAACCGCGTACCGGCTTGGAAGGTGTCCAGGACGACGGTACCCGAGGGGGCGAGCCCCGACCGCTCCGCGTGCGCGGCAAGGGCGTGGCCGATCAGCCCGCCCGCGGAGTGCCCGAGGAGCACGAAGGGCCGCGAGCCCAGGGCCGAGCGCAGTGCCTCGACCTGGAGGTCGAGGAACGCCTCGAACGACCCCGGCACCAACTCGCCTTCATTGAAACCCGGGTTGACCAGCACCATCACATCACGTTCGCCCTGGATCTGCTGGGCGAGCCCGACGTACTGGAGGGCTCCCGCGGTCGCCGTGATGGCCGGGACGCAGACGAGGGCCGCACGGCCCTCGTCGCCCCTGGCCAGACGGATGGGCTCCTGCAGGTGCTCCGCCGCGCTCTCCTGGCCGAAGACCGCCCGCAGCCGGCCTGCGGCCTGGATGAGGTCCATGCCGGTCGAGCCCGCCCTGCCGAGGGCGTGGGACTGGCGGTAGAGAGCCTCCAGGCTGTCGAACGGCGAGGCGGGGGCGGCCGTGCCGGTGGTGCCCGTGTCGCCCGGCTCCGGCGCGGTGCCGATGAGGTCGACGAGGTGTACGGCGAGGAGTGCCGTGGTCGGGTGCTCGAAGAGCGTGGCCGCGGCGAGCTCCAGGCGTAGGAGCGAGCCGAGCCTGGTGCGTATGTCGATGCCCGCCATCGAGTCCACGCCCAGGTCGAGGAACTCGCTCTCCACGTCGATGACTTCGGCGTCGCCGTGCCCGAGGACCGCGGCGAGCTCGGTACGGATGAGGTCCTCTACGAGCCGGGCCCGTCGGTCGGGCCCGGCGGCGAGGACTCGCGCGACGGCGCCCGGCCCCGCCTGCGCGGGGCGGGCGGCGGGCCGTTGGGCCGGCGCTCGCGGGGTGGGGGCCTCGGTGTCACGGGCGCGCCGGAAGCCGGCGGTGGGCACCGCCCTGAGAGACAGCTCGCGGACCTCGGCGACCGGCCGACCCGTGGTGTCGGCCAGGTGCAGGCGGAGCGCGCCGTCGCCCGCGTCGGACACTCGTACGCGAAGGCTCGTGGTGCCGGTGGCGTCGAGGACCCGTACCCCGCTCCAGGCGGCGGACAGCCACACCTGCGCACCGTCCGCGTCCGTGTCCGTCGGCCGCTCGGCGGTGCGCGCGTGCAGCGCGGCGTCGAGCAGGGCCGGGTGCAGACCGCCGAAGCCGTGACCCGCGGCGAAGGCCTCGTCGGGCAGCGCCACCTCCGCGAGGATGTCGGTGCCGCTGCGCCAGGCGGAGCGCAGACCGCGGAAGGCGGGGCCGTGGACGTGGCCCCGCTCCTCCAACGAGGCGTAGAGGGCCGCGGGTTCGAGGACATGGGCGCCGGGCGGCGGCCAGGCCCCGGACAGTGCGCGGAACTCCGAGGTGTCCACGGGGCTCGGCAGGGCCGGCGCGACGACGGCGCGGGCGTGGCGGGTCCACTCCCCCGCGTCCACACCGGCCGCGGGTTCGGGCCTGGAGTGCACGGTCAGCGCACGCAGCCCCGCCCCGTCCGCCGCACCGACCTGGACCTGGACGTGCACGGCGGCGTTCGGATCCAGTACCAGCGGTGCTTCCAGCGCGAGTTCGGCCACCTGGGCGCAGCCGAGCCTGTCTCCCGCGTACAGCGCCCAGTCGAGCAGGACGCTGCCGGGCAGCACGACGGTGTCCGCGACCGCGTGGTCGGCGAGCCAGGGGTGGGTGGCCTGCGCGAGCCTTCCGGTGAGCAGGGCCGTGTCGCTCTCCGCCGGCTCGACCACGCCGGCGAGGAGCGGGTGGCCGGCGGCCGTGAGCCCCACCGTGCCCGCGTCGCCCGCGGGCGGGGAGACGTCCAGCCAGTAACGCTGGTGCTGGAAGGCGTACGTGGGTACGTCGGCGGGGCGCGCCGACGAGTCGAGCAGGGCCGCCCAGTCGATGGCGCCGCCGCGCGCCCACAGTGCCGCGGCGGTCGACAGCACTGCGGGGCGCGCCTCCCGGCCCTGCCGCAGGGCGGCGGTGACCAGGACGTCGGGGCCTTCGGCCGCCGTGGCCTCCTCGACGGCGGTGATCGTCTCCGCGGCGACGAGGGTGCCCAGCTCGACGATGGCCTCGACGCCGTCGCCGAGGAGCTCCTTCACCGCGGCGTCAGGCCCGGCCGGCTCGCGCAGGGTGCGGTACCAGTGCTCGGCGTCCAGGTCGCCGGCGGCGAGGCGGGCCCCGGTGACGGCCGAGTACATCCGTACGCGTCCGTCGCCCGCGGTGACCTGGGCCGCCAGCGCCCTCACCTGCTCGTGCTCGTGCTCATGCTCGGCGAGCAGGCGGCCCTGTCCGGCGGCGAGCAGCGCGCCGTCGGTGAGAGACAGGATGCCGGCGGTGCAGGCCGCGGCGATCTCGCCGCCGCCGAAGCCGACGACGGCGACCGGGGTGATGCCGAGGGCCGACCACATCTCGGCGAGCGACACCGTGACCGCCCACAGGGCGGGGCGGGCGACGGCCGGGTCGGCGAGCCTGCCGGGATCGTCGCGCAGGACGTCGAGGACGGCGAAGTCGGCGTACGGAGCCAGGGCGGCGGCGCACTCGGCCAGCGCATTGGCGAACACCGGTGAGGTGTCCAGGAGTTCTTGTGCCGCGTCGGCCAGCCCTTCGACCCGGTCGGGGAAGACGAACGCGGTCCTCAGCGATGCGCGGGCCACGCCGCGCGCGGCGCCGTCACCGGGAACGGCCCCGGCCGCGAGGGTGTCGAGGGCGGTGGTGAAGCCGGTGGCGTCCTCGGCGAGGACCACGGCGCGGTAGTCGAAGGCCGTACGGGCGGTCGCCAGCGCGACCGCCGTCCCCGCCAGGTCCACGTCCCGCGCCACGGCGTGCTCACGTAACCGCGCCGCCTGGGACCGGAGCGCAGCGGGCGACTTGGCGGAAAGCACCCACGGCAGTACGCCGACGGCCTCCCGCCCGGACCGATCCCCGGACCGATCCCCACCCTGGGCCACGGCCTCCTCCACGGAAGCCTCCCGTGGGGCCTCCTCCAGGATGACGTGGGCGTTCGTACCACTGATCCCGAAAGAGGACACACCCGCACGCCGCACACCCCGCCCGGGCCACGCGACCTTCTTCCTCGCCAGCTCCACAGCA
The DNA here is from genome assembly GCF_044759975.1 of Streptomyces sp. NPDC098789. Classification (NCBI taxonomy): domain Bacteria; kingdom Bacillati; phylum Actinomycetota; class Actinomycetes; order Kitasatosporales; family Streptomycetaceae; genus Streptomyces; species Streptomyces sp. NPDC098789. Next base: position 23,078 of record NZ_JBIWAJ010000019.1, read on the forward strand.
CCCGAGGTCCAGTCCACATGACTGCTCGGTTCGTCCACATGCAGCGTCGGCGGCACCATCCCGTGCCGCATCGCGAGCACCATCTTGATCACACCCGCGACACCGGCGGCGGCCTGCGTATGGCCGATGTTCGACTTCACCGAGCCGAGCAGCAGCGGGCGACCTTCCGGGCGGTCCTGCCCGTACGTCGCGAGCAGCGCCTGCGCCTCGATCGGGTCACCCAGCGACGTACCCGTACCGTGCGCCTCCACCACATCGACATCAGCGGCGCCCACACCCGCGGTAGCCAATGCCTCGCGGATCACGCGCTGTTGCGACGGGCCGTTCGGCGCCGTCATGCCGTTCGACGCACCGTCCTGATTGACCGCGGTGCCCCGCACCACGGCAAGGACACGGTGCCCGTTGCGGCGGGCGTCGGAAAGACGCTCCACCAGCAGCATCCCCGCACCCTCGCCCCACGCGGTGCCGTCCGCACCCTCGGCGAACGCCTTGCACCGGCCGTCGACGGCAAGACCGCCCTGCTTGCCGAACTCCGCGAACACGGTGGGGGTCGACATCACGGCGACGCCGCCCGCGAGCGCCAGGTCGCACACGCCGCTGCGCAACGCGGACACGGCCATGTCCAGGGCGACGAGGGACGAGGAGCACGCGGTGTCGATCGTCACGGCCGGGCCCTCGAAGCCGAAGGTGTAGGCGATGCGGCCGGAGGCGACACTGCCCGCGGTGCCGTTGCTGAGGTACCCGGCGATCTCCTCGGGGATCTCCTGGAGCCGTGCCACGTAGTCGTGGTGCATCAGTCCCGCGTACACGCCGGTCCTGCTGCGCCGCAGGCTCGTCGGGTCGATGCCCGCGCGCTCGATGGCCTCCCAGGAGGTTTCGAGGAGCAGCCGGTGCTGCGGGTCCATCGTGGTGGCCTCGCGCGGCGAGACGCCGAAGAATCCCGCGTCGAACTCGGCCGCGTCGTACAGGAATCCGCTCTCGCGGACGTACGTCGATCCGGTGCGGCCGGGCTCGGGGTCGTAGAGCCGCTGGAGGTCCCAGCCGCGGTCGGTGGGAAAGCCGCCGATGCCCTCGCGGCCGTCCGCGACCAGGTCCCACAGCTCTTCGGGCGAGCCGACGCCGCCGGGGAAGCGGCAGGCCATGCCGACGATCGCGATGGGGTCGTCGCCGGTGGCCCGCACCTCGACGACGCGTGCGCCCCGCTCCACGGGGTCCGCGAGGGTCTCGCCCAGGAAGCCGGCGAGCGCCTCGGGACTCGGGTAGTCGAAGACGAGGGTGGTGGGCAGCTGCACCTTGGTGAACTCGGCCAGCAGGTTGCGGAGTTCGACGGCGGTCAGCGAGTCGAAGCCGAGGTCGTTGAACGACCGGTCGGGCGCGATGCCCTCGGGCGTGGTGTGGCCGAGGACGGTCGCGACGTGCTCGCGCACCAGGTCCACGAGGGCGGCGGAGCGTTCGGCGGCCGACAGTCCGAGCAGCCTCTCGTGCCATGCCGAGGTGGCGGCCGCGGGGGCGTCGGAGGCACGGCGCGGGGCGGACCTGACCAGGGAGCGCAGCAGCGCGGGCGGGTCGGCCTGGCCGCGCAGGTCCAGGCGTACGGGAACGACGACCGGCTCGTCGAGCCGCACCGATGCGTCGAACAGGGCGAGGCCCTCGTCGGCGCTGATGGCGCGGAGGCCGCCCCGGCTGAGCCTGCCCATGTCGGTGTCGGTGAGCGTCCCCGTCATGGCGCTGGGATCGGCCCACAGGCCCCACGCGAGCGAGTGCGCGGGCAGCCCCGCCGCACGGCGGTGCCGGGCGAGCGCGTCCAGGAAGGCGTTGGCGGCCGCATAGTTGGCCTGGCCCGGAGATCCGAAAATGCCCGCGGCCGAGGAGAACAGGACGAACAGGTCGAGGTCCCGCTCCCGGGTGAGCTCGTGCAGGTGCCACGCCGCATCCGCCTTGGGCCGCAGCACGGTGTCCAGACGCTCGGCGGTCTGCGCGGTGACCATGCCGTCGTCGAGGACCCCTGCGGCGTGCACCACGCCGCGCAACTCGGGCAGGGATGCGATGAGTTCGGCCAGCATCGGCCGCTGAGAGACGTCGCAGGCGACGAGGCGCACCTCGGCGCCCGCAGCGCGCAGCTCCTCGGCGAGTTCGGTGGCACCCGGCGCGTCGGCGCCGCGCCGCCCGGCGATCACCAGGTCGCGGACGCCGTGGGCGGTGACCAGGTGGCGGGCCACGGCGGACCCGATGACGCCGGCGCCGCCGGTGACCAGGACCGTGCCCTGCCCGGTGTACGGGGCGGGAGCGTCGGCGTCGGTCGCGGTGCGCACCAGCCGCCGCACGAAGACGCCTCCGCCGCGCACGGCGATCTCGGTCTCCTGGTCGGCGAGCGCGGCGCGCACGGCGGGCCAGGGGACGTCGGCGGGTCCGGTGCCGGGCGCCAGGTCGAGCAGCGCGAACCGCTCGGGGTGCTCGGAGCGCGCCGAGCGCACCAGGCCGTGCACCGCGGCCTGGATCGGGTCCACGCCCTCTCCGGGGTGCACTTCGACGGCGCCCCTGGTCAGTACGGTCAGCCGGGCCGGGGCGATGCCGTCGTCCGCGAGCCAGGCGCGGATGCGCGCCAGGGCGTGGCCCACGTGGGCCCGTAACCCGTCCGGGGCTTCGAGGGCGTCGGCGTCGGCGACTCCCGCGCAGTCCAGGAGCACGGTGTCGGCGGCCGTCAGCTCTTCGAGACCGGTGTCCGGCCCCCAGATCCGCGGAGCCGCTTCCCCGGCGGCTTCCGGTGCCCCCGCCTTCCGGGGTTCCCAGGCCTCGGTGAACAAGGACTCGGCGAGCAGGGCGCGCCTCGGGCCCACGGGGGTCGCCGAGACGGGCCGCAGGACGAGTTCGTCGATGCCGACGACGGGGGTGCCGGTGGCGTCGGCGATCCGTACGCGGACGGCGGCGGTGCCCACGGTCGTCAGACAGACGCGGACGGTACGGGCGCCGCTCGCCCACAGCCGCACGCCGCTCCAGGCGAACGGCACGCGCGAGGTGTTCTCGGCGCCGTCGGCCGCGCCGCCGAGGCCAATGACGTGCAGGGCGGCGTCCAACAGGGCCGGGTGGACGCCGAAGCCCGCGACGTCGTCCGCCGCGGCCTCGGGCAGCTCCACGTCGGCGAAGACGTCGGGGCCGCGCCGCCAAGCCCCGCGCAGCCCCTGGAAGGTGGGGCCGTAGGCGTAGCCCTGCCCCGCGAGGGCGGGGTAGAAGTCCTCGATCTCGACCCGGTCCGCACCCCGGGGCGGCCACACCGCGCCGGTGACCGCGCCGAAGTCGTCGGCGTTCGGGCTCCGGTCCAGTGGGGCGACCACGCCCTGGGCGTGCCGGACCCATTCGGGCTCCACGCCGCTCGTCCCGTCGTCGGACGGTTCGAGGCGCGAGTGCACGACGACGTGGCGGTGGCCCTCGTCGTCGGCGGGGCCCACGCCGACCTGGATCTGCACGGCGTCCTCGGGGGTGAGGACGAGCGGGGTCTCCAGGGTGAGGTCGCGGATCCGGCCGCAGCCCACGTTCTGCCCCGCGCGCAGGGCGAGTTCGACGAAGGCGGTGCCCGGCAGGAGCACGGCGCCCAGGACCGCGTGGTCGGCGAGCCAGGGGTGGGTGGTGAGCGAGAGGCGGCCGGTCAGCACGGAGCCGCCGGCGGAGCTGCCGTCGGCGACGCTGACGGCAGCTGCCAGCAGCGGGTGGTCGAGTCCGGCGAGTCCGGCGCCGCTCACGTCGCTCGCGCGGTGCGGCGGGACGCGGGGCCAGAAGCGCTGCCGCTCGAAGGGGTACGTGGGCAGGTCCTGGCCCGCGGGTACGGCGGGCAGCAGCGCGCGCCAGTCCACGTCGGCGCCGCCGGCCCACAGGGCGCCGACCGCCCTCAGCAAGGTGGCGACCAGGGGCCGTTCGCGGTGGGCGACGGAGGTGACGGTGGCGGAGTGGCCCGCGGCGAGGCTGTCCTCCATCGGCCGGGCGAGCACGGTGTGCGGGCCGATCTCCAGGAAGGCGTCCACGCGCGGCTCCGCGGCGCGCACGGCGTCCTGGAATCGGACGGCCTCGCGGGCGTGCCGCACCCAGTAGTCCGGTGAGGTGATGTCGTCCGCCGCGAGTTCACCGGTGACGGTGGAGACCATCGGGACGACCGGGCGGGAGAAGGTGAGACCCGCCAGGACGGAGCGGAACCCGTCGAGCATCGGCTCCATGAGCGGCGAGTGGAAGGCGTGGCTGACCTGGAGCCTGCGCAGCCGGCGCCCCGCCCGCGCGGCGGCCTCGGCCACCTGGTCGACGGCGTCCGACGCACCGGACACGACCACCGCGGAAGGGCTGTTGACCGCGGCGATCGCCACCCGCTGCCGGTGCTGCTCGGGCAGGGCGCGCAGCCATGCGTCGGCCTCCGCCCGGGTGGCGTCGAGGGCCAGCATGGCACCGCCGTCCGGGAGTTGCTGCATCAGGTCGCCACGGGCCACGGCCAGCGTGACCGCGTCCTGAAGGGAGAGGACTCCGGCCACATGGGCGGCGGCGATCTCACCGATGGAGTGACCGAGGACGACGTCCGGGCGCACGCCCCACGCCTCCAGGGTGCGGAACAGCGCGACCTCGACGGCGAAGAGGGCGATCTGGGTGTAGCGGGTCCGATAGATCAGCTCCGCGTGGTCCGCGGGGCGGCCTGCGGAGCCTGCGAGCACCACGTCCGCGAGCGGCACGTCGAGCTGCGGGTCGGCGGCCTCACAGACGGCGTCGAACGCCGCGGCGAAGGCCGGGAGTTGCTCGTACCACTGTCCCCCCATGCCCGCCCACTGCGCGCCCTGTCCCGCGAAGACGAAGGCGGTCCTGGCACCGGGCCGTGCCGTGCCACGGACGAGGTGGCGGCCCGTGGTGCCCTTGTCCGCGAGGGTGTCGAGGGCGGTGGTGAAGCCGGTGGCGTCCTCGGCGAGGACCACGGCGCGGTAGTCGAAGGCCGTACGGGCGGTCGCCAGCGCGACCGCCGTCCCCGCCAGGTCCACCTCCCGCGCCACGGCGTGCTCACGTAACCGCGCCGCCTGGGACCGGAGCGCAGCGGGCGACTTCGCGGAAAGCACCCACGGCAGCACGCCGACGGCCTCCCGCCCTGCGCCGCCCCCACCCTGGGCCACGGCCTCGTCCACGGAGGCCTCCCGCGGGGCCTCCTCCAGGATGACGTGGGCGTTCGTACCACTGATCCCGAAAGAGGACACACCCGCACGCCGCACACCCCGCGCAGGCCATGCGACCCGCTGCGTCGCCAGCTCCACAGCACCCGAGGCCCAGTCCACATGACTGCTCGGCTCGTCCACATGCAGCGTCGCCGGCACCACCCCGTGCCGCATCGCGAGCACCATCTTGATCACACCCGCGACACCAGCGGCGGCCTGGGTGTGGCCGATGTTGGACTTCACCGAGCCGAGCAGCAGCGGCTGGTTGCCACCCCGCTCCTGCCCGTACGTCGCGAGCAGCGCCTGCGCCTCGATCGGGTCGCCCAGGGACGTACCCGTACCGTGCGCCTCCACCACGTCCACGTCGGACGCGGCGAGGCCCGCGCTGGCGAGCGCCTGACGGATGACCCGCTGCTGCGCGGGGCCGTTCGGCGCGGTCAGACCGTTCGACGCACCGTCCTGATTGACCGCGGTGCCCCGCACCACGGCGAGGACGCGGTGCCCGTTGCGGCGGGCGTCGGAAAGACGCTCCACCAGCAGCATTCCCGCGCCCTCGCCCCACGCGGTGCCGTCCGCACCCTCGGCGAACGCCTTGCACCGGGCGTCGCCGGCAAGACCACCCTGCTTGCCGAACTCCGCGAACACACCGGGGGTCGACATCACGGTGACGCCACCGACCAGGGCCAGCGGGCAGTCGCCGGCGCGCAGCGCGCGGGCCGCGAGGTGCAGCGCCACGAGGGAGGCCGAACAGGCGGTGTCGACCGTCACGGCAGGGCCCTCGAAGCCGAGGGTGTAGGCGATGCGGCCGGAGACGACGCTGGGGGCGTTGCCGGTCAGGAGGTGGCCGAGGGACTCGTGTCCCGCCTGGTTGAGCATGCCGGGGTAGTCGGCGCCGTTGACGCCGATGAACACGCCGGCCTTGCTGCCGTGCAGGCCGGTGACGTCGATGCCCGCGCGTTCGAAGGTCTCCCAGGACGTCTCCAGGAGCAGCCGCTGCTGCGGGTCCATCTCCAGGGCTTCGCGCGGGGATATGCCGAAGAAGGAGGCGTCGAATTCGGTGGCCGTATCGAGGAAACCGCCCTGCGGGCGGGTCCTGCCCTCGAACTGCTGCCAGCCGCGGTCGTCGGGGAAGTCGCTCATGGCGTCGACACCGTCGTGCAGCAGGTCCCAGAACTCCTCGGGCGTACCGGCCCCGCCCGGGAACCGGCAGCCCATGCCGACGATCGCAATGGGCTCGCGCTCGGCCTCCTCCAGGTCTCGGACTCGGCCCCTGGTGCGCTTCAGGTCCGCCGTCACCCGCTTCAGGTACTCGACGATCTGCTCTTTCTCAGCCATGTCCGAAACCCCTCATTGTGCAGAACGTGCTGGTGGGCCGTGCGTGCAGCCGTGCGTGCATCAGCTCAGCCCGATCTCGTCGTCGATGTAGCGCAGCAGCTCTTCCTCGCTGACCTCGCTCAGCTCGTCGACCCCCATGTCCTGGGCCCGGCCGCCGCCCGGCGCGGTGGCGGCGAGCGTCCTGGAGCGTTCCCGCCAGCGCAGCAGCAGGGTCTCCAGACGGGCCGTCAGCCTGTTGACCTCGGCCTCGTCGCGCTCGTCGTCGAGCATGGCTTCGAGACGGTCGACCGTCTCCCTGCCCCAGTCCTCGGCCTCCGTCGCGGGCAGCAGGATCGTGAGCAGATGGCCGGTGAGCGCCGCGGGCGTGGGGTAGTCGAAGACGAGCGTGGTGGGCAGCCTCGTACCGGCCGTCCGGGCCAGGCGGTTGCGGAGTTCGACGGCGGTCAGCGAGTCGAAGCCGAGCTCCGTGAACGGCCGGGTGGCCGAGATCTGGTCGCCCGCGCCGTACTTGAGGACCGCGGCGATCTGGCCGCGCACCGTCTCCAGGAGGGCTTCCTGCCGCTCGGCCGCGGGCAGCGCGGAGAGGCGGCTGCGCAGCGCCTGCGCGTCGTCCGGCGCCGTGGCGCGGCGCGGCGCGGCGCGCACCAGGCCGCGCAGCAGCGCGGGCGTGTCCTCACCGCCGCGCAGCTGGGCGCGGTCCAGCCGGACCGGCGCGGAGTGCGGCAGGCCGCTCGCGAGCGCGCGGTCGAAGAGGGCGAGTCCTTCCTCCGTGCTGAGCGGCAGGACACCGCCGGCGTTCATCCGCCGCAGGCCGGTCTCGCCGAGGGTGGCGGTGAGTTCGCTGGTCTCCTCCCACAGACCCCACGACAGCGACTGAGCCGCAAGACCCTCGGCACGACGCCGCACGGCCAACGCATCCAAGAACACATTCGCCGCCGCGTAATTGGCCTGACCCGGCGAACCGAACACACCAGCAGCCGACGAGAACAACACGAACAACTCCAGGCCGAGAGCCCGCGTCGCCTCATGCAAATACCACGCCGCATCCACCTTCGGCCGCAACACCGACACCAACCGCTCCGCCGTCAACCCCGACACCACACCGTCATCCACCGCACCCGCCGCATGCACCACACCACGCAACCCCGAAATCCCCGCCACCAACTCCCCCACCGCACCACGATCAGCCACATCACAAGCCACCACCCGCACCACCGCGCCCAGACCCACCAACTCATCCACCAACACACCCACACCCGGCGCCTGATCACCACGCCGACTCACCAACACCACATCACGCACACCATGCACACCCACCAAATGCCGCGCCACCGCAGCACCCACCACACCCGTACCACCCGTCACCAACACCGCACCACCACCAGGAAGCAGACCAACATCCGCACCCGCGGCCACCACAGCCAACCTGGGCACATACACATCCCCACCCCGCACAGCCAACTCCGGCTCCCCCGCGGCAACGGCCGCGGCCACCACAGAGGCAGGAACACCCTCCGCATCCACATCCGCGTCCACATCCACGAGCACGAACCGGTCGGGATGCTCCGACTGCGCCGAGCGCAAGAAGCCACGCACAGCGGCCTGCGTGAGGTCCACCGGGTCGCTGCTCGACACGGCGACGGCGCCATGGGTGACCACGGCGAGCCGTGCGTCGGCGAGCGCCTCGTCGGCGAGCCACTGCTGGGCGCGCGCGAGGGCTGCGGTCAGCGCCTCGTGGACCAGCTGTGGCAGGTGTTCGCCCTCGCTCTCCCGCTGCCCGGGGGTGACGAACGCGCTCGCGTCCAGAAGGACGAGCCGCACACCGTCGGCGACGGCGGCCTCGATCTGCTCCGCCGACCGCGTGCCGTCCCACAGGATCGAACTCGGCGCCTGTGCGGGCTCATCGAACGCACGGCGCTCCCAACTCACCTCGTAGAGCGAACGCGCCGCTGCCGCACCTGCCGAGCGGAGCCGGGCCGCGGTGACCGGACGCAGCTCGACCCGGTCCGCGCCGAGCAGCGCGATGCCCTCGGCATCGGTGACGCGCACCCGCAGGGCTCCGTCGCCGGCCGGGGACAGCAGGACCCGAACGATCCGGGCGCCGTCGACCGCCTCGTGGCCGGTGGCGGTGTCGAGGCCGCCGGCCCGCACCCGCACGCCCTGCCAGACGGCGGGCTGCAGGACTCCGGCGGTACCGGGACCGTCCGCGTCGGCAAGGCGCCAGGCGTGGCAGACGGACTCCAGGAGCGCGGCGCGCGGCGCGAGCCCTTCGACGGCCCGCTCGGGCAGCTCGACCTCGGCGTAGATGTCCTCGCCCGTGCGCCAGGCACCGCGCAGCCCCTGGAGGGCCGGACCGAACTGCTGCCCCTGGGCGAAGAGTTCGCCGTAGAGCCCGGCCGTGTCCGCCGGGGTGGCGTCGGCCGGCGGCCAGGTGCCCGCGAGCCGTGCGTACGCCTCGTCGGTCTCCTCGGCCCCGGGGTGCAGCTCGGCTGTGGCGTGCAGGGTCCACTCCGCGGTCGCGTCACCGTCGGGCTGCGCGTGGACGGTGAGGCGGCGGTGCCCGAAGTCGTCGGGCTCCGTGGCCATCACCTGGACGCGGACGGCGCCGTCGGGAGCCTGGAGCAGCGGTTCGTGCTGCTCCAGGTGTGCGACGCCGGGCAGGCCGAGGCGGTCCGCGGCGTACAGCGCCCAGTCGAGCAGGGCGCCGGCGGGCAGTACGGGCGTGTCGAGCACGGTGTGCTCCGCGGCCGAGGCCGCGGCCGGGGCGGTGAGCCTGCCGGTGAACAGGATGCTGTCCGTCCCGGCGGGGACGACGGCCGCGGCGAGCACCGGGTGGCCGGTGGCCTCCTGGCCGACACCGCCCGGGTCCCCGAAGTCGTTCGGCGCGTCGAGCCAGTAGCGCTCCCGCTGGAAGGCGTAGGTCGGCAGGTCGACGGCGGCGGCCCGCGCGTCCGGGGCCGGGGTGAGGGCGGTCCAGTCCACACCGAGGCCGCGGGTCCACAGGACGGCGGCGTTGCGGAGCAGGGCGGTGCGCTCGTTCTCGTCGCGGCGCAGGGTGCCGGTGACGACGACCTCTCGACCCCCGGCCCGCAGCGCGGCGTCCTCCAGGGCGGCGGTGGTGACCGGGTGCGGGCTGATCTCGACGAAGGTGTCGATGCCGCTCTCCATGAGGTCGGCGACGACCTGCGCGAAGCGCACCGGCTGACGGAGGTTGCGGTACCAGTACTCCGTGTCGGCCTCCCGGTCCCGCACGTCCTCACCGGTCACGGTGGAGCGCCAGGTCACCCGGGGCCGCGCCGCGCTGATGTCACCGAGCTCCTTGAGGAGGCGGTCCTTGATGAGCTCGACCTGGGGCCCGTGCGAGGGGTAGTCCACGGGGATGCGGCGAGCGCGGATCCCGTCGGACTCGCAGCCGTCCAGGAGCTGTTGCAGCGGTCCCTCGTCACCGGCGACGACGACCGCGCCGGGGCCGTTGACGGCGGCGATGACCACGCCGGTGGCGGGTTCGGCGCCGCCGGGGTTCGTGTACCGGTCGATGAGGGCCTGGGCCTCGTCGGCGGGCACGGTCAGTGAGGCCATGCCGCCGCGCCCGGCGAGCTCCTCGGCTATGACGCGGCTGCGCAGGGCCACGAGACGGGCGCCCTCGGCCAGGGTCAGGGCACCGGCCACGCAGGCCGCGGCGATCTCTCCCTGGGAGTGGCCGACGACCACGGAGGGCGTGATGCCGGAGTGCTGCCAGACCGTGGCGAGGGAGACCATGACGGCCCACAGGGCGGGCTGCACCACATCGACGCGCTCCAGGGCCTGCTTGTCGCCGAGGACGTCGAGCAGGTTCCAGTCCGCGTGCGGCGCGAGCGCGTCGGCGCATTCGCGCAGGGCTCCGGCGAACACCGGCGACGACTCCATCAGGCCGAGCGCCATGCCGGTCCACTGGGCGCCCTGGCCGGGGAAGACGAACGCGACCTTGGCGCCGGGGCGCACGGTACCGGCGACGAGCCCGGGGACCTCGGCGTCCTGGCGGGCCAGGCCCGCGAGCCCTTCGGCGAAGCCCTCGGGGCCGGCGGCGAGGACGACCGCGCGCTCGTCGAAGGCGGTACGGCCGCCGATGAGCGCGGCGGCCGTCGCCGCGGGCTCGGCCCGCGCGGCTGCGAAGGCGCGCAGTTGCTCGGCCTGGCCGCGCAGCGCGGCGGGGGACTTGGCCGAGACGAGCCACGGCAGTACGGCGCCTTCGACGGCGGCGAGCACGGGCTCGGGCCGCTCGGCACTCGGCTCCGGCTCGGCGGCCTCGGGGGCCTGTTCGAGGATGACGTGGGCGTTGGTTCCGCTGATGCCGAAGGAGGACACCGCCGCCCGCCGCGGCCTGCCCGTCTCCGGCCAGGCGACCGCCTCGGTCACCAGCTCTACGGCACCCGCCGTCCAGTCGACGTGCTCGCTGGGCCGCTCCACGTGCAGGGTCCGGGGCACGGCGGCGTGCCGCAGGGCGAGCACCATCTTCATGACGCCCGCGATTCCGGCGGCGGCCTGGGTGTGGCCGATGTTGGACTTCACCGAGCCGAGCAGCAGCGGCTGGTTGCCACCCCGCTCCTGCCCGTACGTGGCGAGCAGCGCCTGCGCCTCGATCGGGTCGCCCAGGGACGTACCCGTACCGTGCGCCTCCACCACGTCCACGTCGGACGCGGCGAGGCCCGCGTTGGCGAGCGCCTGACGGATGACCCGCTGCTGCGCGGGGCCGTTCGGCGCGGTCAGACCGTTCGACGCACCGTCCTGGTTGACGGCCGAGCCCCTGATGACGGCGAGGACGCGGTGGCCGTTGCGGCGCGCGTCCGAGAGCCGCTCGACGAGGACCACGCCCGCACCTTCGGCGACACCCATGCCGTCGGCCGCGTCGGAGAACGCCTTGCAGCGGCCGTCGTGCGCGAGGCCGCGCTGACGGGTGAACTCGGCGAAGATCGTCGGGGTCGACATCACGGTGACACCGCCGGCGAGCGCCAGGTCGCACTCGGCGCGCTGCAGGGCGCTGACGGCCATGTCCAGCGCGACCAGGGACGAGGAGCAGGCCGTGTCCACGGTCACTGCGGGGCCCTCGAAGCCGAGGGTGTAGGAGACCCGGCCGGTGGCCACACTGCCCGCGTTGCCGTTGCTGAGGAAGCCTGCGACGTCCTCGGGCACGGAGCGCAGGCGTGCCGCGTACTCGTGGTACATCAGGCCGGAGAACACGCCGGTCCTGCTGCCGCGCAGCTCCGTCGGGTCGACGCCCGCGCGCTCGATGGCCTCCCAGGACAGCTCCAGGAGCATCCGGTGCTGGGGGTCCATGGTCACGGCCTCGCGCGGGGAGATCCCGAAGAAGGAGGCGTCGAAGTCGGCGGCGTCGTGCAGGAATCCGCCCTGATCCACCAGGGAGGTGCCGGGGCGCTCGCCGGTGGGGTCGAAGAACGAGTCGAGGGCCCAGTCGCGGTCCGTCGGGAAGCCGCTGATGCCCTCACGACCGTCGGCGAGCATCTGCCACAGCTCGTCGGGCGAGTCGACGTGGCCGGGGAAACGGCAGCTCATGCCAATGATCGCGATGGGCTCGTCGTCCGCCACGACCCGCGCGACCTCGCTGCGCTGGCGCGCGGCCGTGCCGGCCAGGAGGCCGTGCAGGTGGGCGCCGAGCGCGGCCGGTGTCGGGTAGTCGAACACCAGGGTCGCGGGCAGGCGGTTGCCGGTGAGTTCGCCCAGCCGGTTGCGCAGCTCCACCGCGGTCAGGGAGTCGAAGCCGAGGTCCTTGAAGCCGCGCTGGGCGGGCACCGCTTCCGCGCCGGAGTGGCCCAGTACGGTGGCCACTTGGGCCCGGACGAGGTCGACGAGCATGCTCTCGCGCCCGTCCTCGGGCGTCGCCTCGTACTGCGCACGCCAACCGCGGCCCCCGGGGGTGCCGGTGGTGCGGCGCGCGGGGGTGCGGACCAGGGCGCGCAACAGCGGTGGCACCTGCTGGCCTTCGGCGCGGGCGCGGGACAGGTCGAGGCGTACGGGAACCAGGTGCGGGGCGTCGAGGGCCAGCGACCGGTCGAAGAGGGCGAGGCCTTCCTCGGTGCCGAGGGCCTGCAGTCCACCGCGGCCGAGCCGGGCCTTGTCGGTTTCACCGAGGGTGGCGGTGAGTTCACTGGTCTCCTCCCACAGACCCCACGACAAGGACTGAGCCGCAAGACCCTCGGCACGACGCCGCACGGCCAACGCGTCCAAGAACACATTCGCCGCCGCGTAATTGGCCTGACCCGGCGAACCGAACACACCAGCAGCCGACGAGAACAACACGAACAACTCCAGGCCGAGAGCCCGCGTCGCCTCATGCAAATACCACGCCGCATCCACCTTCGGCCGCAACACCGAAGCCAACCGCTCCGCCGTCAACCCCGACACCACACCGTCATCCACCGCACCCGCCGCATGCACCACACCACGCAACCCCGCGATCCCCGCCACCAACTCCCCCACCGCACCACGATCAGCCACATCACAAGCCACCACCCGCACCACCGCGCCCAGACCCACCAACTCATCCACCAACACACCCACACCCGGCGCCTGATCACCACGCCGACTCACCAACACCACATCACGCACACCATGCACACCCACCAAATGCCGCGCCACCGCGGCACCCACCACACCCGTACCACCCGTCACCAACACCGCACCACCACCCGACCACGACGACACACCACCACCCGAAACCACACCGACATCCGCGCCGATCAGAGCCAGCCTGGGCACATACGCATCCCCGCCACGCAGAGCCAACTCCGGCTCCCCCGCCACCACAGCCGCAGCCACAACAGCCGCAGGAACACTCACCACTTCCGCATCCACATCCACCAACACGAACCGGTCGGGATGCTCCGACTGCACCGAACGCACGAAGCCACGCACAGCCGCCTGCACCGGGTCGGGCAGCTCCTCGGGCTCGATGCCGACGGCGCCGCGGGTGACCACGGCGAGCCTGACCCGGGCGGGCGCCTCCCGGGCGAGCCACTCCTGGACGCGGGCCAGCACGACGCCGGTCATGGCATGGGTCGCAGCCGGTATGTCGTCGCCGCCGGGCACGTCCTGGACGGTGCAGTCGAGGAGGACCAACTCGGGCTCTTCAGCGAGGACTTCGTCGAGCGGGGTGCCCGGGTGCCAGGAGACGGTGAGAGGTGCGGCAGCGGTCGCGGGCTGCCAGGCGTCCCAGCGCGGGACGTACAGCGACCGGCTGGAATCCGCCGCGCGCACGTCGGCGGCGGCGAGCGGGCGCAGCACGAGCTCGTCCACGGAGGCGACGGGCGTGCCCACGGCATCCGTGGCCAGCAGCCGTACGCCGTCGCCGTCGCCACCGGCCGCGGTCAGCCGGACGCGCAGCGAGGTGGCGCCGTCGGTCCAGGTCTGTACGCCGGACCAGGCGAACGGGAGGCGCACGGCGCCCTCGTCCCCGAACAGGCCGCCCAGGCCCATGGCGTGGAGGGCGGCGTCGAGGAGAGCGGGGTGGGCGAGGAAGTCGGCGGCGGCCGCCTCCTCGGGCAGGGCCACTTCGGCGAACACCTCGCCGCCGCGGCGCCAGACGGACCGCAGGCCCTGGAAGGCGGGGCCGTACTCGTAGCCGCGCTCGAACAGCGCGCCGTAGAAGTCGCCCTTCTCGACGGCGGTGGCGCCGACGGGAGGCCAGGTGCCCTGGAGATCAGCGAACTCCTGTGACTCTCGGGGCTCTTCGGCCGTGAGGGTGGCGGTGGCGTGCCGGATCCACTCGGCGGGCTCCTCCTGGTCGGCGGTGCCGGTCCTGGAGTGGATCGTGGCGGTCCGCGCGCCGGACTCGTCGGCCTCGGCGACCTGGACCTGGAGGGTGACGCCGGTGTCCGCGGTGAGGGTGAGGGGGCGCTCCAAGGTGAGCTCCCGAACCCGGCCGCAGCCGCTCTCCCGGCCCGCGGTGAGGGCGAGTTCGAGGAAGGCGGTGCCGGGAAGGAGCACGGTCCCCAGGAGGACGTGGTCGGCCAGCCAGGGGTGCGTCGGCAGGGAGATCCTGCCGGTGAAGACGGCGGCGCCGGACTCGGCGGGAATCGTGGCGGCGGCGAGCAGCGGGTGGGCGACGGGGTCGAGCCCGATGCCCGCGGCGTCCCCGGTGCCGGCGGGACCCTCCATCCAGAAACGGCGCCGCTGGAACGGATACGTCGGCAGTTCGGCCACGTCGGTCAGGCCGGCCGGGGTCGCGCTGGTGGCCGCGCCCTCCAGGAAGGTGTCCCAGGAGAGGGCGGCGCCGCGGGTCCACAGGGTGGCGGCGGCGCGGGTCAGGGCCGTGCTCTCGTCGTGGTCCCGGCGGAGCGTCCCCGAGACCACCACGTCGTCACGGCCCGCCGCGGCCGCGAGGTCCTCGATGGCGGGGGCGATCACCGGGTGCGGGCTGATCTCGACGAACGTGTCGATGCCGTGGTCGAGGAGGGCGGTGACCGTCTCGGCGAACCGCACGGGCTCGCGCAGGTTCCGGTACCAGTACTGCGCGTCGGCGCTGCTCCCGGCGAGGGGCTGCACGGTCACCGACGAGTACATCGGTACGGACCCGGCGCGGGGCGCGATGGGTGCGGCGACCTGGAGGAGCCGGTCGCGGATGCTCTCGACGTGCGGGGTGTGGGACGCGTAGTCGACCGGGATTGTGCGGGCGCGGACACCCGCGGCCCCGGCGGCCTCGGAGACCTCGGCCAGCGCCTCGGGGGCGCCGGCGACGACGGTCGCGCCGGGGCCGTTGACAGCGGCCAGCCACACGCCGTCGCGTCCACCGAGAAGTTCGGCGGCGCGCTCGGCGGAGGCGGCCAGGGAGACCATGCCACCCTGCCCCGCGAGGTCCTCGGCGATGGTGCGGCTGCGCAGCGCGACCAGGCGCGCCCCGTCCGCGAGGGAGAGGATGCCGGCGGCGCAGGCGGCGGCGATCTCACCCTGGGAGTGCCCCACCACGACCTCGGGCGTGACGCCCGCGGCCTGCCAGACCTTGGCGAGGGAGACCATGACGGCCCACAGGGCGGGCTGCACCACATCGACGCGCTCCAGGGCCTGTTCGTCGCCGAGGACGTCGAGCAGGTTCCAGTCCGCGTGCGGCGCCAGTGCGTCGGCGCACTCGCGCATGGCCTCGGCGAAGACCGGCGAGGCCTTGAGGAGTCCGGTGGCCATGCCGGTCCACTGGGAGCCCTGGCCGGGGAAGACGAACGCGACCTTGGCGCCGGGGCGTGCGACGCCGTGCACCAGGCCGGGCGCGTCCGCCGTGCCGTCGGCGAGCGAGGCGAGGGCCGCGGGGCGCTCGTCGCCGAAGACGACGGCGCGGTGGGTGAAGGAGGCCCGGGTGCGGACCAGGGCGGCGGCCACGGCGTCCGCGTCGGGGGCGCCCGGGTCGGCGAGGAAGGTCCGCAGCGTGCCGCCCTGCTCGTACAGCGCGGCGGCGTTCTTGGCGGACAGCGGCCAGGGAGCGGGGACGCCGGTGAGCACCGGGATCGCCGCGTCGCCCGTGGACGGCTCCTCGGCCTCCGGCTCGGGCGCCTCGGGGGTCTCGGGGGCCTGTTCGAGGATGACGTGGGCGTTGGTTCCGCTGATGCCGAAGGAGGACACCGCCGCCCGCCGCGGCCTGCCCGTCGCCGGCCAGGCGACCGCCTCGGTCACCAGCTCCACGGCACCCGCCGTCCAGTCGACGTGCGGGGTGGGCTCGTCCACGTTCAGGGTGGGCGGCACCACGCCGTGCCGCAGGGCGAGCACCATCTTCATGACGCCCGCGACCCCGGCCGTCGACTGCGTGTGGCCGATGTTGGACTTCACCGAGCCGAGCAGCAGCGGGCGGCCTTCCGGACGGTCCTGGCCGTACGTGGCGAGCAGCGCCTGGGCCTCGATCGGGTCGCCCAGGGTCGTGCCGGTGCCGTGCGCCTCCACCACGTCCACGTCGGACGCGGCGAGGCCCGCGTTGGCGAGCGCCTGACGGATGACCCGCTGCTGCGAAGGCCCGTTCGGCGCGGTCAGACCGTTCGACGCACCGTCCTGATTGACGGCCGAGCCCTTGATGACGGCGAGGACGCGGTGGCCGTTGCGGCGCGCGTCCGAGAGCCGCTCGACGAGGACCACGCCGACGCCCTCGCCCCAGGCGGTGCCGTCGGCCGCGGCCGCGAACGCCTTGACGAGGCCGTCCTGGGACAGCCCGCGCTGCTTGCTGAACTCGGTGAAGGCGGCCGGCGTCGACATCACCATCACGCCGCCCACCACGGCCAGCGAGCTCTCCTTGCTGCGCAGCGACTGCGCGGCGAGGTGCAGCGCGGTCAGCGAGGAGGAACAGGCGGTGTCGACGGTGACGGCGGGCCCCTCGAACCCGTACGTGTAGGAGAGGCGGCCGGAGAGGATGCTGGAGGCGGTGCCGGTCAGCAGGTAGCCCTCGCTGTCCTGCGTGGTGCCCACGTTCGAGCCGTAGCCGGACAGGACGCCGCCGACGAAGACCCCCGCGTTCTCGCCGCGCAGCGTGGCCGGGTCGATCCCGGCCCGCTCGAACGCCTCCCAGGAGGCCTCCAGGAGGACCCGCTGCTGCGGGTCCATGGCGAGGGCCTCGCGCGGGGATATCTCGAAGAACTCGGCGTCGAAGTCCGCGGCGCCGTCGATGAATCCGCCCTTGCGGATGTACGAGCTGTGCGGGCGCAGTCCCTCCGGGTCGTAGAGGGCCCCCAGGTCCCACCCGCGGTCCGCGGGGAAGTCCGCGATACCCGCGCGCCCCCCGGCGACCAGCTCCCACAGCTCCTCGGGGGTCCGCACCCCACCGGGGAACCGGCAGCTCATGCCGATGACGGCGAGCGGCTCACGGGCGGCCTCCTCGACGGCGCGCAGCCGTGCGTAGGAGTCGCGGGCGTCGGCAACCGCCTGCTTCAGGTACTCGCGGAGCTTCTGCTCGTTCGACATCCAGTCCTCTTCCGGTCCAGCAGATTTCAGTCAGCGGGTGGATTCACGTGGCGGCGGGGCGGCCCGCCCGCCGGTCAGCTGGACCATGGCTTGTTGTCCATCAGCTCGAACAGTTCCGCGTCGCTCACGTCGGTCAGGCTGACCGGGTCGCTCACGGCCTCGCGACCGGTCCACTTCGTGAGGACCGACCGCAGCCGCACGGTGAGGTCCGCGCGCCGCGGGTCGTCCGCGGTGACCTCGTCGAGCAGCGCCTCCAGAGCGGTGAGCCGGCTCGCGGCGAGCGCGGCCGGGTCGATCTCCGGGAGCAGTTGCTGCTTGAGGTGTGCTGCGACGGCCGCGGGCGTGGGGTGGTCGAACAGCACGGTGACCGAGAGCCGCAGACCGGTGATGGCGTTGAGCCGGTTGCGCAGCTCGACGGTGGTGAGCGAGTCGAAGCCGAGGTTCTTGAACGGCCGTTCGGCGCCCACGGTCTCGATGTCCTCGTGGCCGAGGACCACCGAGGCCTGCCGGCGCACCTCCTCGGTGAGCAGTTCCTCGCACTCCTTCGGGGACAGCCGCGCCAGTCGCTCGGCGAACCCGCCGCCCGCCCCGGTGTCCGCGGCGGCGGACGCCGTCCGCTTGGCGGGGGCCTTGGCCAGACCGCGCAGCAGGGGCGCGACGTCGCCGGTGAACCTGGAGGTGTCCAGTTGCACGGGGACGGTGTGGGTGTGGTTGTCGCCGGTGGCGGCGTCGAAGAGGGCGAGACCGTCGGCGGTGGACAGGGCGCGTACACCGGTACGTGCCATCCGGTCGAGGTCGGCCTGGTCGAGCTCGCCGGTGATCCCGCTGGCCTGCGCCCACAGCCCCCAGGACAGGGACTGTGCGGGCAGTCCGAGGCGGCGGCGGTGGTGCGCGAGGCCGTCCAGGAAGGCGTTGGCCGCGGCGTAGTTGCCCTGGCCGGGCGCGCCGAACACGCCGGAGGCGGAGGAGAACAACGCGAACAGGGCGAGGTCCTTGCCGCGGGTGAGCTCGTGCAGGTGCCAAGCGGCATCGGCCTTGGGGCGCAGCACCGTGTCGAACCGCTCGCCGTTCAGGGCCGTGATCACTCCGTCGTCGATGACGCCCGCGGCATGCACCACGCCCCGCAGGTCGTCGATGTCGCCCAGCAGGCGTACGACGTCCGCACGTTCGGCGACGTCCGCGGCCACGACGCGGGCCGCGGCGCCCAGTTCGGCGAGCTCCGCGACGAGTTCGGCGGCGCCGGGCGCCTCGGGGCCGCGGCGGCTGGTGAGCACCAGGTCCGTGACGCCGTACCGCTCGGCCAGGTGCCGGGCCACGGAGGCGCCGATGGAGCCGGTGCCGCCGGTGACCAGGACGGTGCCGTCCAGGGTCGCCGTGGGGACGGTGAGGGCGACCTTGCCGACGTGCTTGGCCTGGCTGAGGTAGCGGAAGGCCTCGGGCGCCCGGCGGGTGTCCCAGGTGGTCACCGGCAGCTGGGAGAGCACGCCCTCCTCGAAGAGCCGCGCGAGGTGGGTGAGCATCTCGCCGATGCGCTCGGCGCCCGCCTCACCGAGGTCGAAGGAGCGGTAGAAGGTGCCGGGCCAGGAGGCGCCCACCGCCTCCGGCTCACGGATGTCGGTCTTGCCCATCTCGATGAACCGGCCCTCGGGGACCAGGAGGTCGAGCGAGGCGTCGGTGAACTCCCGTGCCAGGCAGTTGAGGACGATGTCGACGCCCCGGCCGCCGCTCGCGGCGCGGAAGGTCTCGGCGAAGTCCAGGGTGCGCGAGGAGGCGAGGCGTTCGGCGGGGATGCCGGAGGCGCGCACGGTCGGCCACTTGGGCTCGCTGGCGGTGGCGTACACCTCGATGCCCCAGTGGCGTGCGAGCTGGACGGCGGCCATGCCGACGCCGCCGGCCGCGGCGTGGATCAGCAGCGACTCGCCCTCCTTGGCGCGGGCGAGGTCCTGCAGCGCGTAGTAGGCCGTGAGGAACACGGTGGGCACGGCGGCGGCCTGGGCGAAGGACCATCCGGTGGGAATCGGCGCGACGGTGCGGGCGTCGGTGACGGCCAGCGGTCCCGCGTAGGCGCCGTGCAACAGGCCCATGACGCGGTCGCCGACGCGCACGCCGGTGACGCCGGGGCCGACCTCGGCGACGAAGCCGGCGCCCTCGGAGCCGAAGCCCATCTCGGTGAAGGACTTGGCGACGTCGACCACGCCGAGGGCGAGCAGGACGTCGCGGAAGTTCACGCCGGTCGCCCGGACCTCGATGCGCACCTGGCCGTCGGCCAGCGGTGCCTCGGCCTGGGGGCACGACACGAGCCGCAGTCCTTCGAGGGTGCCGCTGCCGTCCACGTCGAGGCTCCACGCGCCGTCGGCGGGCGGAACGAGGGTGTCGGCCGGTACCACGCGGACGAGCCGGGGCACCAGCGGGGCGCCCGCGCGCACCACGCTCTCCGTCTCCCCCGCGGTCACGGCGGCGGCGACGGCGGCGGGCAGGGCGGCGGCCGAGCGGGCGTCGCCGTCCAGGTCGATCTGGACGATCCTGCCGGGGTTCTCGGAGCAGGCCGAGCGCACCAGGCCGCGGACCGCGGACTGCACCGGGTCGATGCCGTCGCCGGGCACGGCGGCGGCTCCGCCACGGGTGACGACCGCGAGGGTGGCGGCCACGGTCTCCTCGGCGGCGAGCCAGGCCTGCAGCGCGTCGAGGACGGCGCCGGTCACCTCGCGGGTGGCGGCCAAGGTGTCGTCGCCTCCCGCGGGCACGGGCAGCAGCACCACGCCGGGCAGTTCCCCGCCGGTGCGTACGGACTCCTGGAGCGCGGCGAGGTCGGCGAACCGGACGGCTCCCCCGGCGCCCGCGGCGAGGTCGCCCGCGCTCCCGAGCACGGCCGGGCTCTGCCCGGACGGCGCGGGGGCCTCGGGCAACGTGACCCAGTCGAGGCGGAACAGGCCGTCCACGCGCGGCCGTTCGCGGATATCGGCGCCGACCACGGGCCGCGAGGTGAGCTCGTCGACCGTGAGCACGGGCAGACCCGCGGAGTCGGTCATCGTCAGGGAGAGGGAGCCGGCGGCGGTCGGGGTGAGCCGGACGCGGGCCGCGGTGGCTCCGGTGGCGTGCAGGCGTACCCCGCCGAAGGAGAACGGCAGCCTCGGCTCGACGTCGCCGTCCTGGTCGAGGGCGGTGGCGATCTGGCTGTGCAGGGCCGCGTCGAACAGCGCCGGGTGCACGCCGAAGCGGGCCGCGTCCGCGCCGCCCCGCTCGTCCAGGGCGACCTCGGCGAAGAGTTCGTCGCCGCGCCGCCACAGGGCGCGCAGCCCCTGGAAGGCGGGGCCGTAGGCGTAGCCCCACTCGGTCAGTCGCTCGTACAGGCCCTCGACCGGAACCGGCGTGGCGTCGGCCGGCGGCCAGGCGGACGGCTCGGCCACGGGCGCGGCGGCGGACTCCGCGGTCAGGGTGCCACTGGCGTGGCCCGTCCACTCCTGCGCGCCACCGTCGCCGCCGGCGGGGCGGGAGAAGATCCGCACCTGACGGGCACCGGTCCGGTCGGCCTCGCCGACGGTGACCTGGACGTCGACGCCGGGTCCTTCGGCGGCCAGGGCCAGCGGACTCTCC
This sequence comes from Streptomyces sp. NPDC098789, assembly GCF_044759975.1. Lineage (NCBI taxonomy): Bacteria > Bacillati > Actinomycetota > Actinomycetes > Kitasatosporales > Streptomycetaceae > Streptomyces > Streptomyces sp. NPDC098789. The sequence continues at coordinate 44,107 of NZ_JBIWAJ010000019.1, forward strand.
AGGATGAGTTCGGTGACCTGGTCGCAGCCGGCGTACTCACCCGCACGCAGGGCGAGTTCGACCAGAGCGGTACCGGGCACCAGGACACGGCCGAGGACCTGGTGGTCGGCGAGCCAGGGATGGGTGCGGGTGGAGATCCTGCCGGTGAGTACGTAGCGGTCGCCGTCGGCGGCCTCGACGCCCGCGGACAGCAGCGGGTGCCCCACGAGGGAGAGCCCGGCGCCGGAGACGTCGGCCGCGCCGCCGGTACCCGCGGGGAGCCAGTAGCGGCGGCGCTGGAAGGCGTAGGTGGGCAGGTCGACGACGCCGGTGGCGTCGGCGGCATCGGTGGCGTACACGGCGTCCCAGTCGACGTGGACGCCGCCGGTCCACAGCTGGGCCAGGGAGGTCAGGAGCCTGCGGATGCCGCCGTCGTTCCTGCGCAGGGTGCCGGTGACGGTGGCGGCGCGGGCGCCCGCCGGCTGGTTCGCGACCGCGTCCTGGACCGCGGTCAGCAGGACCGGGTGCGGGCTGACCTCCACGAAGGCGGTGTTGCCCTCGTCCAGGAGCAGTTGGATGGTCTCGTGGAAGCGGACGGGCTCGCGCAGGTTGCGGTACCAGTACTCGGCGTCGAGCGTCTCGCCGGGCACGGGCCCGGCGGTGACGGTCGAGTACATCGGGGTGTCCCCGGCGCGCGGGGCGACCGGCGCGGCGAGGTCGAGGAGCTGTTCGCGCACCCGCTCGGTGTGCGGGGTGTGGGACGCGTACTCGATGCCGACCTTCCGCGGCCGCAGCCCGGCGGCCTCGGCCTCGGCGTTCACCTCGGCGAGCGCGTCGAGGTCGCCGGCCACGACGGTGGACTCGGGGCCGTTGACCGAGGCGATCCACACGCCGGCCCGGCCCCCGATGAGCGCGGCGGCCCGCTCGGGCGTCGCGGAGAGCGAGTACATGGCGCCCTTGCCCGACAGGTGCTCGTTGAACACCCGGCTGCGCAGGGCCACGAGGCGGGCACCGTCCGCCAGCGACAGCGCACCGGCCGCGCAGGCGGCGGCGATCTCGCCCTGCGAGTGGCCGACGACGGCGGCGGGCACGACGCCCAGGGAGCGCCACAGCCGGGCGAGGGAGACCATGACGGACCACAGCACGGGCTGGACGACGTCGTCGCGCTCCAGCTTCTCGCCGCTGCGCAGCAGTGCGACCGGGTCCCAGTCGAGGTGCTGGGCCAGCGCGTCGGCGCACTCGCGCATGGCCTCGGCGAACACCGGGGACGCGGCCATGAGGTCGATGGCCATGCCCGCCCACTGGGAACCCTGGCCGGGGAAGACGAACACCACCTTCGCGTCGGACGAGGCGGCCTCGCCCGTCGTGACGTGCGCGGAGGTCTCCTGCCCGGCGACGGCATCGAGACCGGCGAGCAGCCCGTCCCGCTCCCCCGACAGGATGACGGCACGGTGGCGCAGCGCGGTGCGGTGCAGGGCGAGCGAGCGGCCGGTGCCGAGGATGTCCGCGGCGGTGTCCGCGGCGAACTCGCTCAGCCGGGAGGCCTGTTCACGCAGGGCGCCGGGGGTGTGGCCCGAGACGACCCACGGCACGGTGTCGCCGTGCGCGGCGAGCGGCGCGGGGGCCTCGGAGGGTAAGGCGGCCGAACCGGCCCCGCCGACCTCGACGGTCTCGACCGTCTCGGCTGCCTCGTGGTCGAACTGCTCCAGGATCACGTGGGCGTTGGTGCCGCTCACGCCGAAGGCGGAGATGCCCGCGCGGCGCGGCTGCCCGGTACTCGGCCAGTCGGTGATCTCGGTGACGAGGCGGACGTCGCCCGTTGTCCAGTCGACGTGCGGGGTGGGCGCGTCCACGTTCAGGGTCGGCGGCACGACGCCGCGCTGGAGGGCGAGCACGGTCTTGATGACGCCGGCCACGCCCGCGGCGGCCGCCGTGTGGCCGATGTTGGACTTCACGGAACCGAGCAGCAGCGGGCGGCCTTCGGGGCGGTCCTGGCCGTACGTGGCGAGCAGCGCCTGGGCCTCGATCGGGTCGCCGAGCGTGGTACCGGTACCGTGCGCCTCGACGACGTCGACCTCGGCGGCCGCCAGCCGGGCGTTGCCGAGCGCCTGGCGGATGACGCGCTGCTGCGCGGGACCGTTGGGCGCGGTCAATCCGTTGGACGCGCCGTCCTGGTTGACGGCGGAGCCGCGCAGCACGGCGAGGACGCGGTGGCCGTTGCGGAGCGCGTCCGAGAGCCGTTCGACGAGCAGCACGCCGACGCCCTCGCCCCAGGCGGTGCCGTCGGCCCCGGCCGCGAAGGCCTTGACGCGGCCGTCGGAGGCGAGGCCCTGCTGCTTGGTGAACTCGGTGAACATGCTGGGCGTCGACATGATCGTCACGCCGCCCGCGAGGGCCATCGTGCACTCGCCCTTGCGCAGTGCGTGCGCGGCCAGGTGCAGCGCGACCAGGGAGGACGAGCAGGCCGTGTCGACGGTGAGCGCCGGGCCCTCGAAGCCGAAGGTATAGGCGATGCGGCCGGAGGCGACGCTCGCGGCGTTGCCGATGCCCATGAAGCCGGCCAGCTCGGGCTGGTTGTTGCCGAGCATCAAGGTGGCGTAGTCCTGGCCGTTGGTGCCGACGAACACGCCCGTCCTGCTGCCGCGCAGCGCCCTGGAGTCGATCCCGGCCCGCTCGATGGCCTCCCAGGAGGTCTCCAGGAGGAGGCGCTGCTGCGGGTCCATGGCCAGGGCCTCGCGCGGCGAGATCCCGAAGAAGTCCGCGTCGAAGTCAGGGGCGTCGTGCAGGAACGCGGCGGCGCGGGTGGCCGATCCCGCCTCCTGACCGGGGCCGCCCTCGAAGAGCGCGGCCAGGTCCCAGCCGCGGTCCGTGGGGAACTCGCCGACCCCGTCGGCCCCTTGGAGCACCAGCTGCCACAGCTGCTCGGGGGAGGCTACGCCGCCGGGGAACCGGCAGCCCATCCCCACGATGGCGATCGGCTCCCGCTCGGCGTCCTCGACCTCGCGCAGTCGGCCGCGGACCTTGTGCAGGTCGGCGCTGACCCGCTTGAGGTAGTCGAGAGTCTTGTCCTCATCCATGGTGGATCCCATTCGTGTGTCTCGCCGCATGAGGCCTTGCCGCTCGCCGTTCGTGCGCGCGGTTCTACCGGGGTGCGCCGGCTCGTTGGTGCTCAGGGGCCGGCCGTCGTGCGCCGACCCGTTCGTGTCTCCCGGGCTGCTGTGGTTCACAGGCCCAGCTCGTTCTCGATGAAGTCGAAGACCTCGTCGCGCGACGCGGTCCGCAAGTGCTCGGCCGCCGCCTCGCGGGGCGCGGCCGAGGACCAGCGCTCCGCCAGGGCCGTCAGCCTGGCCAGGACGTCCGGCGAGGGGGCGGCCTGGGCCGCGACCGCGGCGAGCCTTCCCTCAAGACGGTCGATCTCGGCGAGCACGGACTTCTCCGACAGTTCGCCCTCGCCCAGCTGGGAGCGCAGGTGCTCCGCGAGTTCGGCCGGGGTGGGATAGTCGAAGATCGCGGTGGCCGACACGGCGAGCCCGGTGGCCCCGGTCAGCCGGTTGCGGAACTCGACCGCCGCGAGCGAGTCGAAGCCCACGTCGCGGAACGGCTTGTCCGCCTCGATCCCCGCGATCCCCGTGTGTCCGAGCACGACCGCCGCATGGGTGCGCACCAGCTCGGTCAGGGCCTGTTGCCGCTCGGCGCCGGAGAGCCCGGAAAGGCGACGGACGAGCTCGGCGGCGCCGTCCTCGACGGGCTCGGCGGGTGCCTGCGCACGCACGGCCTCGGGAAGGTCGGACAGCAGGGTGCTGGGCCTCGTCGAGGTGTACGACAGGGCGAACTTCTCCCACTCGACGTCGGCCACCGTCAGGCAGGTCACCCGCTGGTCGATGGCGTGCCGGAGCAGGTCCAGCGCGGTGTCGGGTACGAGCGCCCGCACGCCGCGTCGGCGCAGTTGCGCCTCGGCGTCGCCCTGGGCCGCCATGCCGCCCTCGCTCCACGGCCCCCACGCCACCGAGGTGGCGACGGCGCCGCGCGCCCTGCGCCGTTCGGCGAGCGCGTCGAGGTAGGCGTTGGCGGCTCCGTAGGCGCCCTGTCCCGCGCCGCCCCAGACGCCGGCCGTGGAGGCGAAGAGCACGAACGCGTCCAGCTCGGTGTCGGCGAAGGCTTCGTCGAGGTGGCGTGCGCCGTCGACCTTGCCCGCGCTGATGGCGGTCACCTCCTGCGCCGGTGTCCCGTCGATGCGGCTGGACTGGGAGACGCCCGCGGTGTGCAGCACCGACGTGACGCGCACTCCATCGGCGGTGAGCTCGCCGAGCAGTGCGTCCAGCGCGCCCCGGTCGGCGACGTCGCACGCGGCGATGGTCACCGTGGCTCCCAGGCCGATCAGTTCGGCTTCCAGGGCCGCGGCCCCGGGAGCCCGGCGGCCCCTGCGGCTGGTCAGCACCAGGTGTTCCACGCCGGAGCGGGCCAGCCAGCGGGCCACGTGGGCGCCCAGGGCGCCGGTACCGCCGGTGACCAGGGCCGTGCCGCGCGGGGTCCAGCCCGCGCTGTCCACCGTGACCGCGAGGGGGGCGCGCCGCAGTCGGCGGGCGAGGATCCCGCCGACGCGCAGCGCCACCTGGTCCTCGCCGGTGGTCCCGGCCAGGACGGCGCCCAGCCGTGCGGTGTCCCGTGCCCCGAACTCCTCGGGCAGGTCGATGAGACCGCCCCAGCGGTCCGGGTGCTCCAGCGCGGCCACGCGGCCGAGGCCCCACACCTGCGCCTGGCCCGGCCTGGTCTCCTCGGCGGCGACGGCGACGGCGCCCCGCGTGACGCACCACAGGGGGGCCAGCACGTCCGCCTCACCCAGGGCGCGCACCAGCGCGTGGGTGGCGGCCAGCAGCCAGGCGTCGCCCTGACCCTCCGCAAGCGCGAGGAGGGACAGCACTCCGCGCACGGGTGTGTCCGCGACCACGGCACGGAGCCGCGCGGCGAGGGCGTCGGGGTCCGTGGCGCCCTCCAGGTCGGCGGAGACGTCCACGGTCAGGACATCGAGGCCCTGCCGCTCCAGCGTCGCCACACACGCTGCGGCTGCCGCGCCACCCGCGGTGATCTTCAGCCAGGTGCCGGTCGGTTGTGCGGCCGGTTCGGCGAGGGAGCGCCAGTGCACGTCGTAGCAGAGCGCGCCGAGGTCGGAGCGCTCCTTGGACCTGCGGCGCCAGTCGGCGAGGACCGGCAGGATCTCCCGCAGCGGGGCCTGCCGCTCCCCCTCGTCGACGCCCAGGGTGCGGGCCAGGACCTCGATGTCCTCGCCCTCCACCGCGGACCAGAAGGCCTGGTCGAGCTCGGAGGTGTGCTCCTCACCGGTGGCGGCGGGGGCGTCGAGCCAGTAGCGCTGTCGGTTGAAGGCGTACGTGGGCAACGCGACCCGGCGTCCGGGACGCAACACCGGCCACGAGATGGCGGTGCCCCGCGCATGCAACCGCGCCAGACCCTGGACGAACGAGGCCAACTCCCCCTGCCCCACCCGCACCGAAGGAATCGCGACCACACCCTCACCACGACCCTGCACCAGACCGGAGAGGACCGCCTCAGGACCCACCTCGACGAAGTCGGTCACACCCCGACCCACCAAGCACTCCACACCATCACCGAACCGCACGGCCTCCCGAGCATGCCGCACCCAATACTCGACCGAAGCCAACTCACCCACCTCCGCGAGCACACCCGTCACGTTCGACACCACAGCCACACTCGGCTCACTGAACGACAACTCGCGCAACACCGCCGCGAACTCCTCCAACACCGGCTCCACCAAAGGCGAATGGAACGCCTGACTCACCCGCAACCGCCGAGTCCGGCACCCGGCAGCCCGCGCCAACTCCTCCACCCTCCCCACAGCCACCTCAGCACCCGAAACAACCACCGAAGAAGGCCCATTCACCGCACCCACCGACACCAGATCACCCACACCAGCCCCAGCGATCCACCCCAACGCCTGCTCCTCCGACGCCTCCAACGACACCATCACCCCACCCACCGGCAACCCCTGCATCAAACGCCCACGCGCAGCCACCACCCGCACCGCATCCTCAAGCGACCACACACCCGCCACATACGCCGCAACCAACTCACCCACCGAATGACCCATCACCACATCAGGCCGCACCCCACACCGCTCCAACAACCGGAACAACGCCACCTCAAAAGCAAACAAACCCGACTGCGTATACACCGTCTCATCGATCAGACCCGCAACCGCCGAACCCTCCTCAGCCCACAACACCTCACGCAACGGCACCTCCAACAACCCATCAAAAGCACCACACACCTCCTCGAACACCTCACCGAACACCGGCAAAGCCACCAACTCACGCCCCATACCCACCCGCTGAGACCCCTGACCCGAAAACACCAGAGCCAGGGATCGACCCGACTTCGCGCGGTCCAGGACGGTGTGCGGATCGTGCTCGCCGGAGATGACGGCGTCGAGGCCGCGCAGGAGGTCCTGGCGGGTGTGGCCCGTGACCACGGCGCGGTGCTCCATGGCGGACCGTGCGGACAGCAGCGACCAGGCCACGTCCGCGTCGGACGCCTCCGCCACCGCCACGGAATCCCGCAACCGCGCGGCCTGCCCACGCAACCCGGCAGCGGAACGCGCGGACAACACCCAGGGCACGACCGCACCCACGGACTCAACCAACGGCTCCACGGCAGAAGCAGCCGCGACGGCAATCCGATCATCGACCGGCGCCTGCTCCAGGACCACGTGCGCGTTCGTACCACTGATACCGAACGAGGAAACCGCCGCCCGACGCGGACGCCCCGTCTCCGGCCACGCACGACTCTCCATCACCAACTCCACCGCACCCGACGCCCAATCCACATGCGGCGTCGGCTCATCCACGTGCAACGTCTTCGGCACCACACCGTGCCGCAGGGCGAGCACCATCTTGATGATCCCGCCGACACCCGCGGCTGCCTGCGTGTGACCGAAGTTCGACTTCAACGAGCCCATCAGGAGCGGCTGTTCGCCGGCACGGTCCTGGCCGTAGGTCGCGAGGACCGCCTGGGCCTCGATCGGGTCACCGAGCGTGGTACCGGTGCCGTGCGCCTCGACGACGTCGACCTCGGCAGCCGTCATGCCCGCACTGGCCAGCGCCTGCCGGATCACCCGCTGCTGCGAGGGGCCGTTGGGCGCGGTCAGGCCGTTGGACGCGCCGTCCTGGTTCACCGCGGAGCCCCGCACCACGGCGAGCACCTCGTGCCCGTTGCGCCGCGCGTCCGACAACCGCTCCACCAGGAGCAGACCCACGCCCTCCGACCAGGTGGTGCCGTCGGCGCCGGCCGCGAAGGACTTGCAGCGGCCGTCGGGCGCCAGGCCCTGCTGGCGGCTGAACTCGACGAAGGAGTCCGGGGTCGCCATGACGGCGACGCCGCCGGCCACGGCCAGGGTGCACTCGCCCTGCCGCAGCGCCTGCACCGCCTGGTGCAGCGCCACCAGCGACGACGAACACGCCGTGTCCACCGTCACCGCGGGACCCTCGAACCCGAACGTGTAGGAGATGCGGCCGGTCGCGATGCTGCCGGTGTTGCCGTTGCCGAGGAAGCCCGCGAGCTCCTCGGGGACGGAGTGCAGCCGGGCGGCGTAATCGTGGTACATGAGACCGGCGAACACGCCGACCCTGCTGCCGCGCACGGCCGCGGGGTCGATGTGCGCGTACTCGAACGCCTCCCAGGTGGTCTCCAGGAGGAGCCGCTGCTGCGGGTCCATGGCGAGCGCCTCGCGCGGCGAGATCCCGAAGAACTCGGGGTCGAAATCGGCGGCGTCGTGCAGGAATCCGCCCTCGCCGACATAGCTGGTGCCCGCGCGCCGGCCGTCCCGGTCGACGAGCTCGCGCACGTTCCAGCCTCGGTCCTCCGGGAACGGCGTGACCCCGTCCCTGCCCTCGGCGACCAGCTGCCACAGCTCCTCGGGTGTGCGGACGCCACCGGGGTAGCGGCAGCTCATGCCGATGATGGCGATCAGGTCGTCCTCGCCCGACACCACCGGCGCCACGAGGGCCGGGGCCGCCGCGTCCGCCTCGTCGCCGATGAGTTCGGCGCGCAGGTGGCGGGCGAGCGCCACCGGCGTCGGGTAGTCGAAGACGAGGGTGGCGGGCAACCGCACCCCGGTGGCCGTGGCCAGCTGGTTGCGCAGGTCCACCGCGGTGAGCGAGTCGAATCCGAGCTCGGAGAAGGCCCGCTCGGAGTCCAGGTCGCTGTCGGGCGCGTAGCCGAGTGCGGCGGTGACGTGCCGCAGCACCAGTTGCAGCAGCGCCTCTTCACGCGCGGCGGCGGACAGTGCGCGCAGCCGCTCGCGGAGCCCGCCGGTGGGTTCGGCGCCCGCGGCCCGCCGAGTGGTGGCGCGGACGAGGCCGCGCATCACCGGGGGGATTCCGGCGGCCTCGCCACGGGCGGCGGCCGGGTCGAACGCCATCGGGACGAGCACCGGTTCGTCCGCGGCGAGCGCCGCGTCGAACAGCGTGAGGCCGTCCTCGACGGACAGCGCCGACATGCCGCCGCGGGAGGCGCGGGCGAGGTCCTGCTCACTCATGACGCCCGACATGGTGCTGCGCTGCTCCCACAGGCCCCAGGCCAGCGCGTGCGCGCTGAGCCCCTGGGCCCTTCGGTGCTGGGCCAGGGCGTCGAGGAAGGTGTTGGCCGCGGCGTAGTTGGCCTGGCCGACCGCGCCGAGAATGCCGGCCGCGGAGGAGAACAGGACGAAGAAGTCCAGGTCCGAGGTGAGTTCGTGCAGGTTCCAGGCGGCCTGCGACTTGGGCCGCAGCACGGTGTCGACCCGCTCGGGGCTCAGCGAGGAGACGACCCCGTCGTCCACGACGCCCGCGCAGTGCACCACGCCGCGCAGTGGCCGGCCGGCAGGGATGGCCCCGAGGACGGCGGCCAGGCTGTCCCGGTCCGCCGCGTCGCAGGCGGCGACCGTGGTCTCGGCGCCGAGTGCGGCGAGTTCGGCCACCAGCTCCTGCGCACCCGCGGCCTGCTGGCCCTGGCGGCCGAGCAGCAGCAGATGGCGTACGCCGTGCTCGCCCGCCAGGTGACGGGCCACGGCACTGCCGAGGACACCGGTGCCGCCGGTGATGAGGACGGTCCTGTTCGGGTCCCAGACCGGCGGCTTCTCGCCCTCGGTCTGCTCGGCGGGGGCGGCCGGAACCACGCGGGTCAGTCGGGGTGCCCACAACGCGTCTTCGCGAAGCACTAGTTCGGGTTCGCCCGCTGCGAGGGCGGTCCGCAAGCCCGGTACCAGGAGTGCCGCCGCGTCATCGGCGGAATCGGCCGGAAGGTCGAACTGCACCATGCGGTCCGGGTGTTCGGACTGGGCCGAGCGCAGCAGACCGCGGGCCGCGGCGTGCGCCGGGTCCGGTCCCTGTCCGTCGGTGACCGCCGCGAGGGTCGCCGCGTCGCGGGTGAGCAACACCAGGCGGGACGGGGCGAACCTGTCGTCGTCGAGCCAGGCCTGCGCCGTCTCCAGTGCCCAGACGGTGGCAGCCTTCGTGGCCTCCGGTACGTCGGCCGAGGAGTCGGGGCAGGCGACGACGACGGTCTCCGGGACGGCGGTTCCCGCATCGATCGCCTCGACGAGGTCCGCGAGATTCCCGTACACCTCGCTGTCGACGTCCGCGGCGCGGACGAGAACGGCGGCGTCGTCGCCGATGACGGCCCACCGGGGCCGGGCGGTGTCGCCCGCCACCGGGGGCAGCTCGACCCAACCGGGCTGGTGCAGCCAGTCGTTGTGACGACGCGCTGCGCGCAGTTGGCCGTCGGCGACCGGGCGCAGGACGAGTTTGTCGACGGAGGCCAGCAGCTGCCCGGCGCCGTCGGTCATGGTGACCGTCACACCGCCGGTACCCGCCGGGGCGAGACGGACCCGTACGGCGGCCGCACCCGTGGCGTACAGGCGCACGCCTTCCCAGGCGAACGGCAGGCCGCGCGGCGACTCGCTGTCGCCGGAGCCCTCCAGCAGGGACACGCCGTGCAAGGCCGCGTCGAGCAGCGCGGGGTGCAGGCAGAAGTCGCCCGCGTCACCCGCGTCGCCGCCCTCGGGCAGCCGCACCTCGGCGAACACCTCGGAGCCGCGGCGCCATGCCGCCGTGAGCCCCTGGAAGCTCGGGCCGTAGGCGAAGCCACCCTCCCTCATCGTGTCGTAGAGGCCGTCCACCTGGGCGGGTACGGCGCCCTCCGGCGGCCATGCCAGGGATGCGGGGAGCGGCCCCGGTGCCGCCTGGGCCGGGGACAGCACACCGGTGGCGTGGGTGACCCAGACTCCGGCGTCACCGGTCCTCGCGTACACCGCGAAGGAGCGCCGGCCTTCCTCGTCCGCGTCGCCCGCCGTCAGCTGGACCCGCGCGGTGACACCTTCGGGAAGCACCAGCGGGGCGTGCAGCGTGAGTTCCTCGACACCGGCGCAGCCGACTTCGTCGCCGGCCCGCAGCGCCATCTCGACGAAGCCCGCGCCGGGGAAGAGCACGGTGCCGAGCACCGCGTGGTCGGCCAGCCAGGGCAGCTCCGAAAGCGAGAGCCTGCCGGTGAGGAGCACGCCGTCGCCATCGGCCAGGCCGACCCTGGCACCGAGCAGCGGGTGTCCCGTGGTTTCGAGGCCCACGGACCCGATGGCCGCGTCCACACCGGCCGGTGCGGAGCGCCGGGGCCAGTAGCGCTGTCGGTCGAAGGCGTACGTCGGCAACGCGACCCGGCGACCGGGCCGCAGCACCGGCCACGAGATGGCGGTGCCCCGCGCATGCAACCGCGCCAGACCCTGCACGAACGAGGCCAACTCCCCCTGCCCCACCCGCACCGAAGGAATCGCGACCACACCCTCACCACGACCCTGCACCAGCCCCGACAGCACCGCCTCAGGACCCACCTCGACGAAGTCGGTCACACCCCGACCCACCAAGCACTCCACACCATCACCGAACCGCACGGCCTCCCGAGCATGCCGCACCCAATACTCGACCGAAGCCAACTCACCCGCCTCCGCGAGCACGCCGGTCACGTTCGACACCACGGCCAGCTCCGGTTCACTGAACGACACAGTGCGCAGTACCGCCGCGAACTCCTCCAATACCGGCTCCACCAAAGGCGAATGGAACGCCTGACTCACCCGCAACCGCCGGGTCCGGCACCCGGCAGCCCGCGCCGACTCCTCCACCCTCCCCACAGCCACCTCAGCACCCGACACCACCACCGACGACGGCCCGTTCACCGCACCCACCGACACCAGATCACCCACACCAGCCCCAGCGATCCACCCCAACGCCTGCTCCTCCGACGCCTCCAACGACACCATCACCCCACCCACCGGCAACCCCTGCATCAAACGCCCACGCGCAGCCACCACCCGCACCGCATCCTCAAGCGACCACACACCCGCCACATACGCCGCAACCAACTCACCCACCGAATGACCCATCACCACATCGGGCCGCACCCCACACCGCTCCAACAACCGGAACAACGCCACCTCAAAAGCAAACAAACCCGACTGCGTATACACCGTCTCATCGATCAGACCCGCAACCGACGAACCCTCCTCAGCCCACAACACCTCACGCAACGGCACCTCCAACAACCCATCAAAAGCACCACACACCTCCTCGAACACCTCACCGAACACCGGCAAAGCCACCAACTCACGCCCCATACCCACCCGCTGAGACCCCTGACCCGAAAACACCAGAGCCAAGCGACGGACGCCCGCGGTGACGTCGCGCACCACGTTCCCGGCCGGCTCCCCGGCGGCCAGGGCCTCAAGGCCCGCCAGGAACTCGGCGCGGTTCTCGCCGAGCACGACGGCGCGGTGCTCCATGGCGGATCGCGCCGAGAGCAACGACCAGGCCACGTCCGCGTCGGACGCCTCCGCCACCGCCACGGAATCCCGCAACCGCGCGGCCTGCCCGCGCAACCCGGCAGCGGAACGCGCGGACAACACCCAGGGCACGACCGCACCGACGGACTCCACCAACGGCTCCACAGGAGAAGCAGCCGCGACGGCAGCCCGATCATCGACCGGCGCCTGCTCCAGAACCACGTGCGCGTTCGTACCACTGATACCGAACGAGGAAACCGCCGCCCGACGCGGACGCCCCGTCTCCGGCCACGCACGACTCTCCGTCACCAACTCCACCGCACCCGAAGCCCAATCCACATGCGGCGTCGGCTCATCCACATGCAACGTCCTCGGCACCACACCGTGCCGCATCGCCTCGACCATCTTGATGACACCCGCGACACCGGCGGCGGCCTGGGTGTGACCGATGTTGGACTTCACCGAGCCGAGCAGCAGCGGCTCGTCCTCGGGGCGGTCCTGGCCGTACGTGGCGAGCAGCGCCTGGGCCTCGATCGGGTCACCGAGCGCGGTTCCGGTGCCGTGCGCCTCGACGGCGTCGACGTCGGCAGTGGTGAGCCCGGCATTGGCGAGCGCCTGGCGGATGACCCGCTGTTGCGCGGGACCACTCGGCGCGGTCAGGCCGTTGGACGCACCGTCCTGGTTGAGTGCGGAGCCCCGCACCACGGCGAGCACCTCGTGCCCGTTGCGCCGCGCGTCCGACAACCGCTCCACCAGGAGCAGGCCCACGCCCTCGGAGAAGCCCGTGCCGTCCGCGTCCCCGGAGAACGCCTTGCACCGGCCGTCCTGGGACAGTCCACGCTGCCTGCTGAAGGAGACGAGGAGTCGAGGAGTGGGCATGACGGCGACGCCGCCGGCCACGGCCAGGGTGCACTCCCCCTGCCGCAGCGCCTGCACCGCCTGGTGCAGCGCCACCAGCGACGACGAACACGCCGTGTCCACCGTCACCGCAGGACCCTCGAACCCGAACGTGTAAGAGACACGGCCGGAAGCCACGCTGGCCGCGTTGCCGGTGAGGAGGTGACCGTCGAGACCGTCCTCCGTGGTGAACAGGTCGGTGCTGTAACCGGAAACGGCGCCGCCGATGAAGATGCCGGTCGGGGTGGAGCGCAGGGTGCCGGGGTCGATGCCGGCCCGCTCCAGTGCCTCCCAGGTGGCCTCAAGGAGCAGCCGCTGCTGCGGGTCCATGGCCAGGGCCTCGCGGGGCGAGATCCCGAAGAACTCCGCGTCGAAGTCCGCGACGCCGTCGATGAAACCGGCGGTACGGGAGTAGGAGCTGCCCGCGCGGGCCGGGTCCGGGTCGAACACCGCGTCCACATCCCAGCCGCGGTCGGTGGGGTAGTCGCCCATGGCGTCGCGTTCGTCGGTGAGCAGCTGCCACAGCTCTTCGGGCGAGCCGACGCCGCCGGGGAAACGGCAGCTCATGCCGATGATGACGATCGGGTCGTCGTCGGAGGCAACGGTGGCCGGTGCGGCGGTGGGGGTTGCGCGGTCCCGCCCGCTGTCGCTGTCGATGCCGAGCCGGATGGCGACTTCGGCGGCGAGGGCGACGGGGGTGGGGTGGTCGAAGACAGCGGTCACCGACAAGCGCAGTCCAGTAGCGGACCCGATCCGGTTGCGCAGCTCGACAGCGGTCAGCGAATCGAAACCGATATCGCGGAAAGCACGGTCGGCCTCCACCATCTCGGCGGTGCCGTGGCCGAGGACGAGGGCGGCCTGGGCGCGCACCAACTCCGTCAGCTCGCGGTCGCGTTCGGCGGGGTCGAGTGCGGCAAGGCGCTCGCGCAGCCCGTCGCCGCTGCCCACCGGGGTGTTGGCGGCGGCCCGCTTGACCGTGGTGCGCACCAGAGCACGGAACAACGGCGCCAAAGGCCGCTGCTCGCGCAGCACGGCCAGGTCGAGACGGACCGGAACCGTGTACGCGTGCGGCAGGCGCACCGCGGCATCGAAGAGAGCAAGACCCTCATCGGTGGCGAGCGGCCTGATACCGGCCCTACGCATACGGTCCAGGTCAGCCGTGCCCAGCGCACCCGTCATCGCACTACGGTCCGCCCACAACCCCCACGCCAGAGAGTGCGCGGGCAGCCCCTGGGCGCGCCGCTCCTGTGCGAGAGCGTCCAGGAAGGAGTTCGCCGCCGCGTAACCGCCCTGCCCGGGAGAACCGAAAACTCCGGCAGCCGAGGAGAACAGCACGAACAACGCGAGGTCCCGGTCACGAGTGAGCTCATGCAGGTTCCACGCCGCATCCAACTTCGGACGAAGCACCGTATCCAGACGCTCAGGCGTCAACGCGGAGACGACACCATCATCCAAGGCTCCAGCAGCGTGCACCACACCACACAGCTCGTCGAGACCGTCGAGGAGAGTGCCGAGGGCGGCACGATCCGCGGCATCGCAAGCCTCCACGCGCACACTGGCACCCAACGCAGTCAGCTCCGCGACCAACTCCCCCGCGCCCGGGGCATCCGGGCCACGACGGCCGGTGAGCACCAGATCCCGCACACCATGCTCGACAACGAGGTGGCGGGCCACCGCCGACCCGATGACACCGGTACCACCGGTCACCAGCACGGTCCCGGTCAACGCGGCCCGCGCATTGGTCAGGACCACCTTGCCGATATGCCGGGCCTGACTCATGTGCCGGAAGGCCTGCGGTGCCTGACGCGTATCCCACGCGGTCACCGGCAACGGCGCAAGCTCCCCGCTCGCGAAAAGCTCAGCCAGATGCGCGAGCATCTCACCCAGCCGATCGGCACCCGCCTCACCCAGATCGAAAGCCCGGTAGCGCACACCTTCGTGGGCGGCGGTCACCTCCTCGGCATCACGGATGTCGGTCTTGCCCATCTCTAGGAACCGACCGCCCTGCGGAAGCAACCGCAGCGAAGCGTCCACGAACTCCCGGGCCAAACTGTTGAGAACGACATCAACACCCCGACCCCCGCTCTGCTCCAGGAACCGGTCCGCGAACTCCACACTCCGCGAGGAAGCCAACCGCTCGGCAGCGACACCGGACTCACGAACCGTGGCCCACTTGGCCTCGCTCGCCGTCGCATACACCTCGGCCCCGAGATGCCTGGCCAGCTGAACAGCCGCCATCCCCACGCCACCGGCCGCCGCGTGCACCAACAACGACTCGCCCTCACGCAACCCAGCGAGGTCGACCAACGCGTAGTAGGCGGTCAAAAACGTCACAGGCACCGACGCCGCCCGAGCGAACGACCAACCAGCAGGCATCGCAACGATCATCCGGCTGTCGGCCACCGCCGAAGGACCGGCATACGAACCCGACAGCAGACCCATCACCCGATCACCCTCCGCGAACCCGGAAACACCCGGACCCACCTCGGTCACCACCCCCGCACCCTCACTACCGAACAACGCCTCGGTTTCGGGGTCAGCGTCGGCGCCCTCAGCACTCGACAGCCCAGCCATTTTTGCGACGACGCCCAACGCCACGAGTACGTCACGGAAGTTGACCCCGGTGGCACGTACGGCGACCCGCACCTCACCGGCTCCGAGGGGCTCGGCGGCGCGCGGGGCGGCCACCAGACGCAGCCCGTCCAGGGTGCCACCAGTTTCGAGTTCCACCCCCCAGGCGTCCGCGTCGGGCAGGGCCAGAGTGCCGGCGCCGGTGGTGGAGACCCGGCCGAGCCGGGGCACGAACACCGCTCCGGAACGCAGCGCGAGGGCGGACTCGTCAGCGGCCACCGCATCGGCGACCGCGGCGGGCAGGGCCGCCGCGGACTCCGGGGCCCCGTCCAGGTCGACCAGCAGGAAACGGCCCGGATTCTCGGAGGACGCGGTGCGGATCAGGCCCTGCACCGCGGCCTGCCCGGGTTCGGGCCGCTCGCCAGGTGCCACGACAGCGCCTGCGCGGGTCACCACCGCGAGGCGCGCCCCTTCCAGCTCCGCGAGACCGAGCCACTCCTGCACGGTGGCGAGCCCGGAGGCCAGCAGCGCGCGGACGGCGGTGGGGGTGTCCCCGGCCGCATCCCGCAGGCAGGGCAGGAACACGGTCGTGGGCACGGCGCCGCCGCGACGGACGCTCTCGGCGAGCGCGGCGAGGTCCTCGTAACACGGCAGCCCGAGCTCCGCCAGACCATCGCCCAGGACCACGGCGGCAGCGGGAACAGCAACAAGGTCACCGGAACTACCGGGCAACAAAGCCCAGTTGATTTCATACAGCGAATCAACGCCCTGCCCGGAGAGCGTGTCAGCGGTGAGCGGGCGCGAGGTGAGCGTGTCGATGGTGAGCACCGGAAGGCCGGTGCCGTCGGTCAGCCGCACCGCGATCGAGTCAGCGCCCGTCGGCGTCAGCCGGACCCGTGCCGCGGTGGCACCGGTCGCGTGGAGGCGGACCCCGGCAGCGGAGAACGGCATCATCCGCTCGCCGCCGTCCTCCAGCAACGTCACCAGACCCGTCTGGAGCGCGGCGTCGACCAGCGCGGGGTGCACCCCGAACCGTCCGGCGTCCCGCTCTGCGCCCTCTGGCAGTACGACATCGGCGAACAACTCCTCGCCGCGCCGCCACACCGCCCGTATGCCCTGGAAGATCGGACCGTAGCCGTACCCGGTGGCCGCCAGGCGGTCGTAGAACCCGTCGATGTCCACGGCCTCCGCGCCCGCGGGCGGCCAGGCGGTGTCGGCCGCGGCCTGCTCTTCGGCGAGTGCGGCGGGCGCCGCGATCAGCAGCCCCTCGGCGTGGCAGACCCACTCCGCGCCATCGTCCTCCTGGCCCGGCCGCACCGCCCGGGAGTGCAACCGCGCAGCGCGCCGGCCCTGCTCGTCGGGGGAATCGACGGCGACCTGGATGTCGACCCCGGCGTCGCCGGCCGGTACGACCAGCGGGGCCTGCAGAACGAGCTCGTCGAGGATTTCACAGCCAACGCTCTCGCCCGCCCGCAGCATCAGTTCGAGCATGGCGGCCCCGGGCACCAGGACCCGGCCCAGCACCGCGTGACCGGCGAGCCAGGAATGCGTGTGCAGGGATATTCGGCCCGTGAAGAGGTGGCCCTCGCCGTTCGCGAGCGTGATACCGGCAGCCAGCAGCGGGTGACCGAGCGAGGAAAGACCGGCCCCGGAGACCTCGGTGGTACCGGCCGCACCGTCCAGCCAGTAGTGCTGGCGTTGGAAGGCATATGTGGGCAGCCCGACCCGGGATGCACCACTGCCGGCGAACACACCCTGCCACTCCGGCTCCACACCCCGCACCCACAACTCCGCCAGCGAAGTGAGGAAGCGCCGGACACCGCCCTCCTCGCGCCGCAACGTGCCTACCCCGTGCACCTCCACGCCCGCGGCCTCACCGGTCTCCTCCACCGAAGACGTCAGCACCGGATGCGGACTGACCTCGACGAAGGTGGTGTGACCCGCAGCGATCAGCTCCCCCACCGTGTCGAGGAACCGCACCGGCTGCCTCAGATTGCGGTACCAGTACTCCGCATCAGCCGCACCGTCCCCGAGGAGCTCACCCGTCACGGTCGAGTACATGGGTACGTCACCCGCACGCGGCGCCACCGGAGCGGCCAGCTCCAGCAGCGCTTCCCTCAACTGCTCCACCTGCGGGGTGTGCGACCCGTAATCCACCGGAATGCGACGGGCCCGTATCTCATCCCGCTCGCATACGGCCATCAGCTCGTCCAGCGCTGCGGCCTCACCGGCCACCACCGTGGACCGCGGACCATTGATCGTGGCAACGCTGATCCGACCCGCCCAGCGCTCGATCAACTCCAGCGCAGCACCCTCACCGACCGGCACCGACACCATGCCGCCCTGGCCGGCCAGGTCCCGCCCGATCAACTGGCTGCGTAACGCGACGATCCGCGCACCGTCCTCGACCGACAGCACCCCCGCCACCACAGCAGCCGCCAACTCACCCTGCGAATGCCCGATTACAGCAGCGGGCTGGACACCCGACGCACGCCACACCGCCGCGAGCGACACCATCACCGCCCACAACATCGGCTGGACCACATCCACCCGATCCAACGACGGCGCACCCTCACGCTCCCGCAGGACATCCACCGGAACCCAGTCCACATACGGCGCCAGAGCAGCCGCACACGCACCGAACCGCTCCGCGAACACCGGCGAGGAATCCAGCAGCCCGACCGCCATCCCGGCCCACTGCGAACCCTGGCCCGGGAAGACGAACACCACGTCCGAAGCGCCTTCCGACGCCACACCCGTGACCACGCCTGCCGCCGGTTCGCCCTCTTCCAGGGCCCGCAGGGCGGTGAGCAGTTCCTCCTGGTCCGCGCCGAGCAACACGGCCCGGTGCCCGAGTGCCGCCCGCGAAGATGCCAGCGACCAGCCCAGGTCGGCGATCGAGGCCTCGGAGGAGGCCACGAACGGGCGCAGCCGCTCCGCCTGCCCGCGCAGCCCGGCCGCCGACCTGCCCGAGAGCACCCACGGCACGACACCACCGCGGGAGACGAGGCCGGCCGGACCGGACTCGGCTCCGGCTCCGGCTCCGGGGGGCTCCTCGGCCGGGGCCTGCTCGATGATGATGTGCGCGTTCGTCCCGCTCACACCGAACGACGACACACCCGCACGGCGTGCGCGGCCCGTCTCGGGCCACGGACGCTCTTCGGTCACCAGCTCCACGGCGCCGGCGGTCCAGTCCACGTGCGGCGTGGGCTCATCGACGTGCAGCGTCTTGGGCACCACGCCGTGCCGCATCGCCTCGACCATCTTGATCACACTCGCCACACCCGCGGCAGCCTGTGTGTGACCGATGTTGGACTTCAGCGAGCCGAGCAGCAGCGGCCGGTCCTCGGGCCGGTCCTGGCCGTACGTCGCGAGCAGCGCATCCGCCTCGATGGGGTCGCCCAGCTTCGTACCCGTGCCGTGCGCCTCGACCACGTCCACCTGCGCGGGAACGAGCCCGGCGCTCTCCAGGGCCTGCCGGATCACCCGCTGCTGCGCGGGGCCATTGGGCGCGGTCAGACCGTTGGACGCGCCGTCCTGGTTGACCGCCGATCCACGGATCACGGCAAGGACCTGGTGGCCGTTGCGGCGCGCGTCCGAGAGCCGCTCCACCAGCAGCAGGCCCACACCCTCGGCCGCGCTCATACCGTCGGCGGAGGCGGCGAACGCCTTGCAGCGACCGTCCCGCGCCAGCCCCTGCTGCCGGCTGAGCCCCACGAAGACCTCGGGCGTCGACATGATCATCACGCCGCCCGCGAGCGCCATCGAGCACTCGCCGAGCTGCAGCGCGTTGATCGCCAGGTGCAGCGCCACCAGCGACGACGAGCACGCCGTGTCGACGGTGAGTGCCGGGCCTTCGAGGCCCAGGGTGTAGGAGATCCGGCCGGAGATGACGCTGTCGGCGCGGCCGGTGAGCAGATAGCCCAGCGCCTCTTCGGGGGCGGTGGTCGGGTCGCCGTACCCGTGGAAGCTGGAGCCCACGAAGACACCGGTGTCGCTGCCACGGAGCGTGGTGGGGTCGATGCCGGAGCGCTCGAACAGCTCCCAGGAGGTCTCCAGGAGCAGCCGCTGCTGCGGGTCCATGGCCAGGGCCTCGCGCGGGGATATCCCGAAGAAGCCGGCGTCGAACTCACCCGCGTCGTGCAGGAATCCGCCCTCGGCCACGTACGAGGAGCGGGGGCGCTCGCCGGTCACGTCGATCAGCGAGGCGGGATCCCAGCCGCGGTCGTCGGGCAGGCCCGTGATGGCGTCGCCGCCCTCGGAGAGCAGCCGCCACAGGTCCTCGGGAGAGTCGACACCGCCGGGAAGGTGGCAGCTCATCCCGACGATCGCCACCGGCTCGCTGCCGGCCGACTCCACGGCCTTCAGCCGCGACTTCGTCTCCTTCAGCTCGGCGGTCACGCGCTTGAGGTAGTCGAAGAGCTTCTCTTCATTCGGCATGCGCGGCGGGTCCATTCCTTAGCGGCACTAACAGGGTCGGCAGGCGTGTTCCGGGTGGAGTCACAAGGGCGGCGCGCAGGGCGTCCGGCCGGTCCGGATCACGGCTCTCCCAGCTCTTCGTCGATCATTGCGAACACTTCGTCCTGGGAGGCTCCCCGCAGGTCCCAGCTCTGCGCGGCGCTGCCGCCCGAGGTGACGACCGAG
Source organism: Streptomyces sp. NPDC098789 (assembly GCF_044759975.1). Lineage (NCBI taxonomy): Bacteria > Bacillati > Actinomycetota > Actinomycetes > Kitasatosporales > Streptomycetaceae > Streptomyces > Streptomyces sp. NPDC098789. The sequence goes on from NZ_JBIWAJ010000019.1 coordinate 64,037, forward strand.
TCGGGGCTGACGCGGCGCAGCAGTTTCTCCAGCCGCTCCGCCACCTCGCCCTTGACCGGGTCGTCGTCGCGCAGGGTGGCCAGCTCGACGTCCAGGCGGTCCAACTCGGCCAGCACCGGGCTGGTGTACGTCTCGTCGGCGACCAACAGGTCGCGCAGATAGCCGACGAGGTCGGCGACCGTCGGATGGTCGAAGACGAGCCCGGCCGGCAGCTTGTGGCCGACCACGCCACCGAGGCGGTTGCGCAGCTCCACCGCGGTGACCGAGTCCAGGCCGAGCTCCGCGAACGAACGGGTGAGCGGCACCGATTCGGCCCCGTCATGGCCGAGGACGGCCGCGGCGTGAGTGCGCACCACCTCGCGCAGCACCCGGTCCTGCTCCTTACGAGCCAGGCCGAACAGACGCTCGGCAAGGCCGGGGCCCTGCGCGGCGCCGGTACCCGGCCCGCCCGCGGCCAGCTCCTGAGGGCGCTGGACCTCCGCGAGACCGTACAGCAGAGGGCTGGGGCGCGCGGCGGTGTAAGCGCGCTGGAACTTGTCCCACTCGACGTCGGCGAGGACCACGAAGGTGTCGTCGCCCGCCAGGGCCCGCTCCATGGCGAGGGTGGCGCGCTGCGGGTCCATGAGCGGCACGCCGTGCCTGCGGCGCAGATCGGCGACGGCGTCCTTCTCCGCCATGCCGCCCTGGGCCCAGGCGCCCCAGCCGATGGAGGTCGCCGCCTGGCCGTGGGCCCTGCGGTACCAGGCCAGCGCGTCCAAGTAGGCGTTTCCCGGAGCGTAGTTGCCCTGGCCCGCGGCGCCGAAGGTGCCCGCCGTGGAGGAGAAGAGCACGAAGGCCGACAGGTCCACGTCCGCGGTCAGCTCGTGGAGGTTCCACGCGGCGCCCGCCTTCGAGCGGAGTGAGGCGGCTACGCGGGGCAGGGTCAGGGTCTCCAGCGGGCCGTCGTCCAGTGCGGCGGCGGTGTGGAAGACCGCGGTCAGCGGCAGTTCCTCCGGGATGCCGGCCAGGGCGTCCGCCAAGGCGTCGCGGTCGCCCGCGTCGCAGGACACGACCGTCACCCGCGCGCCCGCCGCGCTCAGTTCGGCCCGCAGCGCGTCGGCGCCCTCGGCATCGGGGCCGCTCCTGCTCAGGAGCATCAGGTGCTCGGCGCCTCGCTCGGCGAGCCGGCGTGCGATGTGGCCGCCGAGCGCGCCGGTACCGCCGGTGATCAGGACGGTGCCCTTGGGGGGCTGCCAGGCGCCGTCCCGTCCCGGGGACGCGGCGACGCGCACCAGCCTCCTCGCGAGGACGCCGGAGGGGCGCACCGCGAGCTGGTCCTCGCCGCCGGCGCCGGTCAGCAGGGCGCACAGCCGGTCGATGTCCCGCTCCCCGGGCTCGGCGGGCAGGTCGATCAGGCCGCCCCAGCGGTCCGGGTTCTCCTGGGCCGCGACCCGGCCGAGTCCCCACACCATCGCCTGGCGGGGGCCGGTGAGTTCGGCGCCGCCGCCGGTGGAGACCGCGCCGCTGGTGACGCACCACATGGGGGCGGTGACCGCGGTGGTGGCCAGTGCCTGGATCAGCCCGAGGGTGCGGGTGAAGCCGAGGGGCACGCCGGGGTGCGCCGGGTGGGAGTCCTCGTCCCGTCCGGTCAGCGCGAGGACTCCGGCCGCGTGCTCGTGTCCTTCGACGGCGCGCAGTCGTGCGGAGATCTCGTCGACGTGCGCACGTTCGCCCGTGGCGGCGGCGTACTCGGCGCGCTCCGCGGGCAGCAGGACCTGGCGGACGGTGCCGCCGCGGCGCTCGATGCCCGCGCCGATGGCCCACACCGTCGGGTCGTCGGCGCGCTCCTCGGGCACGGCGAGCAGCCAGGTGCCGGTGAGGCGGGCCTGGGTGTCCTGGACCGGCGCCCATTCGATCCCGTAGCGCCAGGCGTCCACGGTGGACTCCTCGCGCTGCTTGCCGTGCCAGGCGGAGAGCGCGGGCAGGACCGTGGCGAGTGAGGAGCGCACGGGGTCGTCCGCCACGCCGAGCGCGGCGGCGAGCGATGCGGTGTCGCCGCCGTCGACCGCCGTCCAGAAGGCGCTGTCGACACCGGAGCCCGCGGTGTCCCGCGCGGGCGCGGGGGCGTCCAACCAGTAGCGCTGCCGGTGGAACGCGTAGGTGGGCAGGTCCACGGTCCTGCCACCGTCGAAGGTGCTCGACCAGTCCACGGGGGCGCCGGCGACGAACAGTTCGGCGAGGGAGGTCAGGAGTCTGCCGCGGCCGCCGTCCTCGCGCCGCAGGGTGCCCGCGACCACGGGGGTGGCCGCGAGGTCCGCGAGGCTGGCCTCGATGCCGGCGGTCAGCACCGGATGCGGGCTGACCTCGACGAAGACGCCGTGGCCCGCGTCGGCGAGGGCCAGCGCGGTCTGCTGGAAGCGGACGGGTTCGCGGAGGTTGCGGTACCAGTACTCGGCGTCGGCCACACCGTCTTCGAGGAGCTCGGCGGTGACGGTCGAGTACATCGGCACCCGGGACGGGCGCGGGGTCACGGAGGCGGCGAGCTCAAGGAGGGCCTCGCGCAGCTGCTCGACCTGCGGGGTGTGCGACCCGTAGTCCACCGGAATGCGACGGGCACGTACGCCGTCGCGCTCGCACACGGCCATCAGCTCGTCCAGCGCTTCGGCCTCACCGGCGACGACCGTGGACTGCGGGCCGTTGATCGTGGCGACGCTGATCCGGCCCGCCCAGGGCTCGATCAGCTCCTCCGCCGCGTCCTCGCCGACCGGTACGGACACCATGCCGCCCTGGCCCGCCAGTTCACGCCCGATCAGCTGGCTGCGCAGCGCGACGATCCGCGCGGCATCCTGGAGGGAGAGCACGCCGGCGACGACGGCAGCCGCCAACTCGCCCTGGGAGTGGCCCACTACGGCGGCGGGTTGGACGCCGTGCGCGCGCCACACCGCCGCGAGCGAGACCATGACGGCCCACAGCATCGGCTGGATCACGTCCACCCGGTCCAGCGAGGGAGCGCCCTCGCGCTCGCGCAGCACGTCCGCGGGCGCCCAGTCGATGTGCGGGGCGAGGGCCGCCGCGCACGCGCCGAACCGCTCCGCGAACGTCGGTGAGGAATCCAGGAGTTCGGTCGCCATCCCCGCCCACTGCGAGCCCTGGCCCGGGAAGACGAAGGCCGCCTTGATGTCGCGCGCCGCGCAGCCATGGACCACGCCGGGGGTCTCGTCGCCGTGGCCGAACGCGGCCAGGCGGCGCAGCAGTTCCTCGCGGTCGCGGCCGATGACGACGGCGCGGTGCTCGAATTCCGCCCGGGTGGTCAGGAGCGAGCGAGCGATGTCGACGGGGCCGGCCCCGGGAGCGGCGCTGACGTGTGCGTGCAGGCGCAGTGCCTGCTCGCGCAGGCTTTCCGGGCTCTTGGCGGAGATCACCCACGGCAGGTGGTCGCCGGTCTCCTCGGCGGCCTCGGGCTCGACCTCTGGCTCCGGGGCGTGTTCGAGGATGACGTGGGCGTTGGTGCCGCTGATGCCGAACGAGGAGACGGCCCCGCGTCGCGGCCTGCCCGTCTCGGGCCACGGCACGCTCGCGTCGGCGAGCCGCACACCGGCCGAGTCCCAATCGATGTGCGAGGTGGGCTCGTCCGCGTGCAACGTCCTCGGCACCACGCCATGCCGCAGGGCGAGCACCATCTTGATGACGCCCGCGACACCGGCCGCGGCCTGGGTGTGACCGATGTTGGACTTCACCGAGCCGAGCAGCAGCGGCTCGTCCTCTGCGCGGTCCTTGCCGTACGTGGCGAGGAGTGCCTGGGCCTCGATGGGGTCGCCGAGCGGGGTTCCGGTGCCGTGCGCCTCCACGGCGTCGACGTCGACGGTGGTGAGCCCGGCGTTGGCGAGCGCCTGGCGGATGACCCGCTGCTGCGCGGGACCACTCGGCGCGGTCAGGCCGTTGGACGCGCCGTCCTGGTTGAGCGCGGAGCCGCGGATCACCGCGAGGACGGGGTGCCCGTTGCGGCGCGCGTCCGACAACCTCTCGACGACGAGCATGCCGACGCCCTCGGCGAAGCCCATGCCGTCGGCATCGGCGGCGAAGGCCTTGGAGCGGCCATCGGGCGCGAGGCCGCTGATCCGGCTGAACTCCACCATCGGGCGCGGGGTCGACATGACGGTGACACCACCGGCGACCGCCAGCGTGCAGTCGCCGCTGCGCAGGGCGTGCGCGGCCTGGTGCAGGGCCACCAGTGACGACGAGCACGCCGTGTCGACGGTGATCGCGGGGCCTTCCAGGCCGAGGGTGTAAGCGATGCGGCCGGAGGCGACGCTGTTGGCGCTGCCGTTGCCCAGGTAGCCCTCGTAACCGCTGAGCAGGTGGGGAAAGCGCGCGGCGTAGTCGTTGTAGATCAGCCCGGTGAAGATGCCGGTCGGGGTGGCGCGCAGGGTGCCGGGGTCGATACCGGCCCGCTCCAGCGCCTCCCAGGTGGCCTCAAGGAGCAGCCGCTGCTGCGGGTCGGTGGCTTGGGCCTCGCGGGGCGACATTCCGAAGAAGCCGGGGTCGAAGTCCGCCATGTCGTGCAGGAATCCGCCGACCTTGGCGAAGTGCAGGTCGGGGGCCTCGGCGTTGTGCAGGTCGACGGAGTCCCAGCCGCGGTCGGTGGGGTAGTCGCCCATGGCGTCGCGTTCGTCGGTGAGCAGCTGCCACAGCTCTTCGGGCGAGCCGACGCCGCCGGGGAAACGGCAGCTCATGCCGATGATGACGATCGGGTCGTCGGCCGAGGCAACGGTGGCCGATACGGCGGTGGGGGTGGCGCGCACCGGTGCGACCCCCGCGTCCACTCCGAGTTGGATGGCGACTTCGGCGGCGAGGGCGGCGGGGGTGGGGTGGTCGAAGACAGCGGTCACCGACAAGCGCAGTCCGGTAGCCGAGCCGATCCGGTTGCGCAGCTCGACAGCGGTCAGCGAATCGAAGCCCATGTCACGGAAGGCACGATCGACCTCCACCGCTCCGGCGGAGCCGTGGCCGAGAACCAACGCGGCCTGAGCGCATATGAGTTCCGTCAGCTCGCGGTCGCGTTCGGCGGGGTCGAGTGCGGCAAGGCGCTTGCGCAGCCCGTCGCCGCTGCCCACCGGGGTGTTGGCGGCGGCCCGCTTGACCGTGGTACGCACCAGAGCCCGGAACAACGGCGCCAAAGGCCGCTGCTCGCGCAACACGGCCAGGTCGAGACGGACCGGAACCGTGTACGCGTGCGGCAGGCGCACCGCGGCGTCGAAGAGAGCGAGACCCTCATCGGTGGCGAGCGGCCTGATACCGGCCCTACGCATACGGTCCAGGTCAGCGGTCCCCAGCGCACCCGTCATCGCACTACGGTCCGCCCACAATCCCCACGCCAGGGAGTGCGCGGGCAGCCCCTGGGCGCGCCGCTCCTGCGCGAGAGCATCGAGGAAGGAGTTCGCCGCCGCGTAACCGCCCTGCCCGGGAGAACCGAAAACTCCGGCAGCCGAGGAGAACAGCACGAACAACGCGAGGTCCCGGCCACGAGTGAGCTCATGCAGATTCCACGCCGCATCCAACTTCGGACGAAGCACCGTATCCAGACGCTCAGGCGTCAACGCGGAGACGACACCATCATCCAAGACTCCAGCGGCGTGCACCACACCGCACAGCTCGTCGAGACCGTCCAGGAGAGTACCCAGGGCGGCACGATCGGCGGCATCGCAAGCCTCCACGCGCACCGTGGCACCCAACGCCGTCAGCTCCGCGACCAACTCCCCCGCACCCGGAGCATCCGGACCACGACGGCCAGTGAGCACCAGATCCCGCACACCATGCTCTGTGACCAGGTGGCGGGCCACCGCCGACCCGATGACACCGGTACCACCGGTCACCAACACGGTCCCGGTCAACGCGGCCCGCGCATTGGTCAGGACCACCTTGCCGATATGCCGGGCCTGACTCATGTGCCGGAAAGCCTGCGGCGCCTGACGCGTATCCCACGCGGTCACCGGCAACGGCGCAAGCTCCCCGCTCGCGAAAAGCTCAGCCAGATGCGCGAGCATCTCACCCAGCCGGTCCGCGCCCGCCTCACCCAGATCGAAAGCCCGGTAGCTCACCCCACCATGGGCCGCCGCCACCTCCTCCGCATCACGGATATCGGTCTTGCCCATCTCCAAGAACCGGCCCCCGCGCGGCAACAACCGCAACGAAGCGTCCACGAACTCCCGAGCCAGACTGTTGAGAACAACATCAACACCCCGACCCCCGCTCTGCTCCAGGAACCGGTCCGCGAACTCCACACTCCGCGAGGAAGCCAACCGCTCCGCAGCGACACCGGACTCACGAACCGTGGCCCACTTGCCCTCACTCGCCGTCGCATACATCTCGACCCCGAGGTGCCTGGCCAACTGCACGGCAGCCATGCCCACCCCGCCCGCCGCCGCATGCACCAACAGCGACTCACCCTCACGCAACCCAGCCAGATCGACCAACGCGTAGTAGGCGGTCAAAAACGTCACAGGCACCGACGCCGCCCGAGCGAACGACCACCCCACAGGCATCGCAACGATCATCCGACTGTCCGCCACCGCCGAAGGACCGGCATACGAACCCGACAGCAGACCCATCACCCGGTCACCCACCACAAGCCCGGACACACCCGGACCCACCTCGGTCACCACCCCCGCACCCTCACTACCGAACAACGCCTCGGTGTGAGGTACGACGCCCAACGCCACCAGCACGTCACGGAAGTTGACCCCGGTGGCGCGCACCGAGACCCGGACCTGGCCCTTCTGTAGGGGCACCGTGGCGCGCGGGTCGGCCACCAGACGCAACCCGTCCAAGGTGCCGCCCGTGTCGAGGTCCACACCCCAGGCCTCGGCCCCGGGAAGGGCCAGGGTGTCGGCGTTGGCCGGGGCTACCCGGCGCATGCGGGGTACGGACACGGCTCCGGAACGTACGGCGAGGGAGCTCTCACCCATGGCCACCGCACCGGCAACCGCGGCGGGCAGGGCGACGGTGGACGACGGCGCGTCGTCCAGGTCGACCAGCAGGAAGCGATCGGGGTGTTCGGAGTGGGCCGAACGCACCAGGCCCTGGACCGCCGCGTACCCCGGGTCGGGCCGCTCGCCGGGTGCGACGGCCGAGCCGCCGCGGGTCACCACGGCGAGCCTGGCCTCCTCCAGCTCCGGCAGGGCCAGCCACTCCTGAACGGTACCCAGCACGGAGGCCAGCAGTTCACGGGTGACGGCGGGGGCGGCAGCAGTGCCGACGGCGTCCGGTCGCGGGCAGGGCAGGAGCACGGTGTGCGGTACGGCGCCGCCGCTGCGGATGCTCGCGGTGAGCGCCGCGAGGTCCTCATGCCGTGGCAGATCGAGGCCCGACAGCCCTTCGCCGATGACCGCGGCCGATCCGCCGGCTTCAAGCTGCTCCGAGTCACCGCCCAGCGGTGCCCAGTTGACCTCGTAGAGCGAGTCGACGCTCTGGCCCGCGAGCGCGTCCGCGGTCAGTGGCCGCGAGGTGAGGGTCTCGATGGTGAGGACCGGCAGCCCGGTGTGATCGGTCAGCTGAACCGAAAGGGCGTCGTCGCCCCTCGGCGTCAGCCGGGCCCGGACCGCGGTGGCACCGGTCGCGTGGAGTCGGGCCCCAGCGAACGAGAACGGCATCAGCCGGTCGCCCCGCCCTTCCAGCAGGGTCACCAGACGCGTCTGGAGCGCCGCGTCGACGAGGGCGGGGTGCACCCCGAACCGTCCGGCGTCCCGCTCGGCGCCCTCCGGCAGTACGACATCGGCGAACAGTTCCTCGCCGCGCCGCCACACCGCACGGATGCCCTGGAAGACCGGGCCGTAGCCGTATCCCGTGGCTGCCAGGCGCTCGTACAGGCCATCGATGTCCACGGCCTGCGCGCCGGCCGGCGGCCAGACGGTGTCCCGCACGGACGGCTCTTCGACGGGCGCGGCGACCAGCACACCCTCGGCGTGACAGGTCCACTCGGAGTCGTCGTCCTGCCCGGGGCGGTACGCCCGGGAGTGCAGCCGCACCGCGCGCCGGCCCTGCTCGTCGGGGGCCTCGACGGCGACCTGGAGGTCGACCGCCGTGTCACCGGTCGGCACGACCAGCGGGGAGTGCAGGACGAGCTCGTCCAGCAGCTCGGTGCCCACGCTCTCACCGGCCCGCAGCATCAGCTCCAGCACGGCGGCCCCCGGCACGAGCGCCCGGCCCATCACCACGTGGTCGGCCAGCCAGGGGTGGGTGTGCAGGGAGATGCGGCCGGTGGAGACGTGGCCGTTGCCGTCCGCGAGAGCGATGCCGACGGCCAGCAGCGGGTGGCCGAGCGCGGAGAGCCCGGCCCCGGACATCCCCGCGGTGCCGGTCCCGCCGTCCAGCCAGTAGTGCTCGGTCTGGAAGGCGTAGGTCGGCAGCGCGACCCGGCGGGCATCACTTCCCTCGAAGACCGCCGACCAGTCGGGCGTACCGCCCCGCACCCACAACTCGCCGAGCGAGGACAGGAACCGACGGCTACCACCCTCATCGCGGCGCAGGGTGGCGCCCGCGAACACCTCGACGCCCATCGCCTCACCGGTCTCCTCGACCGGAGACGTCAACACCGGATGCGCACTCACCTCAAGAAACGTGACGTGCCCATCCGCGATCAGCCCACGCACCGTCTCCTCAAACCGCACCGGCTGCCGCAAATTACGGAACCAATACTCCGCATCAGCCACACCGCCCTCAAGGAGCCCACCCGTCACAGTCGAGTACATCGGCACGTCACCCGCACGCGGCGACACCGGAGCAGCCAGCTCCAGCAGAGCCTCACGCAACCGCTCCACCTGCGGGGTGTGCGACCCGTAATCCACCGGAATACGACGCGCCCTTACGCCGTCCCGCTCACACACGGCCATCAGCTCGTCCAGCGCCTCGGCCTCACCAGCCACCACCGTCGAACGCGGACCATTCACCGTCGCCACACTCACCCGACCAGACCACGGCTCGATCAACTCCAGCGCAGCATCAGCCGCCAACGGCAACGACACCATGCCGCCCCGACCCGCCAACTCCCGGCCGATCAACAGACTGCGCAGCGCCACGATCCGCGCCGCATCCTCCAACGAGAGGACCCCAGCCACCACAGCAGCCGCCAACTCACCCTGCGAATGCCCGATTACAGCAGCGGGCTGGACACCCGACGCACGCCACACCGCCGCGAGCGAAACCATCACCGCCCACAACATCGGCTGAACCACATCCACCCGGTCGTAGGACGGCGCACCCGTCCGCTGACGCAGCACGTCCTCCGGCACCCAGTCGACGTACGCCGTCAACGCAGCCGCACACGCCGCGAACCGCTCCGCGAACACCGGCGAAGAATCCAGCAGCTCCACCGCCATCCCCGCCCACTGCGCACCCTGACCCGGGAAGACGAACACCACGCCGTCTTCCCTGTCCGCCCGCACCCCCGACACCACACCCTCAGCAGGCTCACCCGCCGCCACCGCCTCCAGCCCCGCCAGCAGCTCCTCACGACTCGAACCCAGCACCACAGCCCGATGCTCAAGACCCGCACGCGACGACACCAACGAGTAGCCGACACCCGTGAGCGACGCGGCCGATGACGTCATGAACTCCCGCAGCCGCACCGCCTGTTCGCGCAGCGCCGACGCCGACTTCCCGGAGAGCGCCCACGGCACCACACCGCCACCGGCCACCACGCCGACCGCCGGTCCCGGCTTCGCCGCCGGGGCCGACTCCTCCACGGGAGCCTGCTCCACGATCACGTGCGCGTTCGTCCCGCTCACACCGAACGAGGACACACCCGCACGCCGTACCCGACCCGTCTCCGGCCACGCACGACCCTCGGTCACCAACTCCACCGCACCCGACGACCAGTCCACCTTCGGCGTCGGCTCATCCACGTGCAAGGTCGCCGGCACCACACCGTGCCGCATCGCCTCCACCATCTTGATCACGCTGGCCACGCCCGCGGCGGCCTGCGTGTGACCGAGGTTCGACTTGAGGGAGCCGAGCAGCAGCGGCCGGTCCTCGGGCCGGTCCTGGCCGTACGTCGCCAGCAGCGCCTGCGCCTCGATCGGGTCGCCCAGTGCCGTGCCGGTGCCGTGCGCCTCGACGACGTCGACCTCGGAGCCCTTCATACCCGCGCTCGTCAGCGCCTGCCGGATCACACGCTGCTGCGCGGGGCCGTTGGGCGCGGTCAGTCCGCTGGAGGCGCCGTCCTGGTTGACTGCCGAGCCGCGGATCACGGCGAGAACCTGATGCCCGTTGCGCCGAGCGTCGGAGAGCCGCTCGACCAGCAGCAGGCCCACTCCCTCGGCCGCGCTCATGCCGTCGGCGGACGCGGCGAACGCCTTGCTGCGGCCGTCGCGTGCCAGGCCCTGTTGGCGGCTGAACTCCGTGAACAGGTCGGGCGTCGACATGACCGCGACCCCGCCCGCGAGCGCCATCGAGCACTCGCCGTGGCGCAGCGCCTGAATCGCGAGGTGCAGCGCCACCAGCGAAGAGGAGCACGCCGTGTCGACCGTGACGGCGGGACCGGTCAGGCCGAAGGTGTAGGAGATGCGCCCCGAGGCCACGCTGCCCGCGGTGCCCGTCATGGCGTGCCCCTCGACCTCTTCGGGGATCGCGGGCAGTCGGCTTCCGTAGTCGCGGAAGCTGGAGCCGATGAAGACGCCCGTCCTGCTGCCGTCCAGGGCGTCGGGGGCGATGCCGGAGCGCTCGAACAGCTCCCAGGAGGTTTCCAGCAGGAGCCGCTGTTGCGGGTCCATGGCGAGCGCCTCGCGCGGCGAGATCCCGAAGAGGCCCGCGTCGAACTGTCCCGCGTCGTGCAGGAATCCGCCCTCGGCCACGTACGAGCTGCCGGGGCGCTCTCCGGTCACGTCCACCAGGGATCCCGCGTCCCAGCCGCGGTCGGTGGGGAGTCCGGTGATGGCGTCGCCGCCCTCGGAGAGCAGCCGCCACAGGTCCTCGGGAGAGGCGACCCCGCCGGGGAACCGGCAGCTCATCCCGATGATCGCCATCGGCTCGCTGTCCACCGACTCCGCTGCCTGCAGCCGCGTTTGGGTCTCTTTCAGCTCGGCTGTGACCCGGGTCAGGTAATAGCGGAGCTTCTTGGCGTCGTCCATGCTTGCGTGCCCCCGAAAGTGAGACGGAAGTGTGCGTGCGCCCGCGGAAAGGCGCGTGTCGGAACCGCGGCGTCGATCAGGGGCTCAGGAAATCCCGAACTCTTTGCCGATGTACTTGAAGAGGTCGTCGTTGCTCGCGGATTCGAGGTCTTCGGCGTCGAGGGCTTCCTCGCCGTCCACACCTGGCCCGGATGCGGTACGGAGCAACTGGCGCAGCCGTCGCGCTAGTTCGGATCTCCCAGGATCTCCGTCGGGCAGTTGCCCCAGGAGCTCCTCAAGCTGGTCGAGTTCGGCAGTGCCGGGGGCCGGCGCGTCCGTGGAGCCCACGGCCGCGTCGTTGTCGCCGAACAGTGCGTCGCCGAGGTAGCGGACGAGTTCGTGCACGGTCGGGCAGTCGAAGACGATCGTGGCGGGCAGTCGCAGACCGGTCGCCGCGTTGAGCCGGTTGCGCAGTTCCACGGCGGTGACCGAGTCCAGGCCCATTTCCAGGAATCGGCGCCGGAGCTCCACCGTCTCCCCGGAGTCGTGGCCGAGTACGGCTGCCACCTGCTGACGGACCGCCGTGCGCAACTGCCGTTCGCGCTCGGCCGGTGCGAGGCCGGCCAGCCGCTCGGCCAGCGTGAGGGTGGCGGCCGCGTCGGTGGGTTCGTCCCGCGTGAGTACGGCGCGGGCCTCCGGCAGCTCGTCGAGCAGACGGCTGGGCCTGGCCGCGGTGTAGGAGTACGCGAACCTCTCCCAGTCGATGTCCGCGATCACGAGGCTGGTGTCGCCGTGGGCGAGCGCGGTCTCCAGTGCGACGGTGGCGCGCTCCGGCGGGAGCAGCGGCACGCCGTGCCGGATGCTGGTGTCGCCGACCACGTCCCGGCCTGCCATGCCGCCCCTGGCCCAGGAACCCCAGGCCACGGAGGTGGCCGCGAGCCCCTGCGCACGGCGGTACTGGGCCAGTGCGTCCAGGTAGGCGTTGCCCGGCGCGTAGTTGCCCTGACCCGCCATGCCGACCGTGCCCGCCAGCGACGAGAACAGCACGAAGGCGGACAGCCCCATGTCCTGAGTCATCAGGTGCAGTTGGTGTGCCACAGCTGCCTTGACCCGCAGCACCCGGTCGAGCTGTTCGGGCGTCAGCGTGGTGAGCGCCCCGTCGTCCAGTACTGCCGCGGTGTGCACCACAGCGGCCAGCGGGCAGTCGTCGGGCACCGAGTCCAGCAGGTGGCGCAAGGCCTCCGGGTCCGCCACGTCGCAGGCGACCGTGGTGACGCGGGCTCCGGTGGCGGCCAGTTCGGCTTCGAGATCGGTGGCGCCGGGGGCCGTACCGCCCTGCCTGCTGACGAGCAGCAGGTGCTCGGCGCCCTGAGCGGCCAGGCGTTTGGCGACCTGGCTACCGAGTGCGCCGGTGCCGCCCGTGATCAGTACCGTGCCCTTGCCCGGCGTCCAGCCGTCGCCCAGCGCGCCGGTGAGAGGCGCGCGGACGAGCCGGCGCCCGTAGGTCGCGGTCGAGCGGACCGCGACCTGATCCTCGTCGGGCCCGGCCGCGAGCACGTCGCAGAGCCGCGCGAGGGCGCGCCCGTCCGGCTCCCGCGGGAGGTCGACCAGACCGCCCCAGCGGGTCGGCAGCTCCTGGGCCGCCACCCTGCCGAGGCCCCAGACCAGCGCCTGTGCGGGGCTCGTGAGCGGGTCCCGCTCACCGATGGACACCGCGCCCTGGGTGACGCACCACAGCACGGCGTCCGAGTCGGCGGCCTCCAGCTGCTGGAGCAGCGCGAGGTTCTGGGCGAATCCGGCCGGGGTGACGGACGCCTCCGCGAGCGGACTCTCGTCCTGCGCGAGCAGCGACAGCACACCGGCTGCCGCGGAGTGCGCGGCCAGGGCCTCGGCCCACGGATTCCCGCCCTGCCCCGCGTCCTCGGCGCCGCGCACGACCAGCGGTTCTACCACGGCCTCCTGGGCACGCAGGGCCCCGGCCACCGTCTCGTACAGCGCGCCGTCGAGCTGGTCCGGGGTGACGGCGACCAGCCAGGTTCCGGACAGGGCGGCCTTGGGGCCGGACGGCAGCGACTTCCAGTGCGCCCGGTATCGCCACGACTCCATGCCGGCCGCTTCCGCGTGCCGCTTGTGCCAAGCGGCGAGCGCGGGCAGTACGGACGTCAGCCCGGCCTGCTCCTCGTTCAGGCGCAGCGTCTTCGCAAGTCCCTCCAGGTCCTCGCGCTCCACCACCTCCCAGAAGGCGGCGTGCGGATCCGCGGTCGCCGCGGCGCGGGCCGGCGCGGTGTCGAACCAGTAGTGCTTGGTCTGGAACGCGTAGGTCGGCAGTTCCACCCGGCGGGCCCCGGTATCTGCGAACACCGCCTGCCAGTCCGGCACCCCGCCCTGCACCCACAGCTGGGCCAGGGACCTCAACCACCGCTCCGGACCACCCTCACCACGGCGCAGGGTGGCGCCCGCGAACACCTCGACGCCCATCGCCTCACCGGTCTCCTCGACCGGAGACGTCAACACCGGATGCGCACTCACCTCAAGAAACGTGACGTGCCCATCCGCGATCAGCCCACGCACCGTCTCCTCAAACCGCACCGGCTGCCGCAAATTACGGAACCAATACTCCGCATCAGCCACACCGCCCTCAAGGAGCCCACCCGTCACGGTCGAGTACATCGGTACGTCACCCGCACGCGGCGCCACCGGAGCAGCCAACTCCAACAGCGCTTCCCTCAAAAGCTCCACCTGCGCCGTGTGCGACCCGTAATCCACCGGAATACGACGCGCCCGAACCTCATCCCGCTCGCACACGGCCATCAGCTCGTCCAGCGCCTCGGCCTCACCAGCCACCACCGTCGAACGCGGACCATTCACCGTCGCCACACTCACCCGACCGGACCACGGCTCGATCAACTCCAGCGCAGCATCAGCCGCCAACGGCAACGACACCATGCCGCCCCGACCCGCCAACTCCCGGCCGATCAACAGACTGCGCAGCGCCACGATCCGCGCCGCATCCTCCAACGAGAGGACCCCCGCCACCACAGCAGCCGCCAACTCACCCTGCGAATGGCCCACTACAGCAGCAGGCTGGACACCCGAGGCACGCCACACCGCCGCGAGCGAAACCATGACCGCCCACAACATCGGCTGGACCACATCCACCCGATCCAACGACGGCGCACCCTCACGCTCCCGCAGAACATCCACCGGAACCCAGTCCACATACGGCGCCAGAGCAGCCGCACACGCACCGAACCGCTCCGCGAACACCCGCGAAGAATCCAGCAGCCCGACCGCCATCCCCGCCCACTGCGCACCCTGACCCGGGAACACGAACACCACATCCGACGCACCCTCGCGCCGCACCCCGGACACCACACCCTCAGCAGGCTCACCCGCCGCCACCGCCTCCAGAGCCGCCACCAACTCCTCACGACTCGAACCCAGCACCACCGCCCGATGCTCAAAACCCGCCCGCGACGACACCAACGAATGACCGACATCCGCAAGCGATACACCAAGCGACACAGCGGACGACGTCACGAACTCCCGCAACCGCACCGCCTGCCCACACAACCCCGCAGCCGACTTCCCCGAAAGCACCCACGGCACCACACCCCCCGCCGGCTCCGCCACCGGGACCTGCTCCTGCTCCTGCTCCTGCTCCACCACCGGGGCCTGCTCCACGATCACGTGCGCGTTCGTCCCGCTCACACCGAACGAGGACACACCCGCACGCCGTACCCGACCCGTCTCCGGCCACGCACGACCCTCGGTCACCAACTCCACCGCACCCGAGGACCAGTCCACCTTCGGCGTCGGCTCATCCACGTGCAAGGTCGCCGGCACCACACCGTGCCGCATCGCCTCCACCACCTTGATCACACCGGCGATGCCCGCGACGGCGGAGGTGTGGCCGAGGTTCGACTTCAGCGAGCCGAGCAGCAGCGGCCGGTCCTCGGGCCGGTCCTGGCCGTACGTCGCCAGCAGCGCCTGCGCCTCGATCGGGTCGCCCAGTGCCGTGCCGGTGCCGTGCGCCTCAACCACGTCGATGTCCGACGCTTCGAGCTGCGCGTTGGCCAGCGCCTGACGGATGACCCGCTGCTGCGAAGGCCCGTTCGGCGCCGTCAGGCCGTTGGAAGCACCGTCCTGGTTGACGGCCGAGCCGCGGATCACGGCCAGCACCTGGTGACCGTTGCGCTGTGCCTGGGCCAACGGCTCCAGGAGCAGCACCCCGACGCCCTCGCCCCAGGCCGTGCCGTCCGCTGCCGCGGCGAAGGGCTTGCACAGGCCGTCGGGGGCGAGTCCTCGCTGTTGGCTGAACTCGGTGAAGACGCCCGGGGTCGACATCACGGTCACTCCGCCGGCGAGCGCCATCGAGCACTCGCCATGCCGCAACGCCTGCACCGCCAGGTGCAGCGCGACCAGCGAGGAGGAGCACGCGGTGTCCACCGTCATGGCGGGGCCCGTCAGCCCGAAGCTGTAGGAGATGCGCCCCGAGGCCACACTGCCCGCGGCGCCGGTGAACAGATAGCCTCCGGATTCCTGGGCGTTGGTGGCGTCAGCCCCGTAGCCGTGCGGGACGGCGCCGACGAAGACACCGGTCCTGCTGCCGCGCAGCGTCTCCGGGTCGAGGCCGGCGCGCTCCACGGCCTCCCACGAGGTCTCCAGAAGGAGCCGCTGCTGCGGGTCCATGGCGACGGCCTCGCGCGGTGAGATCCCGAAGAAGCCCGCGTCGAACTGCCCGGCGTCGTGCAGGAATCCGCCCTGGTCGACGTAGCTGGTGCCCGCCCGCGAGGAGTCCGGGTCATACAGCGCGTCGAGGTCCCAGCCACGGTCCTGCGGCAGTCCGGAGATGACGTCCTGCCCGTCGAGCAGCAGCCGCCACAGGTCATCCGGCGAGCGTATGTCGCCCGGGAAGCGGCAGCTGGTGGCCACGATGGCGATGGGCTCGTCACCGGACGCGCCGGATGTCGTACGAGAACGCAGGGCGGCGGCTTCCGCGTCGTCGCCGTCCGAACCGTCCGCGCCGAGTATGCGGTCGCGCAGGTGCTCCGCGAGCCGCAGCGGCGTCGGGTAGTCGAACACGGCCGTCTGCGCGAGGGGCTGCCCGATCGCGATGCCCAGCCGGTTGCGCAGGTCCACGGCGGTCAGCGAGTCGAATCCGGCCTCGCGGAACGCCCGGCCCACCTCGACCTCGTGCGCCGAGGCCCATCCGAGTACGGCCGCTGCCTGCGTGCACACCTCGTCCAGCACGATGCGCAGGCGCCGGCTGGCGGTGGGCGCGTCGAGCACCTTCTGCCGGAAACCGTCGACCGGTTCGGCGACCGGAGCGGAAGGCAGCTCCACCTGTACGGGTGCACCGGCGGCCGAGGGCGCGAGCCAGTAGCGGTCGCGCTGGAAGGCATACGTGGGCAGCTCGACCGGCTCGGCGCCTTCGGCGACCGGGGCGTAGACCGCCGACCAGTCGGGCGTTCCGCCCCGTACCCACAGCTCGCTAAGCGAGGACAGGAACCGACGGCTACCACCCTGATCCCGGCGCAGGGTGGCGCCCGCGAACACCTCGACGCCCATCGCCTCACCGGTCTCCTCGACCGGAGACGTCAACACCGGATGCGCACTCACCTCAAGGAACGTGACGTGCCCGTCCGCGATCAGCCCACGCACCGTCTCCTCAAACCGCACCGGCTGCCGCAGATTACGGAACCAATACTCCGCATCAGCCACACCGCCCTCAAGGAGCCCACCCGTCACGGTCGAGTACATCGGCACGTCACCCGCACGCGGCGACACCGGAGCAGCCAGCTCCAGCAGAGCCTCACGCAACCGCTCCACCTGCGCCGTGTGCGACCCGTAATCCACCGGAATACGACGGGCCCGAACCTCACCCCGCTCGCATACGGCCATCAGCTCGTCCAGCGCTGCGGCCTCACCAGCCACCACCGTGGACCGCGGGCCATTGATCGTGGCAACGCTGATCCGGCCCACCCAGGGCTCGATCAACTCCAGCGCAACATCCTCGCCGAGCGGCACGGACACCATGCCACCCTGACCCGCCAACTCCCTGCCGATCAACTGACTGCGCAACGCGACGATCCGCGCACCGTCCTCGACCGACAGCACCCCAGCCACCACGGCAGCCGCCAACTCACCCTGCGAATGCCCCACTACAGCAGCAGGCTGGACACCCGACGCACGCCACACCGCCGCGAGCGACACCATCACCGCCCACAACATCGGCTGGACCACATCCACCCGGTCGTAGGACGGCGCACCCGTCCGCTGACGCAGCACGTCCTCCGGAACCCAGTCGACGTACGCCGTCAACGCAGCCGCACACGCCGCGAACCGCTCCGCGAACACCGGCGAAGAATCCAGCAGCTCCACCGCCATCCCCGCCCACTGCGCACCCTGACCCGGGAACACGAACACCACGCCGCCCGGCTCGCCGGACACCCGGCCGCTGAACACATGGGCAGCGGATCCGCCCGTCTCCAGTGCGTCGAGTCCGGCGAGGAACATCTCGCGGTCCTCCGCCACCACGACGGCGCGGTGTTCCAGCGCAGACCGGGTGGTGGCCAGGGCGCGTCCCAGTTCCTCGTCCGTCGCCGCACTGTCGGCGGCGACCCGCCGCAGCCGTGCGGCCTGTGCGCGCAGCCCTGCCGCTGTGCGGCCCGAGACGATCCAGGGCAGCGGGCCGCCCTCGCGCAGCCGCGCCCCGGGCAGGGGCGCCGCCGCGGGTGCCGCAGCGTCGACGGGTGCCTGTTCGAGGATGACGTGGGCGTTGGTCCCGCTGATGCCGAACGAGGAGACTCCTGCTCGTCGGACCGGGCTGGCCTCGGGCCACGGGGTGCTCTCCGTAGCCAGGCGCACCGCTCCGGTGGACCAGTCCACCTCGGGCGTGGGCCCGTCGACGTGGAGCGTGGCCGGCACGAGTCCGTGCCGGATGGCCAGTACCGACTTGATGACGCCCGCGACACCCGCGGCGGCCTGCGTGTGGCCGATGTTGGACTTGAGCGAGCCGAGCAGCAGCGGCCGGTCCTCGGGCCGGTCCTGGCCGTACGTCGCCAGCAGCGCTTCCGCCTCGATGGGGTCGCCCAGTGCGGTGCCGGTGCCGTGGGCCTCCAGCATGTCCACGTCGGCGGAGCCGAGCCCGGCGCTGGCCCAGGCGTCCCTGATGACCTGCTGCTGGGAGAGCCCGTTGGGCGCGGTGAGGCCGTTGGACGCGCCGTCCTGGTTGATCGCGGAGCCGCGTACGACCGCGAGCACCCGGTGGCCGTTGCGGCGTGCGTCGGAGAGCCGCTCGACCAGCAGCATCCCGACGCCTTCCGAGAAGCCGGTCCCGTCGGCGGCGCCGGCGAAGGCCTTGCAGCGGCCGTCGAGCGCCAGCCCCTGCTGGCTGGTCATTTCGGTGAAGATGCCCGGTGTCGACAGCACGGTGGCACCGCCGGCGAGGGCCAGCGAGCACTCGCCGCGCCGCAGGGACGCCACGGCCAGGTGGAGCGCGACCAGTGAGGACGAGCAGGCGGTGTCGACGGTGAGCGCGGGCCCGGTCAGTCCGAGCACGTAGGCGATGCGGCCCGAGGCGACGCTGGTCGTCTTGCCGGTGAGCATCAGGCCGTCGAGCGTCTCCGGGGCCTCGTGCAGCCGGGGGCCGTACTCCTGGTCCATCGTGCCGACGAACACGCCGGTCCTGCTGCCGCGCAGCAGTTCCGGATCGATGCCGGCGCGTTCAAGCAGCTCCCACGAGGTCTCCAGGAGCAGCCGCTGCTGCGGGTCCATGGCCAGCGCTTCGCGCGGGGATATCCCGAAGAAGCGAGGGTCGAAGTCCGTGGCGCCGTCGATGAAGCCGCCGACTCCGGTGGAGACGCGGCCCCGGCCGTCAGGGCTCAGCAGCCGTTCCAGGTCCCAGCCGCGGTCGTCGGGGTAGTCCGAGATCGCGTCCTGGCCCGCGGAGACGAGCTGCCACAGGTCCTCGGGGGAACTGACCCCGCCGGGAAAGCGGCAGCTCATGGCCACGATGGCGATGGGGTCTTCCGCGCCGTCCACCGCACGGTCGCGGTCGGGCTCGCGCACCGTGACGGCGGCAGGACGCCGCTCTCCGGTCCTGTCGTCGCGTACGGACTCCAGATGTGCTGCCAGCCGGGCCGGGGTGGGGTGCGAGAAGAGGGCGGCCGTGGTCAACCGCCGGCCCAGCACGGTGTTCAGCCGACTGCGCAGATCACCGAGCATGATCGAGTCGAAGCCCAGGTCCTTGAACGAGCGCCGGACGTCGACTTCCTCCGCAGTGGCGTGCCCCAGTACGGCTGCCGTGTGGGCCCGCACCGCGTGCGAGACGTCCGGCGACACGTCGTGTGCACCGCCGGCGCCACTGCCGTCGTAGGTGCCGACTGCCGCGCCTGCCACCGACACGGCGCCCGCGGCCTCGGGGTCAGCGACCGCGCTGTCCAGCCAGTAGTGCTTGGTCTGGAAGGCGTAGGTCGGCAGCGCGACCCGGCGGGCATCACTTCCGTCGAAGACCGCCGACCAGTCGGGCGTACCGCCCCGCACCCACAACTCGCCGAGCGAGGACAGGAACCGACGGCTACCACCCTGATCACGGCGCAGGGTGGCGCCCGCGAACACCTCGACGCCCATCGCCTCACCGGTCTCCTCGACCGGAGACGTCAACACCGGATGCGCACTCACCTCAAGGAACGTGACGTGCCCATCCGCGATCAGCCCACGCACCGTCTCCTCAAAACGCACCGGCTGCCGCAGATTACGGAACCAGTACTCCGCATCAGCCACACCGCCCTCAAGGAGCCGAGCGGTCACGGTCGAGTACATCGGTACGTCACCCGCACGCGGCGCCACCGGAGCAGCCAGCTCCAGCAGAGCCTCACGCAACCGCTCCACCTGGGGGGTGTGCGACCCGTAGTCCACCGGAATACGACGGGCCCGAATCTCACCCCGTTCACACACGGCCATCAGCTCGTCCAGCGCTGCGGCCTCACCAGCCACCACCGTGGACCGCGGGCCATTGATCGTGGCAACGCTGATCCGGCCCACCCAGGGCTCGATCAACTCCAGCGCAACATCCTCGCCGAGCGGCACGGACACCATGCCACCCAGACCCGCCAACTCCCTGCCGATCAACTGACTGCGCAAGGCGACGATCCGCGCACCATCCTCGACCGACAACACCCCCGCCACCACAGCGGCCGCCAACTCACCCTGCGAATGCCCGATTACAGCAGCGGGCTCCACCCCATGAGCACGCCACACCTGCGCCAGGGACACCATGACCGCCCACAACATCGGCTGGACCACATCCACCCGATCCAACGACGGCGCACCCTCACGCTCCCGCAGGACATCCACCGGAACCCAGTCCACATACGCCGTCAACGCAGCCGCACACGCACCGAACCGCTCCGCGAACACCCGCGAAGAATCCAGCAGCCCGACCGCCATCCCCGCCCACTGCGCACCCTGACCCGGGAACACGAACACCACGTCCGACGCACCCTCGCGCCGCACCCCGGACACCACACCCTCAGCAGGCTCACCCGCCGCCACCGCCTCCAGCCCCGCCACCAACTCCTCACGACTCGAACCCAGCACCACCGCCCGATGCTCAAGACCCGCCCGCGACGACACCAACGAATGACCGACATCCGCAAGCGATACATCAAGCGACACAGCGGACGACGTCACGAACTCCCGCAACCGCACCGCCTGCCCACACAGCCCCGCAGCCGACTTCCCCGAAAGCACCCACGGCACCACACCGCCACCGGCCACCACGCCGACCGCCGGTCCCGGCTTCGCCGCCCCGGCCGGCTCCACCACGGGAGCCTGCTCCACGATCACGTGCGCGTTCGTCCCGCCCAGGCCGAACGACGACACACCGGCCAGCAGCGGTACGTCCGGACGCGGCCACGGCGAGCGCTCGGTCTGGACCTGGAGGTGCCAGTCGGCGAGCGGGATGGCCGGGTTGGGCGTCTCGAAGTTGAGGCTGGCGGGAAGCTCCCCCGCTTCAAGGGAGAGCAGGACCTTGAGCAGGCCGACGATGCCCGCGGCGCCTTCCAGGTGGCCGACGTTCGTCTTCGCCGAGCCGACCTGCAAGGGTGCGTCCGTCGGGCGGGCGGATCCGATGACCGCGGCGAGCGCCGCGGCCTCGATGGGGTCGCCGACGGCTGTGCCCGTGCCGTGGAGTTCTACGTACTGGATGTCCTCGGGGCGTACTCCCGCCGCGGTGTGCGCGCGGCGGAGTACGTCCTCCTGAGCCTGCTGGCTGGGGGTGGTGAGGCTGTCACCGCCACCGTTGTTGACGGCGCTCCCGCGCAGCACGCCGTGGATGTGGTCGCCGTCCCGCAGCGCCTGCGCCAGGGGCTTGAGGAGGACGAAGCCGCCGCCCTCGCCCCGTACGTAGCCGTTGGCGCGGGCGTCGAAGGTGTAGCAGCGGCCGTCGGGGGAGAGCCCGCCGAACCGGGAGACGCTCAGGGTGCCGTCGAAGCTGAGGTTGAGGTTCACCCCGCCGGCGAGGGCGATCTCGCACTCTCCCGCGCGCAGGCTCTGGCAGGCCATGTGGACGGCGACCAGGGAGGACGACTGGCCCGAGTCGACGGTGAGGCTGGGGCCGTTCACGCCGAGGAGGTAGGAGAGCCGGTTGGCGATCATGCTTCGCTGCAGACCGGCGAGAGTGTGGTGCGAGACCGCTTGCGAGCTGCGCTGCCGGGTGAGGGTCGCGTAGTCGTCGTTCATCGCGCCGACGAAGACGCCGGCGCGCAGGGCCGCCATGCGCTCGGGGGTGATGCCGCCGTTCTCCAGCAGTTCCCAGCCGAGTTCGAGCGCGAGGCGTTGCTGGGGGTCCATGGCCGCCGCCTCGCGCGGCGAGATGCCGAAGAAGTCGGCGTCGAACTGATCGACCCGGTCGAGGAAGCCGCCTCGTTCGGAGGTTAACTCCGCGGCTTCGGCGGAGCGTTGCGGCCACCGCCCCGAGGGCAGCGGGGTGATCGCGTCGACACCATCGCGCAGGAGTTCCCATAATCGGACAGAAGAGTCGGCCTGCGGCAGACGACAGGAGAGCCCGATCACGGCGATTCGATCGCCATCGCCATCGTCATCATGCCGCACCGAACGAGCACTCCTGAACAATGTGAACCCCCGCTAATCTTCGAAGTTCGCCGAAGCGGTCCCGAATAATCTCCGGGCCAACTCCCAATCCCCATCCGTGAATACACAACTGGCGATCGATGTTGGTTTCCTAATTCACTGCACTTATTAGAACAGTTGATAAGCGCAAGATCGACTGTGTCATACCGCACCAGACCGAGGCAATGTGATGTGGATCACTTTCAGACACGCATCTGGCCTTCCGAGTACGGTGCTTGTAAGCGCGGGGACGACCGCACGGGTCTTGAAACCCTCGAACGATCTGCGTTTCTTTCGCCGCGGCACGCTCTCGAAAGAGTTGACAGCCAAGCACCGGAGACGTAGGACTAGCAGGGTTCAGAAAGCGCCTGCCCAGCCACACTCGGGTGACAGCAGGAGTGTCCCGCGCCTGCCTGACAGGGCCTGTTTCCGGACAGTTTTCCGGACAGTGGCTGAAGAAGCGCGCCGCCGCAGCCGCCCCCGCTGGATGCCTTCTTCCACTATTTGCACGCTGGTAACAATCCGCGCCAGTAAACAGCCAGAGAACAGCCAGGCAACGAGGAGCGACTACTGATGACGCACGCCCTGGAG
This sequence comes from Streptomyces sp. NPDC098789, assembly GCF_044759975.1. NCBI lineage: Bacteria > Bacillati > Actinomycetota > Actinomycetes > Kitasatosporales > Streptomycetaceae > Streptomyces > Streptomyces sp. NPDC098789. The sequence goes on from NZ_JBIWAJ010000019.1 coordinate 86,845, forward strand.
GGCAGCGCCGACGTCTTAGCCAGGCCCGAGACCCGCTTAGCGGCCGGATTAGCCCGTTCCATGCGGGAAGCCGAACGGGCCGCGTCCAGCCTGCGGGATTTTCACGCATGGTTTGCCGCGTACCTCGAAACGGAAAGTTCAGAGATACGCCGCATCCCTTTCAGTGAGCTGAAAGGCTGGCGTTTCGAGGAGCCGCACGGAAACCTCGTCCACGAGAGCGGCAAGTTTTTTTCGGTCCAGGGTCTACGGGTACGAAACGCCCCCGGGGCGGTGCCCGAATGGGAACAGCCGATCATCCATCAGCCCGAAGTCGGCGTACTGGGCATCCTGGTCAAGGAATTCGACGGTATACCACATTGCCTGATGCAGGCAAAGATGGAGCCGGGCAACCACAACAAGGTACAGCTATCGCCCACGGTGCAGGCGACCCGGAGTAACTACACCCGCGTGCACGGCGGCCGACCGGTGCCCTATCTCGACTTCTTCCGGAACGCCTCCCGGCACCAGGTACTGGCCGATGTGCTCCAGTCGGAGCAGGGATCCTGGTTCTACCGGAAACGAAATCGAAACATCATCGTCGAAACACGCGATGACGTGGAGTTGCTGGACGGCTTCTACTGGCTGTCCGTAGGACAGCTGCACGCCCTGCTGGCAGAGCACGACCTCGTGAACATGGACTCGCGCACGGTCATGGCCTGTTTCCCGTTCACCTCCCCTTCACCGTCCGGCCCGCGGGCTTCCGACGGCGCACCGGCCGCCCCCTGGCCGGTGGAGGGCCCTGGCATCGGCTCCGCACTGGCCAGATCGCTGGATCCCGGATACGGCTCACTGCACTCCCCCGGCTCCGTCCGCAACTGGTTCACCGGGGCGCGGGCCGGCTTCACGGGCGAAGCGCACCTGGTCGATCTCGCCGGCGTCCGCGACTGGCAGCGCTCCGACGACCGCATCTCGCACGACCGCGGTGTGTTCTTCGACGTGATGGCCGTGGACGTACGGACCGGCAGCCGCGAGGTCTCCAGCTGGACCCAGCCGATGATCGAGGCGCGCGGTCAGGGCGTCGCGGCCTTCCTCGTGCAGCGGATCGGCGGCGTACTGCACGTCCTGGCCCGGATCGGCTCCGAACCCGGGTTCATGGATGCGGTCGAACTGGCGCCCACCGTGCAGTGCACTCCGGAGAACTACGCCGTCCTTCCGGCCGAGGCCGCTCCCCCGTTCCTGGACGAGGTGCTGCACGCCCCCGCCGACGCCGTGCGCTTCGACAGCGTGTTGTCCGAGGAGGGCGGCCGGTTCTTCCACACGCGCAGCCGCTATCTGATCGTCGAACTCCCCGCGGAGCGCGAGCTGGTGGAGCCGGACGACTTCCGTTGGCTGACCGTTCACCAGCTGTCGAACCTCGTGCAGCACAGCAACTACCTGAACATCCAAGCCAGAACCCTGCTCGCATGTCTGCACAGCCTGCTGGGTTCGGCCGGAGGAGAATGCACGTGAGTACTTCCCCCTCGACCGGCCCGCTGCGGGTCGGCGTGCTCGGCGCGTCCTCGATCGCGGCGCGGCGCACCCTGCCCGCGCTGCGCGAGACACCGGACACCACCATCACCGCCATCGCCAGCCGGGACCGGGCGAAGGCCGAGTCCTTCGCGTCCCGGTTCGACAGCGAGGCCGTGCACGGATACGACCGACTGCTCGAACGCGACGACATCGACGCCGTCTACGTGTCCGTTCCCAACTCCCTGCATTCCTCCTGGGTGAGATCCGCGCTCGAAGCGGGCAAGCACGTCCTGGCCGAGAAGCCCCTGACCACCTGCGCGGCGGACACCACCGCACTGACCGAGCTCGCGCGGGAGCGCGGCCTGGTGCTGCGCGAGAACCTCGCCTTCGTCCACCACGGCTTCCACCGGAGCGTGGCCGACATGGTCGCGCAGGGGCGGATCGGCCGCCTGCGGCACGTCGACGCGGCGTTCTGCTTCCCGCCGCTGCCCCCGCAGGACGTCCGCTACCGGGCCGAGCTCGGCGGCGGCGCCCTGCTGGACGCGGGCATCTACCCGGTGCGCCTCGCCCAGTACTTCCTCGGCGACGACCTCACCGTCGACGGGGCCGTACTGCGCCACGACCCGGCGTCGGGCGTCGATGTCGCGGGCAGCGCGGTGCTCGCATCGGCCACCGGGCAGATCGCCACGCTCAGCTTCGGCTTCCTCCACACCTACGGCTCCCGCTACGTCCTGTGGGGCAGCGACGCGCGGCTTTCCGTGGACCGCGCCTTCACCCCGCCGCCGACGGCGGCGCCCCTGCTGCGCATCGAGGGGCAGAACCACGCCGAGGAGCTCGTCCTGCCCGCCGAGCACCAGTTCGCCCGCTCGGTGTCCGCGTTCGCCGCCGCCGTGCGACGGACCGTCGCCGCAGGAACCGACCGGGACCACGACAGCTGGGCCGCCACCACCATACGGACCGCCGAACTGCTCGACGCCATAGCGAAGTCGGCGCTCCGCGTCACCGCCACGGAGGACATCTGATGGAGATCGTCGGTAACGGCTTCATCGCCCGCAACCTGGCCGGCTTCAGCGAACGCCATCCGCACGCCACGGTGGTGGCCGCCGGTGTGTCCAGCACCAGCGTGCTCGCGGAGGCCGAATTCGCCCGCGAGGCGAGCCTGGTGGAGGAGGTCACCCGCAGGTGCCGCGCCGACGGCCGCCTCGTGGTGTTCCTGTCCAGCGCGTCCCACGCCCTGTACGGCACCGGGGACACCGCGATGGCCGAGGACGTCGAACTGCTGCCGACCTCGCCGTACGGCAGGCAGAAGCTCCGGCTGGAGCACATCGTCGCCGAATCCGGCACGCCCTGGCTCATCCTGCGGGTGAGTCACGCGATGGGCCGCTGGCAGCGCCCGCACCAGCTGCTCCCCGCGTTCGTACAGCAGGTGCGCAGCGGCAGCGTGCGGCTGTACCAGGGAGCGCACCGCGACCTGATCGACGTGGCCGACCTGACCCGGGCCGTCGACGGACTGCTCGCACAGGACGTGGAGAACGAGGTGGTCAACGTCGCCTCCGGCACGCCGCTGCCCATCCAGGCGGTGATCCACGGCATCGAGAAGCGGCTGGGGCTCTCGGCACGGCACGAGATCGTCGAGGGGCCCCTGTCCCTCACCCGGGTGTCGGTCGAGAAGCTCTGCAAACTGCTGCCCGAGATGCGATCGGTGACCGACGCCGACTACCTCGACCGCATGCTCGACCGCTACGTCCCCTGCTACTGACACACCGCAGCACTACGGAAGCACCGCAGTACTGGCGAAACACCGCAGCAACCGAGCGGCTCCCCCTCTCACCCGTCCCTTTCGTACGGAGGACTCATGCAGGTCACACTCCTTGTCACAGGGTCACGGGGTGATGTCCAGCCCTTCATCGCGCTGGGCACCACCCTGATGTCCCGGGGGCACTCGGTCGTTCTCGCCACCCACGGAGACTTCGAGAAGCTGGTGCGCGAGTCCGGTCTGGACTTCACCGAACTGCCGGGCAGCCCCAAGGACTTCCTGGCACATCCGGCGCTCACCGAGGCACTGCAGCAGGGCGCCTCGCTCTTCACGGCGGCCCGCAAGGTGCCGCGCCCGACGCAGGAGCACATCCGGCTGCTCGCCTCCCGCATCGCGGAGGCGTGCAAGGGCGCCGACCTGGTGGTCAACAGCGTGCTGAGCCGGATCCTGTTCGAGGACAACGGCAAATCCCCCTGGGCCTCGCTGACGTGGTGGCCGCTGAACCCGACGGGGCAGTGGCCGGCGATGATAGCCCCGAAGCCCAGGCTCGGACCGCGTTACAACCGGCTGACGCACCGGATGGCGGGGCTGCTGGACTGGATCTCCATCCGGGGCTACCGCAAGGAAGCGGGCATGCCCGCCCTACCCTTCGGTGCGCCCTACCGCGAGCTGGGCCGCGACGTGCCGCTGCTGTGCCCGGTCACCCGCGAGATGTTCACCGAGCCGTCCGACTGGCCCGCGCTGTCGCGGTTCACCGGATACTGGTTCTGGGACCGCAAATGGAGCCCGTCGGCGGAGCTGGTCGACTTCGTGGAATCGGGGGACGCCCCGGTGTCGCTGTCCTTCGGCAGCATCTGGCCGGTGCACCAGCCGGAGAAGACGCTGGAGAAGGTGCTCGGCGTGGTCCGCTCGCACGGCCGGCGCCTGGTGCTGGTGGGCGGTGGCCCGGAGAAGGTGCCGGACGACGTCTTTCGTGTCGACGACGTGCACTACCCCTGGCTCTTCCCCCGCTCCTCGGTCGTCATCCACCACGGTGGCTGCAACACCACGGGCGAGGCGCTGCGTTCGGGTACTCCCCAGGTGGTCGTGCCGACATTCGCCGACAGCCCGTTCTGGGCGGCTCAGGTCCACCGGATGGGTGTGTCGCCGCAGCCCATTCCGTTCTCGAAGTTCACCGCCGAGCGCCTCGACGAGGCACTCGGCAAGGCACTGACCGACCAGGGCATGGCGCGACGGGCGGCCAGTGTCGGGGAGGCCGTGCGCGCCGAGAGGGGCACCGAAACGGCCGTCGACATCCTGGAGGACTGGGTGGAGCGGTGGAACGGTCGCCGGACGGCGTCCGACGTCGTATGACCGGGGCTCAGGCGCTCCGCAGACCCGATGACCAGGGAGTCAGCACAACCATGACCGAGACGACGGACCGCTCCGACAGTTCCATCCGGCGCTTCCACTCCTCCGAAGCGGGCGTCCGCCTCGTGTGCTTCCCGCATGCGGGCGGCGCCGCCAGCTACTTCTTCCAGGTCTCACGGCAGTTGTCGCCGGTGGCCGAGGTGCTGGCGGTCCAGTACCCGGGCCGGCAGGAGCGGCGCAAGGAGCCGTTCATCTCCGGCGTCACCGAGCTGGCCGACGTCCTGGTGGCGGAACTGCGCCAGTGGGCCGACCGGCCGCTGGCCCTGTTCGGCCACAGCATGGGTGCGCTGGTGGCCTACGAGGTCGCCCGCAGGCTGGAGGAGGAGGGCATCAAGCCGGTCGCCCTCTTCGCCTCCGGGCGCGGCGCGCCCTCGCTCTCGCGTGACGAGGGCGTGCACCTGCGCGACGACGAGGGGCTGCTCGACAAGGTGCGGGAGCTGGGCGGCACCGCGGGCGCCCTACTGGAGGACCCGGACGTGGTGGAGATGCTCATGCCCGCCATCCGCAACGACTACCGGGCGGTGGAGACCTACCGCCACACCCCGGGCCCGCCGCTGGCCTGCCCGCTGGTGGTGTTCACCGGAGACGCGGACCCGCAGGTCACCGTGGCGGGGGCGCAGGCCTGGGACGCCTTCTCCACCGGCGACTTCGAGCTGAACACGTACTCGGGCGGACACTTCTTCCTCGATGCGCACGCCGCTCACGTGCTCGGGAGGATCCGCTCCCGGCTGGACGGCTGAGCGCCCGCCGTCCGGCTCGCGGTCGCTACGGGAGGACGTCATGGAGATGCATGACGTCGTCTCGCACAAGGTCAGTCTGATCAGCCTGCAGGCCGGTGCGCTCCAGGTCGACCGGTCCGGGACGGTGGACGTCGGCGAGAGCGCCCGGTTGATCCAGGAACTGTCCGCGCAGACCGTCACCGAGCTCCATCACATGCTCGGTGTACTGCGTGCGGTCGGTGACCACGGCGCCGATCACCCTCCCGGCCCCGGCCCCGGACTCGCCGACATCGCCGACCTCGCCGCGCTGGTGCGGGCCGCTGGGATGCCGATCCGCCTCGTGGCGGCACGACAGTCCGCGTGTGACGGGGTCCGGGCTCGGCAGGATCGTTGCTCCTGCCGGTCGCCACGGAGCTCGGGCCTGCGGGCAGAGCTCGGGGTGGGCCAGGACGGCAACGAGCGCCGCTTCCAGACGTGAGGTGACGGCGAGCTTTTCCAGCACGGCGCTCACGTGCTTCTTCACGGTACGTTCGGCGATGCCCAGGCGGCGGCCGATGAGGGCATTGCCCAGGGCGCCGCCGAGCAGGAGCAGGACCTCCCGCTCCCGGACCGTCAAGGACGCGGCCGCCGCCTTGGCCCGGGACTCGACTGCCTCTCCCGTCTGGGCGAGCGCGCCGCGGAGACAGCGTGACCCAGGGCTCCCTTGTGCTGTGTGCATGACACAAACATCCGCCACCGGGCAGTAGACGTACATCCGCCGACTGGCGGGTACCCCCGGCCGACCGAGGGGGTGCCATCGGATCAGGGTGAAGGCCCGGCTCGGCGTGGCCGCGACCCCGCTACCCCTCGCTGTACGGCGACAGCCGGCGCGTGATCCGGTCGAACAGCTCCGTCAGCGGTACGCCGAGGTCCCGGCCGAACTCGGTCAGCCCATAGGTGACTTGGGGCGGCGTCGTCGGCTCGACCTCCCGCCAGACCAGGCCGTCCTGGACCAGCGCGCGCAGCGTCTGGGCGAGCATCTTCTCGCTGATGCCCTGGATGCTCTCGCGCAGCTCGTAGAACCGAAGGTCGCTGCTCCGCAAGGAGATCAGCACCCAGATGCCCCACCTGCTGGTCACGTGGTCGACCACGTCGCGCGCGGGGCAGTCGGTGTGAAACACGTCATACCGCCGCACCGTCTCGCCCTGCCTGTCCTGCGCGCTTCCCGCCATGCCATGAGCTTACCCAGAGGTATGTCCTTACCAAAAGTAAGCCCAACTCCTAGCGTGACGGCCAGAACCAAGCACTCCGACGAAGGAACTAATCATGATCGTGGTGACCGGAGCCACCGGAAACATCGGCCGGCCGTTGACGCGGGCGCTGGCGGAGGCGGGCCGGCAAGTGACGGCGGTGTCGCGGCACTCGGCGGCCGTGCCGCCGGGCGTCCGCCACGTGGTGGCCGACCTGGCCGAGCCGACGGGCCTCGCACCCGCGCTCGCCGGGGCGAAGGCGCTCTTCCTCCTGCTGTCAGGCGACCTGCACGCCACCGCGGCCAATGCCGCCGACATCATCGACGAGGCCGCGGCCCACGGGGTCCGCCGGGTGGTCCTGCTCTCCACGCTGGGCGTGGTGACCAGGCCTTCCGGTCCGACGCGGATCGCGATGCGCTCGCTGGAGGACACGCTGCGGGAATCCGGCCTGGAGTGGGCCATCCTGCGGCCGGGCGGATTCGCCTCCAACGCCCTGTGGTGGGCCGAATCCGTCCGTGCGCATCAGGTCGTCGCCGCACCCTTCGGGGACGTCGGGGTGCCGATCATCGACCCGACGGACATCGCCGCGGTCGCGGCGGCCTGCCTGTTGGACGACCGGCACACCGGCGGCATCTACGAGCTGACCGGTCCGGAAGTGATCACTCCGCGCCAGCAGGCGCGGGCCATCGCCTCCGCGCTGGGATCGCCCGTGAGGTTTCACGAGCTCACCCGCGACGAGGCCAAGGCCGCCATGACCCGGAGCATGCCGGCGGAACTCGCCGACGACACACTGGACATCCTCGGTTCCCCGAGCCCGGAGGAACAGCGCGTCAGCCCGGACGTCCAGCGCGTCCTCGACCGCGCCCCGCGCCCCTTCGCCGACTGGGCCGCCCGCAATGTCGCCGCCTTCCGCTGAACTGCCGGTACGCAAGCAACACTTCACGGCTAGAGCGTGTTCTAGAAGCCGGTGACCTGCGTGGTTGGCCGTCCGGAGGAGTTACGGGCGGCCAACCGGACGGTGGGGGCACGGGTGTTGTCCGAGTCGGTGACAGCATGGCATGCGGAACCGACGGCCCAGGCCCGTCAGTGACGAGGGTGGCTTTGTTGGTGTTCTGCCGCATCGTGCCCGAGACGTAGGCGCGAGGGCCTGGCTTGTTCGCTCGGGGGCCTCGAACCCGGACCTCCGTCCCGTCCGGCCGCAGCTCGACGTCCTCAGCCGCCGCATGGGCGAAGACGTCCGCGAGAGTGCGAAGCCGCCGGTCGCCATGTCCGGGAACGGCGAAGCCACGAGCTGCCAGAAGGGGACGGACTTCGTGGACAGCCCGGGTGATCGTGGAGCGGTCCACTCCGTAGAGCCGGGCCAGAGCCGCGTGCGGGAGCTGGAACCGTAGGACGACCAGCGTGGCGATGGCCCGGTCGGTTCCGGCACCGGTTCAATCCGAGCGTGGGAGCCCGGAGAGCAGGGCCGCGGCAGCTCTGTCGAAGGGGGCGATGCTGCCCGCGGCGCGACACAGGATGTGGGCGCCTTCGAGTGTGACGATCATGAGGGTGGCCAGATCAGCGGCCTGGGACGGGCTCATTCCGGCGTGGGTGAGTTTTCCGGTGAGCTCGCCGCCCCATCCGGTGAATGCTTCGGCCGCGACAGTGCGCAGGCTGCTCTGGTCGGCAATGGCCGCACCGCCGTCGACGGTGACCGCCGCGATTGCGCAGCCGCCGCCCCCGGCGGACGCCTGCACCACGGGGCGGACGTTGCCAAGGAACGTCTCCACGACTTCGCGTGGCGTGCGGGCCGGGAGTTCGTGCAGGTGGCCGCGGACGTCTTCCGCGTTGCGGCGGGCGGCTTCGAGCGCGAGTTGCTGTTTGCCGCCCGGGAAATGGTGATAGATCGCTCCGCGCGCGGCCCCGCTCTCGGCCAGGACGTCGGTGAAGGACATCGCGGCCAGTCCGTGGCGCTGCAGCAGTCCGATCGCTGCGCTGATCATGCGGGACTTCGTGTCCGCGGCCATCGCGACCTCCTTGACTAGTACGGCCATCCTAGTCCATGTTCACCCCACTAGGACGCACGTACTAGTGGGGTGAGCTGGGCAGCCCCCGAAACCGGAGGTTCGTGATGGGCAAGACGTTTCTCTACACCGAGATCCAGGCGGCAGTGCCGTTCGATCAGTTCGACTGGCACCAGGTCAACGTGGCGCTCAAGACCGCGCCGGGCATGATCCGCAAGACGTGGCTGTCCGGGATCGGCACCCACACCATCGGCGGTTTCTACGAGTTCGACAGCGCCGAGAACGCCCTGGCCTTCGCCCAGGGCCCCTTCGCCGAAGAAGCCCGCCGGGCCGGAGCCCCCGCAACGACACGGCTGTTCGACGGCGACATCGTCAAAGACGCCAGTATCGACCTCAACTCGCCCTACTACACCTGACACCGCGGGTTGCCGCCGAGTCGGCTCTGGACACCGCGCTGTTCGGCTGGACCGTCGGCCAACCGGACCCCAACGGCTACCGGCTCTGCACGCTACGCGGACATCTCGTCGCCGCCCTGGGGCCGGCCGAGGACGCAGGCGCACCCTACTGGACGACCAACGTCACCGTGTCGGACATCCAAGCCACCGCCACCCGCTTCACGAACCTGGGCGCCCAGATCATCGTGGCACCCACCGAAGTCGGGACGCTCGGCCACTACGCCGTCACGATCGACCCCGTCGGCGCACCACTGTCACTCTGGCAGCCCGGCACCCACACCGGCATGCAGCTGAACCACGAACCAGGAACCTTCGCCGGCATCAGCCTTCTCACCGACCACTCCGCGCATGCCGCCGCCTTCTACCGACCAGCACTGCACTGGAACTCCAACCCCCAGCACACCGAGTTCCGGTTGCCGGACAACTCCACCGCCGCCACCGGCAAGCCGCCAGGGAAACCACCGGCGCAGCGATCACTCTGGCTGGTCAGCTTCGCCACCAACAGACCCGATGCCGACGCCAAGCGGGCCCGACAGCTCGGTGCCACCGAAGTTCGCCAGAACGCCAACGGAGACGTGGTCATGCGCGACCCCACCGGCGCCCTGTTCCGCCTTACCCAGCACGTCCGATAGTCCCGCTCCGCCCGAACCGGAGAAAGCACCGAGGGGTGGGAGGCCATTGGGCTAGGGCTCCACTCCACCCGGCCGCCCCGCGCGGGCCCGCGCAGCGTAATCTCCAGGCGCCAGGACCCGGGCCCTTCCGGCCAGCACACCGCCTCCGCCCCTCCAGGCTGATGTTTCCGGCCGACGCCCTCTTCGAGATGGGGCGCCACGAGCAGGGGTTTGAGGAACATCCGTGTCAGATCGTGCGCTAAGCCGTCTCCGGGCTGATTAGACCTTTGACCTGGGGTGATTGCGCGGCGGAGCCTTCGCGGGTCGTTGTTGTCGACCTTCGGAGAGTTGTTGTGGCGGTCGAGTTCTTGTCGCTTGAGCAGGCGGCCCGGTATGGGGCGTTTCACGGGGTGCCGTCCCGTACGGAGTTGGAGCGGTACTTCTTCCTGGATGACGCGGATCTGGAGGCGGTGCAGGCCAAGCGGCGTGCACACAACCGCCTCGGGTACGCGGTCCAGCTGACGAGCGTGCGCTACCTGGGCCGGTTCCTGCCGGATCCGCGACAGGTGCCGGCGGAGGTGGCCGCATACCTGGCCGAGCAGCTGGGGATCGGGGATCCCTCGTGCCTGAGGGCGTACGGCGAGCGGGACGGAACGGCCCGCACCCATGCCGGGGAGATTCAGGAGGCCGGGGGCTGGCGGGACTTCGCCGAGGTGCGCGACGAGTTGAGCGTGTGGCTGGACGCGCGGGCGTGGACGACCGGGGACGGGCCGAAGGCGCTGTTCGACGCGGCGGCGGGGTGGCTGCGTGAGCGCCGGGTGCTGCTGCCGGGGGCGAGCCGCCTGGCCCGGCTTGTGGGCACGGTGCGGGAGACGGCGAACCAGCGGTTGTGGGACACGCTGTACGGGCTGCTGAACGTCGGGCAGCGGGCGGTGCTGGACTCCCTGCTGACCGTGGCGCCGGGTGAGCGGGTCTCGGAGCTGGACCGGCTGCGGCGCGGCCCGGTGCGGGTGTCCGGGCCGCAGATGAAGTGGTCGCTCCACCGGGCGCAGGAGATCGCCGACTTCGGGATGGGGGACCTGGACGTCTCGGGAATCCCGCCGCGGCGGCTGGCGGAGCTCTCCCGGTACGGCGTGGACGGCAAGGCGACGCTGCTCAGGCGTCACGCGGACTCGCGCCGGCTGGCGACGTTGCTGGCCACCACCGTGTATCTGACGACCCGGGCGGTGGACGACGCGCTCGACCTGCTGGAGGTGCTGATCGCCACGAAGCTGCTGGCGAAGGCGGAGCGGGAGACGGTCAAGCAGAAGATCAGGACCCTCCCGCGGGTAGAGCGGGCCTCGGCGAAGCTGGCGACCGCGTTCCAGGTCGTCTTCGACACCACTTCCGAGCTGGTCGACACCGACACCGGTGAGGTCAGCGGCCCGGCCGTGTCCTCGTTCGAGGCGATGTGGGAGCGGATCGAGGCGGTGGTGCCGCGCCGGGAGCTGGCCGCAGCGATCGCCGCGCTGTTCGAGCTGACGCCGCCGCTGGACTCGGACGCCGACAAGGCATGGCGGTCCATGCTGGTCACCCGGTTCGGCACGGTGCGGCCCTTCCTGAAACTGCTGGTCACGGTCGTCGACTTCGGCGCGACCCCGGAAGGACTGCCGGTGCTGGCCGCGCTGAAGACGCTGCCGGAGCTGATGGGCCGCAAGAAGGTGGGACCCGCCGAGATCGACACTTCTTTGCTGGTCGGCTCGTGGCGGCGCCTGGTGCTGGCGGCCCCGCACCTGGAGCCGGGCACGGTCGACTGGAAGGCGTACACGTTCTGCGTGCTGGAGCAGTTCCACCGGATGCTGCGCCGGCGGGAGGTGTTCGCGAAGAACTCCTCCCGGTGGGGCGACCCGCGGGCGAAGCTGCTGGCCGGCGAGGCGTGGGAGCGGGCCAAGCCCACCGTGCTCGCGTCCCTGGGCCTGCCGGCCGGGGCAGAGGAGCATCTGGCGGCGCGGGCCGCACTGCTAGACGGCACGTACCGGGAGGTCGCCGGACGGGTGCCGGACAACGCGCAGATCGTGTTCGACGACGACGGCAGGTTGCACTTCGCCGCGCTGGAGCCGGAGCCCGACCCCGCCTCCCTGCTCGATCTGCGGGCGGCGGTGAACGCGATGCTGCCGCGGGTGGACCTGCCGGAGGTGCTGCTGGAGGTGTTCTCCTGGACCGGCGCCGACCAGGCGTTCACCTCGGTCACCGGCGGCGAGGCTAGGCTGAAGGACCTGCACGTCACGATCGCCGCCCTGCTGGTCGCGCACGGCTGCAACGTCGGCTACACCCCCGTGATCAGCGGGATCGACGCGCTGAAGTACGGGCGGCTCTCCCACGTCGACCAGACGTACCTGCGGCTGGCGACCTACCGGGCCGCGAACGCCACCTTGATCCGGGCCCAGTCGTCCATCGGCCTCGCGAGCGCGTGCGGCGGCGGCCTGGTCGCCTCGGTCGACGGGATGCGCTTCGTGGTGCCGGTGCCCTCGGTGTACGCACGGCCCAACCCGAAGTACTTCGGCCGCCGGGGCGGGGCAACGTGGCTGAACATGATCAACGACCAGGCGGCCGGGCTGGGCGGAAAGGTGGTGGCCGGGACCCCGCGCGACTCGCTGTACGTGCTGGACGTCCTCTACGACCGCGACGGCGGCAAGCGCCCGGAGATGATCGTCACCGATACCGCCTCGTACAGCGACATCGTCTTCGGTCTGCTGACCTTGGCCGGGTTCGCGTACGCGCCGCAGCTGGCGGACCTGCCAGATCACAAGATGTGGCGTATCGACCGGGCCGCGGACTACGGCGCCTTCCAGGACGCGGCCCGCGGCCGGGTCGACCTGGTGCGGATCGAGCGGCACTGGGAGGACATCCTGCGGATCATCGGCTCCATCCACACCGGGGCCGTCCGCGCCTACGACGTGATCCGGATGCTTTCGCGCGAGGGCCGACCGACCCCGCTCGGCGACGCGATCGCGCACTACGGGCGGATCGCCAAGACCCTGCACATCCTGCGGCTGGCCGACGAGCCCGCCTACCGGCGGCAGATCAAGGTGCAGGCCAACCTCCAGGAAGGCCGGCACGCGCTCGCCCGGAAGATCTTCCACGGCCGGGCCGGACAGCTCTACCAGCGCTACCAGGACGGCATGGAGGACCAGATCGGCGCGCTCGGCCTGGTCCCGAACGCGCTGGTGCTGTTCAACACCCGTTACATGGACGCCGCCGTCACCCGGCTGCGGGCCGACGGCTTCGAGGTCCGGGAGAGGGACGTGGCCCGGCTTTCGCCGTTCGTCCGGCATCACATCAACATGCTGGGCCGCTACTCCTTCTCGCTGCCGGACCTGCCCGGCGGCCTGCGGCCCCTGCGCGCCGCGGACGCGGGCGCGGAGGAGTAGACGGACCGGTTTCCCCCGGCCGTGCGGCCGGTACCCGCGCCGGGGGAACGGTCAGGTGGCGGGCAGGAGCCGGGGTACCGCGCGGACGTAGATCACCATGCCGACGACTTCGACGAGGGTCTGGGTGACGACCACGACGGCGGCGACCGCGAGCTGGTCGGGCAGGGCCAGGGCGAGGGGAAGGACGACCAGGGAGTTGCGGGTCGCGCCGGTGAACACGATGGCCCGCCCGTCCGGGACATCGAGGCGGAAGAGGCGGGCGACGGCGAGCCCGGCGAAGGCCATCACGATCAGGAACAGCACGTAGAAGGGCACCACGCGGGCCACGTCGGCCAGGCTGTCGCCGAGCTTGGGGACCTGGGAGGCGACCACGGTCAGCAGGGTGGTGGCCATCAGCGGGACCATCGTGGTCCCCATCGCGTCGGCGACCTTCTGCCCGGCGGGGCGGCGGGCCGCCCATGCCTGGGTGAGCCAGGCCAGGGCGAGCGGGATGACGATCAGGATCAGGAACGCTTCGAGGAACGGCCCCGCCTCAACGACGTCGGCCAGGTCGGAGCCCATGAACAGGAACAGGAAGACGGGCAGCAGGACCATCTGCGCGAGCAGGAGCAGCGGGGTCGCGGCCAGCAGGCGCTGGCTGCTGCCTCCGGCGAGACCGGAGAAGACGATGACGTAGTCGACGCACGGGGCCAGCAGGACCAACAGCACGCCCAGGCGGACGGCCTGGTCGGCTGGCAGGAAGCTGAACATGGCCGCCACGACCAGCGGCACCACCACGAAGTTGACCACCAGGGCCGCGGCCAGGAACCGGCCCGCGCGCAGCGAGCGGAGCAGGTCGGCGGCGGGCACCTGGAGGAACGTGACGTAGAGCAGAACGGCGAGGACCGGGTTGACGGCGTGTTCTAGGCCCGGCCCGGCGCCGGGGGCGGCCCAGCCGACCAGGCCTCCGGCCGCGAGGGCGCCGATGTAGACGGCGACCTGGTGGCGTTCCATGGCTGGGACCAGGCCGGATGACTGCGACAACGGACGTGCTCCTTGCAGGGAAACAGTGAAGAGGGATGAGCCCGCGGCCATGGCCGGGCCGGCGAAGGGCCGGGAGATCGGGCCGGGGGTGCTGTGTTCTACCGGCCGGGCGCGGGCCGGGCGGGGGTCTGGCTGAGGAAGGCGCACTGCGGGTCGCAGCGGTCCTCGCGGTCGGGCAGGTCGTCCAGGTGCTCCACCGCGCGGTGGAGGGACGCGGTGAACGCGGCCAGCTCGGCCGCCCGCCGCTCGGCCTCCTCGATCCGGGCCACGACCCGCTCGCGCAGGTCGGCCTTCACCTCCAGGCAGGGCTTCGCCTGCCACACCCCGAGCAGTTCGGCGATCTCCTCCAGCGGCAGGCCCAGGTGCTTGGCCGCTCCGATGAACGCGAGGCGGTCGACAGCGTCCTGCCCGTACAGGCGGTAGCCGGCCGGGGGCCGATCGGCGGGCAGGAGCCCTGCGCTCTCGTAGAAGCGCAGGGTCGTCGCCGGGACGCCGCTGCGTGCCGCGAGCTGGGAGATCCGCATCGTGCTCATCCCCCGACCGTAAACCTTCCACCCGACTCGAAGGTCAAGCCCCCGGGCCCACACCGGTGATCTTCAACGGGTCTGCGGACACCTTGCAGCCGCACCCGCTCTCACCGGCGGTCTTCGGCGCGCAGGAGCAGGAGCTTCGGCGCTGCCCGAGCCACCAGGTTCCGGCGGCGAGGACGGCCAAGGCGACGGCGAGAGCGGGCAGCCAGCCCACCACCGCCCCGGCGCCCGCGCCGACGACCCCGGCCGTGATCAGCACGGGCAGGGCGCAGCATGCCACGCAGGCCAGCGCGGCCAGGCCGCCCAGGGCTTTCGGGGTGCGGTGGGGGCGGGGTTCAGCAGCAGGGTCCGGTATGGCGGTTCTCCTCGGCGAGGTCGGTGAAGGGGATGGGGCAGCACGGGCTCGCGGCGCAGAGGGTCAGGTCGTCGCAGCCGGCTGCGACGGCCGCCGTCAGGGCGGTGCGGATGGTGGTGAGGTCGGCGATCTTCGCGTCGACCTCGGCGAGCTTTGCCTGGGCGCTTTCCTGGAGACCGGCGGCGGGGCGGCCGTGCCGGTGGCGGCCGGCCTCCAGGAGCTCGGCGACCTCCTCCAGCGTGAACCCGAGCCTTTGTGCGGCCTTGATCACGCGCAGGACGGTGACCGCGTCGTCGCCGTAGAGGCGGTGGCCGCCGTTGCTGCGGTCCGGCTCGGCGAGCAGGCCGCGCCGCTCGTAGTAGCGCAGGGTCTGGATGTTCACTCCGGCGGCCTCGGCGACCTGCCCGCTGCGCAGCCCCGCGCTCACCGCTGCCCCGCAGTGGCGGTTCGCGCGGCCAGGGCCTCCAGGACTGCCTCGTGCTCCTGGTCCACCGTGATGTCCAGGCCGACCGTGTCCTCGCCGGGGGTGAGGGTGAAGGTGAAGAACGAGCAGCAGCCGCCCTCCCGCGCGACCAGGTCACGCACCCGGGCCTCGACGCCCGGGCCGGCCGTCAGCTCGAAGTGCAGCCGCAGCGGCTCGGGCCTCGACAGTGAGGTCAGCCGCTCCGAGAACAGTGCGTCCCACTCCGCGACCCGCAGGGGTTGTTCCTCGGTGGGCAGCGTGCAGGACTGCGGCACCCACGCCAGATCGCTCATCGCTCTCACTCCCGTCATCACATCCCCGAGGGTGGGGACACCTCCGACGGTAGACCTGTACCTGGGTATCGGTTGCAAGCCTCCTGGTGGCACGATCCCGGTCGGTGAACGGGCGGTTTACGTGAGGGCCTGAAGGGCGTACAGGGCGCCGATGCCCGTGGCCAGCGCGGCGAGGAGCAGACGCAGGGCGGTTTCGGGGAGGCGGGGTTGGAGGCGGGCGCCGAGGTAGCCGCCGATCAGGCCGCCGAGCCCGCAGGCGAGGCCGAGTCCCCAGTCGGGGGCGACGTCGCCGGCGGTGGTCCAGGACAGGGCCGCGTAGGCGGCGGCGCCGACGATCGAGGTGGCGAAGGTGGCTGCGAGAGCCGCCGGTGCGACGCGGGTCATGGGCAGGCCCCGGGCGGCGAGGATCGGGCCGAGGAGGGATCCGCCGCCGATGCCGTAGATCCCGCCGACCACTCCCACCGCCACGGCCAACGCGGTGAGCGCCCTCGGCGAGGGTTCCGAGCCCGCTGCGGTATGCCGGTGGCGGGCGGGGGCGAGGGTGCGCAGGCCCAGCCACAGGCCCAGCGGCAGCAGGAGTACGGCGATGAGCAGCCGGAAGACGCCGGGGCCGGGGAGTGCGTAGACGCGGATCGCGGCTCCGATGATCACGCCGGGCAGGGTGCCTGCGACCAGGCGCCGGGCCAGGTCGCCGCGCAGGGCGCCGTCGCGGCGGTAGCGCCACAGGGCGCCGGGGCCTGCGACGACGTTGAACAGCAGGTTCGTCGGCGTGATCGCCGGGGACGGTACAGCGAAGACGGACAGGTGGACCGGGAGGAGGAACACCGCCCCCGACACCCCGACCGGGGCGGTCACGACCGCGATCAGCAGGCCGGCGGCCAGGCCCGCCCACCATGTCCACTCCACCGGCCCCGCCCTTCGCTCGTCGCCCGGTCAGTATCGGCGCAGCGAGCGGCCAGGGGGCGGGTCTGTAATGCGGTGTTCATGAACAGCAGGAGCACCCGGGGGCGCAGCCGCACCCGTTCCGGTCCGGGGCGTCGGGCGCCGGCATCGGGCTGTTCACGGGGGTGGGGGCACAGCAGCCCTTGCCCTGCCAGGCGTCACGGCCTTCCCTGACGGCGATGGCGGCGATGACGAGGGCAGCGATGGGGTCGGCCCAAGACCAGCCGAGGGCGGCGTTGAGGACCAGCCCGACGAGGAGGACGGCGGAGAGGTAGGTGCAGAGCAGGGTCTGCTTGGAGTCGGCGACCGCGCTGGCGGAGCCGAGTTCGCGGCCCGCACGGCGCTGGGCGGCGGACAGGAACGGCATGATCGCGAGCGAGAGGGCGGCGATGACGATGCCGGGGACGGAGGAGTCGGCCTCGCCGGTGCCCGCCAGAGCGCGGACGGCGTCGAAGGTCACGTAGGCGGCGAGGGCGAAGAAGGAGATCGCGATGATCCGCAGGGTGGTCTTCTCCCGCGCCTCGCGCACGGTGTGGTCGCGGGCGGAGAACTGCCAGGCGACCGCGGTCGCGGAGGACACCTCAATCACCGAGTCGAGGCCGAAGCCGACCAGCGCGGTCGAGGAGGCGATCGTCCCGGCGGTGATCGCGACGATCGCCTCGATCACGTTGTAGGTGATCGTGACGGCGACCAGGAGGCGTATCCGGCGGGCGAGCGCGTCACGGCGGGCCGGGGACGGGCCCAGAGATATGGAGGCCATCAGCAGCAGCCCTTCGTGTCCGCGTCCGGGCAGGTCTTGTCGTGTTCGACGGCGACGACGGCCTGGCGCAGATGGTCCAGGGCGTGGCCGAGGCGGGCGTCGGCCAACTCGTAGCGGGTTCTCCGCCCGTCGGGGACGGCGGTGACCAGGCCGCAGTCCCGCAGGCAGGTCAGGTGGTTGGAGAGCCGGGTCCGGGAGATGCCGATGGCCTCGGCGAGGTCGGAGGGGTAGGCCGGCGCCTCGCGCAGGGCGAGCAGGATCCGGCAGCGGATCGGATCGGCGAGGGCGCGGCCGAAGCGGGCCAGCACCTCGATGTCAGGGGCGACTGTCAGCACACCACGACAGTACACAGAAACCTGAATTCAAGAGATCATGGACTCTGAGCTCAGCGCCTGCTGTCCCCCGGCGCGAGCAGGCTCGCCAGCTCCGCGATCGCCTCCGGAGACGGCTTGAAGTACCGACGTACGCTCTCCGGCTTCTTGTGCCTCGACTTCGCCATCAGCATCAGCAGCGACGCCCCCTGCTCCCCGAGGTGGGACAGGGAGGAGTGTCGGTACTCGTGCAGGTCCCAACCTGTCCCGGGCCCGCGTACGGCGGTGCGCTCGTCGAGGAGCGCGCGGGCCTGCCCGTAGGAGAGCCGCGCGAAGCCGGTGTCCGGACACATGTCACGGGGGCTGACGAGCTTCCCCGGCCCCGGGCGGCGGTGGGTGACGAACACCGGGCCCCGCGTGCGGCCCTTCAGCAGGCGGGGCAGGAGCCGGGCGGTGCCCGCGTCCCAGCAGACCGTCTCCAGCACGAAGTCCTCGCGCGCCTGGCCCCGGCGGCGGGACTTCGACTTCGCGCCCTTCGCCTTCACCGGGCAGCGGCGGCCGGCGAGGTCCAGGTCCTCGATGTTCACGCCCAGGATCTCCTCCGAGCGGCCGGAGGTCTCGTAGAGCATCCGCCACAGCGTCTTCTCCCGCAGGTGCACCTCGCGGCGGGCGATCAGCCAGTCGACGGCCATCTTCGAGCGGGCGGGAGTCTCGGGCTCCGGCACCGTCAGCCGCTTCGCCCAAGCCGGAACGGCCGGACCGTCGTACCCGTGCTCCCGGCACCAGCCGAGCCAGGACAGCACCCCGGCCCGACGGGAGTTCCAGGTGTTGACCGCGGCGGCACCCCAGAGGAGTTCGAGAGCCTCGCCGATCTCGTCGTCCGCGACCGAGGCGAGCGGACGCCCCTCGCCCAGCCGCTCGGCGGTCTTGCCGACCCCGATCCCGTAGTTGCGGATCGTGTTCGCGTTGCCGAGCGAGTCGAGGAACACATCGGCTGCCGCCCGGACAGTCAACGCCTTCCCCGCCGGCAGCTGTACGACAGTCGGCACCGCTTCCCCTTTGCCGCAGATAACAGGGCCGCTTCGCGCAGCGGCCGAAGAACGTCACCGCAGGTGACGGATCAAGCTACCGCAGATATTGGGGTGTTATCCGTGGGACGACTTCAGACCGCTCCTGCCACCGACAGCCCGCCGGCCGCCCATCAGGGCCGACGAAGGCTTAGCGCACGATCTGACAGCGATGTTCCTCGGACCCCGAGCAGGCCGGCGCACTCGCCGCGGAGCACCTCGCCGGTACCCCCGGCGACGCCACCGCCCTCGTGCTGCTCGCCCGCTGCCGGCATCACCTCGGCGATGAACAGCAGGCGCTCACCACCGTCGAGCACGCCCTGCGCGTCGCACCGAGTTGGTGAGCACCTGGCTGCTGCGCACCCACGTCCTGCTCGCCCTGACGGAGTACGAGCGGGCCGCACACGAGTCGGCCCGCACGGCCGTCGCCCTCGCCCCCGAGGAGAGCGACGCGCACGTCCTCGTCGGCGTCCACCACACCCGCGATTACCGCGTCTCCCAGCAGGCCTACGAGACGGCGCTGCGCCTGGACCCGGACAACAGCACGGCCCACAACAACCTCTCGCTGCTCCTGCTGCGTCGCCGCTGGCTCCGTCCCGGCTCGTGGACCCGGGCCGCCGAGGGCTTCGTCCAGTCCGCCGCCCTCGACCGGGACGACCGCCACGGCCGCTACAACCTGGAGAGGACGGCCGGGGGAACGCTCATGGGCTCCCGCTGGGTGGCCTTCGTCGGATCGATAGCGGTGGCGCTGGGCTCCACGAGGCTGGCTGCTGTGGCAGGCCCGGCGGGTCCCGCCCCACCTGCGCCGCCCCACCTGCGCCGCACCGGCGCAACGCCCTCTTCAGCGCGTTCGCGATTCCGCTGTTCCTCTTCGTGATCGTCATGTCCGTGGCCGGCAGTACCGCCCTCCAACAGCGGGCGCCGAAGCAGTAGGGCCGCTCGCGGGCTCTTTCGGCGACCCGCCCGCGATCGGTCACCCGTCGCGCGTTCCGCCCTCCGGTGCGGGGCCCGACAGCTCGGGGGGTGCGGGGGGAAGGGATGACGTCGGGTGCGGCGGCAGGTCGGTGGAGGTCCACAGGGCTTCGCCGGCCGTGCGCGCCGTGAAGCGGAGCAGACGGCCGTCGCGGTCGATCCAGTAGCGGGTGCTGGCGAGCCTGTCCCGACCTGCCGGCGAACCGGGGGCTCCGGGACCGGAGGCCACGAAGACGGCCGTGTCGCCGATCCGGTCGTCCCTGACCCAGCGCGCGTCGCTGCGTGCCAGGAGCTGCGCGTTGTCGGGTCGGTCGGAACCGAGGTTGAGGAGGAGCAACAGGGCCGCGTCCAGGGCCGAGCCGTGTGGGAGCAGGCGGTGGACCTCCCAGCCGGAGGAGGGGGATTCGCCGGGGAGTCCTCCGTTCCAGTGGGGGCGGGTGGCGACGGCCGTGGGGGTCCAGTGGATGAGCTCGCGGGCCGGCGGGTCGGCGTTGTCGCGGACCTCGGCGTAACCGTGGTGGCGGCGCCAGTCGATGCGTCCGGTGAGGGTGATGGTGCTGCCCCGGGAAGGAACGGTCACCGAGACGTCGCCCGTGCCGCGACGGTAGGTGGTGAACCGGGCCAGGGCCAGGCGGTCCGCTTCGTCGGCGGTGAGGGGGCGGGGAGCCGCGGGCCGCCCCGCGTCCTCAGCGGTCCGACAGGCCGCCAGGGCCAGGAGGCAGGCCGCAACGGTCGCGAAGCGGAAGGAGAAGTGGAAACGGGGGCGGAAGGAGAAGTCAAAGCAGAAGCGGAAGCGGAAGCGGAAGCGGAAGCGGAAGCGACGGCGGGTCATCGGCCGTCCCGACTGCACGTTTCGAGCAGGTCGGGGGCCGGTACGGGCACCGACTCCGGACTGATCGGCCCGGGTCCGGAATCGCTCGGCGCGCCGGGCCGCGCTGCCGCTCCGCCCGGCAGTTGGGGCTGCTCCGGCGGAAGGGGCACGTCGAGGAACGGCGTGCCGACGGGCGCGGCGGGCGCGTCCAGAGCGGTGCGCGGCCCGGCCGTGGGGGCCGGAGCTCCGGCGGGGCAGCCCATGGTCGCCGTGAGGTCCGCGGGGAGAGTGGGACCGAGCGCGCCGGTGAAGCAGTTGCCGCTGCCCGGCGCGTGGACAGAGGCCAGATAGGCGGCGTCGAGGGAGTTCTCCGCGAACAGGTTGTCCGACACGTGGTTGCCGATCGGCGGGAGGTCCTCCGACGAGGAGAGGATCAGGCCCGCACGCGGGTGGCCCGAGATGCGGTTGTGCATCACGGTGTTGTTCCGACCTCCGGCGATGCCGATGCCGATGCCGAAACCCCCGTCGGCCTGTTCGGGAGTGTCGGCGGCCGTGTTGTCGGCGATGAGGTTGCCCGCGATGGTGCCGCCGATCTGGGGTGTGAGGGCTTCGAGGTAGTCGGAGTTCACGGTCATCCCGACCCGGTTGCCGGTGAAGCGGTTGCCGACGACCCACAGCGGGCCGCTGGCGTTGGTGCCCTCGTAGCCGACTGCGTTGCGCTCGGCGACATTTCCCCGCACGAGGATGTCGCACGGCTTGCACTGGCCGACGTAGAGGCCCGAATCCGCGCTGCCGGAGGCGTAGTTGTGCTCGATGCTCCCGTGGCGGGCATTGAAGGCGTAGATGCCGTAGAGGCCGTTGTCGGCAGCGGTGACGTACTGGACGCGGAAGCCGTCGAGGGGAGGGTTCGCCACCGGGTCCAGGCGGTGGTAGCCGTCGCTGCCGCGACCGACGCCCTCTCCGTCGTTCTTCAGCCCGGTGACCAGGACGCCGTTCTGGAGGTGGCCGCTGACGGTGAGGTTCTCGATGGTCACGCCGCGGGCGGTGACCACGATGCCGTTGCCGCGCCTTCCTTCGCCGTCGACGATCACGCGGTTGCGGTCGGTCCCGCGCACGACGACGCGCTCCGTGCGGACGTGGACCGTCTCGCGGTACCGCCCCGGTGAGACGAGAACCAGGTCACGAGGGCGAGCGCGCTCCAGTGCGGCCGTGATGGTGGGGGCCTCGGCCGGAACGCGAATGGTGGCGGGTCCACGGGGAACGGCGTCGGCGGGCCCGCCCGGATCGGCGGTGCAGGCGGTCGTCTGCACCGCCGCGAGGACGAGCAGGGCGGCGAACAGACGGTGCCGGAGCCGGGGGTGACGCCGCGTCCGCAAGCGGATGCGGAGGCAGGATCGGAAGGAGGAGCGAAAGGAGGAGCGGAGGCGGGAAGCGGACACGGTACGGGGTCCTCATCCGGGCAGGGGTGGCCGGCGGCAGCGGATCGGCGACCGGTCGTTGCTGCGTAGAGTACCCACATGAGCACGCAGAGTGACAATTCCTTCCCTGTGATGCGCCGTTCGCTGCTGGGCGCGCTGCCCTCCCTCGCAGTACTGAGCGCCTGCGGGCCCGGCACGACGACCCCCGCCGCACCCGCACCCGCACCCGCTCCCGGGTCGGGTCCGGGGCCTGTCCCGGCGGCAGCGGACCCGCACCGCGCGGCGGTGCCGGCGGCCGGTCCGCGCCAGGCCGGGATCGACCGTCCCGCGCAGCCCCAACAGCACACGGTGGTATCGGTGTTCGACATCGGGCCCCGGGTCGACGTCGCCGAACTGGCGGCGCACCTCGGGGAAGCGGTCCTCGGACTGTGCGGGAAGGCCCGGGCGGCGCTCGGGGCGGATGCCGGGGACCTCACCGTGACCGTGGGGGTGGGGCCGGGGCCGTCGGGCACCGCCACCGCGCGTGCGGTCGGCGGACTGGAACTGCCCGCCTTCGCGCGCGAGGAGCGGTCCGCGGGGTCCTGGGGCGGGGACCTGCTGGTGCAGACGTGCGCGAGCGATCCCGTCGCGGCGGTCCTCGCCGACACCCGCCTGGCCGCCGACCTGGCCGCGCGGGGCGCCTCGCGCCGTTGGTCGCAGGCGGGCTTCCGCCCCCCGGGCGGCGGAGCGGTCCGCAACCTGCTGGGTTTTCCCGACGGCATCGAGAACCCGCGCACGGACGCCGAACTCTCGCGGGAGGTGTGGCTGCCCGGCCCGGGCCCGGTCGCGGGCGCCACCGTCGCCGTGGTGCGGCGGCTGCGCATCGACGCGCCCGCCTTCCTCGCGCAGTCCGTCGCGCGCCAGGAGGAGGCGATCGGGCGCCGCAGGACGGACGGTTCACCGCTGAGCGGTGGGGGGCCGTCGGACCCGCTGGACCTGTCGGCGAAGTCGGCACGCGGGCGGTACCTGGTGCCCGCCATGGCGCACGCGCGGCGAGCCAATCCGAACGCCACCGGCAGCGCAAAAATGCTCCGCCGGGGCTACAGCTACCGCAACGGCCCCGAGGACCAGGGACTGCTGTTCGTCAGCTTCCAGCGGCGACTGCGGACCTTCACCGCCACCCAGCGGCGCCTGGACGACGGCGACGACCTGATGCGTTTCGTCACCGCCACCGCCTCGGCGGCGTTCTTGGTCCTTCCGGGATTCAGCGCGGAAGTCCCGCTCGGCGGAACGCTCTTGGGGGAGCGCAGCTGAAACCGTTCCTCACGACCCCACCCCCCAGTGGGACCCCTCACTCAAAAGTGCGAATTCTCCGACCACGCCTTCCGAAGCCACCCCACGACTCGGAATCATGGTTACGCAACGTGTTCATCTACTACTTTGCGTGACGTGGAGGAAGAGCCTTGAAAGCCTTGAGGAGGGCCGCGGTGGCGTTCGTCGCCGGTCTGGCCCTGACCACCGGAGTCCTACAACAACCCGCGGCCGGCGCCGACCCCGAAGACGGCACCGTCCGCGTGAAGATCATCCGCGACTCCAACACCAACGGGCGTCACGACGCCGCCGCCGAACTCCCGGCGGCCGGCATCACCGTGGTGCTGACCGACTACGAGGGCAACGAGGTCACCGGCGTCACCGGGACGGACGGGTACGCGGTCTTCCCACCGACCACCGTGCTCACCGGCGGCAAGTACTACGTCCGCATGAGGATGCCGAACGGCTCCTTCCTCAAGCCCACCTTCGGCGCCGCCGGCGGTCTCGCCTCGGACGCCACCATCGTCGACGTGACCGACGGCGACGCCGAACTGACCATGGGCGTGCGCAATCCCGCCGACTGGTGCGAGGACGACGCGCGCGTCAGCACCGTCTGTCAGGTCGCCGCCACGAAACCGGGCGGCGTACGCACCACGGTGACCTTCCCGTTCCGCGAGCGCGGCGACAGCAACACGGGCAACACCGCCACCCTCGCCAACCGCAATGACACCGGCAACACCTACGGCGTCGCCTACCACAAGGGACAGCGCCGCATCTTCACCGGCGCCCACGCCAAGCGCCACACGGTGTACGGCCCCTCCGGGCAGGGCGCCGTCTACGTCACGCCCCGGGACGGCGGCGCGACCACCTTGTTCACCACCGTCCCGAACGCCGGCACCACCGCCCACCAGGACGCGGTCCGCTTCGACGGACCCTTCGTCGGTGCGGTCGGCAAGGAATCCCTCGGCGACATCGACATCTCCGAGGACAACCGACAGCTCTACGTCGTCAACCTGGCCGACCGCAGGCTCTACACCTACAACGCCACCACGCCCACCGCCACCGCTCCGGTGACGTCGGTGCCCATCCCGAACCCGGCGTGCCGGACCGCCTCCGACTGGCGCCCCTTCGGCCTCGGGGTCCGGGACGGAGTCGTGTACGTCGGCGGTGTCTGCTCGGCCGAGTCCTCGCAGAACGCCGCGGACCTCAAGGCCGTCGTCTGGACCTACAACCCGGTCACCGCGGTGTTCTCGGCGGCGCCGCTCCACCAGCAGCCGCTCACCTTCCCGCGCGGCGAGGCCAACGTCCAGTTCCCCGGCTTCAACCGGTGGTTCCCCTGGACGACCGGCGCGTCCACCTTTCCGCAGCAGCTCATCGCCCACCCCGAGCCGCTGCTCAGTGACATCGCCATCGAGAGCAACGGCGACATGGTCCTCGGCTTCCGCGACCGGTTCGCGGACATGACCGGGCACGAAATGCCCAACGCCAATCCCGCTTACGGCAACAGCGGAACCACCGACTCGGCCGGCGACCTCAACCGGGCCTGCCGCAAGGCGGACGGCACCTTCGAATGGGAGGGCACGGGCGCCTGCCCGAACAACGCGCCCGGCCGGCCCACCGGTGGCCAGCCCGCCAACGTCGTCGAGTTCTACCCCGGCGACTTCGTGCCGGGCGCCCACCTGGAAACCGCCCAGGGCGCCATCGGCCTGCACCTGCGCGAAAGCCGGATCGCCTCCACCGCCATGGACCCGGCCAGCCAGTTCTTCACGGGCGGCACCGCCTACTTCGACCGCACGACAGGGAGCCGCGGAGCCAACCCCGGCGAGCACGGATTCACCCTCCAGAAGCTCAACGACCCGCTGGACGGCGGCTTCGGCAAGGCCAACGGCCTCGGCGACCTCGAAGTCCTCTGCGACGAACCGGCCGTTCAGATCGGCAGCCGCGTCTGGTACGACCGCAACAAGGGCGGCGCGCAGAGCGTCGACGACGACGAGCCGGGCCTGCCCGGAGTCACCGTCCAACTCCTGTCCGAGAGCGGAGCGGTGCTCGCCACCGTCCGCACGGACGCCGACGGCTCCTACTTCTTCGGTCCCGAGCACGGAGTCCGCCCGAACACCGCGTACAAGGTCCGCTTCGACAAGTCCACCGTGGACGTCAGCGTCATCCGGCCTCGTCCCAGGGATCCCGCCAACCAGTTGTTCTGGTCCCCGACGCAGGCGTTGGGGGCTCCGGCGGACCTCGACTCCGACGCCGTGCCCGACGGGACGCCCAACGGCCGGTTCGCCACGGCCGAGGTGACCACCGGCGCGCCCGGCACCGTCAGCCACGACATCGACGCCGGCCTCTACATCAACCGCCTCTGATACCCCTGGGCCGTACGGACGGTCACACCGGTTGCCGCGGCTCAGCACGCCGCCGCTGCGGCAGCCGGCGGACCCCCGGCTCGTGCCCGCCGGCCGACCAGGCGGGCGGGCGGGCGGCCGGCCGGCGGAGCGCCTGCGCCGAGCGGGTGAGGCTCATGCGCGCCCTGCCGACGGCCTCCACCCGACGCCGGACGATGGGTCCCCCCTCTCCCGCCGCCCAGGAGGCCCCGTGCCCAGGTTCACCACCAATGACGGCGTCAGCCTGCACTACTACGACGAGGGCACGGGCCGGCCCGTGCTGCTCGTCTCCGGATACGGGGCGTCCGCCGACGACTGGGCCTTGCAGTGGGCGCCGCTGCGGTCCGCCGGATACCGGGTGATCTCGCTGGACCGGCGTTGGCACGGGCAGTCCGACCGACCCGCCTGGGGACAGCGGATGTCCCGGCACGGCAAGGACATCGACGACCTGCTCACCGCGCTCGATCTGCGGGACGTCCTCGCCGTCGGCCAGTCCATGGGCGCCAACAGCATCTGGGCCTACGTCGGCCTCGTCGGCACCGATCGGCTGGCCGGGATCGTCACGATCGACCAGACCCCGAAGATGGTCAACACCGCCGACTGGACCCACGGCTTCTACGGGCTCACCGACGACAACCTCAGCAGCTTCTTCGCCACGCCCGCGGCCTTCGCCACCGGCCACGGCCGCGCATGGCCCGACCCCGCCGTCCTGGACTCCGCGATCCGAGCGGCGGGCGGGCGCGGCGCAGAGAGCCGGATCACCCCGGACACCCACCCGCTGCTCCTCGACCACTCCCGCCAGGACTGGCGCGATGTCGTCGCCCGCGCCGACGTACCCGTGCTCATCACCGCCGGGGCGCAGAGCCAGTTCTGGCCCGCCGAACACGCGGCCGCGACCGCCGCCCTCAACCCCCGCGGGGCCTCGACCGTCTTCGCGGACGCGGGCCACACCACCCACGTCGACCAGCCGGCGGCGGTCAACGAACGGCTCATCGCCTTCGCGGACTCGCTCCGGGATCGGCATTCTCGGTAGCGTGGCCCTTCGCCGCACGGGGGTCCCCGTATGTCCGGCCGGTCCGTGCGGGGGCCGCCGACCGAGAGTGATGAGGCTGCGATGAGTGAACTGACGAAGCCCGAGGTCGACGTTCCGGAGGGTGCGGCCCCTACGGAGCTGACCATCCGGGACCTGGTCGTCGGCGACGGGGCCGAGGTGAAGCCGGGCATGGTGGTCAGGGTCCACTACGTCGGGGTGACCTTCGAGTCCGGGAAGGAGTTCGACACGTCCTGGGACCGGGGCGAGCCGTACAAGTTCGCCCTGGGCGGCGGCAAGGTCATCAAGGGCTGGGACCGCGGGGTGAAGGGCATGAAGGTCGGCGGTCGGCGCGAGATCATCGTTCCCCCGCGCCTCGGCTACGGCAAGCAGTCGCCCTCGCCCTTGATCCCGCCGGGCTCGACCCTGGTCTTCGTGGTGGACCTGCTCGACTTGTATTCCAGCACGGGCGGGTGGAGCAAGGCCCAGTGACCCCGGCCGGTCCCTGGGGTCAGGGGTGAGGTCGGCCGATTGGTGGTGAGGCAGCCGCCGCTCAGGCGGCGGCGGGCGGAGAGACCCGTCCGTTCCTCTTCCAGGGCCCACCGCCGCTCCGGGACATGTGCGCCAGCCGTCCGACATGCGCGGGGCCGTGCCACTCGGTACCGTCGAGGAGGTGCGTTCCACCCCACCAGCTGCGGCATTGCCCACTGGGCGGTCGCGGATGTCGCAGAGGAACGATCGCATGGCGAAGCTCAGCATCAGCGCGTCGGCTGCCGCGGCGGCCCTGGTCTGCCTGACGGCATTCGGTACGACGTCGAGCAGCGCGGCGGCGCCGCTCGCCCCCTCTGCCGGCCGCGGCCCGACCGCTGCGCCGCGGTTCGTGCCCGGCCCCTGTCCGAAGCCGCCCGAACCGATCGAGGCGCTGGGTGCCGCGAAGTGCGGCTTCCTGGAGGTCCCCGAGAACCGCGCCCGCGCCGGCGGCCGGACCATCGAGCTGCCCGTGGCGGTCCTTCCCGCGGCGCAGGCGGAGCCCGGCCAGGACCCCGTCGTGTTCATGGCGGGCGGCCCGGGGGCCGACACGTTCGACGACATCCCCTTCCTGGTCGACTCCGGCCTGAACGGGAACCGCGACCTGATCATCATGGGCCAGCGCGGAAACCTGTACGCGCGGCCGAATCTCGCCTGCCCGGAAGTCGATCGGTACAACGCGACCGCCGTGGGCCTGCGTTACGACGCGCCGGCATCGGCAAAGCCCCTGCTGGACGCGCTGAAGCAGTGCCATGACCGCCTGGCGGCCGACGGAATCGACCTGGGCGCCTACAACACCACGGAGAACGCCGCGGACTTCGCCGATCTGCGGACGGCGCTGGGCATCGGACAGTGGAACGTCTACGGGTACTCCTACGGCACCAACCTGGCCCTCACCTACCTGCGCGAACACCCCGAGGGCATTCGCGCGGTGGCGCTCGACTCGCTCGCACCGCCGAAGGAAACCGTCCTGCCGGTGACTTGGAGCAGCGCCCGGCAAGGGATCGAGGGCATCCTCGACGCGTGCGCGGCCCAGCCCCGCTGCAAGAGCCGCTACCCCGACGTCGACCGCACGCTGACCGAGCAGGTGCGCACGCTGGAGGCGAAGCCGCTGGTGCTGAACGCCAAGCCGGCCAAGGGTGGAGACACCGTCGAGGTCGACATCGACGGCGGCGCACTGCTGAACCTGCTGGTCGCCAACGCCATCAAGCCCGTCGACCTTCCGGCGGCGCTCGACGAGCTAGGCCGGGGCCGCACGGAACGCGTCGCGCGGGCCCGCGCGGCCGACTCGGTCCAGAACGTCGGCGCGGTCGCCCACGGGCTGATCGAGTCGGTCGCGTGCGGCGAGTGGGTGCCGGGGTCCTCACCGTCCGACCTGCTCGGCGCGGGGCGCGCGGCCTTCCCGGGCTGGCCGGACACGGTCCTGGCCCAGGCACCACAACTGCCCTTCCAGTACGAGGCGTGCCGCATCTGGAGCGTTCCCGACCGCACCGCCACCCAGCGGGTCGCCACCGAGAGCGCGGTACCGGCGCTCGTCATCCACGGCACCTTCGACACCAAGACCGGGGCGAGCCTGTCCAAGGACGCGGCCCGTACGCTGTCCCGCTCGACCTCCGTGGTGATCCCCGGAGTCGGGCACTGGGTGGTCCCCCAATCGCCCTGCGCACAGCGGGTGCTGGCCTCGTTCCTCGCCCGTCCGACCGAGCCCGACACCGGTTGCGTGGCGGGTCTGACACCGCAACCGTTCACGATCGTCCCGAAGTGACCGGATCATTCCTAAGTGACCGCATCATTCCCATGTGACTGGGAGGGCAGATGGCTCTCGACCTCGCGCCCCGTCGCCTCCGCGACGCCCGACGGCGCCACACCAGGTCGGCCGCGGTGGCCACCGGAGTCCTCATCACGGGCCTGCTCACGGTCCCCGCCCACGCACAGCCGGGCACGGGCACGGGCACGGGGTCCGGAGCGCCGATCGGAACGGTCGCCAGGGCGGTGGGCGACGCGAGCTTCGCGCCCGGACCCTGCCCGAAGACGCCGGAGCCGATCGCCGAGCTCGACGGAGCCCGCTGCGGAACGCTCACCGTGCCCGAGAACCGCACCACACCGGACGGTCGGAAGATCAAGCTCGGTGTCGCGATCGTGGCGGCGGCCGCCGACAAGCCGAAGTCCGACCCGATCGTGTGGCTCGCCGGCGGACCCGGCGACGACGCGGTCGGCGAGGCGAAGATGGCGATCGACGGCGGGCTGAACCGCGACCGGGACGTCATCCTCATGTCCCAGCGCGGCACGTACTCGGCAGATCCGGCGCTCACCTGCGCCGACATCGACGAGTTCAACGCGCGCGCGACCGGGCTCGTCTACGACGCGCCGTCCACCGGGCGCGAGCACGTCGCGGCCACGAAGACCTGCCGCGACGCACTGGCCGCGACCGGCGCCGACCTCGGCGCCTACAACGACATCGAGAGCTCCGCCGACCTCGCGGACCTGCGCACCACCCTGGACATCGGGCAGTGGAACGTGTTCGGCATCTCCTACGGCACCCAGCTGGCGCTCGTCTACATGCGCCTGCACCCGGAGGGGGTCCGGTCGGTCGGCATCGACGGCATCCTGCCGCCGTCCACGGCGGGGTCGGCCCTGACCTGGAGCGCCGCGAAGCAGGGCTTCGACGGCCTGTTCAAGGCCTGCGCGGAGCAGCCCGCCTGCAACGACCGCTATCCGAAGCTGCCGGCCACCTTCGAACGCCTCGTCCGCGACCTCGAAGCCAAGCCGGTCACGACCACCGTCGCGCTCCCCGACGGCAAGCGGGTGAAGGTCGTCCTGGACGGCGGAGCCCTGGTGAACTGGATGACCTCCGCCACCCACGTGGCGGAGCAGGTGCCCGCCGCCCTCGACGAGCTGGCCCACGGCAAGCCCCAGCGGATCGCCCAGCAGTGGGCGGTCGGCAAGTACAGCCCCCAGGCCATCGGTCGGACGGCGCACGGGCTCGTCTACGGGGTCTTCTGCAGCGAGTGGACGCCGTACGAGACCCAGGCCCAGGCACTGCGCGGAGGCCAGGAAGCCTTCCCGTCGTTCCCCCGATCGGTACAGGCCCAGGCCCCGCAGCTGAGCTTCCTGCGAGAGGACTGCGACGCCTGGAACGTCCCCGCGGCGCCGGCCTCGATCCGGGACGTCACGACGAGCGACATCCCCACCCTGGCCCTCTCGGGCGGCTTCGACGCCCAGACCGGCGCCGCCAACGGGCCGTACGTCGCACGGACGTTGAGCAGGGCCACCGTGGTCACGGTCCCCTACGAACCCCACGTGGTGTTCGCCACCTCGAAGTGCGCGCAGCAGATCACCCTCTCGTTCTTCGACTCCCCGACAGCGCCGAACACCGGCTGCATCGCCGCGCTCACACCGCCGGCCTTCGAGATCGGACCCGGAACCGCGGGCTGAACCGCCGCCCGGAGAAGGCGGCCCGGCTCCGGCCCGATCGCGTCCGCTCCCCCCTCCCACCCCGTCGGAGTCACCATGGCAGCGCCTTCGGACCCACCTCGCCCGCCCCGCTCCGGGACGTCGCTCCTGCCGGTCCCGCTTCCCCTCACGGTCCTGATCGTGGTGGCGGTGTCCGTGGGATCGTGGCTGCAGTTCTCCGAGCGGCAGGCCATCGACACGGTCCACACCATCGGATCCACGGCCGTCGACCGGGTGGACGTGGAGGCCAACGTCCAATACGTCGACGCCGCGGCCAGAGAGCTGGTACTGCGGATCCGGGTCGCTCCGCGCGGCACCCTCGGCGAGGAGGAGGGGAACGCCCCCGTGGCCGACCTCAGCCTCGAAACCTCCACGGCCACCGTCGGCGACCTGGCGTTCAAGGCACACGAACGGCTCACGACCAGGGACGTGAAGGTCGCGCTCACGGGTGGATCGATCAGCGACTACCCGTTCGACACCTACGGGACCGACATCGGGTTCAGAGCGCTGCTGGGTGGCGAGCAGGTGCCGGTGCAGCTGCTGTTCTCCAACAACGACACGCTCTTCTCGATCTCCGCCACACCCTTGCCCTCCCAACAGGTCGCCGTCGCGGAACTGGAGTTGAACCGGTCGGCCAGCCTCCTTCTCTTCGCGTGCTTCATGATGGTCGTGATGTGGGCGCTGGCCGGGTCCGTGCTCATCGGGGCCTGGTACCTGATCACCCGCAACCAGGGCCTGGTCTGGCCCGCCCTCTCCTGGATGGCCGCCACCCTGTTCGCCCTCGCGGCGTTCCGCAACACCGCCCCCGGCACACCTCCGATCGGCTGCGTGCTGGACTGGTTCGCCTTCCTGTGGGCCGAGACCGTCATCGCCCTCTGCCTGATCGCCCTGGTCGTCACCGGCGTCCGCACCGCCCTCCGCCCGGACGAACCCGGCTCCTAGTGCTGTGGCGGGCCCTGCGACGGGGCGCAGGAGACGACCGCGCGCAGCGTGCCGGCGGTCGACAGGTCCACGGTCACCTCCCCCGCCTCCGTCCTGAGCACGAGCCGCCCGGCGGTCGTGCTCAGCGGCTCCCCGCAGAAGCTTCCGGCGGGGGTGGTGACGGCGATCCGCGGACCGTCCTTCGCCGGCCCGTACCAGGTCAGCGCCACGGCCGCGGTCAGCAGCGCGGCACAGACCAGGGTCGCCGACACACCGCGGGTCAGGGCCCGTGCGGCGCGCAGCGCCTCCTCGTGCCCGGCGGTGACCGGCCCGGCGGGCAACCTCCCCGGGGCCGGTGCGGGCAGTGCCGTCGCGGCCGGACGGCCGTGGGCGGCGCGCAGCAGCAGGACCGCGCCGCCCACCCCGCACAGCAGCGCACACAGCAACAGCCCACCGACCACGGCGCCGTAGGACCCCGCGAGCGCCCCCACGTCCGTGCGCCCCTTCAGCAGGCCGAACCCGATCAGTCCGGCCAGCAGCGCCCCCAGCCCGTTGCGCCAGGCCAGTGCCGATTCGCGGACCCGCGACAACTCCCCGTGCAGCAGCCGGCGCCCTCGGCGGGCGGCCATCCGGTCGGCCGGCGTCCCGGCCGGTCCGGGGAGGGCCCGCCAGGTCATGGAGCCGCCCGCTCCAGCAGGATGTTCCAGTAGGCGCCGCAGCCCTCCTCGTCGGCGGGCCGCCCCGCGTGTTCGGTCTCGCACACGCACAGGACGGGCACCCGCAGGGCCTGCGCGGCCCGCCCACCGGCGGAACGGCCACCGACGGGCCGGTGGCGGTAGACGCGGCGGGTGTACGAGAAGTCGAACGGGCAGGCACACCGCGGACAGGCACCGCTGAGCACGGCGCCGTCCGCGGTGCCGGTCACCTGCAGCCCGGTGGTGTACGAGGCCGCGTAGGACGCCGCGGTGACTTCGAGGTAGGGGAGCACGGTCAAAGGCCGCCGCCTTCCGGGGTGAGGGACCGGGCGGAGGCCGGACCGGTCCGCGTGGCCCCCGCACTCCGATGCTGCCACGCGGACCGCCGCAACGTCCGGCCGTTCCGGGCGCCCGCCGGTCGATTGCCGGGCGGGTTCCGCGGGCGCGCGCAACTGCCATGCGGGGAACGGGATCACGAGTGATGATGGTCTCGATTCGCTTGCCTGGGAGGGGTGTTGGGGACACAGGACGAACCTGCGGAGCCGCTTGCCGACGAACTCGCCGACCGTGCACGGGAGCTGGTGCGCCGCTCCGAGGGAGCCAAGGTCCTACCGGTCGCGGAGGGGCCGGCGTCGGGCCCGTCGGCCGCCGAACGGGACGCGCTCATCGAGGAGATCCGGCTGCTGCTCCCCGATCTGGCCGGCCGGCCGCAGGACGAAGCGCTGCTCCCGGTGGTGCTCGCCCGACTGGGTGCGCTGATCGGTGCCCGCTGGACCGAGGAGCGCGGGGAGGCCGACCGCAAGGAGGCCATCGCCCTGTTGCGGCGGGCCCGCGGCGGCGACCTGCTCGATACGGAGCGGCACACGGACGCGGCGCGGGACCTGCTCATCCTGCTGGCCGGCCGGTTCGGCGCGCGCACACCGCTGGGCATGGAAGCGGTGCAGAGCATCCTGGACGCGTCGGTGCCGGAGCACCTCGGCGGCGTCGGGCTGATCGAGGCCTCTGCCGAGATCGAGCGCCTCGCCCACGAACTGGCGGCGAGCAAGCGTGGGGGGTTGCCTCCCGGGATGGCCGAACTCCTGTCCCTCCAGACGGACTTCCACGCGGCGCTCACCGCCCAGGACGGCCCGGGGCTGCACCGCCTGATGAGCCGGATCGACACCCTGAACCCGGATCTGCTGGGCCCGGTGGCACCGCTGGTCACCATGTTGCGCCGGATGGTGCCCACGTCACCGCAGGACCTGCCCACGACCGGTCTGAAACCCCCCACCCGGGACGAACAGCTGGAACTGCTGCCCCTGATGGGCCTCATGGCCGAGATCGTCCAGCCGGGCGCGCTCTCGACGGACCAGATCTCCGACCTGATCGGGGAGGCCGCCGGTCCCGCGCCGAAGACGGGTCTGGAGGTTTCCGACACCGTGCTCGCGGCGGCCCGCACGCTCCTGGGCGGGCGTACCGGCGATGCCGGCCAGTACCAGGAGGCGTTGCGGCTGCTGCGCAAGGCCGCCGACGAGCACCCGCAGGACGAGACCTTCGCCTGGCTCGTACGGGGCGTGCTGCCCGGACTGCTCGCCGGATCCGCACTCACCGGCGGGAGCAGGCTGGACTCCGCCGTGGCCGGGCAGCTCCTGGAACAGTCGCTCACGCCCGGTGTCGGCCCCCTCGTCGCGCAGCGGCCCCCGGGCCTGCCAGGGGCCCTGGACATGCTGAACACGAACCGGCACCTGCTGCTGATGACGCAGCTGTCGGCGGCCTCCGACGCGGACGACGTACCGGCCCTGGAGGCGCTGATCGAGGAGGTGCTCGATCTCCTGGACGCACTCGACTCCCCGGACGGAACCGGGTCCACCGGCGGAACCGAGCCCGCCGCGGCGACCGAACCCGCCGACGCGCACGACAGGCCCCCGGGAGCAGCGGACAGGCAGCGGTTCATGCCGCTCTTCCTTCTGGGCTACGCCCACATGGCCCTCGCGAAGGCCACGTCCGACGCCGGGGCCCTGCGCAACGCGGCCCACCACCTGGACCAGGCGTACGCGGCCGCGGAGTCCCAGCCCTTCCTGCGCCGGCTCATGGACGCCATGTGGGCGCCCCTGCTGGCCCTCACCTCCTTCCTCGACCCGCAACCCGAGCGGGTCGCCGCGGCGGTGGAGCGCGCCCGGGCCTCTCTCCTCGACACCCCCGTCCTCGCCGACCAGCGCATCCGCACCCGGATGGGCATCGCGATGACGCTCACCCTCCAGTACCGGGCCGCGCACGACCCGGCCCTGCTGGACGAGGTGCTCGCCGAGCTGGAGCGGGCCCGCGAGGAACTGTCCTCCGGTACCGCTCAGGTGGCCTCCGCGCTGTACTGGGACCTGGCCGAGGGCTACGCCACCCGCGCGGGCCGCGGCGCCGGCCCCGATCTCGTGCGGGCCGTCTCGGACGCACGCGACTCGCTGAGCGCGACGGCCGCCGACGTACTGCTGCAACAGGGCGTCCAACACGGGCTGGAGGTCGCCCGCGGCGGCGCCGCACGCGGGCTGGTCGCCGCATCCTGGGCTGTCCGGAGCGGCCGCCCGGACCAGGCGGTGGTCTGTCTGGAGGCCGGCCGCGCGCTCGTGCTCGCGGCGGCGGCCGTCTCGGCCACCGTGCCGGAACGCCTCGCCACGCTCGGGGAGGAGGAGCTGGCCCGGCAGTGGCGTGACGCAGGGACGGGCGCGGGCGCCGCGACGCCGGGCGCCGGACCGGCCGGACTGCTCGCGGCGCTGCTCGACGCACCGCCCCAGGGGCCCGAACTGCCCAGCGCACTGCGCCGCCGGGCCCTGGAGCTGCTGCGCGGCCGGGACGGCGGGCAGGACGGGGTGCCCGAAACCGCCGAACTGCGGGACGCGGTCGCCCGATCGGGCTCCGACGCACTGGTCTACCTGCTGCCCGGCCAGGGGGACGAGGAGGGCTGGGCCCTGGTGCTGGAGCCGGACCGGCCACCACGGGCGCTGCCGCTGCCGGCCCTGTCCGGGCCGGGCCGGGCCCCGGTCGCCGCCTACCTGGAGGCCACCGCGGCCCGGTTCTCCGCCCGCCGCGGCGCGGCACGCTGGGAGGCCGCTCTGGACGCGGTGTGCGACTGGGCCGGGGCGGGGGTGATGCGGCCGCTGCTGGACGAACTCGGCCTGTGGGAGAAGGGTCTGCGGGAGGCGGACCTCCTCACCGATCCCGGGTCCGCGCCGACCGCCGCACCGGTGCGCCTCGCCCTCGTCGCCTGCGGAAACCTGGGCGTGGTGCCCTGGCAGGCCGCCCGGATCGCCGTCCCGGACCGGTGGCGCGAGGCCGGCGCGCCGGCCACCGTACGTGCCTGCGAACCGGTCGTGCTGACGTACGCCGCCTCGGGGCGGGAGTTCCTGCGCGCGGTGGGGACCCGCAGGCTCCCGCTCGCCCGGGGGCAGGCCCTGGTCTGTGTGCCCGCGGGTCTCGACATGGCCGAGGACGAGGTGCTGGCGGTGCACGACGCGTACTACCCGGAGGCGGTCCTGTACGGGGAGTTCGACACCCGCACGTTCGCACCTCCGCTGCCCGAGGGCACTCCGTCCGAGGTGCTGGGCCTGCTGGGCGCGCCGAAGCCCGGGCGGCGCCCGGTGGCCGTCGTCCACCTCGTCTGCCACGGTACGGCCGGCGCGGACCCGGGCTCCTCGGTGCTCGAACTGGGCCGGCCCGCCGGCGCCGGCCCGGAGGCCGGCCGGCTGTCCGTGACGCAGCTGCTCGACACCCCGGCCGGTCCGGCGGACGCGGAACGGCCCCTGGTCGTCCTCAGCGCCTGCGAGACCGACCTGAGCACCCGCGACCACGACGAGGCGCTGACCGTCACCACCGCGTTCGTGCACGGCCTGGCGGCGGACGCCGTGGGCTCGCGCTGGAAGGTCAGCGACGACGCCTCGGCCGTGCTGATGACCGTGTTCCACCACCACGTGGCGGCCGGGCTGGCCCCGCCCGACGCCCTGCGGGCGGCCCAGCGCTGGATGCTGGCCCCGACCCCGCTCCGGCCTCCGGTCCCGGGCCTGACAGCACACTTGCGGCGGACCGCGGCCCGCCCGGAACTGTCCGGACCCGCCTTCTGGGGCGCCTTCATCCACCAGGGAAACCCGGCCCCCCACCCGGGCGGGCCGCTCCGGCCCGCCCGCCGCCGGCCGGCAGAGCGCGGAAGGAGAAGCAACCGCATGACACCTGATGAGTTCGTCGCCCTGCTCGGCGAGCACTGGCCGCGGATCCTCGCGGCACTCGAACCGGCCGACCGGGAGGAACTGGCAGCCCTCCTCCAGGGCCTGGCCGAGGCCGTCGACCCGCAGGCCGTACAGGCCGCGCTGCGCCGCATGCGCCGGCTGCTGCGCGTCCTGCCCGACGAGCACGCCGTGACCGCGGCCCTGCGGGACGGCGTCCGCTTCGTCGGCGCTCCGGCCGCCCCGGAGGTGGACCGCGTACCGGTACTGGCCCTGCTCGCGACGCTGCGCGGTACGCCCGATCCGCACCCGGTACGCACCCGGCTGTTGGCGGCCCCCGCCCTGGCCGCCACCGAGATCGCGGCCGCCACCGGCGATCCCGGGCTGATCCGGCTGCACCACCCGGAACTGGGCGACCGCTACCCGCGGTTCCAGTTCGCGTCGGGCACCACCCGGCCGCTGCCCGTGGTGGGCCTGATCAACCGCCTGCTCATGGCCGACCGGGACCCCTGGGGCGCGGCCGACTGGTGGCTGGGCGAGAACCGCTGGCTGCGCGGGGTGCCGGCCGAACTCCTGGGCTCCGTACCCGACGAGGAACTGACCCGGGCCGCACGCGAACTGGTGGAGGGCGACGGATGACCCGCCAGATCCCGCCCACCGGACTGCCGATGGAACCGCTGACGCGCACCCTGCCGGCCGGCACCCGCCTGTGGCGGCTGCACCTGGACCGCTACGAGGCCGCCGAGTTCAACCCGAAGCTCGCCCACGAGTTCTTCCGCGGAAGCCGGTTCGACGCCACGGAGAAGGACCCGTACCCCTACCTGTACGCCGCCCTGGACCCGGTGACCGCGCTGTCCGAAGTCCTGCTGCGCTCGATCGAGTTCGACGACGCCACGGGCATCCGCCTCGTGCCCTGGGCGCAGGCGTCCCGTTACCGCCTGTCGGTACTGCGCACGACCGCGGAGCTGTCCCTGGTCGACCTCACCACCGCCGAGGGCCTGGCCGCGGTCTGGCAGGACACCTGGCTCGTGGACTGCGAGGAGGAGGACTACGCCAAGACCCGCTACTGGGCCCGGCTGATCCGCGAGCACAGCGCGCGGGCGGACGGCCTGCTGTGGCAGTCCAAGCGCTGCCGCCCCCGCGCCGCCCTCCAGCTGTTCGGCGACCGCTGCGCGGGCGGTCCGCTCCTCACCGAACCCGACGCGGCCCTGCGCCTGGCCTCGGTGGACGGCGTGCACGAGGTGAACGCCCTGCTGGAGCCGTTGCGCGCCCGCATCTCGCTACCGGACATGCTCTAGGCACGGCGACCCAGTTGGACCGTGCAGCTGACCCGGGGGCCCAGGCGCAGTCGGTCCCCGTCGGTCAGCGGGTACGGCCTGCCGGCCACCAGGTCGGTTCCGTTCAGCCGGGTGCCGTTGACCGCGCCGGGCAGTTCCTCGGTGACGGTCGCGGACCCGTCCTCGGCGACCGTCACCCCGGCGTGGCGTGCCGAGACCGTGTGGTGGTGGGCGAGCGCGGCGGCGGTGCCCGGAGCCCAGTTCGGGTCACGGCCCAGCCCGGTCACCGTACCGGGCACGACGGTCAGGGTCAGCGGGACCTCCAGGAAGCGCAGTACGGCGGGCAGGCAGGCCGAGGGGTCCGGCGGGCGCGGTTCCGCCACGACCGGCCCCGAAGCGGGACGGGGCCGCACCGGGATGATCGGCGACACCTCGTCCCAGTCGTCCCACTCGTCGTCCCGGCCCTCCGCCCCGGGCGTGCTCATCCTTCTCCCGCCAGGGTCTCGATCTCGATCTCCACCTGTCCGTCCTCGCTCTCGTGGACCCCGCGCACCCGTACCGTCGCCCCCGCGCCCGCCCCGGGCCGGTCGAACAGTTCGCAGGCCAGCGGGTTGAGCAGGTGCGTCTCCAGCACCATCCCGACGCCCCGACCGCCGTTCCACAGGTCCCGGGTGCAGTACGTGGCCAACTGGGCCCGGGCCTCGGGCGCGAGCTCCAGGCGGAGGCCGTGTTCGGCGGCCAGCTGGCGCCGGATGTTGCCGATCTGGAGGTCGAGGATCCGGCCGGCCGTCTCCTCGGTGATGAATCCGAAGACCACGACGTTGCCGCCGATGCGGTTCATCAGCTCGGGCCGGCCCACGACCGCCTCGAAGTGGTGCTTGACGTTCTTCTTCACCTGCCGGGCCAGTTCCCGGTAGGGGGTGCCGGGCTCGACGATCCACTTGCGCTCCTCGGTCACCGGATCCGTCCGCTGGACCCCGAGGTTCGAGGTGAAGATCAGTACGCACTCGCTGAAGTACGTCGTGACTCCTTGGCCGTCGGTGAGGCGCCCGTCCTCCAGCACCTGGAGGAACTTGTCCAGGACGCCCTTGTCCGCCTTGTCGATCTCGTCGAAGAGGATCACCCGGAACGGGTTCGCGCGCACCGCCGTGGTCAGTTCGCCGCCCGCCTCGAAGCCGACGTATCCGGGCGGCGCGCCGACGAGCCGGTCGGCGGAGTGCGCCGCGGAGAACTCGCTCATGTCGAAGCGCAGGTAGGCCTGGTCGCTGTCGAAGAGCACCGAGGCGACCGCCTTGGCCAGCTCGGTCTTCCCCGTGCCGGTCGGTCCGGCGAAGAACAGGGTGCCGCGGGGCCGGTGCCCGGGGGTGCTCGCCTGGGCACCGGACAGGCCGAGCGCCGCCCGCTTGAGGATGGCGAGCGTCATCGAGACGGCCGCCTCCTGGCCCAGGACCCGGGCGGGGATCTGCCGCTCCCCCGCGCTGATCCGTTGCCGGACCTCCTCGCGCCGCCACGGGTTCTTCTCCACCCCGAGCCGGTAGACGCGCACCGCGTCGGGCATCGCCGTGAACGGCATGCGGCGGGCCAGCGCCAGCCGGGAGCTCTCCCGCATCGCCCGCAGGCTCAGACCCGCGGCGGCCCGCGCGAAGGCGTCCGCGGCCGAGGTCTCCCGCTGCCCGGCCTCCCCGTGCCGGCGCTCCCCCGTGCCGAGCTCCGGTACCGCGGGCCCGTCCCCGGCCCGGTGCGCCGCCGCCTCGGCCTCGGCGTGCTCCCGCTCCAACAGCACGGCCATGCGGCGCCGTTCGTCGGCATCGGGTTCGGGGACGGCGATGGTGCGGATCCGCTCGCTCCCGGAGACCAGCCAGTTCGGCAGGTCCCGTTCGCCGTCGGCGAGCCAGATGATCGGGTTGAACAGCTCGGGACCGGTGGGGTCGGCGGTCCGCAGCGAGGTGAGCGGGTTCGGGGGGACGAGCGGGGCCGAGTCGGCCAGTTTGAGGCAGGCGACGAAGAAGTCCCGCTCCGCCTCGGTGAGCCGGCCCGGGTCCGCCGTCAGCCGTGCGGCGTGGTCGATGATCAGGGCGACCCGCAGCGGCGCCGGTTCGGCCCCGCCGTTCGGCGCCGCTTTGCGCCGGTCGGCCCAGCCCGCCACGAGCTCTTCCAGGAGCGGTACGGCTTCCTGGAGTTGCGGCGCCCGGTGCGGACGGCCGATCCGTGCCAGGGTGTCCGGCCCGCTCTCCGTCAGCAGGTGCTCGACCAGCTCCTTCTCCGTCGCCTTGAGCACCCAGAAGCCCGAGATCTGGTCGTAGGCGACGAGCGCCTGGTAGCCCTGACCGCGCA
Organism: Streptomyces sp. NPDC098789; assembly: GCF_044759975.1. Taxonomy (NCBI): domain Bacteria; kingdom Bacillati; phylum Actinomycetota; class Actinomycetes; order Kitasatosporales; family Streptomycetaceae; genus Streptomyces; species Streptomyces sp. NPDC098789. The sequence goes on from NZ_JBIWAJ010000019.1 coordinate 126,967, forward strand.
GGGAGTTCCACAGCATCTCGAACAGGGTGACGTGACGGTCGCCCCTGGGCCTGCGCACCAGGTACTGGTCCCGGATGTTGCCGTGCAGGACGTACTGCGCGTGCACGCTGAGCGTGCCGGTCAGCTCCTCGACGAAGAGCGGACCGCTCTGCTGCGGCGCGGCCGTCTTGACCATGCGGTCGGGGGTGCTCATCAGCCCGTCCTCCTGCGGTCGTCGCTCACATACCGCACCTTGGGCCCTGCGGGCCGGTGGGCCGTCGGCCCGGGTGCGGCCGTACGGTCCTGCTCCTGCGCCCCCGGTTCCGCCATCTCCAGGACGATGGCACCGTCGCCGCCCCGCACCCCGGGGACGGCCGACCCGCTCTCCGTGAAGGACAGCGGCAGTTCGAGGCCCCACCGGCGCCCCGCCTCCCGCAGTCCCTCCATGTGCCCGCGCGCCTCGTGGCAACGCCGGGCGTCCAGGGCCAGGTCCGCCGGGCCGCGCGGGCCGGTGTGCTCCTCGTACATCGTGACCAGTTCGGTCCTGCCGTCGCGCACGGTGATCCGCAGCCAGTGGCCGGGCCACCAGCCGGCCGGGGTCAGGTCGAAGCACACCGGTCCGTCGGCGCCGCCGCCGGTCCCACCGGCCGTCCCGGCGCCCGCGGCCGCCGGAGCGGCGAACCGGGCGACGGCCCGCCCGAGCAGTTCCCGGGTGTAGCGGCCCTCCAGGTCCGTGAGCCGCTGCGCCACCTGCCGGTCCACCGCGCGCTGCTCGTCCGGGGTCAACGGCCGCCCCTCTTCCAGGGCCTTGCGCAGCAGGCCGGTCTCCTCGGCGGCCGGGGTCGGCCCCGGTTCGCCCGGCGGTGCCTCGGTGAGGAGGAAGTCGAGCTGGACGGCGGCCTTCTCCTGCGCGGCGAGCCGGGCCCGTACCGCACGGTTGGCGTCCGTGACGAAGCGGCGCGCCTCCCGCAGGTGGCTGCGGGCCTTCGCAGGCCGCTCCGCGGCGCATTCGACGGCATGGCGTACGGCCGCCACGGCCAGCTCGGCGTCCTTGGCATCGGCTCCCGGCTCCAGCAGCGCCAGCAGCTCGGCCCCCGACTCCTCGGCCTCCGGGCGGCCCAGCCGCTCGGCCCCGGGCGGTTGGGGCAGGGCGGCGGGCACGGCCGCCACCGGGGCCGCCTGGTGGGCTCGTACGGCGGCCTCGCGGCGGGCCAGCATGCGGCGGCGCCAGTCCTCGCCGTCCGGGGCGTTGGCGGCGTGCGTCGCCTGCTCCATCGTCCAGCGCGCGTGGGCCGCCTCCGCATCCCACAACGCCCGCTCCATCAGGGCCAGTTCCGCACGCAGCTCGCCGAGTCGGGCGCCGTTGCAGTGGAGGGGCGGCGGCAGGTCCGGGAGCGGCGGCGGGGGCGTGTCGGGCAGGGTGGCGAAGGCCGTCCGGCGTACGCGGGCCAACAACGCGACGCGGCGCGCGTTGGCCCGTACCGCCGCGAACGCGGCCGCCTCCCACTGGGCGGTGGCGGCGGCGGCGATCTGCTGACCGCGCTCCAGGCACCGCTGCTCGTCGGCGGCCCGGACCGCTGCCGCGGCCAGCACGTGGGTGGTGACCAGCGCGGCGCGTCCCACGAACAGGGCGCCGCTGAGCGCGCCCAGGGCGACGAGGGCCGGCTCCACGAGTTCCTGGAGGGCGTGGCCCGCGGCGTCGAGGGCGTGCGAGGCGGCCGCCCCGGCCCCGTCGACGGCGTGCGAGGCCCCGTGCTGGAGCAGCGTGCCGTCCGTCAGCGCGCCGTGGGGCAGGGAGCCGGCCGTGTGGTGGAGGACGTCGCTCGTTCCCGGCACGTGCGCGGCGCCGGGGAAGCCCGCCGAGGCGGGGTTCGGGTAGCTGACCGTCGGCAGGATCTCGAAGATCGAGGGGTAGGCCAAGCCGTGGCTCATCGGTTCCTCCGGGTGGGTGCGACGGGCGGACCGGGTGCGGCGACCGGGGCGGACCGGCGGCGCGCTCGGGTCCCGCGGGCGTCCCGGGCGTGCCGGCGCCACTCCCACCAGCGCCGTACGGTCCACACCATGAGGGCGGCGACGGTCCCGGCGGGCCAGACCCAGGGGGCCCGGGCGACGGCCCAGAGGCCCAGTGCCCCCAGCGCGATCAGGACCGCCGCGCCCACCGCCTCGCTGCGCCGGCCGCGCGATCGGGCGGCCCGGGCGGGCCGCTCGCCGGTGCGGATCACCAGGCCCGCCAGGGACCGCGCGGGATGGTAGGTGTGCGGGCCGATGTAGACGGCGATCCACAGCTCCAGCGCGAAGACGGCCGCGGCCGCGGGCAGCGCGAGCATCCAGGCGAGGACCACTTCCCGCTGGTCGGCCCGGCCGAGCAGGTCGGCCAGCCCGATGACGAAGGTCCACGGCGCGGTGGCCATGGTCGCCCCCAGCAGGGCCCAGCCCAGGGCCGGCGGCCGGTCCAGCCGCCGCAGGAACTCGGAGCGGGCGTCCAGCTCCTGGGCGAAGAGCCGCTCCAGTTCGGCCACGCGCAGCTCTTCCCGCCTGGCATCGGCCTCCTGCCGGGCGAGCCCGGACAGCAGGAGGGCCGCCAGCAGCCGCAGCGGGTTCTCGTGGTCGGTGCGCAGCGCGCGGTACCACGGGGGCGGGGCGCCCCCGCCGCGCCGGTCCCAGGCGGTGCGGCGCAGCAGCAGGCCGCTCATGCCCTCCGGTTCGCGGGCGAGGCGCAGCAACCGGGCGTCCAGGTCTCCGGTGCGGTTCAGCGATCGCGCCGCGGCCCTGCGGTCGCTCGGGCCCCCGCGTACGAACAGGTCCGCGGTCGCCTCCCGCCAACTCTCCCGGTAGTGCTCCCAGCGCCGCTGGACCGCGTCGAGCCCTTCGCCGCCGGGGCGGGCGCTCAGCAGGTGCAGCAGCCGGTGGCGGACCAGGGCCGCCACCAGCTCCCGGCTGCGGTCGTCGCCGCGCACCGCGTCCCGCTCCAGCTCCGCGATGCCGAGGGTGTCCAGCGGAACCCCGTGCCAGGAGGCGGGCAGCAGCGGTCCCATCCAGTTGAGCAGGCGCAGCGTGGTCGGCGGGTCCGGGGGCTGGGCGAGCAGACCGCGCAGCGCGTTCAGTTCCTCGGTGTCCTCGGGGGACCGGCCGGGCCCGGCGGCGAACTGGCCGAGCCAGGCCACCAGCCGCTCGCGCCCGCGGCGCGAGCGCAGCAGCTCGTCGGCGGCCCGCCACTGCAGGTCGAGCCGGCGGGCCAGTTCCTCGGTGCTGGCGACCTCGCGGCCCAGGAAGGCGAAGGGTTCGGTCGCGGAGCGCGGCGGCAGGTCCTCGGGCGCGGCGCCGGTGGTGCGCGGGGCCACCGGCGGGGAGTCGCCGGCGAGCCAGCGGGCCACCTGGTCGGCGCCCCAGCGGTGTTCGGGGGCGCGGGTGAGCAGGCCGTGGCAGAGCATCAGCAGTCGCGGGTCGGTCACCAGCGGGAGTTCGGGGTCGTGGGTGGCGATCTCCGCGAGCACCTCCTCGTCGCCGCGGAAGTCGATGGGGTGACGTCCTGCGGCGAGTTCGGCCACGACCATTCCCACGGACCACCAGTCGGCGGCGGGGGTGACGCTCTGGCGGTGCGTGCTCGCCTCGGGAGCCAGGTAGAGGGGCTTGCCCTTCCAGTCCCGGCGGCGCGGGGAGTCCTCGTCCGCGCCGGTGTGCACGGCCGCTCCGAAGTCGACGAGGACCAGGTCGAGGCGGTCCTCGTTCTGGGTGCGCACCACGATGTTGTCCGGGGTGACATCGCGGTGGACGACGTCCTGCTCGTGGGCGGCGCACAACGCCTCGTGCAGGTGGGCGACCACCGTGCGGACCAGGGGCGCGGGCAGGGCGCCGGGGCGGCGGGCGTGGTACTGGGCCAGGGTGGTCTCGCCGTAGGAGGGGAGCAGCTCGTACGGATGCCCGTCGGCGCTCCCGTGCTCCAGGACGCGTACGACGTGGCCGCCGAGGTCCCCGCTCAGCACCCGGCGCACCTCGGGGTCGGGTGCGAAGGCCCGGTGGTACCACTTCATGACCAGCGGCACCGCGGGATCCCCGTGGCGGGCCTCGCGGTCCTTGACCCGGGCGACGACCGCCTGGGACGGGCGCCGGACATCGCTGAGGACCTCGGTGAGGTCGAGGCGTTCGCTCAGTGCGGCGGGTACGCGGTCGAGTCCGCGGCGGGTTTCCTCGGGTCCGGAGGTGAAATCCTCACCGAATCCCTCGGGGTCCACTTCCGTGGGCGGCAGCGTCGTCATGACTTCCGGATCCCATCGAGAGAGGGAGTGCATAAATGCACGATATTTTCTGGAGCATTTGCGACATCCACCCCGAAGGACCTCGATTCGAAGGGTCCGGATTTACCCATTCCGGATTTACCCATTCCGGATTCATGGAGTCCGGATTCACGGAGTCCGGGCTCACGGATTCCCGACCCACGGGGCAGCGGGTCGCAGGGATTCGGTTCACATATCCCTCGCGTCCGATCGGCGCCGGGCAATGAGAACAGATCGTTCCGGGCCATTCCCGGTACGGGCCGACCTCGAATCCGGCAACCACGATTATCGTGTCGGCCATGAGCCCGCAGACCCCCGCGTCCGCGCCCGACCAGCGGTCCCCCACCGCCCCGGCAGGCGCCGAACTGCCCTCCCACGCCCAGCTGACGGAGGAACTGCACACCCTGCGCCGGCCCGGCCTCGCAGGACTCAGACGCATCCGGCCGGAGGCACTGGGGCGGGCCGCCGCCGCGGCCGGGTTCGCGGCCGGCTCCGCGGATGAGCCCGCAGGCATCGAGGCCCTGCTCCAGGCCGCCGCACGACGGCTCGCCGCCGCACCCGGCCCGGCGTCCGAGGACACCGACGGCCGTCGCGCCGACCCCCTGGGCCGGGCCGCCGCCCACACCTTCGGGCTGCTCCCCGGCCGGCGCGGCGCCCCCGCCCAGGACCGCCGCAAGGCCGCGGCCGCCGTGTACGGCGTCACGGCGGAGCGGTTCCGCCGGGGCCAGGAGCAGGAGGTCATCGCCGAACTCGCGGGCGCCGCCCTCGCGCTGGCCCGCGAGGCCGCGGCCGAGCCGCCACGCGCCGAGGACGCCGGCGCGCTGCCCGACCCGCCCGCCCGCGCGGCCGGGCCGGCGCTGCCCGCGGCCACGCTGCGGCGCATCACCGTGCACGTGTCCTCCGTGGAACTGCTGCGGGACATCGACATCCTGGTGTCCTCCGAGAACACCCACATGGAGATGTCCAAGACCTTCCGCCCGACCGTCTCGGGCGCGCTGCGCCGGGCCGCCGCGGTGCGCAATGCGGGCGGGGAGATCACCGATGACGTGCTCACCAGGGAACTCGGCGACTGGATGCGCGCCCACGGCCGCACCGGCCTGCCGGTGCGGCCCGGCATCGTCGTCCCCACCTCCGCGGGCGCCCTCGCGGAGCGCGGGATCCGCCGCATCTACCACGCGGCCGTCGTCCGGCCCCTGGGCAACGACGTCCGCTACCAGGTGGACCCGCAGACACTGGCCGACGCCGTCGCGGCCGTCTTCGCCCGGGCCACCGCCGAACGGGAGGCGTACGACCCGCCCCTGACCTCGATCTGCTTCCCCCTGCTCGGCGCCGGCCAGGGCGGCCTTCCCCCCGTCAAGGCCGCCCGCTGGCTGCGCTGGGCCGTTCAGGAGGAGCTGAGCCGGCACCCCGACTGGACGGTGCACTTCGTCGCCCGCCGGCCCGAGGTCGCCCGGCTCCTCACGGACGCCAGCTCCGCCCCCTGAGTCGCAGCCCATGCTCCTCCAACCACCTTTCGTAGAAGACGAGTTCCCCCCTGGCCGGTACGCCCAGGAGGTGGGCGGCCGGGGCCTCGCCGGGCTCCCGCCCCGGCTCCACCACGACCTGGACGGCCCGGCCCGTCGACCGCCGCCCCAGGTGGGGCGCGTAACGCTCCCGGCCCAGCGCGGTGCGCGGGAGCAGCTGCTGGTTCGCCGAACCGCGCCAGGCGAGCCCGGTCGGCTCGGCGATCCGGAACCTCCCCGCGATCACCGCGTCCGCGTGCCGCAGGGCCCGCAGCCTGGGCGGGTCCCACTCCGCCTGTTCGTAGCCCGTGTAGACGAGGAAGTCGGGGCGCGGACCGTCCCGCGCCCCTCGGACACCCGCCGCCTCGCCGCGCAGCCGGTCCGCCCCGGCCAGGAACTCCTCCAGGGCCCGGGCCTGTTCCAGCGGCTCCCCACCACTGACGGTCAGGCCCTGCGCGCCGCGGTCCAGCGCGTCGCGCCACAGGTCGAGCAGCTCGCGCACCGACGACCTCGCGCCGCCACCCGGCGCCCAGGTGTGCCGCGACATGCACCCCGCGCAGGCCAGCGGACAGCCCTGCAACCAGACGCCGAGACGTCGGCCGGGACCGAGCGTCTCCAGCGGGAAATGCGTCCCGCTGATTTCGATGCGCACCGCACCCTCCCCCGGTGGACGGGAATCGAGTATCAACGGAATTACCCGCCCACCGCAAACCTTTCCCGAGAATAATCCGGTCGTTTTCCGGGCGACAACCAGTCGACTTCGGGTGGCGCACGCCGGGGTGGGGGAACCCATCGAATTACGGCACTCTTTCTGCTTTCCTTCGGTTACCCTCCTGCATCTGGAGCGAGGGCAGCGGAGAAGGGGGAATCCGTCATCATGATCGCCACGGACCAGATCCGAGGACCCGCGCGCCGGGCCCGGCTCGGGCGGGCAACCGCCTACCGGGCCCGGCGCCGCGGCCGGCTCGACGCACCCGGCCTGCGCCCCCTCCTGCCGACGCTGCCGCCACCGGAGCCCGGCGCGCTCCTGGAACTCCCGGAGATCGTGACCCCGTTCGTGATGGAGGCCCAGGCGGGCGCCCTGCGCGCCGTCGGGCAGTTGCGCTCCCGCCTGCTGCGGGACAAGCGGCGGCTGATCATCGAGATCCACGCGGAATCGGTGCGCGTGGTGACCCAGTACGACGTGCGGGCCGAGCCCTCACCGGCCGCGCTCGCCCGCTACGGCAAGACGGTCGGAGGCTGGCGGGCCGACGCCGAGCTGTGCCGTGCCCGGGCCACGGCCCTCACCCACGAGGCCAATCAGCGGCTGGCCTGCTACTGGGACGCGGTGTGGTCGACCGTCCAGACCGCCCGGGCCGAGGAGCGCCGCCTGGCAGCGGAGCCGCGCCGCACCCGGCGGGGGACCCGGACGCCCCAGTGGGCCCGGACACCGCAGCCGCCCCCGGAGCCGCCCCTGACCGGGCCGGCCGCGGGGCCGGCCCCAGGACCGGCGTGGGCACCGGGATCGGCGTGGGCACCGGCCGCCCCGGGAGGACCGGCGCCGGCCGGGGCGGCGGGGGGACCGGCCGACCCGCCCTTCACCGCCCGTCCCGTGCACTGGCTGCCGGGCCGCGTCACGCTCGACGCCACCTGGAACCACGTGGACGCGTGGCTGCTCACCGGAGGAACCCCGGTACAGGCCCCGCCGGCGGGCGCACGCACCCACGCCGTCGCCCGGGCGTTGGAGATCCTCGACACGCAGCCCAGGAGGGACGGGGCGAGCGCCCCGACCGGCCACCGGCCGCGCCCGGCCGCCGACCAGCAGGGGGGAATGCGATGACGTCCCACCACCCGCGGCCGCGGGTGCGCCCGCTCCGCGCCCGGCCGCCGGCCCGGCTGCTCGCCGCCCTACCGCTGGCCGTCCTCGCGCTGGCCGCCCAGCTCGCCGTGGTCGGCTGTTCCAGCGAGAAGCCCGCGGCCGCCGGCACGCCGTGCGCGGTCGTCCTGGACGGCTCGGGCTCCGGTTCGCCCAAGGACGGGTTCGACGCGAAGGCCAAACTCGACGCGACGATCGTGCCGTTCATGAAGAAGCAGGGCTGCGGCACGATGGCCTTCGCGCCGATCACCCGCTCGTCGAAGGCCTCCCGGTGCCGGATCAACGACGTCGACCTCGATCCTCCGGCCGAGAGCACCGACGACGTGGCGGCCGTCAGGCAGGAGGCCATGACCCGGGCCGTGGTGGCGGCCCGCGCGATGCTGAAGTGCGCGCAGGAGACCGAAAGCGGATCCGACGTCCTCGGTGGAATCGCGCGCGCCGCCGAGGCGATCCCCTCGGGGGGCGCTCGCGCGGCCCTGCTCGTGGTCAGCGACTTCGAACAGGCGGACCCGGAGTTCTACCTGGACTCCAAGACCATTGCCACCCCCGAGGCCCGTACGAGCGCCGTCGAGAAGCTGGTCGGCCCCCGCGGGGTGCCGGAGCTCTCCCGCATGGACGTCTACCCGGTCGGCTACGGCATGAGCCACGAAGCCAAGCCCAGCGAGTACGAGCCGTTCGACGCCTTCTGGACGGAGATCCTGGAGAGGAGGGCCAAGGCCCGTGTCCACGACGACTACCGGCGCTGATCCCGGCCCCACGCCCCGCCGGGCACGCTTCGCCCGGCCGTTCCGGCGCCGGCCCGACGCCGGAACGAGCGCCGCCCGCGGCGTGCCGTCGCCCACCCGGCCGCAGCGCCGCCCCTACTCCGTCGAGGACCCGGACCAGCGCCGATTGATGGCCGAGGCCCGCCGCCGCGGCGCCAAAGCGGCCAAGAACGGCGTGCTGGACCCATGGGTCCTGGCCAGCGGGGACCGGGTGCCCTACTTCGCCCAGTTGGCCGCCGTGCGCGACCTCGTGCGCAGCCGGCTGAGCGCGGACGCGGCAGAGGAGGCGGCCCGGGCGCACACCGAGAAGGCGAACGCCGTCTCGGCCGCCGCCGGCCACGAGCAGGAGGTGCGCAGGATCGAGGACCAGCTGGCGGAGAGCGCGGGCTGGCTGCGGACGAACCGCTCCCAGCTGGACCGGCTCGCCGCCCGGGCCGTGCGCTGGGAGCGGTTCCGGGACGGTGTCCGGGAACAGCTGGAGGAACGCTGGCTGCGCGCCCGCTTCGGCCACATCGACCCCGATCCCGACCGGGCCGAGGGTACGGACGGCCGCGCGCGCGGGGACGCGGACGGGCGGGGCTCCGGGGCTCCCGGCGCCGCTCCCCGCAAGGCAGGGGCCGAAGACCCCGACCACCCCCACGGGGACGGGGCGGACGACGCGGACGACGGCCGGGGGGCGCCGGACGTGCCGGCCCTCGGCCCCGAGGACGAGGACTGGCAGTCCGTGGATCCGAGTCCGGCGGCCGCCTCGGCGGCCGGCGTCGGCTCCCGCCGCGACCCGGCCGATCCCCGTGCGGCGTACCGGCACGCGGACCAGCAACTGCAAGGCGAAGAGGCCCTCTTGTGGGAGGGGTTGTCGACGCGGCCCGGTCTGCCGCGCTGGATGGTGTGGGCCCTCCTCCTGGTCATCGCCGCCGTGGAGGTGCCGATCTACTGGATCGCCTTCCAACCCTTCCACGGGGCGGGGAGCACGGAGTCGGACACCCTGTCGGGCACCCTGGCCATCTCGGCGGCCCTCGTCATGGTGGTCGTACCCCACCTCGCCGGCCGCGCCCTGCGCAGCCGGTCCGGCACCGCCTCTGCGATGGGCATCGGACTGCCCGCGGTCGCCCTGCTCACGGCGTGGGGGTTCTCCGCCTGGGCCCTCGGCGACCTGAGGTCCAAGCTGGTCTTCCGGCACCGCGCTCCGCAGCCGCTCTCCCCGGATCTCGCCGGCGTGGCCGGCATCGGGGAGCTTCAGCCGCCTCCGACGCTCGTCGACAGCCTGCACCTCGAACCGACCACCGTGACCTGGATGTTCGTCGCCCTGCTCCTGCTCTCGGGAGGCATCGGCCTGCTGCTCGGGCTGTTGCGGGAACACCCGTACCTCGACTCCTACCGTTCCCACCTGGAGCTGCGTGCCCGCCTGGTGCACGCGAGGGAGGCCGCTGCCGCTGCCATGGGGCGGGCGCGAGCGCTGGAGTCGACCGCCGACGCACGCGCCGAGCTGCGCGAGCACGCCCTCAACGCCCGGCTGCGGTCGACGACGGACCTCTACGAGGCCGCGGCGCACGCGTTCCTCCAGGAGGTGATGGAGAAGGCGGCTGATCCCGCGGTCACCGAGTCCGCCATGCGCCTCTCGTCGCGCACCTGGCCCCTACTGCCCGCCACGCCCGCCACGCCCTGAGGCGGCGGGCCCGGAGTACGACGGAAGCCGTATCGGTTCCCTCCGATACGGCTTCCGGCTTCCGGCTTCCGGCTTCCCATGACCCCAGCGGGCCGGTATCGAAGGCGCTCGACCCGGTTGCGGACGTACAAGGGAATCAGGCTTCGTCGGCCGCGGTGTCGCCGGCGGTCGGGACGGTCTTCCTCCTGCGGTAGAGCACCGCCCCGCAGACCGCGAGGAGGAGCAGGGCCACGGCGGACACCCCGAGGGCCGTCCGCTCGGCGAAGAGCCTTCCCAGCACTTCGAGTACGCCGATCCCCGCGGTCGCGTAGATCAGTGACCAGGCCGCTCCGCCCACGAAGAGGGCGGGGAGGTAGCGGGGCAGCGGCATGCGCATGGTGCCCGCGATGAAGTTGGCGGCGGTCTGGAATCCGACGGTCAGGAAGGAGACGGCCACCACCGGCGCGCCCCACCGCTGGATCGCCCGCTCGGCGCGCTGGAACTTCGCCGAGGAGGTCCGCCCGGCGAACCTGCTCCGTCGGGCGCCGGCCGCGGCGAGCCACCCGATGGCGAACGTCCCTCCGGCGCGGAGCAGGACGATGACGTAGAGGGCTCCGGCGGTGAGCGCGATCTTATCCACGACGCCTCTTCGCGGGCTCCGCGCCGACCCGGCCACCATCTCGCACCTGCACCCTTGCCCCTACCCGTTCCGTCTCATCGGGCTGCCACCGGCGCACCGAAACTCGAACCTACCCGCCCGCACATCAGGCAAGGCAACCCTAACCGAACGGGTGCGCCGCGTACCCCATCAGGGGCGTTGCAGCATCCGGCGGCGCAGGCTGTCGTAGATGGGCTCGCTCCCCCAGCGGTCCGCGGTCACGTGCGCGGCGAAGCACGCGGTGAGCAGCGGGAGGGCGAGCGAGCCGGCGTTCGTCATCTCCGCGACCAGGACGACGCCCGTGAGCGGGGCCCGTACGACCCCCGTGAACAGGGCGGCCATCCCCACCACGGCGAACGCCACGGGGCTCGCCGCGCCGGCGGGCAGCAGCGGGGACACGAGGGCCTCGGCCAGCGTCCCCCACAGTGCGCCCAGGGCCAGCAACGGGGCGAAGAGCCCGCCGGGCGTCGCCGCCGCGTAGCTCAGGGGGCCCGCCACGAACCGGACGGCCAGGTACGCGAGCAGGGCCGCCACCGTCATGCCGCCGCCCGCCAGCAGGCGCTCGCTCAGCGGATCGCCACCGCCGGCCAGCAAGGGGTCGACGGCCATCAGCGCTCCGACGACGGCTCCGATCAAGGCGGCCCGGGCGGTGAGCGGCACCCCGGTCAGGCGGTCGCACGCGGCCAGCGTCCCCACGACCAGCGCGCTGTAGGCGGCTCCCAGCGCCCCAGCCGTCACGCCGAACACCAGGAACACCCCGAGCATCCACACCGGTGGGGCCACGAGGTCCGGCACCGGGAACGCGGCGCCGCCCCCCACGACGAACCGGGAGCAGGCCACCGCGCTGACGGTGCCGACGAGCGTCAACAGCACCAGGCGCGGCCTGATCGAGCGGGTCACCTCCTCACAGACGAACAGCAACCCGCCCAGCGGGGCCGTGAACGCCGCCGCCAGGCCGGCTCCGCCGAGCGCGGTGTACAGCAGGCGGGCGTCCCCGGGGTCCAACCGGGCACGGCGGCCGGCCACCGACCCGATCGCCGCGCCCATGTGGACGACCGGCCCCTCGCGCCCCAGGACCAGGCCCGAGCCGATCGCGACGAGGCCGCCGAAGAACTTCGCCGGCAGCAGCCACAGCGGGTGCGCCTCGGACTCACGGCGCCACACCGCCTCCACGTGCTGGATCCCGCTGCCCGCCGCGTGCGGGACGCCCTGGGCGATCGCGCACGCCAGCGCCGCCCCCAGCGCGGTGAGCGCCACCGGGACGAGCACTCCCGCGGGGCCCGGACCGGCGGCCGCCAGGATCGAAGCGCGCAGGTCCTCGGCGTGCGCGAGGCACCACCGGAAGCCGCCGCCGACCAGGCCGACCAGGGAACCGGCCGCCGCCGCCACCGCGAAGGCCCGGCCGGTGTGACGGCGGCCGGCACCGGCAATGGCAATGGACATGGACTGCCTCCACCGAGCCGCACGAGGACGTCCGCCGAGCCTGCATCCCCCGCCCGACCATGGCGGCGCACCTCGCCGTGACGGCGCCCGCGGCGACCCGACCGGGCGAGCGGATCGGGTCTTCGCCGAGTCACCCCGCTCTTCCAGGAACACCGGGAGCAGGGCGACCGATCGGCTCAGCCCCGGGCATCGACGAGCACGGCGAGACCGTCGAGGACGCGTTCCAGGCCGAAGGCGTACGCGTGCTCGGGGCTGTAGGCGCCGCCCTGCGCGGCGCCCGCGGCGGAGCCGACGCGCGAGGCCAGCGGGTAGGCGCGCTCGTCGAGGACGCGCGCGAGCAGGGGGGCGTGGGCGGCCCACCACTGCTCGTCGTCCATCGCGCTGTCCCGTTGCGCCGCGCGGGCGTCCGCGGCCGTGCGGGCCCATCCCTGCACGAAGCCGAGCAGGTAGGTCAGCGCCGCGTCCATGGCGACGTCGCCCAGCCCCAAGCCGTCCAGTGCCGACAGCTCGTGTTCGTACTTGGCCATCTGCCCGGGGCCCAGCGGCGGGCGGACCGTGGAAGCGGCGGCCGCCCACGGGTGGGACTCGAACAGCTGTCGATTCGCCCCGGCGACGGCCGACACCCGCTCCCGCCACGGCCGACCCGAGGTGTCGGTGCGGGGCATGCGGGCGTATGCCGCGTCGAGCATGAGGTCGAGCAGCTCCTCCTTGCCCGGCACGTAGGTGTACAGCGTCATCGCGGCCACGCCGAGCGCGTTCGCCACGCTGCGCATGGTCACCGCCGTGAGCCCCTCGGCGTCGGCGAGGGAGGTCGCCGCGGACACGACGGCGTCGATGGTCAGCCGCTGACGGGGGCCGCGCCGGGGGACCGTCGCCTCGTCGCGCCAGAGCAGTTGCAGCGTGCGGGCCGGGTCGCCGGCGCCGGTGCGTTCAGTGGTCACGCGCAAAAGTACCTCGCGCTCGCACTTCGTACGCCGTACAGTGTACGAAGTACGGAGATCGGGGCGGTGCTCCGGCCGCGCCCCTCCCCTCCGCCCTCCCTGCCGCGCCACTTCTGCCTCAAGGAGCATTCGATGAAGATCACTTCCTCGGCCGTCACGTTGAACGTCGACGACGTCGCGGCGTCCAGCGCCTTCCTCGCCGCGCACTTCGGGTTCCACGAGGAGATGGCGGCCGACGGCTTCGCGTCCCTGACGCGCGCGGACGCCGGCATGAACGTCATCTTCCTGCGCCGCGGCCTGCCGTCGCTGCCCGCGGACCAGCGCGACGACCACGCCCACGGCGTGATCCTGGCCTTCGTGGTCGATGACCTGGAAGGCGAGTTGGCCCGTCTGCGCACCGAGGGCGTCACCATCACCATGCCGCTGACCGAGGAGGAGTGGGGGGAGCGCGCCTTCCAGGTCCGGGACCCCAACGGCGTCATCGTCCAGCTCGTCGACTGGAACGCGGCCGCCTCGAACGGTCCGGCGAGCGAAACGGACCTACGCGTGGGCGGCGGCCGCGGCGGCGCGGACTTCGGCGAGGGACCGGCGTTGGATTCCACGGGCGTCGAAGTTGTCGGGTGACAGCCAGGACTCCAGGACCCGCCGGTTGGCGGGCCACTCGCCGTCGATGACGGAGAACCAGGCGGTGTCGCGGCTGCGGCCCTTGTAGACGATGTCCTGGCGGAAGATGCCCTCGAAGGTGAATCCCAGGCGCTCCGCCGTCGTGCGCGAAGGTGCGTTGAGGCTGTCGCACTTCCACTCGTAGCGTCGGTATCCGAGCGCGTCGAAGACGTACCGCATGGCCAGGAACTGGGCCTCGGTCGAGAGCGGACTGCGCTTCATCAGCGGCGAGAACATCACGCTGCCGACTTCGACGACGCCCATCTCCGGGTCCTGCCGCATCAACGCGAGCGTGCCGACCGCCGTGCCCCGGTCGAGGTCGATCACCGCGTAGTGCCTGGGGTCGCTCGTGGCCGCCGCTTCCTCGGCGTGGCGCCGGAAGCCCCGCGCGTCCTGGATCGGCCCGGTGAACATGTACGTCCAGTCCCGGTCGTCCGGGGCGCTGGAGTAGGCCGCGAAGAGGTCGGCCGCGTGCCGGTCCGCGTCGAGCGGCTCCAGCCGGCAGTACGCGCCTTCGAGGGTCACCGCGCCGGGCAGCGGACGCGGGGACCACTCGGGCACCGGCTCGCCGATGGGCTGGTCGAAGTCATTGCTGCGGAAGGTCACGGCTGCTCCTGGCCTGGATGTGTCCTGCCAGCGTACGGAACGCGCGGGCGCGACCGACGGTTGCTGCGGCCGGGCTCAAGCCAGTTCCAGCGCGCCCACCGTCTGGCCCCCGCTGGTCTCGCCGGTCGGTCGGAAGCCGAGCCCGAGGTAGAAGTCCCCGGGACCGTCCGCCTCGGCGTGCCAGGTGGTCGTGAGCCGCGTACCGCCGCGGCGCCGGATCTCGGCCGCCAGGGCCTCCACCGCGAAGCGCCCGTAGCCGCGGCCCTGCTTCCCGTCCGCGATGTTCAGGCGCCAGAGCCCGGAGCGGAAGTCGACCCCCTCGCCGGTCCAGTCGATGTCGAAGAAGGCCATGAGGAAGCCGACGATCTCGTCGCCGTCGCAGACGAGCCGGGGCCAGGCGACGCCGGGGTGCACGTACGCCTCGGCGATCGACTTCACCACGGGGGACACCAGGTGCTCCTGGTCGGGGCGGACCTTCAGGTCGACCGCGGCGTCGAAGTTGTCGGGGGTGAGCTCTTGCAAGTGGAGTGAATCCGGCATGGGCCGCACCCTATGTAGTCGCCCCGGGGCGTCCGTCCGCGGGGCGCGGGTCAGGTGGCGTGCCGGGACCCGTGCCCGGTCCGTGGGGCTCGGCGGGTGCGGCGGGTCGACCGCTGGGATAGTGGGAATCAGTGGCCCTCACGTTCTTCGACACCGGACGCGTGGCGCGCGATCTCTACGCCGCCGCGAGCCAGAAGGCTGGGCCCGAGGGCGCGGGGGCCGCGATGTCCCAGGTGCTGCGCCCGATCATCGCGCACGACGCGCTCAGCGTGGTGGCCACCGATCCCGCGACGGGGCTGGGCCTCGGCTGCTTCAGTTTCTGGCACCAGTACGAGCCCGCGCTGGTCACCGCACTGGTCATGCACCGCTACCTGGACGGCGATCCGTACCGACCGGCCGCGCTGGCCGGGCTGCGGACCCCGGCCGCCGTCGTGGGTCCGGCCGGTGACGGCCCGCCCGACCCGTGGATCGGCCGGGTCCTCGCCGAGCACGGGGCCGGCTCCGAGCTCCGGCTGCTGATCGCGGACGTCCACGGCGTGTGGGGCTCCCTCGCGCTGCTGCGCTGCGCGGGCGCCTGCCCCTTCGACCAGGACGACGTCCAGCGGGCCGTGCGGCTGCGGCCCGCGCTGGTGGCGGCCCTGCGGCGGTACGCCACCGCGGGCCCGCTCTGTCCCGCCGCTCCCCCGCTCGCCGCCGGAGTGGTCACGGTCGGCAGCGACCATCGGATCAAGGCGATCAGTCCGCAGGCGAAGGAGTGGCTGGGCCAGCTGCGGGCAGGGCACACCATCCCGGGTTGGGTCACCGAACCGTTCCTTGTCGCCCTCTCCCTCTCCGCACGGGCCCGCGCCCGGGACTCCGACGCGTGGACACCGCTGGTCTGCACGCCACCGGCCGTCTGCGGCCGATGGATGACGTTCCTCGGCGAGCCGCTCGACGAGGAGGGAGCCGGTGACGTCGCCCTCGTCGTCCAGGGAACCGTCGCGGACCTCGTCCTCCCGTCGTTCTGCGCCTGGTACGGCATCACGCCCCGCGAACGCGACACCCTGGGCGCGCTTCGCACCGGGGATGCCGTCAAACAGATCGCGCGGCACCTGGGGCTCTCCCCGTACACCGTCAACGACCACCTCAAGGCCCTCTTCAGCAAGACGGGCGCGGGTGGCCGCGACGAACTCATCGCCGCGTTGACCCGCTGATCCCGGGCCCGTCCATCCCTGATTTCAGGGGGTCGCGGCGCCGGCGGCCCGGCCCACCATGGAAGCCATGGAAGGAGGATCCCCGGATCTCCGGATCCACGGATCCCCACCGGGGGTTCCTCCCCCTCCCCTCCTTCCCAGGAGTCACCATGACGAAGATCAACTTCAACGAGCCCTCGCGGGGCGAGACCGCGAGCGGCGACACCTCCTTCTCCGTGAGCAACCGCGGATCCGGTCAGGCGCTGGCGGGCGAGAGCTTCCAGGGCGAGGCCATCCGCGGAGTGAGCCATTCCGAACACGGGGCGGTCGTCGGCATCAACGACAAGACCAACGGCCGGGGCGACGCGAGCTGGTTCGAGAGCAGCGCGGGCGAAGGCTGTCACGGCGTGAGCCACGCGCTGGGCTCGGCCGGAGTCGTCGGCATCAACGACAACCCCAACCCGGGCAGCGGCGCGGGCGTGTACGGCGAGAGCAAGACGTTCGAAGGCGTGCGCGGCGTGTCGCACACCTTTGAACACGGCGCCGTGGTCGGCGTGAACCTCTCCCAGGGGATGGCCGGCTACTTCGAGGGCAACGTGCACGTCACCGGCCGCATCACCCATCCCGGCGCCGACTACGCCGAAGCCCTCACCGTCGCCGGCCCGGCGGCGGTCAGTCCGGGCATGGTCGTGGTCCTCGATGACGGAGGTCGGATCACGCCCTGCTCCCGGGCGTACGACGCCCGCGTCGCCGGGATCGTCTCCGGAGCCGGCGGAGTCCAGCCGGCGATGGTGCTCGATGACCACGAGGGCGGAGCGCCCATCGCCCTGATGGGCAAGCTGTGGGTACTGGCCGACGCGTCGAAGGCCCCCATCCACTGCGGGGACCTGCTCACCACCTCCGCGACCACCGGTCACGCGTGCCGGGTCACCGACCGGGAGCGGGCCTTCGGCGCCGTCGTGGGCAAGGCGCTCACCGATCTGCCCTCCGGGCGCGGCATGGTCCGCGTCCTGGTGAGCGCGAGCTGAAGGGTCCCGACCCGCTGCTCCCGACGGTACCGGTCCGGGCTCCCCCGCCCGGACCGGTACCGCGCGCGCCGACCGGGGCCGGGGACACCAGCGGCGGCGCCGTCATCCGCGGAGCGGAACCCACCCGCGGCGGGAGGGCGTCACGCCGGGCCCGCCGTGGCCGGAGCACCGAACCAACGGGTCGCGGCCCGCTCGAAGGCCTCCGCATCGGGGTGGCGGTCGCCGGACCAGGCGACCACGCCGTCGGGACGCACCAACACCGCGCCCGACCCGAGGTCGTTCCTCGCCGTCCCGGCCACGTACCGGATCCGGTCCTCCCAGGCCGTCGCCGAGGCGTGCAGACGCCGGTCGGCGCTGAAGTCGAGCACGAGGCCCCGACCGTCCTGCATGAGGTCGCCGAGACGGGTGCCGTCCTCCAGTGCGAAGTCGGGGGCGCTGCGGCCGACCAACGGGTGCGCGCTGCCGAGGTCGTACCGGATCCAGGCTCCCGACAGCCTCTCGAACACGTGGGTCGCTCCGTCGCGGGTGCCGATGAGATCGCGGACCACCGCCTGGATCGCCTGGGCGTAGGGGTCCGGCCGCATGGTCGCCACCTGGGCGCGCGACCAGTCGAGGACCGCCGCACCGATCGGATGGCGCTCATCGGCGTAGCTGTCGAGCAGCCCGTCCGGCGCGTGCCCCCGCACGGTCGCGCCGAGTTTCCATCCCAGGTTCACGGCGTCGCCGATGCCGGTGTTCAGCCCCTGACCGCCGAGGGGGGAATGGATGTGGGCGGCGTCGCCCGCGAGGAGGACGCGGCCCCGACGGTAGGCCGTCGTCTGCATCGCCCGATCGGTGAAGGACGAGGCGATGTGGACCTCGTCGACGGTCACGTCGGTACCGGACACGCGGCGCAGGACCTCCTGGAGGTGGTCGCGGGTCGGCGGCCGTGAGCGGTCGAACGCGCCGCCGTCGAAGTCCATCATGGCGAAGTACCCGGCACCGGGCAGCCGGATGTACATGCCCGTCGGTGTCAGGTGGAATCCGGGACTGATCCGCTCCGGATCGGCCAGATCGGCCAGCATCGTGTATCCGGTGAACTGGGGCTCGGTGCCGATGAATTCGAAGCCCGCGAGCCTGCGCACCGTACTGCGTCCGCCGTCGCAGCCGACGAGCCAGCGCGCCTCGTAGGTGTCCTCACCGGCTCGGGCGAGGACGCCTTCGCCGTGCTGGGAGACGGCCGTGACGGTGACACCGCGCCGGATCTCCACGCCGAACTTGGCCGCCTGCTCGGACAGCACCGTCTCGACCGCTTCGAGGTCCGTCGCCAAGGATTCCTGCGCCGGGCTGGGCAGCCGGAACGGCAGGGCGTCGGCATCGATCAGGGAACCGTCGAGCATCATGCCGGCGAAGTGGCCGCCGAACCGGGGGCGTTGCGGTGCGTCCGGTTCGGGGGCCGCGCCGAACATCTCCTGGGTGCCCGACGCCGTCAGTAACGACTCCAGCATGCCGCGCCGGTAGAACGCTTCGACCGACGCGGCGGACAGCCCGCGCCTGCCGAGGGGGGCCGCCCTGAACGGTGAGCCGGTCTCCGTCTCCCGTTCGAGCACCACTACGGAACAGCCCGCGAGGCCGAGCTCGCAGGCGAGGGCCAGACCGACCGGACCGGCTCCCACTATCACTACGTCATGCACGAGAGATCTCCTCCTGGATCGCCGAGCCGGACGGGCATGTCCGGCATGACCTCTCCAAGGTGTCAACTCCCGCCGACATCCCTCCGACAACCCCGACAAACCACCGACACCGGCGCGGGGGCCGAGTTCAGCGCTTGACCTCAACCAAAGGTGAGCTTCTAGGTTCGTTCCAGAGCCGCGGGAACTGCCCGGCGGCGCCCTTGCAAGGAGCTTCGCCATGACCGAGCGCACAGCCACCGTCGAGATCCCCGACCGATACCGCTACGCCGTGATCCCGCACATCATGGTCGCGGACGCCGCCGCGGCGATCGATTTCTACCGGCGGGCCTTCGGCGCCCGCGAGGACATCAGGATCGATGCTCCGGGCGGCGGGATCCTGCACGCCGAGATCACCGTCGGACGGTCGGTGCTGATGCTGGGCGACGCCGGCGGGGACGGGGCGCAGGCCGGATCCTTCGCCGCGCCGACCTCGCTCGGCGGAGGCACGTCCGTCATGCTGCACGTCTACGTGCCGGACGTCGACGGCCTGGCGGAGCGAGCGGAGGCTGCCGGCGCCGAGATCCTCCAGCCGCCGACGGACATGTTCCACGGTGACCGCACCGTCATCCTCAAGGACCCCTCGGGGCACATCTGGGTATTCCTGACCCACCTGGAAGACGTCCCGGAGGATGAGCTCCGACGCCGCCTGGCCGCCGCCACCGGGTGACCGGGTCACTGGGCGTCGAACTTGCGGCGGACGTAGGTGAGGTCCTGGAGGAGGGCGGCCGCGGTGACGCGGGTGGCCGCGCGGGGGCGGGAGGGGGCGGGGAGGGGGAGGGAGCCGGTCTCGGCCCATTCGAGGCGGCCGTCCGGGGCGATGTAGGCCCTGGTCCGGCCCCGGTTGTCCGGGTGCAGGCAGTAGGGGATGTCCAGGTATCCCTTGCGGAAGGCCAGCAGCAGGGCTCGGCCCAGGTCGGGGTCCAGGTTCAGGACCGCGTGGACCAGCGTCGCCGCCTCCTCGTACGTCGCGGAGTCCGCGGGCTCGTCCGTGGTGGGCGGGGAGACCCGGGCGGACGCCCAGGAGGCGTACTCCAGGGCGCGCACGTTCTCCTCGATCGTGGGGATGCGCCGGGACTCGGCGGTCGTCTTGACGATCAGGCGCTGGGCGCCCGCGGCGGTGGCCAGCTCCGCCGCGTCGCCGAGGATGCGGTAGGCGCCGGCGTGCGTCTCGGGGTAGACGCCCATGTAGGCGTAGACGACGACGTGCCAGTCGGTGACGGGCAGCAGCTCGCCGCACAGCCGGCGCAGGGCCACGATGGCCTCGTGGTCCTGCTCCCGGTTCGTCTGCTGGGCGTAGCTGACGGAGACGCTGCGGATTCCGTGCTGGGCGAAGAAGAGGGCCTCCAGCACGCTGATGGCCACGAGTTGGCTGGGGGGACACAGCTGGCCGAGCATGCAACCACCGAAGGTCTCCAGGTGGGGTTCCAGGCCGGTGTCGCGGAGCTGCGCGAAGAGGTCGCAGCTCTTCTCCCAGTTGCGGACGGACTCGGACAACGGGGTCCGGCCGTAGGGCAGGCAGTAGGAGACCGGGCCGCCCTCCGAGGCTTCCAGCCCTGCGGCGAGCAGGGCGCGGAAGATGTCGAGCGGATTGGCCGATCCGTGGCGGACCTGTACCGGGAAGTCGTCGCCCCGAATGCCCGACAGCACCCGGGTGGTGGTGTCGAGGGAGTGGCTCACCAGCGGGTAGCCGTTGAGGTCGGTCCCCTCGCGCAGGGCGCTCTCCGCGGCGGCCAGGTGCCCCACCCGGGTGTGGGCGTCGATGGTGATCGTGCCGACGCTGCATCCGGCGACCCCGCGGGTCGCGGCCAGCCCGGTGCGCATGGCCACCGGGTCGCTGAAGCCCATCCGGGGCTGCACGACGAGCTGGTCGCGCGCCGCGGCGGCCTGGACGAACGCCCCGAACCCCGCTGCCTGCCGCTCGCTCACCGGGCGCTCTGGACCAGGTCCAGGTCCGGTTCCGCCAGGGGCAGCGAGGCGGCGAAGAGCCGCAGGGCGCTCGCCGGGTCGGTGTCGTCGTGGAAGACCTCGTCGAAGCCCGCCGCCCGCAGTTGCTGCGCGCTGGCGCCGTCCGCTCCCTTCACCCCGAGCTTCCCGCCGATCACGATCGGCGTGTCGGCCAGCTCGGAGACGGCCCGCAGCTTCCCGATGACCCGCAGCCCGTCCTGGGCACCGTGGCCGTTGACGCTGCTCACCACGACGAAGGCGGGGCGGACCTCGACGCACCGCTCCACCAGCACCTCGTCGGGTACACAGGGGCCGAGGTTCACCACGGCGTAGCCCATCTCCTCCAGCAGCAGCTGGATGAAGACGAGGTTCCAGGTGTGGGAGTCCGAGGCCACCGTCGTCACGATGACCGTCTGCCTGGCGCGCGTCCGCTGGTCAGCCACTGGTCTCGGCCACCTTCCGATAGGTACGTACGTGCTCGATGCGGGATACGGAGAGCACCTCCGCGCCCCGTACGACCGCCTCGCCGGGGGCGGGCCTGCCCAGGAACATCAGCAGGCTGGCGGTGGGCCCGTAGGCACCGGTGTTGGGGATGGCGACCAGGTCGCCGGGGGCGAGCGAGGCCGGGAGCTCGATCTCCCGCCCGAGGATGTCGCCGGGGGTGCACAGCGGTCCGGCGAGCGACGCGCGCTGCGTGTCCCGCTCGTCGGGGGCCGGCCGGACCGACACCGGCAGGATGCGTCCGATGCCCGACATCCCGCCGAAGGTGTTGATGCCGGCGTCGAGGACGACGAAGGTCCGTCCGCGGCTGACCTTGACGTTGCTGACCGAGGCCAGCAGGGTGCCGCAGTCGCCCACGAGGTAGCGGCCCGATTCGACGGCAAGCCGCGGGGCGCCCTCGCGCCAGCGCGGGAAGTGCGCGTCGAGGGCGGATTCCAGCGCCGCGCGCAGCTCGGGGTAGGCCGCCCGCTCGCCGTGCTGTCCGTAGGGGACGGAGAAGCCGCCGCCGATGTCGAGCAGTCGCAGCGGGATCCCCAGCTGGCGCTCTATGTGCGCGGCCAGCTCGATGGTGTGCAGGAACTCACCGATCAGCGCCGCCTCGTCGGCCGCGTTGCTCTGGGAGAAGAGGTGCAGGCCCGCGATCGTGGTGCCCGGCACGGCGAGCAGCCGGGGCGCCAGGTCCTCGATCGTCTCGCTGTCGATGCCGAACTGGGTGGGCTTGCCCGTCATCCTGACACCGCTGGCCGCGCTGGCCGTGGCGCTGTTGATCCGCAGCAGGCAGTCGGCGACGGTCCCCTGGTCCAGCGCGGCCGCGCCGATGTGCTCCAGGTCGGTGAGCGATTCGGCGGAGAAGAGGCGCACGCCGAGGCCGATCGCCTCGCACAGCTCGCCCGCGGTCTTGCCGGGACCGGTGTAGAGGACGTCCTCGGGGGCGTGCCCGGCCTCCAGGGCGGCGGCCAGTTCCCCGGTCGAGCTGATCTCGGCCCGGCAGCCGCGCCCGTCGGGCCCGCGCAGGGCCCGTACGAGCTCCGGGTGCGGGTTGGCCTTGAGGGCGTAGAAGACCTCGCACCCGTCGGGCAGCCAGCTGACGAGGTCACGGCGGGCGGCGTCGAGCCGGTCCATGTCGTAGACGTACAGCGGGGTGCCGTGCGTCCGTGCCAGTTCGTCGTACGGGGTGTCTGTGCCTATTCGGGTGCTCATTCGGCCCCTCCCTGGAGCAGGGCCGTCAGTGCGGCGCGGGAGTTCTTGCCGTGCAGGGTGAGGGGGAACTCGCTCAGGACGCGGCAGGTCGTGGGCACCTTCGGCAGTTCGAGGCGCTTGGTGAGTTCGGCGGTGACCTCGCCTGCCTGGAGGTCGCTCTCGACGAACAGCGCGAGTCCGTGCCCGTCGCCGGGCGGCAGTACGGCCGCGGCGCGCACGCCGGGGATGTCCATGGCGGCGCTCTCGATCTCGACGGTGCTCATGCGGAAGCCCTTGTGCTTGAACATGTCGTCGCGGCGGCCGTTGAAGTAGAGGTAGCCGTCGGCGTCGAGGTGTCCGTAGTCGCCGGTGTGCAGCAGCGGCTCGCCGCTGCGGCGGTCGCGGCGGAAGGACCTGGCGGTGTCCTCGGGGTTGCGCCAGTAACCGGCCATCACGTGGGGGCCGGCGGTGACGATCTCGCCGATCTCCCCGGTGAGCACGGGATCGCCGTCGGCGTCCAGGATCAGCACCCGGGTGCCCGGCAGCGGCAGGCCGACGGATTCGGGGCGTTCCCGGTCCTGCGCGGGGGGCATGAGCGTGATGCGCTTGGCCTCGGTCTGGCCGTACTGCCGGACCACGCTCGCGCCGGGGAAGTACTGGCGCAGGGCGTCGATGGTGGCCTGGGGCAGGGCGGCGCCGGTGTTGGTGAACATCCGTACGGTGGCCACCGGTTCGGTGTCGCGGCCGGCCAGCCGGGTGATCATGCTGGCGAGCGAGGGGACGATCGGGACGACGGTCACCCCGGTCTCGCGCATGCGCTTCAGGAGGACGAAGTCGGACTCGCCGTCGGCCAGCACGATCTGGCAGCGCGCGATGCACGTCATCAGGACCTTGAAGAGCCCGTAGTCCCAGGACATGGGGAAGCGGCAGAAGACGACGTCGTCCGACCGGTAGCCCAGCCCCTCGGTCAGGGCGCGGGAGGCGAAGGCCACCTGCGACTGCGGGCACATCACCGCCTTCGGGGCCGCGGTGCTCCCGGAGGTGTAGATCAGGACGGCCAGGTCGTCGGCGCGTACGGGATCCGGCTCCGCGTCCGGCGTCGAGCGGTCGTCGACGTCGTCGTGGGAGCCTTCGGTCTTGGGCCACACGTCGGCCAGGTCGTGCACGGGGGCGGAGCTGATCCGCCGCAGGACCGCGGCCCGCGGGGCGTCGGTGATGACGAGGGCGGGCTCCGCGTTGCCGAGGACCGACGTGAGGTGGAACTCCTTCATCGCCGGGTTCAGCGGGACGAAGACGGCGCCCGCGCGCGAGGTGCCGTAGAACATGGCGGCCAGTTCGCGGCTGCTGTGCAGCTGGACCAGGACGCGGTCCCCCCGACCGATGCCCTGGGCCCGCAGCCAGGCGGCGAATCCCCGGCTGGCCGCGTCGAGTTCGCGGTAGGTCCAGGTGCCGGTGGCGTCCCGGATCGCCGGGGACCCGGGCACCTCGGTGACGGCGGCGTCCAGCAGCGAGTGGATGGTGTGGCTCGTGGCCTGGCTGTTCAAGCTCTCTTCCCCGTTCACCTTGCGTGGGTGGTGGTCGTGACGAGCAGGTCCCGCAGGGCGCTGCGGTCCACCTTCCCGTTGGCGTTCAGTGGTAGGTCCGTCAGCACGGTCAGCGCCGCGGGGACCATGTACTCGGGCAGTCGGGCGCGCAGCGTCGCGAGCACGTCCGCCGCGTCGACGCCCTCCCCGGTGCAGAAGGCCTCCAGCCGCGTGTCGCCGCGGCGGCCCGGAAGGGCCAGCGCGATCGCGTCCGCGACCAGCGGGTGGGCGCGCAACTCGCTCTCCACCTCGCCGAGTTCGAGGCGGTAGCCGCGCACCTTGACCTGGTGGTCGAGGCGCCCCAGGTGGCCGAGGCCGTCCTCGCCGTGGCGGACCCGGTCCCCCGTGCGGTACCAGAGGTCCGCGTCGGGCCGTCCCGACGGGTCGGCGAGGACGGCGCGGGCGTCCCCGGCCTCGTACCGGTAGAAGCGTGCGGTGTTGTCGGCGGGGTCGAGGTAGCCCGGGAAGCGCTGGACGCCGCGCACGCAGAGCTCGCCCTCGTCCGCGGGGCGGCCGTCCTCGTCGACGACGAGCTGCTCCAGAGCGGGCAGGAGCTCCCCGATCGGTACGGTGCCGCCCGCGGGCAGCTGCGGGTCCGTTCCGGCCGGGAGTCTGAACTGGGTGCAGCTCAGGGTCAGTTCGGTCGGACCGTACAGGTTCTCCAGCACGCTGGCGGGTGCGGCCGCCTGCCAGGCCGTGGCCTGGGCCGTGGTCAGCGGCTCGCCGCAGAAGAGGCTCCAGCGCAGCGTGGGCATGCTGTCGGGGCTCAGCCCGCGCAGTCGCTGGGCGAGCGAGATCACGGAGGGGACCGAGAACCAGTGGGTGATGCGCTCCCGGGCCACGAAGCGGGTGGGGGCCATGAGTTCGCCCCGGCCGGGCACGACGAGGGTGGCCCCCGCCCCCCAGGCCGCGAACAGGTCGAAGACGGAGAGGTCGAAGGTCAGGTCGAAGGTCTGGGAGAGCCGGTCGCCGACGCCGATGCCGTAGCGGTCGATCACGTGGTCCAGGTAGGCGGCGATGCTGCGCTGCTGGATCGGCACGCCCTTGGGGGTGCCGGTCGACCCGGAGGTGAAGAGGATGTAGCAGACGTCCTCGGGGTCGGTGCCCACGACCGGCGGAGGCTGCGGGTGGGTGGGGTCCCCGCCCGTCGCGGTGACGTCGGGGGCCACCACCGGGACGGGCAGGGCGACGTCGGCGTACTGCGGCTGCGTGAGGACGCAGTCCAGCTCCGCCGCCGCCACGACGGTCGCGGTGCGGGACGGGGGGAAGTCCGGGTGGAGCGGCACCACGGTGGCGCCGAGCCGCTGGACGGCGAGGTATCCGGCGTACGCGGTCAGGCTGCGCAGGGCGAGCAGGCCCACCCGGCGGGGCACCCGACCACCGGCGGCGCTCACGAGCGCGCCGGCCAACCGTCCCGCGACGGCCTCCAGTTCGGCGTACGTGAGGCGGGCGCCGTCGATGTCGAGCGCCACGGCATCGGGGTGCCGCCGGGCCGTCGCGGCGAACCGCCCGTACAGTCCGCGGTCAGACGTCACGGCCCGCTCCTCCTTGCCGCGCACCGGCGTGCTGCGGCTCCGCCGCGCCCGCCGCTTCCGCCGCCTCCAACTGCTCCACCATGGCGATGACCTGGGCGAACGCCTTCTCGACCGCGCCCGCGCGGAACCGGCCGCGCTCGGCCGAGGCGATGCCGAAGCGCACGGCCTGCGGCAGGGCGCCCCAGGCGGCGGACGCCTCCTGCGCGCCGGGCACCGATGCCAGGCGGAAGCGCTGGTGCCGGGCGGCGGTCCAGATGTCGTCGGCGTAGCGCGCCAACGCTTCGGGGTCGGCGCAGACCTGGTCGGCGACGTGGCGCAGCGCGGGCAGCAGGCCGTGCACCCAGGTGCCCTCGGGGGCGGCGGGGCGCGGGGCCGCGTCGAGTTCGAGCCAGCGGTACCCGGTGTACGGGGGCAGGGCGGCCTCCTCGCCGAGGGCGTGCCGGTCGCGGCTGACGGCCTGCGGTGCGGCGTGGCCGAGCGGGGTCAGGGCGCCGCGCAGTTCCCGGTCGTCGAGGATCCCCGCGTAGGGCGTCTGGCTGCCGTGCGGGGTGAGGGCCTCGAAGGCGTCGCTGACGGACCACTGCCCTTCGGCATGCCGGCTCACGACCACCCAGTGCGGTGTCCCGACCGTCCCGTACATCGGCGACCAGGGCAGGTGGCGGGTGTTGCCGACCGCGAGGACGCGGCCGTGGAGCGCCGACTCCGCGTCGAGCGCGGTGCGCGCCGCCTCCCAGTCCTGCGCACCCCGGTAGGCGAGGCCGCGTCCCCGGTCGTCGATGTCGACCCGGGCGTGGTGCGAGAACGCCAGCCCGCCGTCCGGGGAGTCGGTGCGCACCGACAGCCGGACGGACCGCGCGAGCCTGTCCTTGATGTCGGACGCGCCGGGTTCGAGGTAGGCGACCAGGCTCGCGGTGTAACAGCTCAGCTCCGCCCGGTCCGGCGTCGATGCTGGGGTCTCACTCACGCGGTTCTCCTGGTGCTGTCGTTCGTGGGTCTGGTCCGGAAGGCGCCGTGAAGGCGCAGCTCAGCGGGATCGGCGAGCGGTCCCGCAGGGCCACCCACCGGTAGGGCCCCCAGGCGCCGTGCGGGGCGTACGGGGGGACGTCGGCGGACCAGACGCCGCCCGCGAGCCCCGTCCCCGCGCTCTTGAGGACGGCTTCCCGCACCGTCCACATCCAGGCCAGCTCCGTGGCCCGCGGCCCCACGGGCAGGAGGGCCAGCTCCTCGGCGCGGTCCTTGGCGCTGTGGCGCAGCATGGCGGGGTGCACGGTGGTGGGCGGGTACTGCACGTCCACGCCGACCGCGTGGTCGAGTCCGACGCAGGCGGCGACGGCGTCCGCGTCGTGGCTCACGCTGATGCCGATGCGGGGCCACTGCGGAAGGTGCGGCCGGCCCTGCGGGGTGTACGCGACGGGGGCCGTGCGGGCTTCGGGGAAGTGCGCGGCCAGGAGCCGGCGCAGTGCCCGCCTGCCGGCGAGGTACTCCGCGTACCGCCAGTCGGGCATGTCCGGGGCCCGCACGAGGTCCTGCGCGGTGAGGCCGTGGTGGTCCGCGGCGGGGGCGCCGCCGATCTCCAGGGTGACCCGGATGCCGGGTGCGGCCTCGATGTCCAGGCGGGTGTGCTCCTGGAGGGTGGTCGGGGCGTTCACGGCGTCAGCCCGGCCAGTACGTGGTCGAGCCGCTCGGCCGTGGTGTCGAGGACGACTTCGGTGGCGCCGCCGCCGATGCCGAACACGGCTGCCTCCGCGCGCAGTTGCTGGATCCCGCCTCGACCGAAACCGTCCGCTCCCCGCAACTGGCCGCACTCGCTCAGCACGCGTTCCACGGTGGTGCCCGAGAGCGCCTTGAGCACCGCGGCGGCGGTGGCGTCGCGGTCCGTGGCGATCCGTTCGTGGGATTGCATCCACAGCGCGTGCAGGGCGCTGACCTGTACGGCGCAGGCGGCGAGGCGCTGGCGTACGGACGGCGAGTTCCGCAGCGGAACGCCGTCGAGCAGCCGGCCGGCCAGGTGGTGCGCCGTGTCGCCGACGACCCGGCGGCACAGCTCGATCGCCCAGGCCGCCGAGGCCAGGCGTTCGACGGCGAGGTGCCGGGCGAACAGGGCGAGCCCCCGGCCGGGGCGGCCGAGGAGGTGCGTGCGGGGCAGGGTGACGCCGGAGAGGTGGACGTCACCGACGCCGGAGCCCTGGAAGAGGTCGGTGTCGGCGGGGCGCACGGTGACGCCGGGGGCGTCGAGCGGGACCAGGACCCACGTGAAGCTGGTGAAGTGGCGGCCGGGCCGGTGCCGGGCGAGGACCAGGGCGTGGTCAGCGGTCAGGGCGGAGGTGACCCACCGCTTGACCCCGCTGACGACCAGGTCGCCGTCCTGGTCGCTCAGGTCCACGGTCGTCCCCAGCGCGGCCAGGTCGGAACCGGCGGCCGCCGCGTCGGTGGCGGCGAGCGCGAGCAGCGCCTCGCCCTCCAGGGCGGCGCGCAGCACCTCCCGGGTGACCGGGGTGGCCGCCGCGTCGGCGAGGAGCGGTATCGCCGTGGCCAGTTGGACCAGCAGGGCGAGGACGGCGCCCTGCGGGCCGCTCGCGTCGGCGTCGGCGATAAGCCGCCGCAGCAGGAGCGGATCGAGGCGGCCGGTGGGCTCCTTCCCGTACAGCTCGCGGAGCGTGCCGGAGGCGGCGAGGGTCGAGAGGACCTCCCGTACGCCGCCCCCAGGCCCGGTGGGCAGTTCAGGCAAGGTTGACCTCCGGGTCGAGCAGGGCGAGCCTGCCGTCGGCGAGGTGCAACCGGTCGTTGTTGTAGTTGAGCGCCGCCGACCGCAGGTCGCGCAGGGCCCGTTCGAGACCGGTGGGCGAGCCCTTGAGGTAGCCGTGCCGCAGGCCCACCGCGTCGACGAGGTCCTCGATGGTCCGGTGGCACTCCTCGGAGGCGGTGATCTTGAGGGCGTTGATGAGCATCTGGTACTTGGGGCGCGACAGGTCGTCGCCCTCCTCGGCCGCGCTGGCCAGGGTGGCGGCGGTGTGCCGGAGCAGCGCGTGCACGGTGTCCAGACGCTGCCGGGCCGTCGAGAGCCTGGTCAGCAGCAGCTCGGAGTCGAGGTTGGTGCTCTTGCGGCCGGCGGGGCTGCGCAGCAGGCGCAGCACCCGCGAGAGGGCGCCCGCGGCCGTACCGAGCCAGCTCGCCGCCCAGCCGAGGTGGGCCAGCGGGCCGAAGGTGTCCAGCACGATCTTGCGGAACTGGCCGTGTTCGCCGATGACCTGGTGCTCCGGCACCTGGCCGGTCAGCCGCATGGCCACGCTGTGGCTGGCCCGCATGCCGAGCGGGTCCCAGTCGCCGGAGACCTCGATGTCGAGCTGGTCGCGGTGGGCGAAGACGAGGGAGACCTCGTGCGGGGAGCGGGCGGTGGGGCTGAGCATGGTGATCAGGAAGCCGTCCGCGTGGGCGCCGCCCGTCACGATGGGCGCGAAGCGGTCGATGACCAGCCGGCCCGGCTCGGCGGTGAGCTCCGAGGCGGCCGTCAGCAGGTGGCCCCCCTTGCCGGCCTCGGTGGTCACCGAGGCCAGGTAGAGCCGCCCGGCTGCGATCTGCGGGAGCAGTTCCTCCGCGAGTCGGGGGCTCGCGTGACGCACGACGGCGGCGACCTGCTGGCAGTGCATGGTGAAGATCATGGCCACCGACATGTCGACCCGGCCCAGGGCGATGCCCGCGTCCAGGACCTGGTCCACGCCGCCGCCCATGCCGCCGTGGGCGGTGGGCACGGTGAGGCCGAGCAGCCCGGTGTCGCGCAGCGCGTCGAGGACGGCGGTCGGGAACGCGGCGGCCTCGTCGCAGGGGCCGGCCTCCTTCTCCGCCACTTCACCGACGCGGCGCAGCGCCTCGGTCAGCGCCTGGCCGTCGAAGTCGCTCATGCCGACTCCGCCGCACCGGCGGGCATCGCGCCGAGGGCCGCGTTCCACAGGCTGCCCGCGGTGGTGAAGGTCTCCTCGGTGAGGGCCTCGTCGGGGAGTTCCACGCCGAAGGTGTCCTCGAGCGCGAACATCAGCTCGATGGCCTGCATGGAATCGAGCCCCAGCTCCCGGAGCTGGGTGTCGGGAGTGATCTCCTGGTCACCGAGAAAGGGCAGGAAGGGCGTGAGCATCTCGGCAAAGCGGGCATCCATGAAGATCAATTCCTTTTCGTGGTGAAGTCGTTCTTTGCGTCGCCGAGCGCGCGCCGTACCAGCGCGGACAGGCTCTCGATGTGCTGGAGGTTCTCGGGCACCAGATCGGCCGGATCGAACTCCACGGCGAACCGGTCTTCGAGGGTCTCCACGATCTCGACCATGCGGAGGGAATTGAATTCCGGATGCACCGTCAGCACACCGGTCTCCAGCGCCCCTTCCGCGATGCCGAGCACCGAGGACACCGTCGCCCGCACCGCGCCGCGCACCGCGAAGGCCGCGGTGTCCGCGTGCAGCGCCTGCGCCGCGCGCTCCCACAGGCCGCCGGGCTCGGCCCGGCCGCGGTCGACCCGCCGGAAGGCCAGGTAGGCGTGTTCGACGAGGGCGTCCCAGGCGCCGAGGTGCAGCTGCACGTCCTCACCGAGCGGCTCCCCCGCGCGTTCGGCGGCGTACAGGGCGTGCAGCCTCCTGGAGCGGGCCAGCAGCCAGGTCTCCAGCGTGAAGGCTTCGAGCGCCGCCCGCCGGTCGGGGTGTTCGGCGTAGCCGCGCAGGTACTCCGTCGCCGTGACCGGGCCCGGAAGGTAGCGGGGCTCGGGCGGCGCCGCGAGCGCCCGGGGGGCGAAGCGCACGCTCTCGACCCCTTCCGGGAGCGCCGCGATCAGCGCGGCGAAATCGGCCCGGGAGCAGCCGCGCCGCAGCGGCCGGGCCGGGCCCCACTGGGTGTCGTTGTGATAGGCGTCGCCGATGGCGAGGCCGTCGCCGTCCGGTTCGACCAGGAAGCTGTGTTCCACGTGCTTGGTCCCGTGGTACGGCCCCCACGGCAGGTGGTGGGCGTCGGCGACCACGTAGAGCGGGGCGTCGACCTCCACCGGGGAGCCGGGCGCGTGCCGGCGGCGTTCCGCCACGGCGAGGCCGAGCAGATCCGCCGCGTCGTCCAGGTGCTGGTCGAGCGTGGGCTCGACGGTCGCCAGGCCGGTGGGCGAGCCCGCCGGCGCCGGACGCGGCGCGAAGCGGAGCGTCGCGCCGAGGCGCAGGTGGGTGCCCGCACCGTGGTGCCGGTCGGCGAGCAGGGCCAGATTGGCCTGCAGGCAGTCCAGCCGGTCCGCGTGGACGGGGAAGTCGCTCACCGGGACCCGGCCTCCTCGGCGGCGTCGGCCGCCAGGGCGATGAGGTCGTCGACGGTCTTGTACGAGCGGCCTGCGAAGAGGTCGTCCGGGAGGCCGGCGCTGAGCTCGTCCTCCAGCCGCGTGAGGATGCCGAGCAGCGCCATGGACGAGATCTTGAGGAGCCCGCCGTCCAGCGGTTCTCCGTCGGCCAGTTCGGACGGCTGGAGGGAGAGCCCGCGCTCGGCGATGACCACGCGCTTGACTTCCTCGGCGATGCTGTCCCGGTCGGGATTCACTTCTCGATCGACCTTCCGTCGTATGTGCTCGGCCCCGATCGTGAGGGCAGTGCGAGGGGGCGGTCCGGCGGAGCCGTACCGCTCAGCGCGCCACCGGGGCGCGCGTCGTGCGGATGTGTTCGGAGATCAGTCGGATCACGTCCGCGGCCTGCGAGTTGAGGTAGAAGTGGCCACCGGGGAACACCGTCTTCGTGAACGGCCCCGTGGTGTGAGCGGACCAGGAACCCGCCTCGTCGTCCGTCACCTGCGGGTCGGTGTCACCGATGAGGGAGAGCACCGGGCAGGTCAGCGGCGGGCCGGGCCGGTACACGTACGTCTCCACCACCCGGTGGTCGCCGCGGATGGCCGGCAGGATCATCCTGAGCAGTTCCTCGTCCTCCAGCAGCCGGGCGTCGGTGCCCTCCAGCTGCCGGATCTCCTCCATCAGCCCGCGGTCGTCGCGCAGGTGCACGAGGTCCGGCTGCGGGCGGGTGCGGGAGGGGGCGCGGCGGCCGGAGGCGATGACCCCGAGCGGTACCGTTCCCGCGTCCTCCAGGAGCCGGGCGACCTCGAAGGCCACCATGGCGCCCATGCTGTGCCCGAAGAGGGTGACGGGCCGGTCCAGCCAGGGGCCCAGCGCTTCGACCACTCCGTGGGCGAGCTCCTCGATGGAGTCGGCGCACGGTTCGTGGCGCCGGTCCTGGCGCCCCGGGTACTGGATGGACAGGACGTCGGTCTCCGGCGACATCGCCCGGGCGACGGGCAGGAAGAAGGACGCGGAGCCGCCGGCGTGCGGGAGGCACACGAGCCGCGTCGGCGCGTCGGGGGCCGGGGCGTACCGGTGGATCCACGCGCCGGTGTCCACGCTCACCACGCCGGCAGTTCCCCGATGGTGAGCACGGTGGCGGAGCAGACCCAGCCCGGACCCTGAGAGGTCATCAGGACGTGGTCGCCGGGCACCAGCTCGCCGGTGCGCACGGCGTGCTCCAGCGTGATGAAGATGTCGGCGCCGCCGGCGTGGCCGACCGAGCTGCCGTACTCCCAGACCAGCCGGTCCATGGGAATGCCGAGGGGACGCATGAGCGCGTGCTCGGTCATCCTCTTGTCCACGTTGATGGAGATGACCTTCGAAATCTCCTCGCTGGTCAGACCCGCGTCGACAATGGCCTCGTTGATGATTCCGAGATCGAATTTACCGAACTTCTCGAAGAGCTCGGCAAATCCCATGACATTGTCGACGAAATACTGCGACCGCTCGCCCATGTTGAAATACTTGCGGTCTCCGCCGTCGGGCGGCAGAAGCGATTCCTCGCCACGGTGCCACTGCTCCAGGCTGTGCAGCGTGCCGGAAGTCAGGGACCGCACCTCGGCGAATCCGCTGCGCCCGTTGACGACCGCGGCCACGGCTCCGTCGGAGAAAATGGAAGAGGTGCCGAAATCGCCCCACCGGTTGATCAGCGGGGTGCTGAAGTTCGTCGCGGTGGTGATCAGCACGTTGTTCCGCTTGGCCACGCCGGTGATCTGGCCGATCGCCGCCTCCAGGCCGCCGAGCATGCTGTTGCAGCCCTGCTGCACGTCGAGCGAGGGAATTTCCCCGGCGCCCAGCTCGCGCAGCACGTAGGCCGGCGCGTAAGCCCCTTCCGGCACCTGGTAGTAGACGCTGCCGTGGACGTGGTAGTCGATCGCCTCCAGATGCGCCGACGAGCGCGTGACGGCGCTGCGGGCAGCGAGGACGGCCATGTCGGCGGCCGGTACGTCGCCGGCCACGTGCGTGCCCTTCAGGCCGGCCGCGGCGAACTCTCCGCGCGCGTAATCGCTCGCACCCTCGGCCTCGGCGGAGGCCACCCATTCCGGAAGGTGCACCCCGAGCGAATCGATAAAGACACCATTTATTTTCATGACGAAAACCTCCCCTGTCTCCCCGCTTGTACAACGTCCACCTAAATCGAGAGTGGATCACCCTGTCAAGCCGACTTGACATACGGGGGCCATACAGTGTTGACGTGACCTTCGTCACGGCGAAATTGTGACAGTCTTTCGGCTATCCATAGAGCATTGCGGATTTCTACTGAAGGTGGATCGATGACCCCCCATATTGACCCCAGCGCCGAGGTCGACGTAAACGCGACGGTGGGCGACGGAACGACCGTCTGGGGCCTGGCCCACATCCGGGAGGACGCCGTGGTGGGTCGCGGCTGCACCATCGGCCGCGGTGTCTACCTCGGCCCCGGAGCGACGCTCGGGGCCGACTGCAAGGTCCAGAACTACGCCCTGATCTACGAGCCGGCCCGGGTCGAGGACGGCGTGTTCATCGGCCCCGCCGCGGTGCTCACCAACGACCCGCACCCGCGCGCCCTCACCCCCGACGGCGCGGCCAAGGGGCCGCAGGACTGGACGCCGGTCGGGGTGACCGTCCGCCACGGCGCCTCGATCGGCGCCCGGGCCGTGTGCGTCGCCCCGGTGACCGTCGGGCGCTGGGCCCTGGTCGCGGCCGGTTCCGTGGTGACCCGGGACGTGCCGGACCACGCCCTGGTGGCCGGCTCGCCCGCCCGCCGGATCAAGTGGGTGGGGCGGGCCGGTGTGCCCCTGGAGGACCGGGGCGACGGCCGCTTCCACTGCCCGGTCACGGGCGAGGCGTACACCGAGGTCGCCACCGACGTACTGCGCCGGGACGCCGACCCCGCGTGATCCGGGCGGCCGACGGCCCCGTCAGGACAAGGAGTTCAGGCAGGCCAGGAGGGTACGGGCCTGCACGCTGACGTAGTGGTCGTGCCGCAGCAGTGCGTTCAGCTGCGGCACGCTGAACCACGCGAAGTCCGGCGGCAGCCGGTCCGGGAGGGCCTCGTCCGCCTCGACGATGAGGTGGCGGGAGACCGCGTTCAGGAACCGTCCGCCCTCCTCCGACTGGACGGCGTCGTAACGCACCCTGGCCGGATCGGCGTTCAGGACGTAGTCGAGCAGCGGCGGCCGGTCCGCGGGGTCGTAGTTCTCCGGCACGCACTGCACGGTGGGGCCGAGCTCCACCGCGCTGCGGAAGCCCGGCTCGGCGCGGGCCCGCATCAGCACGTGCGGCACTCCGCCGACCTCGCGCACCACCGACGCGACCACGCCCGGCCCGCGCGGGGCGAAGAGCGGCTGGTGCCAGCCGGTCACCTCCCGGTTGCCGGCCCGGACGGACACGGCCACCACGCTGAAGTAGCGGCCGTCCTCGCGGGCCATCTCCGTCGCGCTCCGGTGCCAGCCCCGCGTCTCGCGCAACGGGATGCGGGTCGCCTCGATCTCGCGCTCGCTGCGCTGCCCGGTGAGCCAGCCCAGCAGTTCGGCGGTCGGCGTCAGGGCGCCGTCCGCCCGCTCGGCGGAGGGCAGCAGCGGGGCCAGGCAGGCCAGCACCGTACGGGAGTCCATGTTGACCACGTTGTCCCGCGCCAGCAGGTCGTTCAACTGGCCCAGGGTGAGCCAGCAGAAGTCGTCGGCCAGGGGGACCTCGGTCCCCGGGTCGACCTCCACGACCATGTTGCGGTTGCGCTTGCGGTAGAACCACGCGCCGTGCTCGGACTGCAGCACGTCGGTGATCACCCGGCCGCGCCCCGCCCCGGCGAAGTACTCCAGGTAGCGGACGGGCGCACCGCGGTGAACACCCGTGAAGTTGCTCCGCGTGGCCTGCACGGTGGGCGACAGCTGGAGCAGGTTCGGGTTGCCCGGCTCCATCTTCGCCTGCATCAGGAAGTGCGGCACCCCGCCGAAGTCCTTGACCAGGATGCCGAGGATGCCGATCTCCGGCTGCCGGATGATGGGCTGGTGCCACTCGCCCACCGGCCCTTCGGCGGACCGTACCGCCAGTCCCTCGACGCTGAAGAACCGTCCGCTGCGGTGCACCAGGTTGCCCGTGGCGTCATCGAAGCTCCAGCCCTCCGCGGCCGCGAACGGGACCCGCTCGACCTGGAAGGGATGGGCCTCCCTGCGCTCCTCCAGCCAGGCGTCGAACGCTTCCAGGGACAGCTGGACGCCGTGGCGGGCCCGTTGCGAAGCCGCCAGTCGGCCGGGCAGGGCCGCGTCCTCGCAGCTGCGCAGGGCGCCCGGGTGCGTCAGGACCGCCGTCACGCCGCCGCTCCCCGCTCCGCCGTGGCCGCACTCCGCCGCTCCGGGTGGGCCCGGTACCACGCGACGGTGTCGGCGAGCCCCCGCGCGAAGTCGACGGCGGGCGCGTAGCCGAGTTCCTCGCGGATCTTGCTGTCGTCCAGCGAGTAGCGCAGGTCGTGACCCTTGCGGTCGGTCACCCGGCGCACGCTCTCCCACGTGGCACCGCACAGGTCGAGCAGCAGCTCGGTCATCTGATGGTTAGTCAGCTCGCCGCCGCTGCCCACGTTGTAGACCTCACCGCCGCGGCCCTTGGTGAGGACCAGCTGCAGCGCCTCGCAGTGGTCGCTGACGTGCAGCCATTCGCGGACGTTGGAGCCGTCCCCGTACAGCGGCACGCTCTCGCCGGCGAGCAGCCGGCTGACGAACAGCGGGATCAGCTTCTCGACGTGCTGGTAGGGCCCGTAGTTGTTGGAGCAGCGCGTGACGGACACGTCGAGGCCGTGGGTGCGCGCGTAGGCGCGGGCCATCAGGTCACTGCTCGCCTTGGAGGCGGCGTAGGGCGAGTTGGGGGCCAGCGGCCACTCCTCGGTCCACGAGCCGCTGGGGATCGAGCCGTACACCTCGTCGGTGGACACGTGCACCACCCGCTCGACTCCCGTGCGCAGGCACGCCTCCAGCAGGTTCTGCGTGCCGACGACGTTCGTGCGGACGAAGACGGACGGGTCCTCGATGGAGCGGTCCACGTGCGACTCGGCCGCGAAGTGCAGCACGGCGTCGTGTCCGGGCAGCAGGTCCCGCAGCAGCTCCTGGTCGCAGACGTCGCCCTCGACGAAGGTCAACCGCTCGTGCCGGGCGGGGAGGTTGGTCCGGTCGCCGGCGTAGGTCAGCTTGTCCAGGACGGTGACGTGGGCTTCCTCGTACCCGGCGTAGCCGCCGTCGAGCAGGGTGCGCACGTAACAGGACCCGATGAAGCCGGCGCCGCCGGTCACCAGGAGCTTCACGCGGCCACCTCCACGCTCGCGTGGTCCCCGACGATCAGTCGGTGGGAGCCGTCGGTGCCCGCCGCCGTGACGGTGGCCTCCCGGCCGATGACCGAGCCGCGGATGGACCGGACGCCCTGGACGCTCGCACGGGCCAGCACGATCGTGTCGCTGACCTCGGCCCCGCGCAGCAGGCAGTCCTCGCCGATGGAGGTGTGCGGGCCGATGGAGCTGCCCTCGATCAGGGCCCCGGCGCCGACGACCGCGGGGCCGATGATCTGCGAGCGGACGATGCGGGCGCCCGCCTCGACCACGACCGCGCCGATCAGCTCGCTCTCCGAGTCGACCTCGCCGTCGACGCAGGGCTTGATCCCGTCGAGGAGTTCGCGGTTGCAGGCCAGCACGTCGTCGATGCGACCGGCGTCCTTCCAGTAGCCGGTGTAGGTGCGGGCGCGTACGTCGGCTCCGCTCTCCACCAGCCATTGGATGGCGTCGGTGATCTCCAGCTCGCCGCGGGCGCTGGCACCGATGGCGGCCACGGCCTCGTGGATGGCCGGGGTGAAGAAGTAGACGCCGACGAGCGCCAGGTCGCTGGCCGGGTCCTCGGGCTTCTCGACGAGGCGCAGCACCCGCCCGTCCTCGTCGACCTCGGCGACACCGAACGCCCGCGGGTCGGCCACCTTGTGCACCACCAGTTGTGCGGTGGGGCGCTGGGCGCGGAACTCCCGGGCCATCTCGACGACGCCGTTGGTGAGGACGTTGTCGCCGAGGTACATGACGAAGTCGTCGTCGCCCAGGAAGTCGCGGGCGATGGCGACGCAGTGGGCGAGGCCGAGCGGTTCGTCCTGCTGGATGTAGGTGAGTCGGACGCCCAGCTCGGCGCCGTCGCCGAGGACCGCGGCGATCTTCTCCGGGCGTTCTCCGACCACGATGCCGATCTCGGTGACGTCGAGGGACTTGAGCGCCTCGATGACGTGCACCAGCACGGGCTTGTTGGCGAGCGGGATCAGTTGCTTGGGCAGGGAGTGGCTGAACGGCCGCAGCCGCAGCCCCATACCGCCGGACAGTACCAGCGCTTTCACCGGTGACTCCTTCTCAGAGGGTCGTGAGGACGTCGCGCAGGGCACCGATGACGGTGCTCTGGAGGTCCGGGGCCAGCGACGGGTACATGGGCAGCGAGAAGATCTCCCCGGCCAGCTCCTCGGTGACCGGCAGGGACCCCTTGCCGTATCCGAGGTGCTCGAAGCCGGTCATGGTGTGCACCGGCCAGGGGTAGCTGATGTTGAGCGAGATGTCGTGCTCGTTCTTGAGGCGCTCGATGATCTCGTCGCGCCGGGGGTGGCGGACCACGTACACGTAGTAGACGTGGTCGTTGCCGGGGTTGACCTTGGGCAGCAGCAGGCCGCCCGGGCCGGTGAGGTCGGCGAGTCCCTCCTCGTAGCGGCGGGCGATGGCGCGGCGCCCGTCGACGTAGGCGTCGAGGCGGGTGAGCTTGCGCCGCAGGATCTCCGCCTGCACTTCGTCCAGCCGGCTGTTGTGGCCGGGGGTCTGGACGACGTAGTAGACCTTGTCCATGCCGTAGTAGCGCAGCCGCCGCATGGCGAGGTCGACGTCGTCGTCGTTGGTGAGGACCGCGCCGCCGTCGCCGTAGGCGCCCAGGACCTTCGTCGGGTAGAAGGAGAAGGCGGCGGCGTCGCCCATCGAACCGGCGATCCTGCCGTGGTGACGGGCGCCGTGCGCCTGCGCGCAGTCCTCGACGAGGGCGAGGCCGTGCTCGGCGGCGAGGGCCTCCAGGGGTGCCATGTCCACGCACTGGCCGTACAGGTGCACCGGCAGCAGGGCCTTGGTGCGGGGGGTGATGGCGGCGGCGACCTGGTCGGTGTCCATCAGGAAGTCGTCGGCCCGGACGTCGACGAAGACGGGGGTGGCGCCGGCGCCGTCGATGGCGAGCACGGTCGGGGCGGCCGTGTTGGACACGGTGATCACCTCGTCCCCGGGGCCCACACCGACCGCCTGGAGGGCGAGCTTGATGGCGTTGGTGCCGTTGTCCACGCCGGTGCAGTGGCGGACGCCGTGGTGGGCCGCGAACTCTTCCTCGAAGCCGCGGACGCTCGCGCCGAGCACCAGCTGGCCCGAGTCGAAGACCGTCTCGACCGCGTCGAGGATGTCCTTGCGTTCCTCGTGGTATTCCGGCAGGTAGTCCCAGACGTACGTGGTCATGGGTGGGTCAGCCTCCAAGGCGGTGGTGAAAGGGGGGTGCGTGAACAGCGCCGTCAGAGCGCCCGGTCGCCCCAGGACTCGATGACGTCGCAGGCCGTCTCGACGCCCCGGTCGGCGCGCACGCGCGCACCGATCGCGGCGGCCCGCTCGGCCAGGCCGGGGTCGCCGATCACGGTGGCGACGGCGTGGCGCAGCTTCTCGGCGGTCATCTTCTGGAACGGCACCGGCGGGGTGGAGAGGCCCAGTTCGGCGAGCCGGTCCGCCCAGTAGGGGCCGTCGGCCCAGCAGGGCAGGGTCACGTGCGGAACGCCGGCGCGCAGCACGTCGGCCGTCGTACCGAACGAGGCGCCGTGGATGACGGCGGCCACCTTCGGGAAGAGCCAGCCGTAGTCGACCTCCTGCACCCGGAACACGTCGTCGGACCCGGTGCCCTCCGGTCCGCCGACCACGATCAGCCGGCGCCCGGCGCGGCGTACCGCGTCGCGCACCAGGGCGAAGGTCTCCTCGCCGTACACCGGCCAGGCGCTGCCGAGGGCGAGCACCAGCGGCTTCGAGCCGCCGTCGATGAAGTCGGCCAGGCCGGCCGGGGGTTCCTGGTCGGGGCGTTCGCGGACCCAGTAACCGGTGACGTGCGCGTGCGCGGGCCAGTCGGCCGGCGGGGGCATGAACGCCGGGCTGTAGGGATAGAGGATGGGCTGCTCGACGCCGAGCCGGCCGACGGGCGACTTCTTCACCGGCGACAGGCCCTGGCGGGCGCGGAGCTTGTTGACCGCGGGGCGCTGCCAGGCCCATTCCATCTGCGCGGACAGGGTGTGGGTGAGCTTGGTGTACGCCGGACCCAGCGGCAGGTCCGGCGTCTTGTACGCGCGGAACTCGCGGGTCTCGGTGATCGGCCACCAGGAGACGGTGCCCCAGGGGAGCCCGGGGCCGGCGTAACCCGCGCCGCGCGGGATCAGCGAGGTGAGCAGGAAGTCGGCGCCCTCCGCGGCCTCCTGCATCTTCTCCAGGGAGTTCGTCACCTCGTCCATCGTGGGACGCTCCATGGCCATCGCCGTACGGATCGACGACGGGCTCTTGCGGATCGCCTTGATGACGGCGGGGGCCGCGAAGTAGTCGGCGCTGTTGCCGGGAATCTCCCGGAACTCCAGCCCGGCCTCTTCCACCATCGGCCGGAAGTCCACGGACGTGGCCACGGACACGTCGTGCCCGCGCTCGCGCATCCCGATCCCCAGCGCCACGAAGGGATGGACGTCGCCTCGCGTCCCGAACGTCTGCAATGAAACCTTCATCGGACCCTCTGCAAGTTCTTTTGGTACCACTGGACTGTGTCGGCTATGCCGCTCTTCAAGGACCTCGGAGTGAAATCGACGACGCTGTGGAATCTTTCGAGGTCGAGCGCGCGACGGGCGGCCCCCACTGGTTTGTCCAGATCGAAGCGGACGCCGTTCGTGCGCCCGGTCGCCGCGGCCAGAAGATGGGCCAGATCGCGGATCGAAATGGATTCCGGAGTACCGATGTTGAGCGTTGTGTGCTCCGCGGACTGAACCATACACAAGATCGCGCGCACGAGATCGTTGACGTGTATGAAGGTCCGGGTCTGACTTCCGTCGCCCCAGATTTCGACGTCCTCACCGGACGCCAATTTCATCAGCATGTTCGGAATGACGTGATTGGTGGTCGTACCGAAATCGTCCCGCGGACCGTACACATTGGTGGGGCGGGGCGTGTAGATGCGCATTCCGAACTGCTCGCGGTGGAGATCCGCGGCCACTTCGGTGAACATCTTGGACATCCGGTAGCCGTTGGGCGAGAACTCCATGTGCCGGCGGTGGTCGTCCTCTTCCCGCATCGGCTTTTCGCTCTCGTACGAGTAGATCTCGGCCGAGCTGATGAGCACCACGTCCTGCATTTTGCAGTGACGGGCCAGTTGCAGCACGTTGGAGACCATGCGGACGTTCTCGTCGAACATCCGGCCCGAGTGCTCCAGCAGGAACTCCATGTTGCCGTCGAGGGTGGCGCAGTTGATGACGGCGTCGATGTGCGGCACCGTCTCGGCGGCGGCCAGCAGCGCCTCGTAGTCGAGGATGTCGACGCGCACGGTCGACAGGAACTCGGTCGCGGGTAACTCGGCCCGCACGTCCGGCCTGTCACTGCGGTACAGGCACAGGACGCGCGCGCCCCGGCCGAGCAGCTCCTCGACCACGTGCGAGCCCACGAAGCCGAGTCCGCCGGTGACCATGACGGTCCGGTCGGCCCAGTAGTCCGGTGCCATGTCAGCGCCGGGCAAGGTACGCCTCGACCTCGTCGGCGGCGCGGGTCGCGCCGCCGGCCGCACGGACCCGCTCCGCCATGTCGGCCACCCGCTGCTGGATCTCCGTGTCCTCGGCCGCCTTCAGCACGGCCGCGCGAAGGGCCTCGGGCGTGACCTCCTGCCGGGCGATCCGGACACCGATGCCCAGGTCGGCGATCCGGCGCGCGTTGAAGTCCAGCTCCACCGACTGCGGGACGGCCACCAGGGGCGTGCCGGCGGCGAGCGACTCCATCGTGCTGCGGATGCCCGCGTGCGTCACGAAGACGTCGGCGTGCTCCAGTACGGCGAGCTGCGCCACCTGCCGGTGCACCTCGAAGTTGGCGGGCAGGTCACCGAGGTCCGACGGGT
Source organism: Streptomyces sp. NPDC098789 (assembly GCF_044759975.1). NCBI lineage: Bacteria > Bacillati > Actinomycetota > Actinomycetes > Kitasatosporales > Streptomycetaceae > Streptomyces > Streptomyces sp. NPDC098789. The sequence goes on from NZ_JBIWAJ010000019.1 coordinate 167,961, forward strand.
CCACGTGGTCGCCGGTCGCCATCACCACGTGCCAGGGCAGGTCCGCGAACGCCTCGGCGCACGCTCGGTAGAAGTCCGGGCGCTCGTTGAACAGCGTGCCGAGTGCGATCAGCAGCACGGGCGCACCGCCCTGCGGCGGGGTCCACGTCGGCCGGGTCGCGGGGGCCGCGAGGCCCGGGCCGACGAAGACGTAGCGGTCGTCGAAGGTCTCGGCGGCGGGCTGGAAGTCCGCGGCGACGCAGACCAGGTTGAGGTCCTCCGACGCGGCGAGGAAGTCACCGGGGCCCGGTGCGGGCAGACCGTGTCCGGCCCGGAACTCGACCAGCTTCATCCCGAATTCGACCAGCGCCGGGTGCTGCGGGTCGATAGCGGGGAATTCCTCCGACAGCGCCTGGATCACGGAGAAGTGCTCGTTCGACGCGAGCAGCGGAATGATCTGCGCGGCCGGCGTCTCCCACTTCTCGGCGAGGGCCCGCGCACCGCAGTTCATCAGCGTGTCGTACAGCACGAGATCGGGCAGATCCGCGGCGAGTTCGTTCTCGGCGGCGGTCGCGACCGCGATGTTCTCCCGGAGGAGCTGGAGCGGACCCTTCACCATTTCTTCGGCCGTCATCTCCGCCGGCACGCTGCGGTTGGCGGGCCAGACCGATTCGTACGTGATGGCCTTGGCGCCGGCCGCCGATACCGCTCCGGAGAACTGCTCTGTCGTGATGTACGTGATCCGGTGCCCTCGTCCCACCAGGTCGGCTACCACCGCGAGGGTGGGGTTCACGTGTCCTTGGTAGGGGGCGCCGAGTACGGCTATGTGCTTCTTCAAGGGAATGACTCCAGTTCACTGCGGAATGCGTGAATGCGTGAATGCGTGAATGCGTGAGTGCATGAATGCGCGATCAAAGATCAGGGATCAATGGTCGAAGGCCAACGATGGAAAGGACTTCTACTACTGCCGGCCGGAGTCGAAAGGAGCCCTCAGGCCATTTCGTCGAGCCATGCCTCGACGACGCGCGCCGTGGCTTCCGCGTGCTCTTCCACGATGCCGAAGTGGTCGCTCGCCACTTCCCTGGCGGTGTGCTCCAGCTTCCAGTCGATGTGCAGCACGTGTGCGTGCTCCGGGTCTCCGGAGGAGGTCCACATCGGCTCGGTGGCACGGACGAGCAGCGTGGGCGTCTTGATGGGCTCGGGGCGCCAGCCACCGAGGATCCGGTGGTATCCGCCCATGGCGCTCAGCCGGGTGTCGTTCATGATGCCGCCGCCCAGCTTCGCCTCGCGGTCGAAGACCACGCCCAGCATCGCCACGCCGACGTCGTTGTTGACCTCGTCGTCGTCGGGCCAGGGCACGTCCAGCAGGACCAGCGCCACGGGTGCGGAGCCGAGTACCTCCAGGTGCGCGGTGACGGCGTGGGCGATCTGACCGCCTGCGGAGTGGCCCACGAGCACGAACGGATCGTCCCCGGCGGCCTGCACGAGTGCCTGTGCGTGGAGTTCGACGAGCGCCGCCATGTCGGCCGGAATGCTCTCGCCCTCCAGATATCCGGGCTGCGGTACGACCGTCACGTCGCGCCGGTCACGGAAGTGCTCGGCGAAGCGGGTGTACTGCTGGGGACCCGCGGTCGCCACCACGGCGGGGAGGCAGAACAGCGTGGGCCGCGCCGGCCCGACGGCCAGCCGCACGGGCTCCGGCAGGTGCTCCGCGGCCGACCCGCTGTCGAAGGCGGTCCGAAGGCTCGACGCCGCCATGATCAGCTCGTTGCCCGCCGTGTGCTGCCCGCTGGCGTGCGCCTGACGGAACATCGCCTCGATGCCCGCGGCCGGCGCCGGGGCCCGCGTACCGGAGGTCGCCGGGCCGCCGGCGGTGTCGAACCCGTCGGCAGCGTCGGGGCCGGTGAGCACCTTCTGCAGGTGTGCGACCACCGACGTCGGCTTCGTGTACTCGAAGAGGAACCCGGTCGGCAGGCGCAGCCCGGTCCGCGCACCGAGCCGGTTGCGCAGGTCCACCGACATCAGCGAGTTGAAGCCCTGCTCGAAGAACCCCCGGTGGAGGTCGACGGTCTCGGGTCCGGGGTGTCCCAGGACCACGGCCGTCTCGGCACGCACCAGGTCGGACAGCAGCTGGGTCCGGTCCGCTTCCGCGAGCCCGGCCAGCCGCCGCCGCAGGTCCGCTCCACCGGCGGTGCCGGTCGCACCGGCCGGTGCGGCGGTCCGCCGCGGCCCGCTGCGACGCGTGGCGGGCCGCCCGGACTTCTCCGGGGCGCCCACGGCGTCACCACCGGGCCAGGCAGCGTCCGGCGGGGTCAGCGCGAGCGCCTCGACCGACGCCACGGGGGCACCGGTCGCATCGGCCAGCGCGATCGAGAACGCGCCGAGCCGTCCGGTGGCGGTGATCCGCACCCGCAGCGCCGCAGCGCCGACGGCGTGCAGCGAAACGCCCTGCCAGGAGGAGGGGAGCCACGGCCCGTTCGGGCCCGCGTCCTCCCCCGCGCTCGCGAGGACCCGAGCGGCGTCCAGAGCGGCGTCGAACAGCGCCGGGTGCAGACCGTAGCGGGCCGCTTCCCCCTGCTGCTCGTCCGCACCGGGCAGGCTCACCTCGGCGAACACGTCACCGTCGGCCCCCTGCCAGAGGCCGTCCAGCTCCTCGCTCTCCACCGCCACGGCTCCTGCCGGCGGCCAGGACACCAGGTCCCATGCCGGCGTCGAACCGTCGCCGGTGGTCAGCACGCCCGTGGCGTGGCACACCCACGGGGCGTCGGCCGATCCGGCCTCGGTCCGCGAATGGACGCTGAACTTGCGGCGCCCCGTCCAGTCCGGCTCCGCGGCCCGCACCCGGAGCTGGGCACCGCCCTGCGCGGGCAGTACCAGGGGTGCCTGGAGCGTGAGCTCGTCGACCACGTCGCAGCCGACTTCGTCGCCGGCCCTCAGCGCCATCTCCACGAACGCCGTCGCGGGCAGCAGCGCGGCCCCCTCCGCGCCGTGTGCGGGCAGCCACGCATGTGCCTGCGCCGACAGCCGTCCGGTGAGCACGATCCCGTCCGAGCCGGGCAGCTCGATCGCGGCGCCGAGGAAGGGGTGGTCTGCGGGCAGCAGACCCACCGAGGCCATGTCGCCGGTGGCGGAGGCACCTGCGTCGAGCCAGTAGCGGCGCCGCTGGAACGCGTACGTCGGCAGCTCGACCCGTGACGCGCCCGTCCCCTCGAAAACGCCAGCCCAGTCGACGTCCACGCCCTGGACCCACACCTCGGCAAGCGAGGCGTAGAACCGGTCCAGACCGCCCTCATTGCGGCGCAGCGTGCCCGCCACAACAGCGGATTCGGCCTGGTCCTGGACGCTCATCGTCAGCACGGGATGCGCACTGACCTCGATGAAGGTGCCGTGCCCCTGCGCGACCAGATCCTCGATCGCACCCTGGAAACGGACCGTCTGACGCAGATTCCGATACCAATACCCGGCATCGAGAGTCGTCGTGTCCAGCCAATCCCCCTCCACCGTGGAGAAGAACGGCACCCGTGCGGCCATGGGCTGTACGCGCGCCAGCACCTCGGCGAGTTCGCCCTCGATCCGCTCCACATGCGAGGTGTGCGAGGCATAATCCACCGCAACCCGCCGGGCCCGAACACCCTCCGCTTCGCACGCGGCGAGAAGCTCGTCCAGCGCCTCCGGCTCACCGGCGACAACGGTGGAGGTGGGGCCGTTCAGCGCCGCGACCTCCAGCCGACCAGCCCAACCCACCAGACGGGACTCCACCTCCGCCAAAGGCAGCGCGACGGACATCATCCCGCCGAACCCAGCCAGGCTGCCCGCAATGGCCTGCGACCGCAGCGCCACCACACGAGCACCATCCTGCAACGACAGCCCACCCGCGACACAAGCCGCAGCGATCTCGCCCTGCGAATGACCCACCACAGCGGACGGCTTCACGCCGAAGGACTGCCACAACTCGGCGAGGGAGACCATCACAGCCCACGAAACCGGCTGGACCACATCCACCCGCTCCAACGACGGCGCGCCCGAAGCCTGACGAACCACCGCCTCCAAATCCCAGTCCACGAACTCCGCCAACGCCCGACCACACTCGGCCATCCGCCCGGCGAACACCGGCGAGGAATCCAGCAGATCCACCGCCATCCCCGCCCACTGCGAACCCTGACCCGGGAACACGAACACCACCCGGCCGCCAGAGCCTGAAACCACACCCTCCACCAGACCCGAAGCCGGCAGACCATCACGCAACGCACCAATGCCAGACGCGAGTTCACCCAACGCACCACCGATGACCACAGCACGGTTCTCGAACTCCGCCCGCCCCGCGGCCAACGACCAACCCACATCCACAGGCGACAGACCCACACCGCCGGACTCGACGAGCGATGCCAGCCGACCAGCCTGATCCCGCACGGCCTCCGCCCCACGGCCGGACACCACCCACGGCACGGCCACCGGCGCCGCCTCGACCACCTCAACCCCAAGGTCGACGTCCGGAGCCTGCTCAAGGATCACGTGCGCGTTCGTACCGCTCACACCGAACGACGACACACCCGCACGACGGACCCGGTCAACAGCACCGGGCACCCACTCGCGCGCCTCGCTCAGCAGCTCGACCGCACCCGCCGACCAATCCACCTTCGACGACCGCTCACCGACGTGCAGCGACTCCGGCATGATCCCGTGCCGTAGCGCCTGCACCATCTTGATCACACCGGCTACACCGGCAGCAGCCTGCGTGTGACCGATGTTGGACTTCAACGAGCCGAGGTACAGCGGCCGTTCGGCCGGACGCTCCTGCCCGTACGTCGCCAGCAGCGCCTGCGCCTCGATCGGGTCGCCCAGCGTCGTAGCCGTACCGTGCGCCTCCACCACGTCCACATCAGCCGCCGACACACCCGCATTCGCCAACGCAGCGCGGATCACCCGCTGCTGCGCCGGACCGTTCGGCGCGGTCAGGCCGTTGCTCGCACCGTCCTGATTCACGGCGGAACCACGGACGACCGCCAACACGGGGTGACCGTTGCGCCGAGCGTCCGACAACCGCTCCAGCAGCACCATGCCGGCGCCTTCACCCCAGCCCGTGCCGTTCGCCGCATCGGAGAACGCCCTGCAGCGGCCGTCCGACGAGAGGGCCCGCTGGCGGCTGAACTCCACGAACAGGCCCGGAGTGGACATGACCGTGACGCCACCCGCCAGGGCGAGCGTGCACTCCCCCGCACGCAGCGCCTGGGCGGCCAGGTGCAGGGTGACCAGGGAGGAGGAGCAGGCGGTGTCCACGGACACCGCCGGGCCTTCGAGGCCGAAGGTGTACGAGAGGCGGCCCGACACCACGCTGGCGGAGATTCCGGTGGCGAGGTAGCCGTCCGACTCGTTGGGCGAGCGGAACAACAGGGCGCTGTAGTCCTGGCCGTTCGTTCCGGCGAAGACACCGGTCCGGCTGCCGCGCAGCGTGGACGGGTCGATGCCGGCCCGTTCGATCGCCTCCCACGAGGTCTCCAGGAGCAGCCGCTGCTGCGGGTCCATGGCGAGGGCCTCGCGCGGTGCGATTCCGAAGAACCCGGGGTCGAAGTCGGCCACGCCCTCCAGGAAGGAGCCCTCCCGGACGTAGCTCTTGCCGATGCGGTCGGGATCGGGGTCGAACAGGGTCGCCATGTCCCAGCCCCGGTCCTGCGGGAACTCGGTCACCGCGTCACCTCCGGAGGCCAGCAGCTGCCAGAGCTCCTCCGGGGAGTTCGCGCCGCCCGGGAAGCGGCAGCCCATTCCGACGATGACGATCGGATCGTCGTCCGTCGCGGCGGCCGGCGCCGACGGGGTCCCGGCCACGGTCCGCCCCGCACCGGCGTCGCCGTCCGTCGCGCCGGGGAGTTCGGAGCTCAGGTGCTGCGCGAGTGCGGTGGGCGTCGCGTAGTCGAAGACCAGCGTGGCCGAGAGCGTGAGACCGGTCGTGGCGGCGAGGTGGTTGCGCAGTTCGACGGCGGTCAGGGAGTCGAATCCGACGTCCTTGAAGGGCCGGTGGGCGTCGATGGCGTGGGCCGAGGCGTAGCCCAGCACCGTCGCGGCGCTGTCGCGCACCAGGTCGAGCAGGTGCTTGTGCCGGTCGGCCGGAGCCAGTCCGGTCAGCTGGTGGGCGAGGGCGTCCGCCGGGGTCCCCGTGCGGGTGCTCGCCGCGGCGTCGCCGCTGGTCACCGCGCGCCGGACCGGGGACGGCACCAGGCTGCGCAGCAGGGCGGGCGTCTGGCCGTTGTCACGGAGGGCGGGCAGGTCGAGGCGTACGGGGACGAGCGTCGGCCGCGCGCTGACGAGGCCCGCGTCGAACAGGGCCAGGCCCTGCTCGGCGGAGATGGGCAGGATGCCGAGGCGTGCCATCCGGGTCAGGTCGGTGTCGCCCAGCCGTCCGCCCATGCCGCCGATCTCGGGTCCCCACAGCCCCCAGGCCATGGAGACCGCGGGGAGTCCGAGGGTGTGCCGGTGCGCGGCCAGGGCGTCGAGGAAGGCGTTGGCCGCCGCGTAGTTGCCCTGCCCGGCGCCGCCGAAGGGCGAGGCGGCCGCGGAGAAGAGCACGAAGGCGCGCAGGTCCAGGCCGGCCGTCAGTTCGTGGAGGTGCCAGGCCGCGTCGACCTTGGGCCGCAGCACCGCGTGCCACTGCCCCTCCTCCATGGTGGCGACCACCGCGTCGTCGACGATGCCCGCGGTGTGGACGACGCCGATCAGCCGGTCGCCGAGCGAGTCCACGACAGCCGCCATGGCCTCGCGGTCGGCGACGTCGGCGGCGACCATCCGTACGGAGGCTCCCAGCGCCTCCAGTTCGTCGGCCCACTGCTCGTCCCGGCCGGAGCGGGACACCAGCACCAGCTCGGTCACGCCGTGGGTCTCGACGAGGTGACGGGTCACCAGGCGTCCCAGTCCCCCGGTCGCTCCGGTCACCAACACCGCCCCGTCGGCGAGGCCGAGGTCGGTGGCGGGCAGGGCGGGCACCACGGCACGGCGCAGGCGGGGGACGTGGGCACGCCCCTCGCGGACCGCGATCCGCGGCTCGTCCGCTCCGGTCGCTCCGGTCGCTGCCAGGCCCGTACGAAGGGTCTCCTCGTCGAGCCGGTCGGTCTCCAGGAGGACGAACCGTCCCGGGTTCTCCGACTGGGCGGAGCGCACGAGACCGCGGATCGACTCGGCCACGAGCTCGTCGTCCGTTCCCGCCGACGTCGCGGTGGCCACGACCAGACGGGACGACGCCGCCTTCGGTTCCGCCAGCCACTGCTGGAGGACCTCCAGGACGTGCTGCCCGACGGCGTGCACCCGCTCGGGCAGGGAGCCGTCCGGATCGCCGGCCCCGGGTTCGAAGACGACGACGGACGGTACCGTCCGACCGTCCGCCAGGTCTGCGTACGAGCACCGGTCGTCCGCGGCCGCTGCCGAGCCGCTCGCGGCCCGCACCCATTCGACCTCGAACAGGGCGTCGCGGCCGTAGGGGTTGTCGGTGGGCAGCGCCTGCGGGGAGAAGGCGCGCAGGGCGACCGCGCCGACGTCGAGCACCGGAGCCCCGGTGTCGTCCGCGGCGCTGATGGCCACGGTGTCCGGGCCCGTGGGCGTGAGCCGTACGCGCAGCGAGCTCGCGCCCTTCGCGTAGGCCCGTACGGTGGACCACGAGTGCGCCAGGCAGCTCGCGTCGGGGTCGAGGACTTCGGAGAGGTCGGGTACGAGGCCGAGCCGCACGGTCAGCCGCAGTGCCGTCTCCAGGACCGCCGGGTGGACCCCGTAGCGATCGGAGTCACCGCTCTCGGCGGACTCGGGCAGGCACAGGTCCGCGTACGCCCTGCCCTCGGACTCCCACACCGCCCGTACGCCGGGAAGTGTCAGGTCCGTCCTTTCGACCGCGTTCCGCGGCGGCCAGGAAGCGAGGTCCGAGGCGGTGTGCGCCTCTCTCTCGTCCCACGCGCCGTCCCGGACGGCCAGCGTGGCGGTGGCGTGCTCGGTCCAGCCGTCCCGGTCGATTCCGGTGCCCGTGCCGGTACCGGTGCCGGTGTCGGCCTCGGTGGTGATCCGGGAGTGGACCCGCACCGGCCGGCGCCGCTCGTCGGCCTCGGGGGCGTCCACGCTCAGTTGGATCGTCGTGCTCCCCGCGGCCGGGAAGGTGATCGGTGCGCAGATGTCGAGCTCGTCGACGACGGGGGCGTTCACGTGCTCGCCCACATGGGTGAGCACGTCGACGAGCGCCGATCCGGGAAGTACGACCACGTCACCGATCCGGTGGTCCGCCAGCCACGGGTGCGTCTTCAGCGACAGCCGGGCGGTGTAGACGGCCCCGTCCCGTCCCGCGAGGTCCACGGCCGCCCCGAGCAGGGGGTGGTCGGCGAAGGCCAGGCCGACGGAGGTCACGTCGCCCCCGCTCTGCGGGCCGTTCTCCAGCCAGTAGCGCTGGCGTTGGAAGGCGTACGTCGGCAGGTCCACCCGGGACGCACCCGTCCCCTCGAACGCCCGGGTCCAATCGACGGGGACACCGTGCGTCCACGCACGCGCCACACCGGCTATGAACGAGCGTTCCTCGCCGCGACCCGAGCGCAGCACGGGGACGAAGACACCGTCCGGCACACACTCCGCTCCCATCGCGCTCAGCACCCCCTCAGGACCCAACTCGACGAATACGGAGACGCCTTGAGTCCTGAGCGCCTGGGCGCCGTCCGCGAAACGAACCGCTCCGCGCACGTGCCGCACCCAGTACTCCGGCGAACACAACTCATCCGGCGTCGCCACCGTACCCGTCACGTTCGACACCACCGGCATCCGCGGAGGCCCGTATGTCAAACCCTTCGCGACCTCGCGGAACTCCTCCAACATCGCGTCCATCCGCGGCGAATGGAACGCGTGCGAGACGACCAGCCGCTTCGTCTTACGACCCTGAGACTTGAGCGCCGCCGCCACCTCGACCACGACGTCCTCGTCACCGGACACCACGACCGACGACGGACCGTTCACCGCGGCGACCGACACCCGCGAGCCGTAGTCGGCCAAAAGCTCGACGACATCCGCCTCCGACGCCTGCACCGCCACCATCGCGCCACCCACAGGCAACGCCTGCATCAGACGACCACGCGCAGCCACCAGACGCGCCGCGTCCTCCAACGACCACACACCCGCCACGCACGCGGCAACCAACTCACCGATCGAGTGACCGCCCACGAACTCGGGCCGCACACCCCACGATTCGACCAGCCGGAACAACGCCCACTCCACGGCGAACAGACCCGCCTGAGTGAACACCGTCTCGTCCAACGCGCCCTCAGCACCCCCCTCACCGAAGACGACCTCACGCACACCACCCACCACATGACCGGACAACTCCCGGTCCAACACGGCACAGACTTCGTCGAACGCCGCCGCGAACACCGGGAAACGCTCGTACAACTCCCGCCCCATACCGACCCGCTGCGAACCCTGACCCGAGAACAACACGGCCACCCGACCACCACCCGCCACGGCGCCCGGACCCACCACCACACCCGGAACCGACTCACCGCGTGCCAACCCGGCTGCTCCAACAGCCAGTTCTTCGAGCCCACCACCGATCACCACGGCGCGGTGGTCGAATTCGGCGCGCCCGGCCGCCAACGACCAGCCCACGTCCACCGGGAACAGGGCCGCATCGCCCTCGACCCGCGACGACAGTCCCGCCGCCTGCCCACGCAGCCCCTCGGCTCCGCGCCCGGAGAGCACCCACGGCACCACCGCCGGAACCGCGACCGCCGGCGCCACCTCGGGCGCGGGTTCGAGCTCCGGAGCCTGCTCGATGATCACGTGGGCGTTCGTACCGCTCACGCCGAACGACGACACGCCCGCACGACGCGGACGCCCCTCGACCGCAGGCCAGTCCCGCGCCTCGGCGAGGACCTCGACCGCGCCCGCGGACCAATCGACCTCCGACGACGGCTCGCCGACGTGCAGCGACTTCGGCAGTACGCCGTGCCGCATGGCCAACACCATCTTGATCACACCGCCCACGCCGGCGGCGGCCGCGGAGTGACCGATGTTGGACTTCAGCGAGCCCAGCCACAGGGGCCGGTCGGCGGGGCGGTCCTGGCCGTACGTCGCCAGCAGTGCCTGCGCCTCGATCGGGTCGCCCAGGGTCGTACCGGTGCCGTGCGCCTCCACCGCGTCCACGTCCGCCGCGGAGACCCGGGCATCGGCCAGGGCCGCGCGGATGACGCGCTGCTGCGAAGGACCGTTCGGAGCCGTCAGACCGTTGCTCGCACCGTCCTGGTTCACCGCGGAACCGCGGACGACCGCCAACACGGGGTGACCGTTGCGCCGGGCGTCGGACAACCGCTCCAACACCAGGACTCCGGCGCCCTCGCCCCACGCCGTGCCGTCCGCCGCGTCGGAGAACGGCCGGCAGCGCCCACTCGGCGACAGGGCGCCCTGTCGACTGAACTCCACGAACGCGCCGGGAGTGGTCATCAGGGTCACGCCGCCGGCGAGCGCGAGCGTGCACTCGTCGTTGCGCAGGGACTGGGCGGCCAGGTGCAGGGTCACCAGGGACGACGAGCAGGCCGTGTCCACGGTCACCGCGGGGCCTTCGAGGCCCAGGAAGTACGAGACCCGACCGGACAGCACCGCTCCGGACCTACCGGTGCCCAGGTAGCCTTCGAGCCCCTCCGGGGTCTGCTGCAGCAGGGCGCCGTAGTCCGAACCGTTCGTACCGGCGAAGACGCCGGTACGACTTCCCTTGAGCGACTGCGGCGAGATGCCGGCCCGCTCCAGGGCTTCCCAGGACGTCTCCAGCAGCAACCGGTGCTGCGGATCCATCGCCAGCGCCTCGCGCGGCGAGATGCCGAAGAAGCCGGGGTCGAAGTCGGTGACGCCCTCCAGGAAGGCGCCCTCGCGCACGTAGGTCTTCCCGTGGCGCGTGGGATCCGGGTCGTACAGGTCCTCGTCCCAGCCGCGGTCGGTGGGGAACCCGGAGACGGCGTCGGTGCCGGAGTCCAGGAGCGACCACAGTCCCTCGGGGGACGTCACGCCCCCGGGGAAACGGCAGCCGATGGCGACGATGGCAATGGGCTCCCGAGAAGCCGCCGCGATCCGACGGTTCTCCTTGCGGAGGCGTTCGGTTTCTTTCAGCGAAGTGCGTAGCGCTTCAAGAATCTTCTCAGGAGACGTATTACTCATTGCCAACTCCACGCAGGTACAGGCGATTCAGGAACGTTTGAGGCGATTCGAAGAATTCATGTTCATCGATCAGACATCAGAATTTTCGAAGGCGATTCGGAGCAGGGCTTCCGCATCCATCGAGTCGATCGACTCCTCATCGACCGGTCCCTGCTCGCCCTCACCTCCGGAAAGGGCTTCATTGCTCTCGAACTCCGCCAGCCGCAGCAGGATGTCCATGAGTCCCGCGTCCCGGATGCGGGCGAGCGGAATGGACGCCAGTGCTTCGCGCACCCGGGAGTCGCCCGGCTGCTCCGCGGCGTCCCCTTCGACCTCCGGGACCAGGCGCGTACGCAGGTTGTCCGCCAGGGCGGCCGGACTCGGGTAGTCGAAGACGAGCGTCGCGGGCAGCGAAAGGCCGGTGGCGGCCTTCAGCCTGTTGCGCAGCTCGACCGCGGTGAGCGAGTCGAACCCGAGCTCCTTGAAGGCCCGGTCGGGATCCACGGCGTCGGCGTTCGGGTGCGCCAGCACCCGTGCCACGTGGGTCCGTACGAGCACGAGCAGCTCGTGCGCCCGATCGGCGGGGGAAAGTCCCGCCAGTCGCTCGCCCAGTGAAGCGGAGGAGGACCCGCCCGCACCCGCTCCGGTCGGATCGGACACCTCGCCGGAGGTCTCCAGGAGGCGGACGACCTCGGGAAGGTCCGAGATCAACGGCGAGCGGCGGACGGTGGTGAACGAAGAGGCGAACCGTGCCCAGTCCACGTCCGCGACCATGGCGAACTCGTCGCCCCGGTCGAGGACCTGGTCCAGTGCGGCGAGGGCGTCCTCGGGCGCCATCGCCTCGAACCCACTGCGGTGGGCCCACTTCCCCCGCGTCTCCCCCGCCGCGAGGCCGTCTCCTGCCCAGCCTCCCCAGGCGATGGAGGTGCCGGGGAGTCCGAGCCCACGACGCTGTTCCACCAACGCGTCCAAGAACGCATTGGCCGCGGCGTAGTTACCCTGCCCAGCACCACCCACCGCCCCCGCCAACGACGAGAACATCACGAACAACGACAGGTCCAGACCCCGCGTCAACTCATCCAAATGCCGTGCGGCATCCGCCTTCGACCGCAAGACGAAAGCCAACCGCTCCGGCGTCAACGACCCGATCACACCGTCATCGAGAACACCGGC
>NZ_JBIWAJ010000020.1:0-170640 GCF_044759975.1 Streptomyces sp. NPDC098789
CGCGCCACCCGCGACGACGGCCTTGACCGCCGCGATCCCGCCGTCCACCGTCGGGAAACCCGCCGGGAGATACGCCACCAACGCCGCACGATTCTGCGACTTGGCCTTCGCCAGGGTGCGGGCGAGGAGATCGACGTTGCCCGTGTGCGCGCTCACTTGGTGGCTCCTTCGGTGCCGTCGTAGAGGCCGAAGTAGCGGGCCGCCGTGTCCATGTCCTTGTCACCGCGACCGGACAGGTTCACGATGATCAACCCGTCCTTGCCCAGCTCCTTGCCCAACTCCAGAGCCCCGGCCAGCGCATGCGCCGACTCGATCGCCGGAATGATGCCCTCCGTGCGGGAGAGGAGACGCAGGGCCTGCATCGCCTGGTCATCGGTCACCGCCCGGTACTCGCCCCGGCCCGCATCCTTCAAATACGCGTGCTCCGGGCCGATCCCCGGATAGTCCAGACCCGCCGAGATCGAATACGGCTCGGTGATCTGACCCTCCTCGTCCTGGAGAACGTAGGAGCGTGAACCGTGCAGGATTCCCGGCTCGCCAGCCGACAGGGTCGCCGCGTGCTCACCCGTCTCGATCCCGTGCCCGGCCGGCTCGAAGCCCACCAGGCGCACGTCCGTGTCCGGGATGAACGCGTGGAAGAGACCGATCGCGTTCGAACCGCCACCCACACACGCGGCGACCGCGTCCGGCAGCCGACCCTCGCGCTCCAGGATCTGGCGACGCGCCTCCACACCGATCACCCGATGGAAGTCACGCACCATCGCCGGGAAGGGGTGCGGACCCGCGACCGTACCGAACAAGTAATGCGTGCGGTCCACGTTCGCGACCCAGTCACGGAACGCCTCGTTGATCGCGTCCTTCAACGTCCGCGAACCCGACTTGACCGCGATGACCTCGGCGCCCAGCATCCGCATCCGGGCGACGTTCAGCGCCTGGCGCTCGGTGTCGATCTCACCCATGTAGATCGTGCACTCAAGACCGAACAACGCACAGGCGGTGGCCGTCGCCACGCCGTGCTGACCCGCGCCGGTCTCCGCGATCACCCGCGTCTTACCCATGCGCTTGGTCAGCAACGCCTGACCCAACACATTGTTGATCTTGTGCGAACCCGTGTGGTTCAAGTCCTCACGCTTGAGGTACACCGTCGCCCCGCCCGCGTGCTCCGCGAACCGCGACACCTCGGTCAGGGCGCTGGGGCGGCCCGTGTAGTTCACGAGCAGGTCGTTCAGCTCGGCCGCGAACGCCGGATCGACCTTCGCCTTCTCGTACTCCGCCGCAACCTCATCCACCGCGGCGACCAACGCCTCCGGAATGAACTTGCCACCGAAATCACCGAAATAGCCCTCGGTGTTCGGGACCGGTCCCCCCGCGTCCGGGAAGAAGGAAGTGGTGCTGGTCGTGGTCATGACCGGGTCTCCTCGGGGGTGTTCTCTGCGTGCTCTGCGTGCTCTGCGTGCTCTGCCTGCTCTGCGTTCTTCAGTTGTGCCACCAGCGCCGCCGGGTCGGCCGAGCGCATCAGCGTCTCGCCGACCAGGACCGCGTCCGCGCCGTCCGCGCGCAGGCGGCGGGCGTCCGCCGGGCCGCGTACGCCGCTCTCGGCGATCAGCACCCGGTCGGCCGGGACCTGCGGGCGCAGCCGGCCGGTGAGCCCGAGGTCCATGCGGAAGTCGCGCAGGTCGCGGTGGTTGACCCCGATGTTCACAGCGCCGAGGCCGAGCGCGGTGTGCGCCTCCGCCTCGCTGTGCACCTCCACCAGGACGTGCAGGCCGAGGCCGGTCGCGTACGCGTACAGCTGGGCCAGCCGCTCGCCGGTCAGCGCCGCGACCACGAGCAGGACCGCGTCCGCGCCGAAGGCCCGGCCCTCCGCGATCTGGTACTCGTCGACGATGAAGTCCTTGCGCATGACGGGCAGGCCGACGGCCTCCCGTACGGTCGCCAGGTCCTCGGGGCGGCCGCCGAAGCCCTCGGTGTGCGCGAGGACCGAGAGCGCGCAGGCGCCTCCCGCCTCGTAGGCGCGGGCCAGCTCGGCGGGCCGGTAGTCGTCGGTGAGCGGGCCCTTGAGCGGGCTACGGGGCTTGAGCTCGGCTATGACGCCGAGGCCGGGGGCGCGCAGGGCCGCGCCGAAGTCCCGTACGGGGGGAGCCACGGCGGCCCTGCGCTCGATCTCGGCGAGCGGGACCTCGGCGCGGCGGGCCTCGGTCTGGCGGTGAGCGGCCGCGATCAGCTCGGCCAGCAGACTGCTGCCGGGTGCCGCTGCCGCTGCGGGCTCTGCCGCGGGCTCCGGGGTGGTGGTGCGGGTCAACGTACGACTCCTCGTCGTGTCATGGGGTGCGTGTCACGCGGCGGCCGGGACCGGGCTGCGGGCCGCTCCCACGGCCGTCCAGGCGTCGAGCACGGCGGCGGCGCGGCCGCTGTCGATGGCTTCGGCGGCGCGCGCGATCCCCGTGTGCCAGTCCTCGCAGCGCCCGGCCGCCCGCAGCGCGGCGGCCGTGTTGAGCAGCACGATCTCCCGGTGCGGGCCGGTTGCACCGCCCAGGACGCGGCGTACGGTCCGGGCGTTCGCGGCGGCGTCGCCGCCCCGCAGGTCCGCCAGGGTGGCGGGGGCGAGGCCCAGCTCGGCGGGGTCGAGCCGGTAGGAGGTGGTGCGGCCGTCGGCGAGTTCGACGACCCGGGACGGGGAGCAGGTGCTCAGCTCGTCCAGGCCGTCCTCCGCGCAGAACACCAGCGCGCGCTCGGTGCCGAGCCGGTGCAGGACCTCGGTCATGACCTCCAGCAGGGCCGGGTCGGAGACGCCGAGGGTCTGGTAGCGGGCGCCGGCCGGGTTGCAGAGCGGGCCCAGCACGTTGAACACGGTCCGCACGCCCAGCTCGCGGCGGGGCCCGGACGCGTGCCGGAAGGCGGGCTGGAAGACGGGCGCGAAGAGGAAGGTGATGCCCACCTCGGCCAGGCAGGCGGCCGCCTCCGCCGGGCCGGCGTCGATCCGTACGCCCAGGGCTTCCAGGACGTCGGCGCTGCCGCAGGCCGAGGAGGCGCTGCGGTTGCCGTGCTTGGCGACCGGTACCCCGCAGGCCGCCGCGACGATCGCGGCGGTGGTGGAGATGTTGAAGGTGTCGTGGCCGTCGCCGCCGGTACCGCAGGTGTCGAGGACCCGGCCGTCGCCGGGCAGGCGGGTCCCGAAGGAGCGGGCGGTGGCGACGAGGCCGACGATCTCCTCGACGTCGGCGCCGCGGGCGGACAGGGCCATGGCGAATCCGGCGATCTGGCCGGGGGTGGCTTCCCCGGCCAGTACGGCGGCCATGGCGCTGCCCGCCTCGTCGCGGCTGAGGCGGCGGCCCGCCGCCAGGGTGCGCAGGGCGTTCTTCACCGGGCGGCTCCTTCGAGCGGGAGCGCGGGCTCGGGCGTGGGCGCAGGGGCGGGGACCCGGACCGAGTCGACGAAGTTGGCGATGATCCGGTGGCCCTGCTCGGTGAGCACCGACTCCGGGTGGAACTGCACGCCGTACGTGGGGTGCGCGCGGTGGCGCAGGCCCATGACGGTGCCGTCCTGGGCCCAGGCGTGGGCGACCAGTTCGGGCGGCAGGCTCGCGGGGCCCACGGCCAGGGAGTGGTAGCGGGTCGCGGTGAAGGGGTCCGGGAGGCCGGTCAGGACGCCCGTGCCGTCGTGCCGCACCCGGTCGGTCTTGCCGTGTACGGGCCCCACCCGGACCACGTCGGCGCCGAAGGCCTCGGCGATCGCCTGGTGGCCCAGGCAGACGCCGAGCAGCGGGAGCCGGCCGCTGAGCGCGCGCACGGCGGCGAGGCTGATGCCCGCCTGCCCGGGGTTCCCGGGGCCGGGCGAGATCAGGACGGCGTCGTGGGCGGCCAGCTCCTCGATGGTGACGCCGTCGTTGCGGTGGACGAGCGGCTCGGCGCCCGCCTCGGCCAGGTACTGGACGAGGTTGTAGGTGAAGGAGTCGTAGTTGTCGATGACCGCGATGCGCGGGGCCGGGACGGACGCGGGGGTGCTCATGCGCCGGCCTCCGCCCGCTCCACCGCGGCGAAGAGCGCCTGCGCCTTGTTGAGGGTCTCGCGGTACTCCGCGGTCGGGTCGGAGTCGGCGACCACCCCGGCTCCGGCCTGGACCCACGCCCGGCCGTCGGCGATGACCAGGGTGCGCAGCGCGATGGCCGTGTCCAGATCGCCGCCGGTGCCGATGAAGCCGAGCGCGCCGCCGTAGACCCCGCGCCGCTCCTGCTCCAGCTCGGCGATGATCTCCATGGCGCGGATCTTCGGGGCGCCGGAGACGGTGCCCGCGGGGAAGGTGGAGCGCAGCGCGTCGAGCGGTGTACGGCCCGGGGCGAGGTCGCCGCTGACCGTGGACGACAGGTGCATGACGTGCGAGTAGCGCTCGACCTCCATGAGCCGGTCGACCCGGACGGTGCCGGGGGCGGCGATCCGGCCGATGTCGTTGCGGCCGAGGTCGACGAGCATGACGTGCTCGGCGCACTCCTTCTCGTCGGCGAGCAGCTCCGCTTCCAGGGCCGCGTCGGCGGCGGCGTCGGTGCCGCGCCAGCGGGTCCCGGCGAGCGGGCGGGTCTGTGCCCGGCCGTCCTCGACCTTGACCAGGAGCTCGGGCGAGGCCCCGATGACGTGCCGGCCGCCGCCGAGGGAGAGGTGGAACATGTACGGCGACGGGTTGACGGCGCGCAGGTGGCGGTAGACGTCCAGGGGCGCGGCGGCCAGCGGCTTGCTGAACCGCTGGGAGAGCACGACCTGGAAGATGTCGCCGGCGCGGATGTACTCGCGGGCGGTCTCGACCATGTCGAGGAAGCGTTCCTCGGTGGTGTGGGCGCGCCAGGCGGAACGGTCCTGCTGATCGGCGGTCCGGGTCCGGGCCAGCGGTCGGTTCCCCGCGCCCGTGGCGGCCACCGCGGGGTGGTCGCCGTAGAGCCGCTGGTGGGTCGCGCAGATCCGGGCGACGGCGTCCTCGTAGCTCTCGGCGGCCGTGTCGTGCAGGGTCGTGATCAGCACCCGGCGGGTGGCGTGGTCGAAGACGACCAGGTCATCGGCCTGGAGGAACACCGATTCGGGCATGTCCGGACCGGGTCGGGGCGCGCTGGGCAGCCGCTCGAAGTGACGGGCGCTCTCGTAGCCGAGGTAGCCCACGGCCCCGCCGTGGAAGGGCGGGAGCCCGGGCAGCCGGGCGACGTCGCGCTCCGCCAGCGGCTGGAGCGCGAGGAGCGGGTCCCCGTCGCCGAGCGGGAGCGGGCGGGTGCGGTGGGCGATGTACGAGTACCGCGCGACGGCGACGCTCGTGTCGGTCCCGATGACGCTCTCCAGCAGCAGGCCGGTCTCGTCGGGTCCGCAGAGGCGGGCGAAGGCCGTCACCGGGGTGAGGGTGTCGGAGAGCAGCTCGATGTAGAGCGGTACGAAGGCGTGGCGGGCGGCGAGGTCCAGCGCGGCGCCGGCGTCGGGCAGCACCCCCGCCCGCAGGTCGACACCCTCTTCGACGGGGGCGGTCATGCGTCGGCCCCCGATCCGGGAGTCGATCCGGGAGTCGGCCCGGGGATCGGTCCGGTAGTCGGCCCGCGCAGCGATCCGGGGAGCGGATCCACCCCGCGGTCCACGGCGGCCTCGGCCAGGTCGAGGATCCGCGCGCAGTCCTGCGCGTCCGCTCCGACGGCGACCAGCGCGGCGAGCCGCGGGATGGCCTGGCGGGGCGGCAGGAGCAGGGTGTCACCGGGCCCGGCGAGCACCACGGTGTGCGCGATGCCGGGCACGGCCGCGGCGGCGGTGAGGTCGAGCGGACGGGCGAGGCCGTCGGTGGCCGCGTACACGAAGCGGACCTCGGCGGTGTTGCCGCGCGTCGGGGTCAGGTCGGGGAGCCGGCCGAACGCCAGCTCGGCGGCGACGGCGACCAGGTCGATCCCGCTGGCCAGGGCGCTGATGAAGGGGATCAGGTCGCCGCCGAGGCGGGCGTTCAGCTCGATCAGGCGCGGACCGCGGGAGGTGAGGCGGACCTCGGCGTGCGTGACGCCGGTGGTGACGCCGAGCACCCGGTGCACGCCGATGACCAGGTCGCGGACCTCGTCCGCCCAGGGCTCGCCCTCCGCGGTGGCGACCAGGTGGCCGACCTCCTCGAAGTACGGGGCGAAGCCGAGGCGCTTGCGCGCGACGTGGACGACGTGGACCTCGCCCTCGTGGACGGCGCTGTCGATGCTGATCTCGGGGCCGTCGAGGTACTCCTCGACCAGGACGCCGTGGCCGGTGGGCAGCGTGGCGAAGGCGGCGCCGTCGGCGAGGGCGAAGGCCGCCCGCACCTGGTCCTCGTCGTCGGCTCGGGTGACCCCGATGCTGCCGGCGAGGGCGCGCGGCTTGAGGACCACGGGATAGCCGAACTCGGCGGCGGCCAGGGCCGCTTCGTCCGCGGAGGTGACGAGTCGGTGGCGCACCGCGGCGAGGCCCGCACCGGCGAGCAGCGTGCGGGTCGCGTACTTGTCGCGGCAGCGGCCGGCGGCCTCGGCGGACAGGTGCGGCAGCCCGAGCTTGGCGGCGGCCGCGGCGGTCGCCTCTACGGCCGTCTCGTCCCAGGTCAGCACGGCCGCGGAGGCGATGTCGGGACCCGCGAGGGCGAGTACGGCATCGGCGATCGCGACCGGATCGGACAGGTCGGTGACGGCGTAGGAATCGAGGTGCTCGCGCTGCCAGTCCGGCTCCGCGGAGAGCACCGCGGAGAGGGTGTAGCGGGCGTGCAGGGACTCGAAGGAGTACGCGCGGTAGGGGCGCCCGCCGCTGCCGACCACGATCAGCCGCGGGGCGGCCGGGGCGGCGGACGGGGCTGCGGACGTGGTCGCGGAGGCGAGCGCGGGAACGGCTACGGGCGCGGGCGCGGGCGGGGGCGGGGGCGGGGAGTGCGAGGTCATGGCCGCGCCCCTCAGACCTGGGCCGCGTCGGACGCGTCGAGCGGCGCGAGGAGCTCGGTCAGCTCGTCGAGCACGCCCTTCAGGTCACCCGCGAGGTCGGCCGGGGCGTGGAAGACGGACGGGTCGGCGGGGTCGGTCAGCTCGCCGACACCGGGGACGGACAGGCTGCGCTCCGCGGCGCGGAAGCCGATCCGGGTGAGGATCGGGCGCAGCATCTCGACGGCCGGCACGCCGCCCGAGGGGCCCGCGGTGTAGCTCAGGAGGGCGACGGGCTTGTCCTGCCACTCCTGGTACAGGAAGTCGATGGCGTTCTTCAGCGGCGCGGTGAAGGCGCCGTTGTACATGGGCATCACGAAGAGGTAGGCGTCGCCGCGGGAGACCGTGGCGCTCCAGTCCTTGGTGTGCTGGTGGACGTACGCGCCCTCGGACGGGTGTCCGGGCTCGTCGAAGAAGGGCAGGGCGGCCTCGGCGAGGTCGACGGTCTCGACCTCGAAGCCGCCGTGGCGGCCGGCCTCGGCGGCGGCCCAGGTGGCGACGGCGGGGCCGACGCGGCCGGGGCGGGTGCTGGCGATGACGATCTGCAGGCGGGGCATGTGGGTTCTCCCTGGTGGACGTTCCGGTGGTCACCGCGGATCGTCCGGAGGGGCGTGGGCCCCTGCAGTGATCCGTAGGTAAGCAGCCGAGCGGGGCCCCGCGCAACCGGATCCGGCCGCCCCGGACGGTCCGGCCCGATCCTTCGCCCCCTTCTGTCCGTTTCTGGCCGCCCGGAGCTCCCTGGCGCATTCACGACAGCCGTAAACGCGCAGCCCGGGACGCGGGTGCCGCCGGGGGTCGCCGCTGCCACAGTGAAGCCACGTCACCGCGGATCACACCGCTTCCCACCTCCCCCACAGGGCCCCTGCCCCGCCCGGGGCCTGTGCCCCATCCGGGGCCTGTGCCCCATCCGGGGCCTGTGCCCCACCGCAGCCTCCGGCGGCGCCTCAAACGCCGGCGAGGCTGCGGCGGGACCCCACCGCGCCGCCGCGCATTCGGCGGCTTCCCCTTCGTGCCGTGATCCGGCATGCCCCGATCCGGCAGAAATGGAGACCGCCCATGGAGAGTCCCGTCACCGGCCGCTACGTCGAGGAGACCCGGCGCCCGGACAGCGAGCTGCGCACGCTCACCGCACGCGCCACCGTCCCCGCCGCCTACGCCAAGACCTACGGGCACGTACTGCTGCCCCGGCCCGCCTTCGTCTCCGAGCGCGAGATCAGCGCCTTCGCCGACGACCTCGCCGCCCTCTTCCGCGTCCTCGTCTCGCTGCCGGAGCGCTGCTACGGCGGCGACCTCGACCGCTACGGCGCGGCCATCGGCCTGCCGCCCGAACTCTGCGAGGTGATGCGCGAGGGCGCCGGTGGCGACCCGCTGCTCTACGCCCGCGCCGACGCCTTCCACGACGGCACCGGCTTCCGCCTGCTGGAGCTGAACGTCGGCAGCGAACTGGGCGGCATCGACAGCGCCCAGCTCAACCGTGCCTTCCTCGACGTCCCGGCCTTCCGCGCCTTCGCCGAGCAGCACCGGCTGGGCCACACCGACACCATGGCGGAGCTGGTCACCGAGCTGTACGCCGCGGCGGCCGCCCGGACCGGAGCCGGACCCGTCACCGGCGCCCCGGCCGTGGCCCTGTTGGAGGCGCCCGGCGCGCTCGGCGAGCACGACGGGGTCTTCCTCTCCATCCAGGAGGACCTGCGCGGCCACGGCATCGACCTCCAGCTCGGGGAGGTCCAGGAGCTCACCGAGGGGCCGGACGGCAGGCTGAACCTGCACGGCCGCCCGCTCGACGTGATCCTGCGCTTCTTCGCCGCGGGCCAGATCGCCGGCGACCCGACCGCTCGGGCCGCGCTGAGCCTGGTCAACCGGGCCCACGCGCAGGGCCGTACCGCCCTGTTCACCCCGCTCGAAGGGGCCCTGTTCACCAGCAAGGCCGCCCTCGGCCTGCTGCACCGTCCGGCCGTCCGCGCCGAGCTGACCGGGGCCGAGCTGGAGCTGATCGACCGGGTGCTGCCGCGGACCTGGGTGCTGGGGGCCGACGGGTGCGAGGACGCCCTGGAGCACGCCCGTACGCACCGCGCCTCGCTCGTGCTCAAGCCCGGCATCGGCTACAGCGCCGACGGCGTGGTCATCGGCCGGGACGTCGACGACGAGGCGTGGGCGGCGGCCCTGGAGGCCACCGCCCTGCGCGACTACGTGGCGCAGGAACTGGTCGTACCGGCGCTGGAGCCCGCCCTCGACCCGGACACCGGCCTCATCGGGGAATGGGTCGCGAACTGGGGGATCTTCGTCACCCCGCGCGGGTACGGCGGCGCCTTCGTCCGCGCCCTCCAGCCGCGGGACGGCTCGGTCATCACCTACGCGAACCCCGGCACCCGCGGCACCTGCGTGTTCACCCACCCGGAAGACGAGGAGCCCCTGGCATGAGCATCAGCATGAGCACCGAAAGCCTCACCGAAGACCTCACCGAGCAGAGCCGCGCCGCCGCACACCGGCCGCACGTCGTCGTCGTCAACCGCTGGCGCGAGCGGTACGCGGAATTCACCCGCTACATCGACCACTCCGCGCACCGCGTGAGCTACGTGAGCACCGAGGTCGGCACCGGTTCCGTGCCCGCCGAGGCCCACGAGGTCGTCCTGGTCCCCGCGACCGACGACCTGGAGCGGGTCCGCGCCGAGGTGCGCGCCCTGGCCGCCCGGCACGGTGCGCCCGCCGCGATCGTCGCCCTCAAGGAGGACGACCTGCTGGTGGGGGCCGCGCTGCGCGAGGAGTGGGACGTACCCGGCCCGCGCCAGGCCTCGCAGATCGTCTTCCGCGACAAGTACGTGATGTGCCGCGCGGTCGCCGAAGCGGGCCTGGACGTACCGGACTTCGCCGCCGCCACCGACGCGGCCGCCGTCCGCGCCTTCGGCGACGACACCGGCTGGCCCGTCATCGTCAAGCCGCGCACCGGCAGCTCCAGCTCCGGCGTGGTGCGGGTGGACCGCCCCGAACAGGTCGCCGAGCTCGACCTGGACAGCGAGCCGATGCTGGTGCAGGCCTTCGTCGACGCACCGATCTCGCACGTCGACGGGGTCTTCGACGGCGAACGGCTGCTCGCCTGGCGGGCCTCCCGCTACCTCAACACCTGCCTGGGCTTCCGCGACGGGAACCACCTCGGCTCCGTCGAGATCGACGACCCCGAGGTCAACGCGGCCGTGGAGCGGGCGGCCACCGCCTTCCTCGGCGCGCTCTCCCCCGGCCGGGCCACCGTCTTCCACCTCGAAGTCTTCATCGACCGGGACGCGGACGGCAGCCCCCACTGCCGCTTCCTCGAATGCGGCGCACGGGTCGGCGGCGCCGAGATCGCCTTCCTCTGGCGCGAGGTGCACGGCTACGACCTGATGCACGCCGCGTGGCAGCTCCAGCTGGACCTCCCGCTGCCGCCCGTCCCGGCGGCGGCCGCCGCTCCGCACGCCGCCGACGAGGTGGCCGGCTGGATGCTCGTGCCCGCCCCGGCCGAACGGCCCTGCCGCATCACGGAGTCGACCTCCATGACCGGCCGCGCCCGCGGACCGTACGCCGAGGTCGTGCTGCGCCCGGGCGAGGTGCTGCCCGACGCGGACGCCTACTACGAGCACGTCGGCGGCAGGTTCCGCTTCCGCGCCGCGACCGGCGCCGAGGCCGAGGCCGCCATCACCGCCACCGCCAAGGACTTCCGGGTGCGCGCCGAGCCGCTCGCCCTGTCCACCACCACCGCCTGACAGGAGCACCGTGGCCAAGGACTATTCGGTTCCCGTACTCGACGGAGACGGGGACAACGACTACACGCGCTACATGCGGACCGACACGCTGCTGTCGCTCCAGCGCCGCCCCGAGGACATGATCCACCGGGACGAGATGCTCTTCCAGGTCGTCCACCAGTCGACCGAACTGTGGCTCAAGCTCGCCTGCCACGAGGTCGAGGAGGCCACCCGGCAGATCGACGCGGGGCAGCTCGACACCGCCGCCCGGCTGCTCGGCCGCGCCTCGCTGAGCGCGCGGATGACCGCCGACCAGCTGGAGATGATGCGGCAGCTGGCCCCCTGGGACTTCCAGATCATCCGTACCGTCCTCGGGCACGGTTCGGGCTTCGAATCCCCGGGCTGGAAGGCCGCCCGGCTGGTCAGCCAGGACCTGGAGAAGGCGTTCCGGCGGCTGACCGAGGCCCGCGGCACCGACCTCGTCGAGGTCTACCGCAGCGGCCAGGACACCCCGGAGTACCGGCTCGCCGAGGCGCTCATCGACTGGGACGAGCGCATCTCGCTGTGGCGCACCCAGCACTACAAGATGGCCACCCGGGTCATCGGCCACTCCGTGGTCGGCACCAAGGGCGCGCCGGTGGAGTTCCTGGCCAAGCTGATCGGGCACAAGTTCTTCCCGCAGCTGTGGGAGCTGCGCACCGAGCTGACGCTGAGCGGTCCGATGGGCGAGGACGAGCCGGCCCCCGAGTACGCCGAGTACCTGGAGGGCGTCGCGCCGCCGGCCTGCCCGATGGGCCCGGCGTGAGCTCCGTCGCCACCGGCACCACGGACGGCACCACCACGAACGGCATGGACACCACCGGCACCACCACCGGCGTCACGGCCGCCGCCTTCCGGCGTGCCTTCCCGATGCTGGAGCGGACGGTCCACCTGGCCAGTTGCAGCCTCGGCGCCCGGTCCGACGCGGTCGACGCCTCCCTGGAGCGCATGCAGGAGGCCATCGGCGCGCGCGGGGCGCCGTGGGACCGCTTCGAAGGGGAGGTGCACGAGGCCCGGGAGAACATCGCCGCCCTGATCGGCGCGAGCCCGGACCAGATCGCGATCCTGCCCAACGCCTCCGTCGGCGCCTACCAGGTGGTCTCCACCCTGTCCCTGGAGACGCCCCGGACCGAGATCGTCACCACGGTCGAGGAGTTCCCCTCCATCGCGCACGTCTGGCTCGCCCAGCGACCGCGCGGCGCCCGGGTCCGCTTCACCGGGGACCGGGCGGGCGGGCGGGTCACGACGGCCGACTACACGGCCGTCCTCGGCCCCGGCACCGCTCTGGTCTCGGTGCCGATGTCCACCTACCAGTACGCCGAGCGGCCCCCGGTGGCGGAGATCGTCGGGGCCGGCCGCGAGGCCGGGGCGCTGACCTTCGTCGACGCCTACCAGGCCGTGGGCGTGATGCCGGTGGACGTCACCGAGATCGGCTGCGACTACCTGGTCGCGGGCACGATGAAGTACCTCGCCGGCCTGCCCGGCCTGGCCTTCCTCTACGCGCGCGCCGGCCTGACCACCGACCGGGAGCCGCGGCTCACGGGCTGGTTCGGGCGCATCGAGCCGATGGCCTTCGACCCGCTGCGGCTCGACTTCCCGGCCGCCGCCCGCCGCTTCGAGACCGGGACCCCGGCCGTGCCCGCCGTCTACGCCGCGAACGCCGCCTTCGGCCTGTTCGACGGCGTCGACTGGGCCGACGTACGACGCCACGTCGGCGCCCTGGTCGACCTCGCCGCACGCACCCTGACCGCCCAGGGCGAGCGGGTCCGCCGGGCCCGGACGCCCGAAGTCCAGGGCGCCCACCTCGCGCTGTACGACGTCGACCCGCGCTCCCTGTCCGGATGGCTGGCGACGCGGGGCATCGCGGTCAGCCCGCGCGGCCCCGTCGTGCGCCTGTCCTTCCACTACTACAACTCCGCGGCCGACGTGGAAGCCCTGTGCCAGGCGGTGCGCGCCTTCCGCGCACTGACCGGACCCGCCGTCCCTCCGGTCGCCGTCCCCGTCCCGCTCCCGCACCCGCTCCCGAAGGTGAGACCCCCAGAGTGAAAGAGCTGACCGACTGGCTGGCCGATCCCGTACCCGGCCGGTTCCCCTACCCCGCGGTGCTCCAGGAGTTCCACCTCGTCGGCAAGCACTTCGTGTCCGACGCCACCCTGAAGTCCCTGGCCCTGGCCCGCGAGCGGCTCGCCCCGCAGCCGACCCCGGCCGCCGACGCGGCCGGGCGCCTGCTCCTGGACCGGTTCCTGGACACCGCGCTCGACAAGTGGGACGGGCGCTACGACTACCCCACCTACACCTCGCTCGGCGTGCTGGGCCTGCCCACCGCCGACGACGGCCCGCAGGCCGCCGCCGCGGCCCGGGTCACCCGGGACCGACTGACCGCGCAGCTCCTCGCCGACCTGCTGCGGTTCGAGCTGGCCGCCGCCGAGGGGCGCACCGCGTGGCTGCCCGAGATGCGGCCCGACGCCCGGATGGTGGAGAAGCGCCACCGGCTCGCCGTCCGCGTGGCCCGGCCCGCCCTGGAGCGGCTCGGGCTCGGGGACCGGCTCACCGCCGCCGACCCGGCCGGGCAGGCCGCCCAGCTGTGGGCGCTGGCCGACGGCGAACTGCTGGACGAGCACGAGCGCCAGGTGCTGCGGCTCAGCATGCTGCCGGTCTACGTGTCGCACGACGAGCACATGTTCATCCGGGTGCTCCAGACCTTCGAGACGACCTTCGCGCTGCTGGCGCTGAGCATCCGTACGGCCATCGGCCACCTCGACGGCGCCCGCACCGAGGAGGCCGCGGCCCACCTGGCGGTCGCCGAGAGCGCGCTCGCCGAATCGGCCCCGCTGTTCTCGCTGCTGGCGACGATGCAGGTCGAGTCGTTCCGGGTGTTCCGCGACTACACCGAGGGCGCCAGCGCGATCCAGTCCCGCAACTACAAGCTGGTCGAGTCGCTGTGCCGGGTCCCGGACCAGGACCGGCTCGACTCCCCCGCCTACCGCTCCACCCCCGAGGTGCGCGAGCGGATCCTGGCCGGCCAGCAGACCCTCGACGAGGCCTGCGCCGGCGCCCAGGGCGACCCGCGCTTCACGGCCGCCGACCGCGAGGTGCTGACCGCCTCGATGCTCGGCTTCGCCGGGGCGCTGCGCCGCTGGCGCCAGACCCACTACCGGATCGCCGTGCGGATGCTCGGCACCCGCTCGGGCACCGGCGCCACCGAGGGCACCCCGTACCTCAGCTCCGTGCGCAAGATCCCGGTCTTCCGCAGCGTCACGGAGGAGCCGGACACCGACGGCGCCCCCCGCGACCTCCCCAGCGGCCTCCCCGCCGATCTCCCCGCCAACCTCTCCGGCACCCTCTCCGGCTCCGGCGGCCACCCGAACGAAGGCGAAGCAGCAGCATGAACAGCGACCAGATCCCCGTGGGCATCGTCGGCGCCGGCCCCGTCGGCATGGCCCTCGCCGCCCGCCTGGCCTCCTTCGGCATCCCCTCCGTGCTCTTCGAGCGCGATCCCGAGCTGCGCAAGCAGGGCTCCAAGGCCTGCCTGATCCAGGGCGACGTGCTGGAGGTGCTCGACAAGTTCGGTTGCGCCGAGACCATCGGCGCCGAGGGCGTCACCTGGACCACCGCCCGCACCTACGTGCGCGGCAAGGAGATCCGCGCCGCCGAGTACACCCGCCGGATCGGCTACGGCCCCTTCGTCAACATCTCGCAGTTCCGCATCGAGCAGCTGCTGCTGGAGAAGATCGAGTCCGAGCCGCTCGCCGAGGTCCGCTGGGCGCACGAGATCACCGACGCCGTGCAGGACGCCGACGGGGTCACCGTCACCGCCGACACCCCGGCCGGCCCGCGCACCTACACCTGCCGCTACCTCGTCGCCTGCGACGGCGTGCGCAGTCCCATGCGGGCGCTCACCGGCGTCGCCTGGACCGGCTACAGCCACCAGGACCGCTTCCTGATCACCGACCTGAAGGTGAAGCTGCCGCTCGCCAAGGAGCGCCACTTCCACTACGACCCGCCCTTCAACCCGGGCCGCCAGCTGGTCATGCACCCGCAGCCGAACGACATCTGGCGCATCGACTGGCAGCTCGCCCCGAACACCGACATCGAGGCCGAGCGCGCCGACGGCCGCTTCGACGAGCGCGTGCGCGCGGTGATCGGTGACGTGGACTACGAGATCGACTGGCTGTCCACCTACCGCTTCCACCAGCGCGTGGTGGAGAACTTCCGGATCGGCCGGATCTTCTTCGCGGGCGACTCCGCCCACTCCCTGCCGCCGTACGGCTCCCGCGGCATGAACAGCGGCATCCAGGACGCCGACAACCTCGCCTGGAAGCTCGCCCTCGTGCTGCGCGGCCGGGCCGACGACGCCCTGCTCGACACCTACCACGACGAGCGCTACGCCGCCGCGAAGGAGAACCTGGCCGTCACCGAGGCGACCATCAGGTTCATGGTGCCGCCGAACCTGCTGCGGCGCACCGTCCGCAAGGTGCTGCTGACCCTCTCCCGGCCCTTCCAGGGCGCCCGCGACAAGGTCAACAGCGGCAAGATGGCCGAGCCGCACACCTACGTCGACTCCCCCGTCGTCGAATCCGCGCTGCGCCACCCGCTGTTGGGCGCCTTCGCCCCGGACGCCCGGATCTCCGCGCCCGGCGCCGCCCGCCTGCGCGAGCTGTACGGCGCCGGTTTCACCGGCCTGTACTTCGCCCCGGACCGGGAGACCGCCCGCGCCTTCGCCGAGCGCGCGCTCGCCGACACCCGCGGCCTGACCGCCGACCTGATCGTGGTCCTGCGCGAGGGCGAACTGGCCGTACCGGCCGCCGGCCCCGCCGACGACATGCCCGCGGGCGTGACCGTACTGCGCGACCGCGACAACGTGCTGCGCGCCGCCTACCTGGCCACCGAGGGCACCTGCCTGGTCGTCCGCCCCGACGGCCACCTGGGCGCGCTGGCCGACGCCGACCGTCCGGAGCGCTACGGCGACACGCTCGCCCGCTGCGCGCTGGCCACGGCCGGCGCCGCCGAGGACACCGCGGCCGACGTCCGGGTCCCGGTCGGCGTCTGACCCGGCCCCGCACCCCCCACCCCTCTTCCCTTCCCCCGCAGGAGCACCCCATGACCGTCCCCCGACTCCCCACCCACGGCTGGCTCAACGGCGCCGTCGTCGACTGGGAGAACTGCACCGTCCACGCCCGCTCGCAGGGCGCCTTCTGGGGCGCCAACGTCTTCGAGGGCCTGCGCGCCTACCGCCGCCCCGACCGCTCGGGCCTCGCGGTCTTCCGCATCGACGAGCACCTCGCCCGACTGCGCCGCTCGATGAAGGCGCTGCGCATGGAGATCCCCTTCACCGACGAGCAGCTCAAGCAGGGCGTGCTCGACGTGCTGAAGGCCAACGCCTTCGACGAGGACGCGCACATCTGCGTCGTCTCGTACTTCAACATGGGCCCGAACGGCGACCCGCTCAGCCACACCGACGACGCCGGCGCCCACATCACCACCACCCGCGCCCCGCGCGGCCGCGGCTTCGACGGCGGACTCTCCGCGACCATCTCGTCCTGGCGCCGGATCAGCGACGACAGCATGCCGCCGCGCATCAAGGCCGGTGCGAACTACCACAACAGCCGGCTCGCCCACCACGAGGCCGTGCGCAACGGCTACGACACCACGCTCCTGCTCAACCAGCGCGGCACCGTCTCCGAGGCGCCCGGTTCCTGCGTCGTGATGCTGCGCGACGGCAAGCTCATCACCCCGCCCGGGACCAGCGGCGTGCTCGAAGGCATCACCGTCGCCACCCTCGGCGAACTCGCCGCGAACGAGCTGGGCATCCCGATGGAGCGCCGCGAGATCGACCGCACCGAGCTGTACACCGCCGACGAGGTCTTCGTCGCGGGCACCCTCGCCGAGGTCGCCCCGGTCACCACCATCGACCGGATCCCGGTCGGCGACGGCGCACCCGGCGTGACCACCCGCAAGCTCCAGGAGCTCTACGACGCGGTGGTGCGCGACCAGCACCCCGACTACCGGCACTGGAACACGATCGTCCACACGACGGAGACCTCCGCATGAGCACCGCCGCCGCCAACGTCCCCACCACGGCCACCGCCCTCGCGCCGCTGCTCGGCGCCCTCCTCGACGGCTCCGTCGAGGTCGTCGACCTCACCTCGCCGCTGTCCGAGCAGACCCCGCTGATCCAGCTCCCGCCGGAGCGCGGCCAGCCCTGGCCGTTCGCGCGCGAGGTCATCAGCCACTACGACGAGGCCGGACCGACCGTCTACTGGAACAACATCCGCCTCTCGGAGCACACCGGAACCCACTTCGACGCGCCGGTCCACTGGCTCACGGGCCGCGACCTCGACGACGTCTCCCAGGTACCGCCGCAGCGCCTGGTCGGCCCCGCCGCCGTGCTCGACTTCTCCGCCGAAGCCGCGGCCGACCCCGACTTCCTGCTCCAGCGCCACCACGTGGAGGCCTGGCAGCAGGAGCACGGCGACCTCCCGGCGGGCGGCTGGCTGCTCTACCGCACCGGCTGGGAGGCCCGCCAGGGCGACCAGGACACCTTCCTCAACGGGCGGCACACCCCCGGCATCGCCCCGGACTGCGCCCGCTGGCTCGCCGAGGAGACCGCGGTCATCGGCATCGGCGTGGAGACGGTCGGCACCGACGCCGGACTCGCCGGCGAGTTCGAGGACCAGCCCTACCCCTGCCACTGGTACTTCCACGGCGCCGACAAGTACGGCATCACCCAGCTGCGCAACCTGCACCGGCTGCCCGCCCAGGGCGCCGTGCTGATCGCCGCGCCGCTGCCCATCGTCGGCGGATCGGGCAGCCCCGCCCGCATCCTCGCCCTCGTACCCGCCGCCGTACCCGCCGCCGGCGCCTGACCGTCCCCCGTTCCCGCCGCCCCGGAAGGCACCCATGAGCCCGACGCCCGACGCCCTGGCCGCGCTCCGCCGCAGGTCGGTCAACCGCATCCTGGTCCTGCACGGCCTGTCCTCCTTCTGCTACGGCATGGTCTTCCCCTTCATCGGGATCCACCTGGCCGCCCAGCCGCGGATCGGGACGGCCGGGGTCGCCGTCTACTACGGCGCCAGCGGCCTGGCCAACCTCGCCGTGTCACTGCTGCTCACCGCCGCGGTCGTACGCGTCCCCCGGCACCTGCTCGGCGTCCTCGGCCTGCTCCTGTGGGTCGGCTGCTTCGGGGTGCTGACCGGCGCCACGACCCTGCCCGAGGCGGGCGCGGCCGCCGTGCTCGGCGGCGCGGGCCAGGGCGCCTTCATGGCCGCGATCATCCCGATCGTCAACTCCCTGGTACCGCCCGAGGAACGGCGCGCGGTCTTCGCCCGCCGCTACCAGATCCTCAACGCCACGCTGGCGGGCGGCTCCCTGGTGGCCGGCCTGTTCCTCGCCGCCTTCTCCCGGGAGGCCATCACCTGGCTGCTGCTGGTGAACGCCGCCGGATACCTGCCGGTCGCCCTCGTCTTGGTCCTGGCCCGCAAGGTCCCCGGGATCGCGGAATCCGCGGCGGCCGGCCCGGCACCCGACGGCGCGGCGCCCGAAAAGGCCGCCCCCGCCTTCGGCACCGGCATGCTCGTCCGCGCCTCGCTGACCGCCGCCCTGTTCCAGTTCGGCGCGTACCTCTTCGGCTTCAGCCAGTTCGAGGCCACCGCCCCGCTCGTCGCCGACCAGCTCATGGGCACCGGCATCGGCTGGATCTCGGTGATGCTCACCGTCAACGTCGTGGTGATCGTGGCCTGCCAGCGCCCGCTCGGGAAGCTGCTGGAGAAGCACTCCGAGGAACGCGGACTGCGCCTCGCCGTGGCCCTGTGGGTGATCGGCTTCCTCTGCGCCGGCCTGAGCGCCTTCGGCCCCGGGCCCGTCCAGCTCACCGGGCTGATCCTCTACGCGGCCTTCTTCGGCCTCGGCGAGTGCGCCTACTCGTGCTCGTTCCACCCCTGGCTGATCTCCAAGGTGCCCGACCGCGAGCTGACCCGGGCCAGCGCCCTGTGCAACTCGATGATGGGCATCGGCATGTTCTTCGGCCCCTCCGCGGGCATCGCGCTCATCGGCCTCGGCGACCCGCTCTGGGTCTGGCTGCCGCTGGCCGCCCTGTGCGGGCTCGTCGCCCTCACCACCCTGCGCCGCAGGGCCCGTACCGCCGCCGACTCCGGCGCCACCGCGCTCGTACCGGCCGGCTGACCCCCGTGACCACCACAACGGAGAACCCCATGCAGCCCGACGACATCGCCGTCCTCGACCAGCAGATCATCCACCTCGTCGGCCGGCGCGCCGAGGCCGCCCGCGCGCGCACCCGCGCCCGCGTCACCTCCGGCGGCGCCCGGACCTCCCTGACCGAGGAGAACGTGGTCATCGACCGCTACCAGGAGGAATTCGGCCGCCCCGGGGTCAACCTGGCCCTGCTGCTCCTCGGCCTCCCGGACCGGCTGCCCCGGCGGTGAGCGCCGTCCGCTGCTACGTCTACGCCCGCACGCCCGCCGCGGAAACCGGCGCCCCGGCCGGCCCCTGGCGGGTGGGCGTCCTGCCCGGCGGGACGCTCGCCCTGCCCCACGCCCCGCTGGCCGCCGCGGCCGACCCGGCCGCGGCGGCGGCCGCACTGGTACGGGAGCTGACCGGCCGGATCCCCCGGCTCGTCGCCCCGCCGGTGCCCCCGCTGGAGGGGGCCGGAGCCGCATGGTGGATCCGGTCGCCGCACGGGGGCCCGTACGCGCGCGAACACGAGCACGTGATGGTCCTGCCGGGCCCGCCGCCGCCCGGCCTGGACTGGCTCGCCCCGACGCCCGCGCGGCCCCTGCTCCGGGACGAGAACCTGCGGCTCGCGGCGGCGCTCGGCGCCGTCCTGGACGCACTGCTCGCCGGGCGCACCGACCCCGCCGTCATGCGGGCCATGACCTTCGGCCACAGCCGCCGGGACGTGGGCCCGCCTAGGCCCCGGGCCCAGTGGTGACGGGGGCCGCACCCTCCCCGGCCGCACCCTCCCCGGCCGCGCCTTCCACGACCGCACCGCCCCCGGCGCCGCCCGCCCGGGACTCGCCGTCGAGCACCACGCCCGCCTCCTCCAGGCCGACCAGGTAGCCGATCTGGAAGCGGCTCTTCGCGTCGAGGGACCGCATGATCTCCGCGACGTGCCGCTGCACGGTCCGCACCGACATCCCGAGCCGGCGCGAGATGGCCTTGTCGTCCAGGCCCTCGGTCAGCAGCCGCACGATCGAGTGGCGCAGGTCCTCGGAGACCTGCTTCGCCCACTCGCGGTCGAAGCTCACGGGGAACGGGTCCGCCGCCCGCCACGCCGTCTCGAACGAGGTCACCATGAACGCGACCAGATTGGGCTCGTAGACCACCAGGGCGTGCGCCGAGTTCCCCTGCACGCTGACCACCGCCGCCCGGCGGTCGTAGATCAGCATCCGGTCCGGGCCGTCGGCGAGGGTGCGCACCTCCGCGCCGCGCTCCATCATCCACTCGGCGAACTCCACCGTGTGCTGGCTGTAGCGGGCCGGGTGCTGGTAGATCGACCGGCTGCTCACCCCGCGTTCGAGCAGCCGCGCCATGCTGCCGCGCGCCTTCTGCAGCGCCTCGGGGTCGCGCGCGCCGCCCGGCTGCACGTGCAGCGCCTCGGTCTGGCAGCTGTCCGTCAGCCCGTCGATCAGCCGTCGTACGTCGTCCAGATCGGTCAGCAGTTCCACGGCCTTGCGCTGCTGGCGCTGCTGACCCAGCTGGTAGCAGGGCCCCAGCGTGGCGAAGGAGGTACGGATGCGCTCCACCGCTTCGGCCTGCCGGCGGATCCTGCGCTCCATCGGCCACAGCAGCTGACCGGCCGCGAACTGCGGGGAGACCACCGCCAGCCGGTTCGCGTTCTCCGCGTCCCGGCGCAGCAGCCGCAGCGCCTCCAGCTGCTCGACCGCCGCCTGTAGCTCCAGCTCGCCGAGCCCTAGCGGACCCGCCACCTCCTCCGGGGTGAAGGAGGGCAGACCGGCCACGAACTCGTAGAGCCGCAACCCGTCGGGCGTCAGCTCCGCCGGCGGCACCTCAGCGGCTCCGTTTTCGCCGTACTCCATCGACTTCGCCACCCTTCGTGTTTGCGACAGACGTGAATACCGCAGGTCAAGGGGGGTCCCGTGCGGCTCCTGCGCGCGGCAAGCTACTCGAAGACAAGCCAGCCGGCCATCCGGAATATGTCAAAAACTGGCTGATCAGCGCCGCATGTCGACCGGCAATCTGATGCTGTTCTGACCTATCAGCATGAAAAGGACCCACACAATGCAGTCGATCTCTGCCCGAATCGCCCTGCTCATCACCGGTGTAGCCGCGGCGCTGGCCCTCATTATCGGCCAGTCCCCTATGAATTCCAGCACCGGGCAGAACGTCGCCGGCGACAACGGCTGGTCCGCCCCGGTGAAGACGGCCACCACCTTCGACAACGGCTGGTCGTAGCACGCCCCCCGGGCACGACCTCCGGGGGGAAACGCCGAGGGGCCCTTCCCCGTCGCTCTCGCGACGGGGAAGGGCCCCTCAGTGCATGGTGCTCCGCAGAGCTACCAGGTCGGATCAGGCCTGAAATCAGGCGTTGATCTTGGTGACCTGGCCGGCGCCGACGGTCCGGCCACCCTCACGGATGGCGAACTTCAGGCCCTCTTCCATGGCGACCGGCTGGATCAGCGCGACGGTCATCTCGGTGTTGTCACCGGGCATGACCATCTCGGTGCCCTCGGGGAGGGTCACGACGCCCGTTACGTCCGTGGTACGGAAGTAGAACTGCGGGCGGTAGTTGTTGAAGAACGGGGTGTGACGGCCACCCTCGTCCTTCGACAGGATGTAGGCCTGAGCCTCGAACTCCTTGTGCGGGGTGACCGAGCCGGGCTTGATGATGACCTGGCCGCGCTCGACGTCCTCGCGCTTGATGCCGCGGAGGAGCAGACCGACGTTCTCGCCCGCCTGGCCCTCGTCGAGGAGCTTGCGGAACATCTCGATACCGGTGACCGTGGTGGTGGTCTTGGTCTCCTTGATACCGATGATGTCGACGGTCTCGTTGACCTTCAGGACACCACGCTCAATACGACCGGTGACGACGGTGCCACGACCGGTGATCGTGAAGACGTCCTCGACGGGCATGAGGAACGGCATCTCGGTGTCACGCGGCGGGGTCGGGATCGCCTCGTCGACAGCGTCCATCAGGCCGAGGAGCTTCGCGCTCCACTCGGGGTCACCCTCGAGCGCCTTGAGCGCGGAGACCTGGACGACCGGAAGGTCGTCGCCCGGGAACTCGTAGTCGGAGAGGAGCTCACGGACCTCGAGCTCGACGAGCTCCAGGATCTCCTCGTCGTCCACCATGTCGGCCTTGTTCAGGGCGACGACGATGTACGGAACGCCGACCTGGCGGGCCAGGAGCACGTGCTCCTTGGTCTGCGGCATCGGGCCGTCGGTGGCGGCGACCACGAGGATCGCGCCGTCCATCTGCGCGGCACCGGTGATCATGTTCTTGATGTAGTCCGCGTGACCCGGGCAGTCGACGTGGGCGTAGTGACGCGCCTCGGTCTGGTACTCGACGTGCGCGATGGAGATGGTGATACCGCGCTGACGCTCTTCAGGAGCCTTGTCGATCTGATCGAAGGCCGAAGCCGCGTTCAGGTCCGGGTACTTGTCGTGCAGCACCTTGGTAATGGCGGCCGTGAGGGTCGTCTTACCGTGGTCAATGTGACCGATGGTGCCGATGTTGACGTGCGGCTTAGTCCGCTCGAACTTCGCCTTCGCCACGGGGTCCTCCTGGAGAGTGGTTCTGTACGCCTTACAGATTGGCGCCAGGTGATCTTTGCTGGAAAGCCGGTACCCCGGGGCAACCGGAGGGTTGCTCCTGTTGCCCCTGAGGCTCCGGTGACAAGCCTAAAGCGTGTACTCGGAAGAGTTACTCGCCCTTGGCCTTCGCGATGATCTCCTCAGCGACGTTCCGGGGAACCTCGGCGTAGGAGTCGAACTGCATCGAGTAGCTGGCGCGACCCGAGGTCTTGCTGCGGAGGTCTCCGACGTAGCCGAACATCTCCGAGAGGGGCACGAGGCCCTTCACGAGGCGAGCGCCGTGACGCTCCTCCATGGCCTGGATCTGGCCACGGCGGGAGTTGATGTCACCGATGACATCGCCCATGGACTCTTCGGGCGTGGTGACCTCAACGGACATCATCGGCTCGAGGAGCACGGGAGACGCCTTGCGCGCGGCCTCCTTGAAGGCCTGCGAACCGGCGATCTTGAAGGCGAGCTCCGAGGAGTCGACCTCGTGGTAGCCACCGTCGAGAAGAATGACGCGGACGCCAGTCATCTCGTAGCCCGCGAGGATGCCGAACTGCATGGCTTCCTGCGCACCCGCGTCGACCGAGGGGATGTACTCCCTCGGGATGCGGCCACCGGTGACCTTGTTCACGAACTCGTACGCCGGACCGTCGGCCTCGAGGATCGGCTCGATCGCGATCTGCACCTTGGCGAACTGACCGGTACCACCGGTCTGCTTCTTGTGGGTGTAGTCGTGACGCTCGACGGTCTTGCGGATCGTCTCGCGGTAAGCGACCTGCGGCTTGCCGACGTTGGCCTCGACCTTGAACTCGCGCTTCATACGGTCGACCAGCACCTCGAGGTGCAGCTCGCCCATACCGCCGAGAATGGTCTGGCCGGTCTCCTCGTCCGAGTGGACGTGGAAGGAGGGGTCCTCCTCGGCCAGGGACTGGATGGCGACACCCAGCTTCTCCTGGTCGCCCTTGGACTTCGGCTCGATGGCGACCTGGATGACCGGAGCCGGGAAGTCCATGGACTCCAGGATCACGGGGGCCTTGTCGTCACACAGCGTCTCACCGGTCGTGGTCTGCTTCAGACCCATGACGGCGACGATGTCACCGGCGCCCACCGCGGCGATCTCTTCACGCTTGTTCGCGTGCATGCGGTAGATCTTGCCGATGCGCTCCTTCTTGCCCTTGACGGAGTTCAGCACCGCAGTGCCGGCCTCCAGGCGGCCCGAGTAAACCCGGACGAAGGTGAGCTTGCCGAGGTGCGGGTCGCGCATGATCTTGAACGCGAGCGCCGAGAGGGGCTCGTCGTCCGAGGGCTTGCGCTTCACGACGACCTCGGCGTCCCGGACGTCGTGGCCTTCGATGGCCTCGATGTCCAGGGGCGACGGGAGGTAGCGGATGACGGCGTCGAGCAGGGGCTGAACACCCTTGTTCTTGAACGCCGTGCCACAGAACACCGCGGTGATCGTGGCGCCGGTGCCCTTGCCGGAACCGATGATGATGCGACGCACGGCGTCGTGCAGCTGCTCGGCCGTGGGCTCGATGCCCTCGAGGAACAGCTCCATGATCTGGTCGTCGTTCTCGGCGACCGTCTCCACCAACTTGGCGTGCCACTCAGCGGCGGCTTCCTTGTGGGTGTCCGGGATGTCGACGATGTCGTACATCTCGCCCTTGGTCGCCTCGGCGGACCAGACGAACGCCTTCATGGTGACCAGGTCGACAACGCCCTGGAAGTCCATCTCGGCGCCGATGGGGAGCTGCATGACGATCGGAACCGCACCGAGGCGGTCCTTGATCATGTCGACGCAACGGTGGAACTCGGCGCCGGTGCGGTCGAGCTTGTTGACGAAGCAGATGCGCGGGACGCCGTAGCGGTCCGCCTGACGCCAAACGGTCTCGGACTGCGGCTCGACGCCGGCCACACCGTCGAACACGGTGACGGCGCCGTCGAGGACGCGGAGCGAACGCTCCACCTCGACGGTGAAGTCGACGTGACCCGGGGTGTCGATGATGTTGATGGTGTGGTCAACATCTTCGAGCGGCCAGTGACAGGTGGTGGCGGCAGACGTGATGGTGATACCACGCTCCTGCTCCTGCTCCATCCAGTCCATCGTGGCTGCGCCGTCGTGGACCTCACCGATCTTGTACGACACACCGGTGTAGAACAGGATGCGCTCGGTGGTGGTCGTCTTGCCCGCGTCGATGTGGGCCATGATGCCGATGTTGCGCACCTTGGCCAGGTCAAGCGAAGTGGTAGCCATATCGGCTCAGTCTTCTCTCGGTCTCGATGTGGGTTCGGACTACCAGCGGTAGTGCGCGAAGGCCTTGTTGGACTCGGCCATCTTGTGCGTGTCTTCACGCTTCTTGACGGCAGCACCGAGACCGTTGGACGCGTCCAGCAGCTCGTTCATGAGGCGCTCGGTCATCGTCTTCTCGCGGCGGGCGCGGGAGTAACCCACGAGCCAGCGCAGCGCGAGGGTCGACTGACGACCCGGCTTGACCTCGATCGGCACCTGGTAGGTGGCGCCACCGACACGGCGGGACTTGACCTCAAGCGACGGCTTGACGTTCTCGAGCGCGCGCTTCAGCGTGATGACCGGGTCGTTGCCGGTCTTCTCGCGGAGGCCTTCCATGGCGCCGTAAACGATGCGCTCAGCGGTGGAGCGCTTGCCGTTCATGAGGATCTTGTTGATGAGCGACGTCACCAGGGGAGAACCGTAGACCGGGTCGATGATGACCGGGCGCTTCGGGGCGGGGCCCTTACGAGGCATTTCTACTTCTCCTTCTTGGCGCCGTAGCGGCTGCGGGCCTGCTTGCGGTTCTTGACAGCCTGGGTGTCAAGCGCACCGCGGATGATCTTGTAACGAACACCCGGCAGGTCCTTCACACGGCCACCACGCACGAGCACGATGGAGTGCTCCTGCAGGTTGTGTCCCTCACCCGGAATGTAGGCCGTGACCTCGATGCCGGAGGTCAGACGCACGCGCGCGACCTTACGGAGCGCCGAGTTCGGCTTCTTCGGGGTGGTCGTGAACACACGCGTGCAGACGCCGCGACGCTGGGGCGAAGCCTCAAGCGCGGGGGTCTTTGTCTTCTCGACCTTGTCCTGCCGGCCCTTACGGACCAGCTGCTGGATCGTAGGCACTACTTCTCCGGTTTCTGTGTGCCGTGTAGTGAAGCTAACCTGGAACATTTGCCGACCCACGCGGTCGGGTGTGTCGTACCCGCTCAGCCCCCGCTCAGCGCGGAGACCCTACGGATAACGGTGGCCAGTGCGGCTCGCGTGCGGTTGATGGACACGCACGGGAGCCCAGGCACACCCCAGGCACAAGGTCTGAGCGTACCTACCGCATTCACTCCGGTCAAAACAAATGCCCCCGCCGGGTCGCTCGCCCCCGGGGGCCCGGCCCACGGCCGCTTAAACTACCCGAAACGATCCATCGTACCGATCATCGAACAGCGCGCGACCCGGCGCCGGCCCCGGTGGGCCCCCGCGGACGCACGGCGCACCGACGGCATCGGCGAGCATCAGGAGCAAGACATTGGGCACCGTGGCATCGGAGCGGTCGACGGTCGGCGATCCGCCCCCAGAGCCCGCACGGCCCGCCCGCCGCCGCCTGCGGCCGGTCCTGCGGCGGCTGTACGCGCCCCTGCTCGCCTTCCTCGTCACCTCGGCCGCGTTCTGCTCGGCCTGGGCGCTGCGCGGGAGCTACCCCTTCGGCAACACCGGGCGGGCCCTGAACGACCAGGCCAACCAGTACGTGCCCTTCCACCGCGCGCTCTGGGACCTGGTCCACGGGCAGGCCGCCGGCGACCTGCTCTTCACCTGGCGCGGCGGCTTCGGACAGCAGTTCCTGTCCGACTACTACACCTACCTCGGCAACCCGCTGTCCTGGCTGACCGTGCTGGTCCCGCGGGCCCGCGTCGACCTCGCGGTCTTCCTGGTCACCCCGCTCACCATGGGGCTCGCGGCGGCCCTGATGGCCGTCTACCTCGGCAAGCTGGTCCCGGGCCCGTGGTGGCAGCGCGGGGTACTGGGCGCCTGCTACGGCCTGTGCGGATGGGCGCTGAGCGACGCCTCGTACATCCCCATGTGGCTGTGGGGCCTGGTGGCGCTGCCCATGCTCGGGATCGCGGTCGAATGGTGCCTGGAGCAGCGGCGCTGGCCCTCGGTGGCCCTCCTCGTCGCGCTGGCCTGGTACGGCAACTTCTACACCGCGATGATGGCGACGATGGCGGCCTGCGTGCTGCTCGCCGTCCGTCTCATCACCCGGGACATGGAGTCCGGTGCGCGGCTGCGGGCCGTGTGGCGCGCGGGCTCCGCGGCGGCGGTGGGCATCATGCTCACCCTCCCCCTCCTCCTTCCGTCCTTCCTCTCCAGCGGCGCGGCGCAGCCCACCGACGCCTCCTCCTTCCACCCGCAGCGCATCGAGGTCTTCCTCAGCGGGATGCTGCCCGCGACCCACCTGTGGGGCGGCCGGCCCCGGCTCTACATCGCCTCGCTCGGCCTGATCCTGGCCGGCTCCTTCCTCCTGAACACCGCCGTCGCCAAGCGCACCCGCCTGGTGTGGGGCGCCGCGATCGTGCTGGTGGCGGCCTCGTTCCAGTTCCCGCCGACCCAGTACCTGTGGCACGGCCTGGCCGTCCCGAACGGCAACCCGTACCGCGAGGCCTTCGTCTTCAGCGGGATGCTGGTCGTGCTGGCCTGGCTGGCCCTCGCCCACCGGCCGCGCCCGCTGCACCTGGCGCTCAGCGCGGCCCTGCTGGTCGTCGCCACCTTCGTCCTGCGCCACACCAACGACTTCGGCGGCGCCACCTGGGCGGCGGTCCTCGGCGGCGGGGGCGTCTCGCTGCTCGCGCTGCTGCTCCTCGTGACCAGCGGCAAGCGGCGCTACCTCGTGCCCGTCGCCGCCGTCCTCATGGTCGGCGTCGTCTTCGCGGAATCCACCCTGGCCGCGGTGAACGCCGACGAGCGCCGGGCCCGCGAACGCTGGGCCGCGCCCGCCGTGACCTCGAACCGGTCGATCTCCCAGCACTTCGACGCCGTCCGCGACGTGGACGGCTGGCCCGCATACCGGACCGACTCCGGCGCGCCGCAGACCGCGTACAACGACGCCCTCGCCCTGCGGGCCGAGGGTCCGCAGTACTACAGCAGCTACCTCCCCGAGGCCACGTACAAGGCCCTCGAACCCCTCGGCTTCGGCTACAAGAACGACGGCCGCACCTTCTTCGGCGCCGACAACCCGGTCCTCGACGCGATCTTCTCGATCGGCGCCCGGGTCCGCCCGGGCGACGCCCCGAACAGCTGGACTGCCAGCCGCTTCCCGGCCCCGCCCCTGGTGACCGTCCACAGCGCCCCCTTCACCTCGCCGAACCCCGCCGACAGCGTTTACGCGCACCAGGAGGACGTGCTGGGCGCCGCCGTCTACGACGTCCCGAAGGTCACCCGCACGGGCCCGGACACCGCACAGACGTACACCGCCCGGTGCACGCCCGGCTCCGAGCTGTACTGGTACTCCCCCGCCCTCTACGGCACCGTCGTCAGCGACGGCACCCGGCGCCCGATCGAGGACAAGCTCTCCGGGGTCATGAAGCTCGGCGCGGTCCCGGCCTCCGGCACGGTCGAGGTGACCGTGGAGACCCGCTCCCAGGGCGCCGCCCCCGAGCACCCCGTCGGCTGCCTGGACCGCGGCCGCCTCGACGCGGCCGTCGCCCACCTGAAGGCCACCGGGGCCACGAAGGTCACCGCGAGCGGCCACGGCATCGAGGCCACCCTCCCCCGCGGCGCCTCCGGCACGGCCGTCTTCGCGATGACCGACGTCCCCGGCTGGCAGTGCACCGCGGGCGGCGCCGCCACCACCCCGACCGCCCACCACGGCCTGGTCGCCCTCCCGGTGACCCCGACCACCGGCACGGTCGCGTGCAGCTTCACCCCCCGCGGCCTCACCCCGGGCCTGGCAGCCGCCACCCTGGCCCTCCTGGCCCTCACCTCGGTAACGGTCACCTCCCTCCGCCGCCGCAGGACGGGCGCCGCGTAGGGGGGACGCACCCACGCACACGCCGAAGGGGGGCGCCGCCGGATCTCCGGCGGCGCCCCCCTTCGGCGTTTCGCAGCGCCGCTCCGGGTTCCACGACCCGGGAACGCCGCAGGGCGGTCACCCTCTCGGGTGACCGCCCTGCGGTGCTTGTCTACTGCGCTACTGGAGCGACTCAGCCGTTGTACGGGCCGTAGTCGTAGTCCTCCAGCGGGACGGCCTGGCCGGAGCCGGTGCCGAAGGGCGAGTAGTCGATGTCGTCGTAACCGACGGCCGAGTACATCGCGGCCTTGGCTTCCTCGGTGGGCTCGACCCGGATGTTGCGGTAGCGGGACAGACCCGTACCGGCCGGGATGAGCTTACCGATGATGACGTTCTCCTTGAGGCCGATGAGGCTGTCGGACTTGGCGTTGATCGCCGCATCCGTCAGGACTCGGGTCGTCTCCTGGAAGGAGGCGGCCGACAGCCAGGATTCCGTCGCCAGCGAGGCCTTGGTGATACCCATCAGCTGCGGACGGCCGGAGGCGGGGTGACCGCCCTCGGTGACCACACGACGGTTCTCGGTCTCGAACTTCGACCGCTCGACGAGCTCGCCCGGAAGCAGCTCCGCGTCGCCGGACTCGATGATCGTCACGCGGCGCAGCATCTGCCGAATGATGATCTCGATGTGCTTGTCGTGGATCGACACGCCCTGCGAGTTGTAGACCTTCTGGACTTCGCCGACCAGGTGGACCTGGACCGCGCGCTGACCGAGGATGCGCAGCACGTCGTGCGGGTTGGTGGCACCCGCGGTGAGCTTCTGGCCCACCTCGACGTGGTCACCCTCGTGCACGAGGACCTTGGCGCGCTTGGAGATCGGGAACGCCGTCTCCTCGGCACCGTCGTCCGGCGTGATGACGATCTTCTTCGTCTTCTCGGTCTCCTCGATCCGCACGCGACCGGCGGCCTCGGAGATCGGGGCGACACCCTTCGGCGTACGGGCTTCGAAGAGCTCGACGACACGCGGCAGACCCTGCGTGATGTCGTCACCGGCCACACCACCGGTGTGGAAGGTACGCATCGTCAGCTGGGTACCGGGCTCACCGATGGACTGGGCGGCGATGATGCCGACCGCCTCACCGATGTCGACCAGCTTGCCGGTGGCGAGCGAGCGTCCGTAGCAGAAGGCACAGGTGCCGACCGCGGACTCACAGGTCAGGACCGAGCGGGTCTTGACCTCCTCGACGCCGTTCGCGATGAGGGCGTCGATGAGCACGTCACCGAGGTCCACGTTGGCCGGCGCGATGACCTTGCCGTCGATGACGACGTCCTCGGCCAGCATGCGGGCGTAGATGGAGGTCTCGACGTCGTCGGCCTTGCGCAGAACACCGGTCTCGTCCTTGACGCCGATCTTCAGCTTCAGGCCGCGCTCGGTACCGCAGTCCTCCTCG
Organism: Streptomyces sp. NPDC098789; assembly: GCF_044759975.1. Taxonomy (NCBI): domain Bacteria; kingdom Bacillati; phylum Actinomycetota; class Actinomycetes; order Kitasatosporales; family Streptomycetaceae; genus Streptomyces; species Streptomyces sp. NPDC098789. The sequence continues at coordinate 29,926 of NZ_JBIWAJ010000020.1, forward strand.
CGGATGATGACGTCCTGCGAGACGTCCACCAGACGACGGGTGAGGTAACCCGAGTCGGCGGTACGCAGGGCGGTGTCCGCCAGACCCTTACGGGCACCGTGCGTGGAGATGAAGTACTCCAGAACGGTGAGGCCCTCACGGAAGGACGCCTTGATCGGACGCGGGATGGTCTCGTTCTTCGCGTTCGACACCAGACCACGCATACCGGCGATCTGTCGCATCTGCATCATGTTTCCTCGGGCACCCGAGTCAACCATCATGAAGATGGGGTTCGTCTTGGGGAAGTTCGCGTTCATCGCCTCGGCAACCTCATTGGTCGCCTTGGTCCAGATCGCGATGAGCTCCTGCGTGCGCTCGTCCTTGGTGATCAGACCGCGCTCGTACTGCTTCTGGACCTTCTCGTCCAGCTCCTCGTAGCCCTTGACGATGGCCTTCTTGGCCTCGGGCACGACGATGTCGGAGACGGACACGGTGACGCCCGAACGGGTCGCCCAGTGGAAGCCCGACGCCTTCAGGTTGTCGAGCGTCGCCGCCACGATGACCTTGGGGTAGCGCTCGGCCAGGTCGTTGACGATCTCGGAGAGCTGCTTCTTGCCCACCGAGTAGTCGACGAACGGGTAGTCCTCGGGCAGCAGCTCGTTGAAGAGCGCACGGCCCAGGGAGGTGCGCAGACGGAAGCTGTCGCCCGGCTGGAACTCCTGCTCGCCCTCTTCGGCCACCGGGGGCACCCAGCCGCGCGGCGGGATGGTGCCCACCGGGAAGCGGATGTCCACGGAGGACTGGAGCGCCAGCTCACCGTTGTCGAACGCCATGGTCGCCTCGGCCGTGGAGCCGAACGCGCGGCCCTCGCCCTTGGTGTCACGGAGCTCACCGTCGGTGGTCAGGAAGAACAGACCGAGGACCATGTCCTGGGTCGGCATCGTGACCGGACGGCCGTCGGCGGGCTTCAGGATGTTGTTCGAGGACAGCATCAGGATGCGGGCCTCGGCCTGCGCCTCCGCGGAGAGCGGGAGGTGCACGGCCATCTGGTCACCGTCGAAGTCCGCGTTGAACGCGGTGCAGACGAGCGGGTGGATCTGGATGGCCTTGCCTTCGACCAGCTGGGGCTCGAAGGCCTGGATGCCGAGGCGGTGCAGCGTGGGCGCACGGTTCAGGAGAACCGGGTGCTCGGCGATGACCTCTTCGAGCACGTCGTAGACGACCGTGCGGCCGCGCTCGACCATGCGCTTCGCCGACTTGATGTTCTGCGCGTGGTTCAGGTCGACCAGGCGCTTCATCACGAACGGCTTGAAGAGCTCCAGCGCCATGGCCTTGGGCAGACCACACTGGTGCAGCTTCAGCTGCGGACCGACGACGATCACGGAACGCGCTGAGTAGTCCACGCGCTTACCGAGAAGGTTCTGACGGAATCGACCCTGCTTGCCCTTGAGCATGTCGCTCAGGGACTTCAGCGGGCGGTTACCGGGACCGGTCACCGGACGACCACGACGACCGTTGTCGAAGAGGGCGTCGACGGCCTCCTGGAGCATGCGCTTCTCGTTGTTCACGATGATCTCGGGGGCACCGAGGTCGAGAAGGCGCTTCAGGCGGTTGTTGCGGTTGATCACGCGGCGGTACAGGTCGTTCAGGTCGGAGGTCGCGAAGCGGCCACCGTCCAGCTGCACCATCGGACGCAGGTCCGGCGGGATCACCGGCACGCAGTCCAGCACCATGCCCTTGGGGCTGTTGCTGGTCTGCAGGAACGCGGAGACGACCTTGAGGCGCTTGAGCGCACGGGTCTTCTTCTGGCCCTTGCCGGAACGGATGATCTCGCGGAGGCGCTCGGCCTCTTCCTCGAGGTCGAAGGACTCCAGGCGCTTCTGCAGCGCCGCGGCACCCATCGAACCGTCGAAGTACGTGCCGAAGCGGTCACGCAGCTCGCGGTAGAGCAGCTCGTCGCCCTCGAGGTCCTGGACCTTGAGGTTCTTGAAGCGCGACCAGACCTCGTCCAGACGGTCGATCTCGCGCTGCGCACGGTCGCGCAGCTGCTTCATCTCGCGCTCGGCACCTTCGCGCACCTTGCGGCGCACGTCGGCCTTGGCGCCCTCGGCCTCGAGCTCGGCCAGGTCGGTCTCGAGCTTCTTGGCACGGCCTTCGAGGTCCGAGTCGCGGCGGTTCTCGATCTGCTGGCGCTCGACGGAGACGTGGGCCTCCAGCGACGGGAGGTCGCGGGTGCGGCGCTCGTCGTCCACGAACGTGATCATGTACGCGGCGAAGTAGATGACCTTTTCGAGGTCCTTCGGCGCGAGGTCCAGCAGGTAGCCAAGACGCGACGGAACGCCCTTGAAGTACCAGATGTGGGTGACGGGAGCGGCAAGCTCGATGTGGCCCATCCGCTCGCGGCGCACCTTGGCGCGCGTGACTTCGACGCCACAACGCTCACAGATGATGCCCTTGAAGCGGACACGCTTGTACTTGCCGCAGTAGCACTCCCAGTCCCGGGTCGGACCGAAGATCTTCTCGCAGAAGAGTCCGTCCTTCTCGGGCTTGAGCGTGCGGTAGTTGATGGTCTCCGGCTTCTTGACCTCGCCGTGGGACCAGGTTCGGATGTCGTCCGCGGTGGCAAGGCCGATCCGCAGCTCGTCGAAGAAGTTGACGTCGAGCACTGTGCGTCAATCCCTCTTTCGGGGTCGAGTCTCAATCATGGTCTGAACGGTCCCGGGGATGACGGGGGGCTCTTGAGCGAGCCCCCCGTCAGGCCCGTCAGACCTCTTCGACGCTGCTCGGCTCACGCCGGGACAGGTCGATACCGAGCTCCTCCGCCGCGCGGAAGACGTCCTCGTCGGTGTCGCGCATCTCGATGGACATGCCGTCCGAGGACAGCACCTCCACGTTGAGGCAGAGCGACTGCATTTCCTTGATGAGCACCTTGAAGGACTCGGGAATGCCCGGCTCGGGGATGTTCTCGCCCTTGACGATGGCCTCGTAGACCTTCACGCGGCCGGTCACGTCATCGGACTTGATGGTCAGCAGCTCCTGGAGGGCGTAAGCGGCGCCATAAGCCTCGAGCGCCCACACCTCCATCTCACCGAAGCGCTGGCCACCGAACTGCGCCTTACCACCCAGCGGCTGCTGCGTGATCATCGAGTACGGCCCGGTCGAACGGGCGTGGAGCTTGTCGTCGACCAGGTGGTGGAGCTTGAGGATGTACATGTAGCCGATCGAGACCGGCTCCGGGAACGGCTCGCCGGAGCGGCCGTCGAACAGGTGCGCCTTGCCGGTCGGGAGGACCAGACGGTCCCCGTCGCGGTTCGGGATCGTGTGCTCGAAGAGGCCGGAGATCTCGTCCTCGCGAGCACCGTCGAACACCGGGGTGGCGACGTTGGTGCCGGGCTCGACGCGGTCGGCGCCGATCACCTTCAGGCGCTCGGCCCACTCCTCGCCGAGGCCGGAGACGTCCCAGCCGCGGCTGGCGAGCCAGCCGAGGTGGATCTCCAGGACCTGTCCCGGGTTCATTCGGGACGGGACACCCAGCGGGTTCAGGATGATGTCGACCGGCGTGCCGTCCTCAAGGAAGGGCATGTCCTCGATCGGAAGGATCTTGGAGATGACACCCTTGTTGCCGTGGCGGCCGGCGAGCTTGTCACCATCGGTGATCTTGCGCTTCTGGGCCACGTAGACGCGGACCAGCTGGTTGACGCCCGGGGGAAGCTCGTCGCCCTCTTCGCGGTCGAAGACGCGGACGCCGATGACCTTGCCGATCTCACCGTGAGGAACCTTGAGCGAGGTGTCGCGCACCTCGCGGGCCTTCTCACCGAAGATCGCGCGGAGCAGACGCTCTTCCGGGGTCAGCTCGGTCTCGCCCTTGGGCGTGACCTTGCCGACCAGGATGTCGCCCGCGACGACGTCCGCACCGATGCGGATGATGCCGCGCTCGTCGAGGTCCGCGAGGACCTCCTCGGAGACGTTCGGGATGTCCCGGGTGATCTCCTCGGGGCCCAGCTTGGTGTCACGGGCGTCGACCTCGTGCTCCTCGATGTGGATCGAGGAGAGGACGTCGTCCTGCACGAGGCGCTGCGACAGGATGATCGCGTCCTCGTAGTTGTGACCTTCCCAGGGCATGAACGCCACGAGCAGGTTCTTGCCGAGGGCCATTTCGCCCTCTTCGGTCGCGGGACCGTCGGCGAGGACCTGGGACTCGATGATCCGGTCACCCTCGTTGACGATGACCTTCTGGTTGACCGAGGTGCCCTGGTTCGAGCGGGAGAACTTCGCGACGCGGTACGTGGTGTACGTGCCGTCGTCGTTGGCGACGGTGATGTAGTCGGCCGAGACCTCCTGGACGACACCGTCCTTCTCCGCACGGATCGAGTCACCGGCGTCGACCGCACAGCGGTACTCCATGCCGGTGCCGACGAGCGGCGCCTCCGCCTTGATGAGCGGAACGGCCTGGCGCATCATGTTCGCGCCCATGAGGGCACGGTTGGCGTCGTCGTGCTCCAGGAAGGGGATCATCGCGGTCGCGACGGACACCATCTGGCGCGGGGAGACGTCCATGTAGTCGACGTCGTCGCCGGCGATGTAGTCGATCTCGCCACCACGACGGCGGACCAGCACGCGGTTCTCGGTGAAGCGCATCTCGTCGTTCAGGCCGGCGTTGGCCTGGGCGATGACGAAGCGGTCTTCCTCGTCGGCCGTCAGGTAGTCGACGTCGTCGGTGACGACACCCTCGATGACCTTGCGGTACGGGGTCTCGACGAAACCGAACGCGTTGACGCGACCGTAGGACGCGAGCGAACCGATCAGACCGATGTTCGGGCCTTCAGGGGTTTCGATCGGGCACATGCGGCCGTAGTGCGACGGGTGAACGTCTCGGACCTCGAAGCCGGCCCGCTCGCGGGACAGACCACCGGGACCCAGCGCCGAGAGACGACGCTTGTGCGTCAGACCCGACAGCGGGTTGTTCTGGTCCATGAACTGCGACAGCTGGCTGGTGCCGAAGAACTCCTTGATGGAGGCGACGACCGGCCGGATGTTGATCAGGGTCTGCGGCGTGATCGCCTCGACGTCCTGGGTCGTCATGCGCTCGCGCACGACGCGCTCCATACGAGCCAGACCCGTGCGGACCTGGTTCTGGATGAGCTCGCCGACGTTGCGCAGACGACGGTTGCCGAAGTGGTCGATGTCGTCGGTCTCGACGACGATCGCCCGACCCGACTCGCCCACCGTCTCGGTCTCGCCGGCGTGCAGCTTGACCAGGTAACGGATGGTGGCGATGACGTCGTCCGTCGTCAGCACACCGGCGTCGAGGGGCTCGTCCGCGCCGAGCTTCTTGTTGACCTTGTAGCGACCGACCTTCGCGAGGTCGTAGCGCTTCGGGTTGAAGTAGAGGTTCTCGAGCAGCGTCTGCGCGGCCTCACGGGTCGGCGGTTCGCCCGGACGCAGCTTGCGGTAGATGTCGAGCAGCGCGTCGTCCTGGCCCTGGGTGTGGTCCTTCTCCAGGGTGGCGCGCATGGACTCGTACTCGCCGAACTCTTCCAGGATCTGCTCGGTGGTCCAACCGAGAGCCTTCAGGAGAACGGTGACGGACTGCTTGCGCTTGCGGTCGATGCGGACACCGACCATGTCGCGCTTGTCGACCTCCATCTCCAGCCAGGCACCCCGGGACGGGATGATCTTGGCGGAGAAGATGTCCTTGTCGGACGTCTTGTCGATGGAGGAGTCGAAGTAGACACCGGGGGAACGGACCAGCTGCGACACCACGACACGCTCGGTGCCGTTGATGACGAAGGTGCCCTTGTTCGTCATGAGCGGGAAATCGCCCATGAAGACCGTCTGGGACTTGATCTCACCGGTCTCGTTGTTGGTGAACTCGGCCGTGACGAACAGCGGCGCCGCGAAGGTGAAGTCGCGGTCCTTGCACTCGTCGACGGAGTTCTTCGCAGGCTCGAAGCGGTGGTCGCGGAAGGTCAGCGACATCGACCCGGAGAAGTCCTCGATCGGCGAGATCTCCTCGAAGATCTCTTCCAGACCGGACTTGGTGGGGACGTCCTGTCCGCTCTCCAGAGCCGACTCGACGCGAGACTTCCAGGCGGCGTTACCGAGCAGCCAGTCAAAGCTCTCGGTCTGCAGCGCCAGGAGGTTCGGAACCTCGAGAGGCTCCTTGATCTTTGCAAAGGAGATGCGCAGCGGGGCGGTGCTGGCACCGTTGTTCGTATTGGTCGAGGCGTTGCGCGAGGCGGCCAAGAGGGGGTCCTTCCGAGGGCTCGGACTCACTACGCGCGTACCGGTCCCAGCTGACACAGAAGAGGAACTTCCCCTATCCGGTCCAAAGGACCAGGTGAGGGTGCTCGATCAGGTGTGCTTCAGCGTAGGTATGCCCCTGGCGACGGGCAGGGGGCAGCTAACAGGCAGCGCAAAGGGTCAGTGTAGCCACTTGGCTCACTGATGTCCAGACCAGATTTCTGGAGTCCGGCAACAGGCCTTCCCCTTGTTGTTGAACGCTGCGGCGCTCGCACACAGAGCGCGTATCAGTACTGCCCTCTTTGTAACCGATCCATACCTCGGGATCCGGATCGGCCTCCTTCATGTGGCAACGGGACTGAGAATTGCGCGCCGCGTGCCGTTCGTCAAGGCCCCCTGCTCCGAGCGGATCATCACCGGGCCCTGTCTCGGAGCAACGATGATCACCCTACTCCCCAACGAGAGCAGGGCAAATCAGGCACTGCGGGTACGCCAAAGGGCGACCACCCTTACGGGTGATCGCCCCTTGGAGAGGCCCTGTGAGGGCCTCAGAGGTGTTACTTGACCTCGACCGAGGCGCCGGCGCCCTTGAGGGACTCGGCAGCCTTCTCAGCGGCCTCCTTGGCGACCTTCTCGAGGACGGGCTTCGGAGCGCCGTCGACGAGGTCCTTGGCCTCCTTCAGGCCGAGGGAGGTCAGCTCACGCACGACCTTGATGACCTGGATCTTCTTGTCACCGGCGGCGGTGAGGATGACGTCGAACTCGTCCTGCTCCTCGACCTCGGCGGGGGCGGCAGCGCCACCGGCCGGGGCAGCGGCGACGGCCGCGGCGGCGGTGACGTCGAACTTCTCCTCGAACGCCTTCACGAACTCGGAGAGCTCGATGAGGGTGAGCTCCTCGAACTGGGCGAGGAGTTCGTCCTGGGTGAGCTTCGCCATGATGGGCGATCCTTCCACTAAATCGGCAGGTGCCGGATGTATATAGAGGCGGGCGTGACGGCCCGCTTTGACCCACGCACTAGGCGGCGTGGGTCAGTGCGCGAGCCGAATTACTCGGCACCGCCCTGCTCGGCGAGCTTGACGCGAAGCGCTTCCGCAGTGCGGACGAACTTCGACGGCAGCGCCTGGAAGAGCGAGGCAGCCTGAGACTGCTTGCCCTTGAACGCGCCGGCCAGCTTGCTGAGCAGAACCTCGCGGGACTCGAGGTCCGCGAGCTTCTTGATCTCATCGGCGGTGAGCGCCTTACCATCAAGGACACCCGCCTTGATGATGAGGTTCGGGTTGTCCTTGGCGAAGTCACGCAGGCTCTTCGCCGACTCCACCGGGTCACCGGTGATGAAGGCGACCGCGGTCGGACCAGCAAAGTGCTCGTCCAGCGCGGTGATCCCGGCCTGGTTGGCCGCAATCTTGGTCAGCGTGTTCTTCACCACGGCGTACTGGGCGTTCTCACCGAGGGAACGACGCAGCGTCTTGAGCTGCGCCACGGTGAGGCCCCGGTACTCGGTCAGCACGGCGGCGTTCGAGTCGCGGAACTGGTCCGTGAGCTCGGCTACCGCGGCAGCCTTGTTGGGCGTCGGCATAGTGCTTCGGCCTCCTTCCGGGTGATGAGGACCGCTCAGAAGGGGCTAGACAAACAAAAACGCCCCGGCGCAGGCGCTCGGGGCACGGCTCGACCGGAACGAGTCCGGGAACTATCCACTGAACACCTGCGCAGGTCGTCCGCATCTAGCGAATCCTTCGGCCACCGTCCTCTTGCGAGCACGGCAACGACCAGCGGTCTTTGGCTTCTCCGGAAGCGTACGCGAACATCCCGCCCCGGAGCAAATCGTCCTTCAGCGCCCTCCCGCGCCCCGTGCGGGCCCCTGGCGGGCGCCGTACGGCCCCGGGCGCCCCGGCGGACCCGGGAGGCCGGGAAGCCCCGGCGAGGGCCGGCGAGGCTCCATGCGGCCGGGGAACGAAAACGGGCCCCCCACCTCCCGTGAGGGAGGCGGAGGGCCCGCCGAGATGCTGCCGGTGGGCCCGGGGGCCCTGCCGGATCAGACCGCGGCCGGGTCTTCCTCGACGAGGAGGTTCCGGGTGCGGTTCTGGTCCAGGATGATGCCGGGGCCCATCGTGGTGCTCAGGGCGGCCTTCTTGATGTAGCGGCCCTTCGCGGCGGACGGCTTCAGACGGAGGATCTCGTCCAGCGCGGCGCCGTAGTTCTCGACCAGCTGCTCATCGGTGAAGGAGACCTTGCCGATGATGAAGTGCAGGTTCGAGTGCTTGTCGACGCGGAACTCGATCTTGCCACCCTTGATCTCGGTGACAGCCTTGGCGACGTCCATGGTGACGGTGCCGGTCTTCGGGTTCGGCATGAGGCCACGGGGACCGAGCACGCGGCCGAGGCGGCCGACCTTGCCCATGAGGTCCGGGGTGGCGACAACGGCGTCGAACTCGTTGAGGCGGTTGCCCTTGGCGATCTCGTTGATCAGCTCGTCGTTGCCGACAATGTCGGCGCCGGCGGCTTCCGCGGCCGCTGCACGGTCACCGGTCGCGAAGACCAGGACCCGGGCGGTCTTGCCGGTGCCGTGCGGGAGGTTCACGGTGCCGCGGACCATCTGGTCGGCCTTGCGCGGGTCGACACCCAGGCGGAAGGCGACCTCGACGGTGCTGTCGAACTTGGTCGCGGAGGTCTCCTTGGCGAGACGGACGGCCTCGAGCGGGGCGTAGAGCTTTGCCCGGTCGACCTTGGCGTCCGCAGCGCGGAGAGTCTTGCTGCGCTTCACTTCTGCTCCTGTTTGCAGATAGCACCATGCGGCTTCCGCCGCGTGGCAGGTGTGGAGTCGTGGTGCGGACCAGCGCTGGTCCTACCACTGGGGGCGTGCGAGGGGCTGGATCAGCCCTCGACCGTGATGCCCATCGAACGAGCGGTGCCGGCGATGATCTTCTCGGCGGCCGCCAGGTCGTTGGCGTTCAGGTCGGGCATCTTCAGCGTGGCGATCTCGCGGACCTGGGCGCCGGTGAGCTTGGCGACCTTGGTCTTGTGCGGCTCGCCCGAGCCCTTCTCCACACCCGCGTGCTTGAGGATGAGGCGCGCGGCCGGGGGGGTCTTCGTCACGAAGGTGAAGGAGCGGTCGTCGTAGACCGTGATCTCCACCGGCACGACCATGCCACGCTGCGACTCGGTCGCGGCGTTGTAGGCCTTGCAGAACTCCATGATGTTGACGCCGTGCTGACCGAGCGCGGGGCCGACCGGCGGCGCCGGGTTGGCCGCACCGGCCTTGATCTGGAGCTTGATGAGCCCCGTGATCTTCTTCTTCTTGGGAGGCATTGCTCTCTCCGGGTCCTGTGAGAGTGTTTCGCCGCCAACCGGTCATCCGGATGGAGGCATACCGCACCACGATAACGGGTATCAGGGCGGGGCATAAAACCCAGCAGGTCAGACCACCCTTTTCGGGGCGATCTGACCTGGCGGGAAGCGTGTGTCAGAGGACTGACTCAGACCTGCTGGATCAGTTCTTCTGGATCTGGTCGAAGCTCAGCTCGACCGGGGTCTCGCGGCCGAAGATCTCGACGAGACCCTTGACCTTCTTCGAGTCCGGGTTGATCTCGTTGATGGTCGCCTGGAGCGTCGCGAACGGGCCGTCGGTGACGGTGACCGAGTCGCCGACCTCGAAGTCCAGGACCTCGATGGTGCGCTTGACGGCGGGCGCGGGCAGGCCGGCCTCTTCCGCGGCCAGCTTGGCGGCCTTCTCCTGCGCCTCGGGGGCGAGCATCTTGACGATCTCGTCGAGGGTCAGCGGGTACGGGTCGTAGGCGTTGCCCACGAAGCCGGTGACGCCGGGGGTGTTGCGGACGACGCCCCAGGACTCGTTCGTCAGATCCATGCGGACGAGAACGTAACCGGGCAGCTTGTTCTGCCGGACGTTCTTGCGCTCGCCGTTCTTGATCTGGACGATCTCTTCCTCGGGCACCTCGGCCGAGTAGATGAAGTCCTCGACGTTCAGCGAGACGGCGCGCTGTTCGAGGTTCGCCTTCACGCGCTTCTCGTAGCCCGCGTAGGTGTGGATGACGTACCACTCGCCGGGCAGGCTGCGGAGCTCGTCGCGCAGGGCCTGGATCGGGTCGACCGGCTCCGCGGGCTCTTCGTCCTCGGCCTCGGCGTCGGCCTCGTCGACCTCGGCGTCGTCCTCGGACTCTTCCTCGTCGGAAGCCTCGTCCTCGTCGGAAGCCTCGTCGGCCTCGTCCTCGACCGCGCTTTCGTCGACCTCGTCGGCCTCGTCGGCGTCGATCTGGGCGGCCTCGTCGGTCTCGTCGGCCTCTACGACGTGCACAGCAGCCTCTTCGGCGGCGACGCCGGCGTCGGCGTCCGCGATCTCGGCCTCGTCAGGGTTCGCAGCGTCCGCCGCCTCGACGATGTCGAGCGCGTCCTCGACGGACTCGACGGAGTCGGGGCTCGCGTTCAGGTTCGGGTCAGACACGGTGGCTGCTTCTTCCTGGATACAAAATGGGGTGGAACATGCGAAAACGGGCGGCACCCATCAAGGTGCCGCCCCCCGCGGGGACTAGCCGAAGACGAACTTGATGGCCGCGTTGAAGCCATAGTCAATCACGGTAACGAGACCGATCATGATGACCACGAACACGATCACCACGGTGGTGTAGGTGCTCAGCTGGTTGCGAGTCGGCCATACGACCTTGCGGAGTTCCGCGACGATCTGCCGGTAGAAGAGCGCGAGACGACCCAGAGGGCCCTTCTTGCCGCGCTTGCCGCCCTTTCGGGCCTTCTTCTCGCGGGTCTCGTCCTCGGCGTCAGGCATGTCGATGGAGCCCACGGCGTCCGTCACGTCTCTCACCTGAATCCGGGTCATGGCCGTGCCGCGCCCCGGTTGAGCCGCACGGCGGTGCATAGATGTAGGTACCTGCGCACACATCCGGCGAAGGAGTGTGGAGCAGGGCCGGAGGGACTCGAACCCCCAACCGCTGGTTTTGGAGACCAGTGCTCTACCAATTGAGCTACGACCCTTTGCGTCCCCCAACCTACCGCATCCGGACGAGTGCACGGAGTGCACGCGTTTTGGGGCGGTTGGTGAGGTCCAACGACAGGTGAGCATACGTGGTCGCGGCGCCGACGTCGAACAGACGCCGTCGGAGCTGCTCCGTCCGGTACCTGAAACGGTGTGCGGCGCCGGTTTGCAGTCTGGGACGATTGGCCGCATGACCTCTGCAACGCCTTCTTCCGAGCGCCGGGTGTCCGCCCGTATCGGCGCCATTTCCGAGTCCGCCACCCTCGCCGTCGACGCCAAGGCCAAGGCCCTCAAGGCCGCGGGCCGTCCGGTGATCGGCTTCGGCGCCGGTGAGCCCGACTTCCCGACCCCCGACTACATCGTCGAGGCGGCGGTCGAGGCCTGCCGCAACCCGAAGTACCACCGCTACACGCCGGCCGGCGGCCTGCCGGAGCTGAAGAAGGCCATCGCGGAGAAGACGCTGCGCGACTCGGGCTACGCCGTCGACCCGGCCCAGATCCTGGTGACCAACGGTGGCAAGCAGGCCATCTACGAGGCCTTCGCCGCGATCCTCGACCCGGGCGACGAGGTCATCGTCCCGGCCCCGTACTGGACCACCTACCCCGAGTCGATCCGCCTCGCGGGCGGTGTCCCCGTGGACGTCGTCGCCGACGAGACCACCGGCTACCGGGTCTCCGTGGAGCAGCTGGAAGCGGCGCGCACCGACCGTACGAAGGTCGTGCTCTTCGTCTCCCCGTCGAACCCGACCGGTTCCGTGTACTCCGAGGACGACGCCCGCGCCATCGGCGAGTGGGCCGCCGAGCACGGCCTGTGGGTCCTGACGGACGAGATCTACGAGCACCTGGTCTACGGCGACGCGAAGTTCACCTCGCTGCCGGTGCTGGTGCCCGCGCTCGCCGACCGCTGCATCGTCGTCAACGGCGTGGCCAAGACGTACGCCATGACCGGCTGGCGCGTCGGGTGGGTCGTGGGCCCCAAGGACGTCATCAAGGCCGCGACGAACCTCCAGTCGCACGCCACCTCCAACGTCTCCAACGTGGCGCAGGTGGCCGCGCTGGCCGCGGTGGCCGGGAACCTGGACGCCGTCGCGGAGATGCGCAAGGCCTTCGACCGCCGCCGCCAGACCATGGTCAAGATGCTGAACGAGATCGACGGCGTCTTCTGCCCGACCCCGGAGGGCGCGTTCTACGCGTACCCCTCGGTCAAGGAGCTGCTCGGCAAGGAGATCCGCGGTCAGCGCCCGCAGACCTCGGTCGAGCTGGCGGCCCTGATCCTGGACGAGGCCGAGGTCGCGGTCGTCCCGGGCGAGGCCTTCGGCACCCCGGGCTACCTGCGCCTGTCGTACGCCCTCGGTGACGAGGACCTGGTGGAGGGCGTGACCCGGATCCAGAACCTGCTGGCCGAGGCCAAGGCCTAGGCCTAGAGCGGCCGGCAGCCAGGTCCGAGCGGCGGTTCCCCTCGGGGGAGCCGCCGCTCGGGCGTTTCCCGCCCGGACCCGGTGCTGCCGCTGCGCGGGACTTGTCCCCTACCCGCCCTTCGCCCGTTCCCGGGGCTCTGCCCGGACCCGCGCCTCAAACGCCGGCGAGGCTGGATTTCCAGCCTCGCCGGGGCGGAAAGATCAGCCCCGTCCAGGGGCACTTTCAGCCTCGCCGGCGTTTGAGGCGCGGGGTCCGGGGCGGAGCCCCGGGGGGCCCGCGCAGCGGTACCCGCGCCCCCACCGGCCCCGCGCGCGCGTTCGGGCAAGCCCCCGATCGGTAAAACCCCCTCCCGCCGAGCGCCGCGGTACGGCAGGATCACCGGATGGAGCACGTACGCGATCTCACGCTTCTGCCGAAAGCCCACCTCCACCTGCACTTCACGGGGTCCATGCGCCCGTCGACCCTGCTGGAGCTGGCCGACAAGTACGGCGTGCGGCTGCCCGACGCGCTGACCGGCGGAGAGCCACCCAAGCTGCGGGCCACCGACGAGCGCGGCTGGTTCCGTTTCCAGCGGCTCTACGACGCCGCCCGCTCCTGCCTGCGCGAGCCCGACGACATCCGGCGCCTGGTGCGCGAGGCCGCGGAGGAGGACGTCCGGGACGGCAGCGGGTGGCTGGAGATCCAGGTGGATCCCACCTCCTACGCCCCGCTCCTCGGCGGGATGATCCCGGCCGTGGAGATCATCCTGGACGCCGTGGACGCCGCCTCCCGCGAGACCGGCCTCGGCATGCGCGTGGTCATCGCCGCGAACCGCATGAAGCACCCGCTGGACGCCCGCACCCTGGCCCGGCTCGCCGTCCGCTACGCCGACCGCGGCATCGTCGGCTTCGGGCTCTCCAACGACGAGCGCCGCGGCATGGCCCGCGACTTCGACCGGGCCTTCGCCATCGCCCGGGAGGGCGGTCTGCTCGCGGCCCCGCACGGCGGCGAGCTGAGCGGTCCCTCCTCCGTCCGGGACTGCCTGGACGACCTGCGCGCCGCCCGCATCGGCCACGGCGTCCGGGCCGCCGAGGACCCGCGGCTGCTCCAGCGACTGGCGGACCGCCAGATCACCTGCGAGGTGTGTCCGGCGTCCAACGTGGCGCTGGGGGTCTACGAGCGCCACGAGGACGTTCCGCTGCGGACCCTCTTCGAGGCCGGGGTGCCGATGGCCTTGGGCGCCGACGACCCGCTGCTCTTCGGCTCGCGGTTGGCGGCGCAGTACGAGATCGCCCGCCGCCACCACGCCTTCACGGACCAGGAGCTGGCCGAGCTGGCCCGCCAGTCGGTGCGCGGTTCGGCCGCGCCCGAGGACGTGCAGGCCAAGCTGCTGGCCGGGATCGACCACTGGCTGACCGGGTGAGCGCCGGGTGGGCGTCGGGGGCGGAGGTCATCGGGTGAGGCGCAGGTCGCCTTCCCAGCAGTCGGCCCGCACCCGGTAGCCGTCGGTGAAGCCGATCTCCAGGTGGGTGCGGCCCTGCTCGGGCACGGCGAACTCGGCCACGGTCGCCACGGTGTCGCCGAGGTGGCGCAGGAAGGGGTGGTCGCCGAGGTCGTCGCCGACTTCGATGCGGCCCCACTCCCCCATGTCGTACGGCTCGTGCGGCCGGGCCGACTCGACGATGAGGCACCAGTCGGAGCCGGTGGTGATCCGGGTGCAGTCGCCCTCGCTGTCGATCAGCCAGACGTCGAGCGGGGCCTCGGAGCGTTCGCCCTCGTAGACGTGCCAGGACGCGACGACGCTGCTGATCGCGCGCCCCACGAGCCGGGTGGGGTCGGTACCGGCCCCGTGCAGGGGACAGAGCATGGGCGGCCGGGGCTCCTCAGATGCTGACGCCGACCGTCACCGGTTCGTTGACCAGGGTGACGCCGAAGGCAGCGTGGACGCCCGCGACGACCTCGCGGGCCAGGGCGAGCAGGTCCTCGGTGGTGGCTCCACCGCGGTTGGTGAGCGCGAGGGTGTGCTTGGTGGAGATGCGGGCGGGGCCGGTGCCGTAGCCCTTGGTGAAGCCCGCCTTGTCGATCAGCCAGGCCGCGCTGGTCTTCGTACCGCCGCCGGCGGCCGGGTAGGCGGGCGGGGCGGTGTCGGGGCCGAGCCGGTCGTGGACGCGGGCGAGGAAGTCGGCGTAGGCCTCCTCGGTCAGGACCGGGTTGGTGAAGAAGGACCCGGCCGACCAGGTGTCGTGGTCCGCGGGGTCGAGCACCATGCCCTTGCCGGCGCGCAGCCGCAGGACGGTCTCGCGGGCGGTGGCGGCCGGGACCCGGTCGCCCGCCTCGACGCCGAGGGCGCGGGCGGTCTCCGGGTACTTGATCGGCGCGGAGAGCCCGCCGGCGGCCTCCAGGGCGAAGCGGACGCGCAGGACGACGTAGCGCTCCGGGTGCTCCTTGAAGGTGCTGTGCCGGTAGGAGAACGCGCACTCGGCGTTGGAGAGGGTGACCGTCTCGCCGAGGGCGCGGTCGTAGGCGACGACCTCGGTGATGGTGCTGGAGACCTCCTGGCCGTACGCCCCGACGTTCTGGACCGGGGTGGCACCGGCGGAGCCGGGGATTCCGGCGAGGCATTCGATGCCCGCGAGGCCGGCTTCGACGGTGCGGGCGACGGCGTCGCTCCAGTTCTCGCCGGCCGCGAGTTCGAGGGTGGTGCCGTCGAGGGCGAAGCCGGTGGTCGCGATGCGCAGGGCGGTGCCGTCGAAGCCCTGGTCGCCGATGACCAGGTTGCTGCCGCCGCCGATGAGGAGGAGCGGCGTACCGCTCTCGTCGGCCGCGCGCACGGCGGCGGTGACCTCGGCGTCGGTGGTCGCGGTGACCAGCCGGGTCGCCGGGCCGCCGAGGCGGAAGGTGGTCAGCGGGGCGAGGGGGGCATCGTGGAGTTCCTGCACGTGGACAAGAGTACGGTCCGCGTCCCCCTGTCGATGCGGGGCCACGGACCGTACGCGCTCTGGTCGGGTGGGATGGGACTCAGTGGTTCCGCTTCTCCTCGGCGAGCCGGCGCTCGGCCTCGGCCCAGGAGATCGGGAGCTCGCTCGCCCGAACGGTCCAGAAGGTGAAGGCGGCTTCCTTGGTGTAGGCGCTCGCCGCCCGGGCGCTGGAGCGGTGCGGCTCGCTGCCGGCGAAGCGGTAGAGCGCGCCGCGGTCCTCCCAGGCGGAGAGGGTGAGGAAGGTGCGTCGGAAGGTCCGGGCCCGCAGGGCGGCGCCGTGGGCGCCGGGTGCCTTGCGGATCTGCCCGATGATGCGGGGGGCCTTGAGGAAGAACCGGAAGGCCCCGGTGAGGGTGGCGGTCTCGAAGCGGGAGGCCATGACGTAGACCTCGGCGTCGGGCTCCGCCCGGTGGGGCGTGGACCAGGGGATGTCGGGCACGGCGGCCACTCCTTCGGTGGATCCGGGGCGGGGGCGGGGTGGGGCGGGGTGGGCTGGGGCGGGTCAGTGGGTCGACACCTTCTCGGGCGCGGCGGCGGCGCCCCCGGCCCGGTCGGCCGCCGGGGCCACGACGGGCGACGGCCCCGACTGCTGCGGCTGCTTGGCCTTGCGGGGCAGCAGCAGGGCCAGCAGGGCGGCCAGCGCGACGGCGCTCGCGCCGATCCACAGGGCCGGGACGGTGCCGTCGGTGAAAGTCTGGGGCGTCTCGTAGCCGCCCTGGGAAGCGAAGACCGAGGCCAGGACCGCGACGCCGAGGGCGCCGCCCAGCTCGCGCAGGGCGCTGTTGGCTCCGGAGGCCCTGCCCTGGTCGGCGACGCTCACCGTGGACATCAGGACGTTGGAGGCGGGGGCGAAGTACAGGGCCATGCCGATGCCGCTGAGGATCAGCGCGGGCAGCTGGGCGGCGTACGTCACGTCGGCGGCGAGCACCGCGGCGAACCAGCCGAGCCCGAGCGCCTGGAAGGCGAGGCCCGCGGCGACGACCGGGCGGCCGCCGATCCGGTCGGAGAGGATTCCGGCGATCGGGGCGACGATCATCGGCATCCCGGTCCAGGGCAGCATGCGCAGGCCCGCCTCGGTGGGCGAGTAGCCGGCGGCGCCCTGGAGGAACTGGCTGAGCAGGAAGATCGAGCCGAACATCCCGAGGAACATCAGCAGGCTGGCCAGGTTGATCCCGAGGAAGCCGCGGTCGCGGAAGAGCCGCATCGGGAGCATCGCGTGGGGGTTGCCGGAGCCGTGGTAGACGAAGCCGGCGACGAGCAGGACGCCGACGATCAGGCCGGTCAGGACCAGGGGGCTGGTCCAGCCGTCGGCGTTGGCGTTGACCAGGGCGTAGACGATGCCGAAGAGGCCGGCGCTGATCAGCAGGGTGCCGGGGATGTCCAGGCGGGAGCCAGGCGCGGTGGACTCGGCCAGGCGCAGCCGGGCGAGGGGGATCAGGGCGAGGCCGATCGGCACGTTCAGCCAGAAGATCCACTGCCAGGAGATGTGCTCGGTGAGGCTGCCGCCGATGAGCGGACCACTGGCCACCGCGAGGCCGGTGACGGCTCCGTAGATGCCGAGGGCCATGCCGCGGCGGGCGGCCGGGACGGCGGCGGTGAGCAGGGTGAGCGTGAGCGGCATCATGACCGCGGCGCCGATGCCCTGGATGGCGCGGGCGGCGATGAGGGCGTCGATGCCGGGCGAGAGGGCGGCCGCGGCGGACGCGCCGGTGAAGACGGTGAGGCCGGCGATGAAGAGCTTGCGGCGGCCGAACCGGTCGCCGAGGGCGGAGCCGAACATCAGCAGGACGGCGAAGGTGAGGGTGTAGGCGTTCACCGTCCATTCGAGGTCCTCCAGCGCGCCGCCGAGATCCGTGCGGATGGCGGGGAGGGCGGTGGTGACGACCAGGTTGTCGAGGGCGGCCATGAAGCTGGCGACGCCGGTGAGGACGAGGGCCCAGACGGCGGGGCCGCGCAGCCGGGTGTCGGTGGCGGGCTGGACTGGAGTGTTCACGGTTCCCCCTGGAACGTTAGTTATCAATTACTAACTTTCGTGCCCAAAAAAAGGGAGATGCACGGGAACGCGCACCTCCCGACCCTCACGCCTCGGGGCGCTCCGGGCGGGTCCGGGACGGGTAGCACCCTTCCCAGACCCGGTGGCCGGGCGGAAATCCCATGGCGGCCAGGGTGTTGATCAACATCCCGCAGGCCATGAACTCCGTGACCCCGCCGGGGCCGTCGCCGAGGGCCGCCTCGACGGTCTCCCAGAGCTCCATCCAGCCGCTGCGGACCATCTCGCCGAAGGCGGGCTCCCCGGCCGCCTCGGCGGCGGCGACGGTGACGTAGAGCTGGAGCTGCATCTGGAGCTTGTCGGGGTGCTCCGCGATCAGCCGCATGTAGGCCGTGGCCATCGAGTCGAGGGCTTCCTCGCCCTCCAGCCCCTTGGCGGACTCCTCGAAGACGGCGCGGATGTCCTGCACGCAGCGGGCGGCCGCGGCGAGGAAGATGGCCTGCTTGTTGGGGAAGAGGCGGAAGAGGTAGGGCTGGGAGACACCGACGCGCTTGGCGATCGCCTCGGTGGAGGTCCCGTAGTAACCACCGCGGGCGAATTCGTGCATCGCCGCGCGAATGACGCTCTCGCGCCGCTCGTCTGCGCTCATCCTGGCCATGCCCCTAAGTTAGTGGCCAATCACTAACTAAGTCAACCGCCAGAACCCCCACACACACGACCACCGAGGGCCGCCCCCGCGAACAGGGCCGGCAGAACGCCCGGGACGGCACGGCGGGCGACGCCAGCCGGTGCCCCCAACCCGAGCAGACAGGCAGGGCCCATCGGAGACCCGGGGGTGTCCCCGCAACCCGAGCAGGCGGGCCAATCGGATGCCCGGGCGGTGTGGCGCGGGCGCCGGGGGGTGTCCCCGCAGGTCGAGCAGAACACCACCGCCCACCCACTCCGACCCGCCCAGTTCTGCGAGCCGAGGAGACACCCCCCGGCGCCCGCGCCACACCGCCCACCACCCCGACCCGGCCAGTCCGAAACCAGCCCGAGGCCGGGGCAGGGCCGGGGCCGGGGCAGGGCCGGGGCAGGGGCAGGGCAGGGGCCGGGGCAGGGCAGGGCCAGGCCAAGGGGCCAAGGCAGGCCCCGGCCCATCAGGCCAGCTGGACCACCGCGCGGGACATGCCCAGAACCTTCAGCCCGGCACTGGTGGCCGTCAGGTCCACCCGCACCCGGTTCTCGTCCAGCTTCGCCGCGACCTTGGCCGTGACCTCGATCACCGCACCCAGATCATCGTTCGGCACCACGACCGGCTTGGTGAACCGCACCCCGTACTCGACCACCGCACCCGGGTCGCCCACCCAGTCCGTGACCACCCGGATCGCCTCGGCCATGGTGAACATGCCGTGCGCGATCACGTCCGGCAGCCCGACCTCCTTGGCGAACTTCTCGTTCCAGTGGATCGGGTTGAAGTCACCCGACGCCCCCGCGTAGCGGACCAGGGTGGCCCGCCGCACCGGGAAGCTCCCGGCCGGCAGCTCGGTGCCGACCTCCACGTCCGCGTACTGGATCCGCGCAGCCATGTCAGACCTCCTCAGTGACGGCGGCCGGTTCGGCGGGCGCCCGGGACACGAGCTTCGTCCAGGCCGTCACCACGTGCTCGCCGGTCTCGTCGTGGACCTCACCGCGGATGTCGATGATGTCGTTGCCCGCGAGGGACTTCACGGCCTCGATGGTGGACGTCACCAGCAGCCGGTCACCCGCCCGGACGGGCCGGGTGTAGGCGAACTTCTGGTCGCCGTGCACCACGCGGCTGTAGTCCAGGCCGAGCTGCGGGTCCTCGATGACCTGACCGGCCGCCTTGAACGTGATGGCGAACACAAAGGTCGGAGGCGCGATCACGTCCAGGTGACCCAGCGCCTTGGCCGCTTCGGGGTCGGTGTAGGCGGGATTGGCGTCGCCCACCGCCTCCGCGAATTCGCGGATCTTCTCCCGGCCGACCTCGTACGGATCGGTGGGCGGGTAGCTCCGCCCCACGAAGGACTGGTCGAGCGCCATGGCTCACTACCTCCTGTGTTGGATACGAAAGGACATGCAGAAACGACACAAGGCCGCCCCCCTTGCAGGGGACGACCTTATGACGGAGCCTGTATTCGAGAAACCGCTGGGGTCAGCGGGTCTCGCGGTGCGCGGTGTGCGAGTTGCAGCGCGGGCAGTGCTTCTTCATCTCAAGACGGTCCGGGTCATTACGCCGGTTCTTCTTGGTGATGTAGTTCCGCTCCTTGCACTCCACGCAGGCCAGCGTGATCTTCGGGCGGACGTCGGTGGCAGCCACGTGAGTGCTCCTTGACGGAAAATAGGACGGATGAACGCATACAAGAGTAGCCGACCGGGAGACCGACCCCGCAATCGGCTACTGTGTGTAGCGGCGACCGGACTTGAACCGGTGACACAGCGATTATGAGCCGCTTGCTCTACCGACTGAGCTACGCCGCTTTGGTGTTGATTGCTCCCCCACCCTAAAGCAGGTGGAGGGACTTTCTCACCAGAGCCCCAATGCGGAATCGAACCGCAGACCTTCTCCTTACCATGGAGACGCTCTACCGACTGAGCTATTGGGGCGAGCGATGAAGACATTACACGGTTGCCCGCCGATCGCCCAAATCCTTTGCGGCAGCTGGCCTCCGGCCGTGATCCAGAACTCGGATCGGGCCGGCCCGGAAGCCTGATCGGGGCCGGATCACCCCGGCCCCGCCGATCGAACCCGGCTCCGCCAGAGCCATTCCAGCCTCGCCCGGGGGCCCCTCCAGCGGTAGCTGGGGGAGTTCGAGGCGCGGGTCCGGGTGGAGCCCGGGGCGGCCCGCCAGGGCCGTTGTCCCCTGCGGGGCTCCTGGGGCTCCGCCCCAGACCCCGCGCCTCAAACGCCGGCGGGGCTGAAACTTCCGCACCCGCACCCGCAGGGAAGGGCACCACACCGGTACGACTATTGCGCCCTTCCCCGAAGCGGACGGCACCGCACCCTAGGCTCTGAACACGCTGCGTGATCTTGGGCCGCGGGCCGCGGCCACGGGGGCCCAGGAACCGCCCGAGCCCCCGCAGGAGCGCGATGCCCGACAGCCAGCCGCCGCAGCCGTCCCATTCCCCGCGCGGCGGCCGCGACGAGGGCGGCGGCCAGGGCCCCGCTCCCACCCCCGCCGACACCACCACCCTGCTGCTGGCCGGCGCCCGCCTCCTCGACGGGCGCACGGTCGACGTGCGGCTCGGCGGCGGTCGCATCCAGGCCGTCGCCGCCGCCGGGAGCCTGCACTCCCCCACCTCCTCGCGGGTCGACCTGACCGGCCACCTCCTGCTCCCCGCCCCCGCCGAACCACACGCCCACGGGGACACCGCGCTCACCGCCGACGGCGAAGGGCCCGTGTCCCACACGGCCGACGAGGTCCAGCGCCGGGCCACCGAGGCGGCGCTGCTCCAGCTCGGCCACGGCGCCACCGCCATCCGCTCGCACGTCCGCATCGCCGACGCGCACGGCCTCGGCCCGATGGAGGCGGTGCTCCAGGCCCGCCGCTCGCTGCGCGGGCTCGCCGACCTCACGGCGGTCGCCGTGCCCCGCCGACTGACCGGGATCGCGGGGGCCGAGGGGCGGGCGATGCTGCGCGACGCGCTCAAGATGGGCGCGGCCGTCGTCGGCGGCTGCCCGGACCTCGACCCGGACCCGACCGGCTTCGTCGAGGCCGTCCTGGAGCTGGCCGGCGAGCACGGCTGCCCGGTGGACCTGCACACGGACGGTGACGATCCCGCCCGCCTCGCCCGGCTCGCGGCCATGGCCGGCGGGCTGCGCCCCGGCGTCACCATCGGCCCCTGCGGCGGCCTCTCCCGGCTCCCCCTGGACGTGGCCGCCCGCGCCGCCGACCAACTGGCCGCGGCGGGCGTACGGGTCACCTGCCTGCCCCAGGGGGATTGCGCGGCCCTGGAGCGGCGCGGGCTGCGCACGGCGCCCGTACGGCTGCTGCGGGCGGCCGGGGTGCGGGTCGCGGCGGGCAGCGGGGCCCTGCGGGACGCCGGGAACCCGGTCGGTCGCGGGGACCCCCTGGAGGCCGCGTACCTGCTCGCCTCGCAGGGCGGGTTGCGGGCGGCGGAGGCCTACCACGCGGTGAGCACGGCGGCCCGGGAGGCGATGGGCCTGCCGGAGGTCCGGGTGGAGGCCGGGTTCCCGGCGGAGCTGCTCGCCGTGCGCGGCGAGCGGATCGCGGCGGTGCTGTCCCTCGCCTACAGCCGGATCGTGATCCACCGCGGGCGGGTGGTGGCCCGTACCAGCGCCGTGCGCGAGTACTGCGACTCGGCGGTCGCGGTCGCCCTCGACCTGCCCCGACAGGGCCGTACGGAGCCCGGCCCCTGAGCGTCGGCGCCGACTTCGGGCGCGGGGGCGCGCGCGTCGACGTACGGTCGACTCATGCGCATTGTCATCGCTGGTGGACACGGTCAGATCGCCCTGCGGCTGGAGCGCCTGCTCGCCGCACGCGGATACGAGGTCGCCGGGATCATCCGTGATCCGGCACAGGGCGACGATCTCCGGGCGGCCGGTGCCGAACCCGTCCTGTGCGACCTGGAGTCGGCGACCGTCGAGCACGTGGCGGGCATCCTGCAGGGCGCCCAGGTCGCGGTGTTCGCGGCCGGCGCGGGCCCGGGCAGCGGCGTCGGCCGCAAGGACACCGTGGACCGGGGCGCGGCGGTGCTGTTCGCCGACGCGGCCGAAAGGGCGCGCGTACCGCGGTTCCTGATGGTGTCTTCGATCCGGGCGGACGCGAACCACCCGGGTGACGACGTCTTCGACGTCTACCTGCGCGCCAAGGGCGAGGCCGACGACCACGTACGGACCCGGCTGGGCCTGGACTGGACGGTCCTGCGGCCCGGGGCGCTCACCGACGAGGCGGGGACGGGCCTGGTCCGCCTGGAGGCGACGACGGGCCGCGGGCCGGTCTCCCGCGACGACGTGGCGGCGGTCCTGGCCGAGCTGGTGGAGACGCCGGCGACGGCCGGACTGACCCTGGAGCTGGTGTCGGGCACGACGCCGGTCGCGGTGGCCGTCAAGGCGGTAGCCGGCAACTGACGGCCGGACCGTCCGCCCCTCGGACCCTCGGACCCTCGGACCGTCGGACCGTCAGAAGTCGGCGTCCACCCGGTCGTCGGAGCGCAGCACGGAGTCCTGCGCGAACTGCTTCTCGTACGCCCGGCGGATCCGTTCGATGCTCGCGCCGCGCTCGTCCGCACCCTTCTCCGGATAGAGCAGGACGACCTCGTAGGAGGTCTCGCGGACGACCTTGCCGTCGGGACCGCGCCACTGTCCGCGGCCCGGCTGCACGGTCAGCCCCTCGGGGAAGGCGGGGGTGATCTCCCGGTCCAGGAAGCGGTCGAACTCCCGCTCCGCGACCGGGGGCGCCCCGCCGGGGCGCGCGGTGCCGAAGTAGAGCCGGGTCTCGCGGTAGGGATCGCCCGTGTGCCCTTGCAGCGCGGCCCCGACCAGGGCCGGGATGCCCGCTCCGAGCAGGGCGAGCAGCACCCCGCCGCCGACCTTCCCGCGGGTGTCAGTAGTCCACATCACGCCGGGTGAACGACCGTCGGCCCGCGACGTTGCGGCCGCCGCGCCCCGCGCGTGGCATCCGGACGAGGCGCCCGACGGCCGCCGCGGGGCCCCGACCGCCGCGCCCCGGGGGCGTTTTCACCCGCCGAAGCCGGGTAGCCGCGCCGTCAGACAACCAATCAGCGGAGGCAACTCATGGGCATCGGTGGATGCATCATCCTGATCGTGGTGGGCGCCATCCTCACCTTCGCCACCGACTGGAAGCTGGAGAGCGTCAACCTTCCCCTGGTCGGTCTGATCATGATGGCGGTGGGTGCGATCGGCCTCGCCGTGTACACGAGCATCTACAAGCGTCGCCGCACCGCGGGCGCGATCCCGGTCGTGGAGGAGACCCGCCGGGACATCCTCTGACCCCGGCGACCTCCATCGCCGCCTGCCCGACTCCGGCGACCCCGGCAACTCCGGCGACCCGGGCGACCCCCGGAGAACGAAGAAGTCCCCCTCTTCCGCGTTTCCGCGAGGGAGGGGGACTTCTTTACCACGTGGCGGCGCCAGGATTCGAACCTGGGTAGGCTAAGCCGACGGATTTACAGTCCGTTCCCATTGGCCACTCGGGCACACCGCCATGGGAGGAAGCCGTTGATCTCCGCCTTGCGGCGGTGCTCTCTGGCAACGACGTAAACGATACCCGATGGACAGGGGTGCTTCGCCACTCGATTCCGCCGCGCGGCCGGTGACGTGCTCCGCAGGGGGTCCGCGGGGGTGTGCGGGTGGCGGATCGGACACCGACGCCCGGGCTGTCCGGTCCGATCAGGGAGACAGGGCCTAGGCTTGACGGCGCGGCCGGGGAACATCCGGCGCGTGCCCCTGTGGGCCATCACAGCCGACTTCAAGGAGCCACAGCACATGGCCGACTCCAGTTTCGACATCGTCTCGAAGGTCGAGCGGCAGGAGGTCGACAACGCCCTCAACCAGGCCGGCAAGGAACTCTCGCAGCGCTACGACTTCAAGGGCACCGGCGCCACGATCGCCTGGTCCGGCGAGAAGATCGTCATGGAGGCGAACTCCGAGGACCGCGTCAAGGCCGTCCTCGATGTGTTCGAGACCAAGCTGGTCAAGCGGGGCATCTCGCTGAAGGCGCTCGACGCCGGTGAGCCGCAGCTGTCCGGCAAGGAGTACAAGATCTTCGCCACGATCGAGGAAGGCATCTCCCAGGAGAACGCCAAGAAGGTCGCGAAGATCATCCGGGACGAGGGCCCCAAGACCGTCAAGGCCCAGGTCCAGGGCGAGGAGCTGCGCGTCACCTCGAAGAACCGCGACGACCTCCAGGAAGTCCAGGCCCTGCTCAAGGGCAAGGACCTGGACTTCGCGATCCAGTTCGTGAACTACCGCTGACCCACGGGCAACCGGGTACGGCCGCCGAGGGCGCAATGGGGATCCTCCCGTTGCGCCCTCGGCCGTTCGGGCGGGTGTTCAAGGGACGGCGCCCGGGGGGACGGCGCTCGGTGGGGTGTGCGCGGGGCGCGTGCGGCGCGCGGGCCCCGGGGGGCTTCGGTGCGGACTGGGCCCGGCGGGATGCGCCCCACCAGGCTGGGTGGCATCGATCACCGCGTGGGCAGGGGGACCCGAATGCCAGGGGACGGCACTTTCCGTCAGGACGTGGGAGCGTCCGTCGTGGTGGCGCTGGTGGCGCTGCCGCTGTGCGTCGGAGTGGCGGTGGCCTCCGGGGTGCCCGCCGAGCTGGGGATCGTCACCGGGGTGGTGGGCGGGCTGGTCACCGGCTGGTTCCGCGGGAGTTCGCTCCAGGTCAGCGGTCCGGCGGCGGGGCTCACCGTGTTGGTCTTCGAGGCGGTGCGGACGTACGGCGTCGCCGCGCTCGGGGTGCTGGTCCTCGCCGCCGGGCTGATCCAGCTGGCGATGGGGGCGCTGCGCCTGGGGCGGTGGTTCCGGGCGATCTCGGTGGCCGTCGTCCAGGGGATGCTCGCCGGGATCGGGCTGGTGCTGATCGCCGGGCAGTTGTACGCCGTGGCCGGGGTGGACGCGCCCGCGCGGACGCTGGCGAAGTTCGCGGGGCTCGCGCGGCTGCTGGCGGAGGCCGACTGGGCCGCCATCGCGCTCGGGGCCGCCACCGTGCTGGTGATGGTGGGCTGGCGGCGGCTGCCGGAGCAGGTCCGGGTGGTGCCCGGGGCCCTCGTCGCGGTCGCGGCGGCGACCGGGGCCACCGTGCTGCTGCGGCTGCCGGTGGCCAAGGTGGAGGTCACGGGGGTGCTGGACGCCGTATCGACGCCGGGCTGGGGGCAGTTCGCCGTACTGGGCTCCGCGGGCGCCCTGGGGACGGTGGCGGCCTTCGCACTGATCGCCTCCGCCGAAACCCTCTTCAGCGCGGCCGCCGTGGACCGGATGCACCACGGGCCGCGCACCGACTACGACCGCGAACTCATCGCCCAGGGCGCCGGGAACACGGTCTGCGGGCTGCTCGGCGCGCTGCCGATGACCGCCGTGATCGTGCGCAGCGCCGCCAACGTCGAGGCGGGGGCGCGCACCCGGGCCTCGCGGGTGCTGCACGGGGCGTGGCTGCTGCTCTTCGCCGTGCTGCTGCCGCACGCGCTGGCCGTCGTACCGCTGGCCGCGCTGGCCGGCGTACTGCTGCACGCGGGGTGGAAGCTGCTGCCGGTGCGCGGGGTGGCGGCGCTGTGGCGCTCGCACCGCGGGGAGGCGGTGGTGCTGCTGGCGACGGCGGGGGCGATCGTGGCGACGAACCTCTTCGAGGGGGTGCTGGTGGGGCTGGTCCTCGCGGTCGCCAAGGCGGCCTGGGAGACCTCCAGCGTGCAGGTGGAGGAGGTGTGGGAGGGGGACGTGCTGTGCCTGCGGGTGGCGGGCAACGCCAGCTTCCTGCGGTTGCCGCGGCTGCTCGACGTGCTCGACGCGCTGCCCGGCGACCGGGCGGTGCGCTTCGACCTGACCGGGGTGCGCCACCTCGACCACGCGTGCCTGACCGCGCTCGACGGGTGGCAGGCGCAGCGGGCGAAGCGCGTGGCTTCGGCTCCTGGTCACGGGGGCGTCACCGGGCTCGGTTAAAGTCCCGGCCGTGATGGGGACGCGGGCGGGAACAGCGGGTAGTGGCGGACCGGGTCGTGGTGGACCGGGTGGCGGGGCGGCCGGTGGGCTCAGGCGGAGCCTCGGGGTGGGCGACGCGGTCGTCGTCGGCCTGGGCGCGATGGTCGGGGCGGGCATCTTCGCGGCGTTGGCCCCGGCGGCCCGGGCGGCGGGCGGCGCCCTGCTCACCGCGCTCGCCGTGGCCGCCGTGGTGGCCTCCTGCAACGCGTGGTCCTCGGCCCGGCTGGCCGCCCGCCATCCGGCGTCCGGGGGGACGTACGTGTACGGGCGCGAGCGGCTCGGGCCGTTCTGGGGGTACCTGGCGGGGTGGGCCTTCGTCATCGGCAAGACCGCCTCCTGCGCGGCGATGGCGCTGACCGTGGGCGCGTACCTGTGGCCCGGGCGGGAGCACGTGGTGGCCGTGGTCTCCGTGGTGGCGCTGACCGCCGCGGGGTACGGCGGCGTGCAGAAGTCGGCCCGGATCGCCCGGGTGATCGTGGCGGTCGTACTGGCGGTGCTCGCCGGGGTCGTGGCGGCCTGCCTGACCTCCGGCGCGGCCGACGTCGCCGGCGCGTTCGGCGGGGGCGGGCCGGGGCCGGACGGGTCCGGGGGCGTGCGGGGGGTGCTGGGGGCGGCCGGGCTGCTGTTCTTCGCCTTCGCCGGTTACGCCCGGATCACCACGCTGGGCGAGGAGGTCCGCGATCCGCGGCGGACCATCCCGCGCGCCGTGCCGCTGGCGCTGGGCGTCGCGCTGGCCGTCTACGCGGCGGTGACGGTGGCCGTGCTGTCGGTGCTGGGGGTCGACCGGTTGGCCGGGTCGGCGGCGCCGCTGTCCGACGCGGTCCGGGCCGCGGGATGGGGCGGGCTGACGCCCGTGGTGCGGGCCGGGGCGGTACTGGCGGCCCTGGGCTCGCTGCTGGCGCTGGTGCTGGGGGTCTCGCGGACCGCGCTGGCGATGGCCCGGGACGGTCACTTGCCGCGCGCGCTGGCGGCCGTGCACCCGCGCCACGGGACGCCGCACCGGGCGGAGGCCGCGGTGGGGGCGGCGGTCGCGGTGCTGGCCGCGACCGTGGACCTGCGGGGGGCGATCGGCTTCTCGTCCTTCGGGGTGCTCGTGTACTACGCGATCGCCAACGCGGCGGCGTGGACGCTCGGCGGGAGCGAGGGGCCGGGCGCGGACGGTCGCGGGGTGGACCGCGGCGGGCGGGTGGTGGCGGCCGCGGGGCTGGCCGGGTGCGCGGCGCTGGCCTGCGCGCTGCCGCCGGCCTCGGTGGCGGCGGGCGCGGGGGTGCTGGCGCTGGGCGCGCTGCTGTACGGCGTCGGCGAACGACGGCGGCCCGGCCCCCCTGCGGGGTCCGGGCCGGCGGCGTAGCTGCGCGGGAGGGGTCAGACCCCGGCGTTCTCCCGGCCCTTGGCCCCGGAGCCCTTGGCTCCGGAACCCTTGGCCTCGGGGCCCTTGGCGGGGGACGCGTCGGAGTCGTAGCCGATGAAGAACGTGGGACGGCGCTGCACGGCGGTGTAGATGCGCCCGATGTATTCGCCGAGCAGTCCGACGCATATCAACTGGACGCCGCCGAGGAAGAGCATCGCCACGAAGAGCGAGGTCCAGCCCGGGACGGTGTGCCCGACGAGCCAGATGACGAAGGTCACGGCCATCAGCACGAAGCAGGAGAAGAAGCTGAAGACGCCGAGCCAGGTCGCCAGCCGCAGCGGGGCGGCGGAGAAGTTGGTGATGCTGTCGACCGCGAGCCGGATCATCTTGCTCAGCGGGTACTTGGTCTCGCCCGCCACGCGCTCGTCGCGGTGGTAGGTGACCTCGCCGCTGGGGAAGCCGAGCCACGGCACGAGCAGGCGGTACACCTGGTGCTGGTCCGGCAGCGCCTTGAGCGCTTCGACGGCCTCGCGGCTGAGCAGTCGGAAGTCGCCGGCCTGCGAGGGGACCTGCTTGCCGACGATGCGGCGCATCAGCCAGTAGTAGAGGCCCGCGGTGCGGCGCTTGAAGCCGGTGTCGGTGCTGCGGTCGCTGCGGACGCCGTAGACGATGTCGAGGCCCTCGGCGACGGCCAGGTCGAGCATCTCCGGGATCTTCTCCGGCGGGTCCTGGAGGTCGGCGTCGATGCTCGCGACGTACGCGCCCTTGGAGCTGTGCAGACCGGCGGTCAGGGCGGCCTGGTGGCCGGAGTTGCCGCGCAGCTTGACGATGCGCAGCTCGGGCCAGGTCTGCCGGAACTCCTCCAGCAGCTCGGCGGTGCGGTCGGCACTGCCGTCGTCGACGGCGACGACCTCGTAGCTGACACCCGTACCGTCGAGCGCGGGCCGCAGGCGTTCCACCAGCGCGGGGAGGGCTTCCTCCTCGTTGTACATCGGAACGACAACCGACAGTGTCGTCGTGGACGACGCTTCCGACATGGGTAATCCTGCCCGTGGTTTGACCTGATGGTGCCTGGGTATCAGAAACGAATCATAGTACGAATCGACTCCCCTGCTGCCCTCCGGCCCACCGGAGCCCTCTGTCGTGGCCGCTCGGCTGGTAGCCTTGCGATAGCCTGACAGCTTTCTTGCGCCCCTGGGTCCCTTTGCGAGTTCACGGCCGGTACGCAGCTCGCCGCGACTCTGCGCGCGGCTGCCTGCTCCCCCGCTGACGCTCTTGCCACTGCCGCTCACTGCTGTGCGCCGGGCGGCTGTCCTCATGACTCCCCGGCTCACCGGCGGGATGTCCATGACAGGCATTCGATCGGCGAGACAACGGGAGCAGAACGTCTGATGGGCACGATGCACAGCAGCCCCTCCATACCGGACACGGAGACGGGGACCACCACGAGACCGGGCGGTAGGGGTCCCGGAGGGCCCGCCACCACGGCCGGGCCACGGACGGTGCTCCTGCGCTTCCTGCCCGCCCTCGCCACCGTCGCCTTCTTCGTCGCGGCCCTGGTCGCCTCGGACACGTCGCTCGGCGACATCGGCCGCTACGCCTTCTACGTCCTGTGGGGCGTTCTGCTCCCCGGCACCCTGGTCTACCGGTCGCTGCGGCGCCGCGCCCACACCCTGATCGAGGACCTCGCCTTCGGCGCCGTCACGGGTCTCGCCCTCGAACTGGTCGCCTGGGCCGTCTTCATGGCCCTCGGCATCCAGTCCGCGGTGACGCTGTGGCCGCTGGCCGTCGTGATCCCCTTCGCCGCCGTACCCCGGCTGCGACGGCACTGGCGGGTACGCGGCTACACACCGGTACCGATGGGCTGGTCCTGGTCGATCGCGGCCACGGTGGCGGGCGCCACCGGCTACCTCTACCGGGTCTACATGGACCGCAACCCGATCCTGCCCCTCAACGACCAGACCCGGCAGTTCGTCGACGTCTCCTACCAGATGTCCCTGGCGGGCAACGCGAAGCACAACTTCCCGCTGACGCTCCCCCAGGTCTCCGGCGAGCCACTCGAATACCACTGGTTCGCCTTCGTCCACGAGGCCATGACCAGCATGGTCGGCCACATCGACCTGCCGGTCGTCCAGCTGCGCCTGATGATCCCCGCGCTCGTCGCGCTCACCATCGTCATCACCGCCGTCGTCACCTGGCGGCTGTCCGGTCGGGCCTGGGCCGGACCGGTCGCCGCCCTGCTCATCTTCCTGGTCGGCGAGTTCAACGCGGGCCCGGCCTGGACCCCCTTCGGCTCGCCCCAGACCACGCTGATGATCTGGGCGAGCATCTCCATGACCTACAGCATCCCGCTGCTGGTGGCGCTGATCGGTGTCGTCGGCGAGGGGCTGCGCGAGCGGTCCGCGGACGATCCCGTACCCGCTCTGGGCCGTACGACGGTCATCACGCTCGTCGCACTGTTCGCCCTGGCGTCCTGCGCCGCGAAGGCCACCTCCGTACCCGTGACGCTCGCCGGGCTGGCGCTGGCCGGACTCGTGGTGCTCCTGCGGACCCGCCGGATCCCCTGGCTGATCGTCGGCATGGGCGGCGCGGTCGGCGCGGCCCAGCTCTTCTCCACCGCCGTGATCTTCAACTTCAAGAGCTACGGCCTGAAGGTCGCCCCGCTGTCCAACATCCAGGGGCTGTGGGCCGATCCCTCGGACGTCCGGACCGGGCTCGGACAGCTCGTCCTGGTCGCCCTGGTGTGGTTCGCGTTCCTGATCAACACCCAGCTGCGACTGGCGGGCGCGCTGCCGCTGCTGTGGCGCGGGAAGCTGAAGCTCGATTCCGTGCAGTGGTTCCTGCTCGGCGGGACCATCGCCGGACCGGCCGTCTACCTGCTCCTCAACGGCTGGAACTCCAGCTACTTCACCCACGCCGGGCTCGCCTTCGGCGTCATCCTGTCGGGCTGGGGCTACGCCGAGGCCTTCGAGCGGGCCGGGCTCTCCGCCCGCGGCCGCTGGCTCCTGGCCGCCGCGTCGGTGTTCTTCACCCTGGCCCTCACCTGGGTCTTCGTCGTCCACGGCCCCGGCTGGCAGCACCGCGTCGAGCACGCGATCGCGACCCGACACCCCGCCCCGGGCTCGGTCCTGGGTGCCTTCGCATCCTCGTCCAGCGGCAGCGGCCCCGCGGCCGCGCTGGCCCCGATGGTCGCCGCGGGGCTCGCCCTGCTGCTCCTCGCGGTCGTCGGCGGGCTCCTCTGGTGGCTGGCCGCCCGCCGCTTCACCGCCCTGCGGCGGCGCGGCACGGTCGTCCTGCTGAGCGCCGCGCTGCTGGCGGGCGCACCGACGCTGGTGTCGGACCTGCGGACACCGAAGTGGGACGCGACCGTATGGGGGTCCTTCCCGCTCCCCGCGGGCAAGGTCGACGCGGCCCGCTGGCTGCGCGCACACAGCGAACCCTCCGATGTCATCGCGACCAACGAGCACTGTTGGTCCCCGGACGACTTCCAGGACCCCACGGCCTCCTGCACGGACTACCGGACCTTTGCCGTCAGCGGCTACTCGGAACGATCGGTGCTGGTCGAGGGCTGGGGCTTCGCACCGCGGGTCATGGCGATGGGCGACGCGGGCGGCGCCGGCCCCGAGTTCTGGGACGCGGACCTGCTCAAGAAGAACGACGCCGCCTTCTACGCGCCGACGGCCGCCCTGCTGGACGAGCTGCGCGACCGGCACGGGGTGCGCTTCCTCTTCGTCAACCGCAAGGCGGGGGCCGAGTCCGGCGAGTTGAAGAAGCTGGCCGACCCCGTCTTCGACAACGGCCGGATCGCGATCTATGAGATCCGCGGGGCGCACGGGACCCGCTGATCCCGACCGGGACCCACTGATCCCTACGTACCGAAGACCGAAAGGGCCGGTCGACCGCCGTGGCGGTCGGCCGGCCCTTTCGGTGTGCGGGCGCGGGTGGGGCGGGGGCGCGGGTGGGGCTCAGCGCGAGGCGAAGGGGGCGTCGGTCGGGACGATCTCGCGGCCGAGCGGGAGCAGGGCGAGCGGGACCATCTTGAAGTTCACGATGCCGAACGGGATGCCGATGATCGTGACGCACAGCGCGAGGCCCGTGACGATGTGGCCCAGCGCGAGCCACCAGCCCGCGAGGACCAGCCACAGGACGTTGCCGACGCAGGACGGGGCGCCCGCGTCCCGACGCTCGACCGTGGTGTACCCGAAGGGCCACAGGGCGTAGATCGCGATCCGGAACGCGGCTATGCCGAAGGGGATGCCGATGATCGTGATGCAGAGGACCAGGCCGGCCAGGGCGTAGCCCATGCAGAGCCAGAATCCGCTCAGCACGAGCCAAATGACGTTCAGGATGGTTTTCACTGCTGACGGCCTGCCATCTGTTCGAGCCGGGCGATGCGCTCGGCCATCGGGGGGTGGGTCGAGAACATCTTCGACATTCCTTCGCCCGGACGGAAGGGGTTCGCGATCATCATGTGGCTCGCGGTCTCCAGCCGGGGCTCCGGGGGCAGCGGGAGCTGCTTGGTCCCCGCGTCGAGCTTGCGCAGGGCGCTCGCGAGGGCCAGCGGATCACCGGTGAGCTGGGCCCCGGAGGCGTCCGCCTCGTATTCGCGGGAGCGGCTGATGGCCAGCTGGATCACGGACGCGGCGACCGGGCCGAGGATCATGATCAGCAGCATGCCGATCAGGCCCGGGCCCTCGTTGTCGTTGGACCGGCCGACCGGGATCAGCCAGGCGAAGTTCACCAGGAACATGATCACGGAGGCGAGGGCTCCGGCGACCGAGGAGATCAGGATGTCCCGGTTGTAGACGTGGCTCAGCTCGTGGCCGATGACCCCGCGCAGCTCGCGCTCGTCGAGGATGCGCAGGATGCCTTCGGTGCAGCAGACGGCGGCGTTGCGCGGATTGCGGCCGGTGGCGAAGGCGTTTGGGGCCTCGGTCGGGGAGATGTAGAGGCGGGGCATGGGCTGGCGCGCGGAGGTCGAGAGCTCGCGCACCATCCGGTAGAGCTCGGGCGCCTCGAACTCGCTGACCGGGCGGGCGCGCATCGCGCGTAGAGCCAGCTTGTCGCTGTTCCAGTACGCGTACGCATTGGTCCCGAGGGCGACGAGGACGGCCACGACGAGGCCGGTCCGGCCGAAGAAACTACCGATGACGATGATGAGTGCCGACAGCCCGCCGAGGAGTACGGCGGTCTTCAGCCCGTTGTGCCGGCGGTGCACGGTACGCCCTCCAAGTGGTGCGGCAGGGGACCCGTCCAGGATCGGTGGATCAATGGATCTGTGAGCTGTGAGCTGTGGGCTCGGAAGCTGTGGGCTCTGAGCTGCGATCTGTGGATATGTGATCTGTGGATCTTTTGGATCGGCGGATCCGAGGGTCTCCGGTCCAGTGGACCCTTCCTCCCTGGTCAACGCCAGGCGGGCGCGACGGGTTCCCGCCGCGGCCCCGGGCGGGGGCGGGGGCGGGCCGGGCGGCGGCCGGGGGCGGGCCGCCGGGCGGGCGTTACTCCGTACGGGTTACTGCGGGAACAGTGCGGTGGATGCGAAACGTAGTACCAGCTGAGGGGCGCCCGACAACACAAGAGCGACAGCAGCGGTGAGGGCGATGGCCGCGACGACGGGCAGCGGGGCCTTGGGGCGGGATGCAGCCGGGGCCACCGGGGCCGGAGCGGCCGACGCGGAGTCCGCGTCCGGGGAGCGGAAGAGCAGCGCCGTCCACTGGAGGTAGTAGTAGAGCGCCACGACGACGTTCACCGCCATGACGACCGCGAGCCAGCCCAGCCCGGCGTCCACGGCCGAGCGGAAGACGGTGACCTTGGCGAAGAGGCCGATGATGCCCGGGGGCAGGCCCGCCAGGCACAGCAGGAAGAAGGCCAGCGACAGGGCGGCGAAGGGCCGCGTCGCGTACAGGCCGCGGTAGTCGCTGATCCGGCCCAGTGGGCTCGTACGGGCCACCAGGGCGGCCACGGCGAAGGCGCCCAGGTTCACGGCGGCGTACATCAGGGCGTAGGCGACGGTGGAGCCGATCTGCTCCCGGCCCGCGTGTGCCGCGGCCGCGATGGGAACCAGCAGGTAGCCGGCCTGGCCGACCGAGGACCAGGCCAGCAGGCGGACGGCGCTGTGCGCGCGGTCCTTGGCCTGGCGCAGCGCGGCGGCGTTGCCCAGGGTCATGGTGAGCGCGGCCAGCACCGCCAGGGCCGGGCCCCAGACGTCGGAGTACGCCGGGAAGGCGATCACGGTGACGAGGATGAGGCCGGTGAAGCCGACCGCCTTGCCGATGACCGAGAGGTAGGCGGCGATGGGCAGCGGGGCGCCGACATAGGTGTCGGGCACCCAGAAGTGGAAGGGCACGGCGGCCGTCTTGAAGGCGAAGCCGACGAGGGTGAGCGCGACGCCCGCCATGGCCAGGGTGTCGAGTTGTCCGGGGACGTGCTGGAGGCCGTCGGCGACCCGGTTCAGGTGCAGGCTGCCCGTCGCGGCGTAGACGAAGCTGACGCCGAGCAGGGAGACGGCGGTGGCCGTCACCGAGGACAGGAAGAACTTGAGGGCGGCCTCGGAGGAGAGCCGGTCGCCCCGGCGCAGGCCGACCAGCGCGAAGGCGGGCAGCGAGGCGACTTCCAGGGCGATGATCAGGGTCGCCAGGTCACGGGCGGCGGGCAGCAGGGCCGCGCCCGCGGCGGAGGAGAGCAGCAGGAACCAGAACTCCCCGGCGGGCAGCCGGCCCTCCTCGACGGCCGTGACCGACAGCAGGGCGGTGACCAGGGCGCCGCCGAGCACCAGGAACTGCACGACCAGCGTGAAGTGGTCGGCGGTGTAGCTGCAGGCGCTCGCGTCGCCGATGAGGCAGAAGGTGGCCCGGTCCCCGGCGCGCAGCGGCAGCAGGGCGAGGGTGGCGACGGCCAGGCCCGCGACGGCGCTCCAGCCGAGGAGCGACTTCTTCCGCTCGGGCACGAAGAGGTCGGCGACGAGGATGACGAGCCCGACGGCGGCCGCGATGACCACCGGCGCGATCGCGAGCCAGTCGACGGACTGGACCAGACTGGCCGCGCCCGGCTGTGGGGCGGCGGCCGTGCCGGCCACGCTGGCCGCGGTGGCCGCGTACAGGGCCGTCATGAGTTGCCTCCTGCGAGGAGCTTCTGGACGGCCGGGTCGGTGAGGCCGAGGAGGACTGCGGGCCACAGGCCGGCAAGGACGGTGAGGGCGGCGAGCGGGGTCCAGGCCGCGAACTCGTAGTGCTGGATGTCGGCCACGGCGAGCGGGGCCTGGTCCGCGGGGCGGGCCAGCGGGTCGCCCATGCAGATGCGCCGTACGACGACCAGCATGTAGGCGGCGGTGAGCAGGGTGCCGAAGGCGCCGATCGCCATGAAGGTGAGGAAGGCGGGCCGGGACAGCCCCGCGGCCGGGTCGAAGGCGCCGAACAGGGTCAGCATCTCGCCCCAGAACCCGGCGAGGCCGGGCAGCCCGAGGGAGGCCACGGCGGCGAAGGCCAGGAGCGCGCCGAAGCGGGGGGCTCGGCCGTAGAGGGCCGCGCCGGTGGCACCGGCGAGGGTGTCGAGGTCGCTCGTGCCGTAGCGGTCCTTGAGCGCGCCGACGAGGAAGAAGAGGAGGCCGGTGATCAGGCCGTGGGCGATGTTGGCGAAGAGGGCGCCGTTGACCCCCGTCGGCGTCATCGTCGCGATGCCGAGGAGCACGAAGCCCATGTGGCCGACCGAGGAGTAGGCGATCAGGCGCTTGAGGTCGCCCTTGGCACCCTTGCGGGCCAGCGCGAGGCAGGCCAGCGATCCGTAGACGATGCCGATGACGGCGAGGGCGGCCAGGTAGGGCGCGAAGGTGTGCATGCCGTCGGGGGCGACGGGCAGCAGGATGCGGACGAACCCGTAGGTGCCCATCTTCAGCATGACGCCGGCCAGCAGCACGGAGCCGACCGTCGGGGCGGCCGTGTGGGCGTCCGGGAGCCAGCTGTGCAGCGGCCACATCGGGGTCTTCACGGCGAGCCCGATGCCGATCGTGAGGACGGCGATCAGCTGGGTGGTGTGGGAGAGCCCGCGCCCGTTGTCGGAGGCCAGCGCCACCATGTCGAAGGTGCCGCCGTCGAGCCCGATCAGCAGCAGTCCGAGGAGCATGACCACGGAGCCGAGCAGCGTGTAGAGGATGAACTTCCAGGCGGCGGCCTGCCGCTGCGCACCGCCCCAGCGGGCGATGAGGAAGTACATCGGGATGAGGACCATCTCGAAGGCGAGGAAGAACAGCAGCAGGTCCAGGACGGCGAAGGTGGCGAGGGTGCCGGACTCCAGGACGAGCACCAGCGCGACGAAGGCCTTCGCGGAGGGGCCCGCGGGGAGCTTGAAGTAGCTGTAGAGCGCGCAGAGGAAGAACAGCAGCGCGGTCATCAGGAGGAGGGGGAGCGAGATGCCGTCGATGCCGAGGTGGATCCGGACGTTCAGGGCCTGGATCCAGCTGATGTCCGTCGTCGCCTGGAAGCGCGACGGGGCGTCGTGGTCGAAGCCCAGGGTGAGGGCGATCGCCGCGGCGAGGATCACGCCGGTCACGGTCACGCCGTGGCGCAGCACGGCCTGTTCGGGGCTGCGTCCCTTGAGCCCGGGCGGGGCCGGGAGCAGCGCCGCCACGGCACCGAGGAGCGGTGCGGCCACGATGAACGCCAGAAGGAACTGCATCACGGATGCGCTGATATCAATCACGGCTGACTCACGGCTCACGATCCGGCGTTGACGTTGGCGAGGACGGCGGTGGCGAGCGCCAGGACCACGGCGCCGGCGAGCAGGGCGCTCAGGTAGCTCTGCACGTTGCCGGTCTGGGCACGGCGTACGAGGGTGCCGAGCAGCCGGGGGGCACTGCCCGCGCCCCGGACGTAGGTGTCGACGACCTCGCGGTCCAGGAAGCGGACGAGGCTCGCGGCGCCCCGGACGGGGCGGACGAACAGCGCGTCGTAGACGGCGTCCAGGTGGAAGCCGGCGGCCGCGTGGCGGTGCAGGGGGCCCAGGAGCGCCTTGCCGGGATCGGCGGCGGGCGCGCCGGCCGGGGCGAGGGAGCGGCCGCGCTGCCACAGGCCGTAGGTGAGCAGCGCGCCGATGACGGCCGCGCCCGTACCGAGGACCACGGTGAGCAGGGTCGGCTTCAGTTCCCCGCCGTCGAACCAGTCGGGGAGCGTCCACGCGGCCAGGCCGAAGCCGAGCGAGGGGAGGGCGAGCAGCCACAGCACGCCGGTCATGCCGAGCGGGTCCTTGTGGTGCTCGGGGGCGGCCGCGCCCCGGCCGCGGAAGGCCAGCAGCCACAGCCGGGTGGCGTAGGCGGCGGTGAGCAGGGCCGTCAGCACGCCCGCGACCAGGACCAGCCAGCCGGCCGTCGTCGGGGCGGCGGCGGAGTGCCCGGCGGCCGCCTCCTCGGCGGCGACCAGCACGGTCTCCTTCGAGAAGAACCCGGCGAAGGGCGGCACGGCGGCGAGGGCGAGGAGCGCGATCGTCATCGTCCAGAAGGCGTCCGGGATGCGCTTGGCCAGGCCGTCCATCCGGGCCATGGCGGCCAGGGAGTTCGTACCGGCGGCGTGGATGATCACGCCCGCGCCCAGGAACAGCAGCGCCTTGAAGGCGCCGTGCGACAGGAGGTGGAAGACGGCGGCCCCGCGGTCGCCGACGGCCAGGGCCCCGGTCATGTAGCCGAGCTGGCCGATCGTGGAGTAGGCGAGCACCCGCTTGATGTCGTCCTGCGCGAGGGCGGCCAGCGCGGAGCCGACCATCGTCACGGCCGCCATCACGGCCATGACCACCATCGCGGCCCGGGAGGCCGTGAAGACGGGCAGCAGGCGCGCGATGAAGTAGATGCCGGCGGCGACCATGGTCGCCGCGTGGATCAGCGCGGAGACGGGCGTGGGACCGGCCATCGCGTCGGGCAGCCACGTGTGCAGCGGGAACTGCGCGGACTTGCCGGCGACCCCGGCGAGCAGGAGCAGCGCGATCAGGGTCGGGTGGTCGAGCCCGCCCGCCGTGACGGCCCCGAGGATCTTGGTGATCCGGAAGGAACCGGCGTCGGCGGCGAGCGCGAACAGGCCGATCAGGAAGGGCACGTCACCGAGCTTGGTGACGAGGAAGGCCTTGAGGGAGGCGGCCCGGGCGGCCTCGGTCTCCCAGTAGTGGCCGACCAGGAAGTACGAGCAGATGCCCATGATCTCCCAGCCCACCAGCAGCACCATCAGGTCGCCGGAGTAGACGACGAGCAGCATGGCGGAGGTGAACAGCGAGACCAGACCGGCGTAGGAGGGGTAGCGCGGGTCCTCGCGCAGGTACGCCGTCGAGAAGATCTGCACGCAGGTGGCGACGACACCGACGAGGACGGCCGCCAGGACGGCGAAGCCGTCCAGGCGGAGCGCCAGTTCGATCGGCACGGAGCCGGTCGGCGTCAGTTCCGTCGCGGCGTCGACGGCCTGCCCGCCGCCGTGCCGGACGGCGACCAGGACGGCCAGTACGGCGGCGGCCAGCGTCGGCAGGACGGCGAGCGGGCGGACGAATCCGGGGGCCTTGCGGCCGAGGAGCAGTCCGGCCAGCGCGCCCAGGAAGGGCAGCAGCGGGACGAGGACGGCGAGGGTCGTGGTGCTCACGCGGTTACCTCGCTCTGGCTGTTCGGGGCGCCGGGTGCGGTCCGGGCGTCGTGGGCGGCCGTCGGCTCCGCGGTGTCACGGAGCCGGTCGACGTCCGCGGTGCCGCGGTTGCGGTAGACCATCAGCACGATGGCCAGGCCGATGCCGATCTCGGCGGCGGCGACGGCGATGGTGAAGAGGGTGAGCGCCTGCCCGGCGTGCAGGCTGTCGCGCAGCCAGACGTCGAAGGCCACCAGGTTGAGGTTGACCGCGTTGAGCATCAGCTCGACGGACATCAGGACCAGGATGGCGTTGCGCCGGGCCAGCACTCCGTACAGGCCGGTGCAGAAGAGGAGCGCCGCCAGTACGGCGGGATAGGCGAGGTGCATCAGCGCTGCCGCTCCTTGTCTTCGGGGCCGCCGGCCGGGTCGGCTGCCCGGTCCGCTGCGTGGTCCGCGGCCGGGTCGGACTTCCGGGAGAGCACGATCGCGCCGACCAGGGCGGCCAGCAGCAGGACCGACAGCGCCTCGAAGGGCAGCACCCAGTGCTGGAAGAGGAACTCGCCCGACACCTTGGTGGAGCCCTGGGCCGGACCGTCGAGGTCGATCCAGGTGGTGCGGAAGGCGTCGACGACGACCCACACGAGGCACGCGGCGGCGGCCACGGCGACCGCGAGCGCGACCCAGCGGTTGCCGGAGTCGGCGTCCGGGGAGCGGCCGATGGGCGCCTTGGTGAGCATCAGCCCGAAGAGCAGCAGGACGACCACGGAACCGACGTAGATCAGCACCTGGACCCAGGCGATGAACTCGGCGGTGAGCAGCAGGTACTCGACGGCGATCCCGCCGAGGGCGACGACCAGCCAGAGGGCCGCGTGCACGAGCTGCTTGGTCGTGACCGTGATGAGGGCCGCGCCGAGGGTGGCGAGGCCGACCAGGACGAAGGCGATCTCGACGCCGGTCGGGGAGAGGAATCCGGGGCCTGCCGCGGTGGTGGCGGCGGCCAGGGTGGCGGCGGGGCTCACGCGTCTGTCTCCGGGGTGGTCTCGGGCGGCGTCGCGGCGGCCGCGGCCGCTGCCGCCGCGGCGGCCTCGGCCTTCTCGACGGCCTTGCGGGCGGCCGCGATCTCCTTGGGCTCCTCGGCGGCGGGGTCGAGCGCGGGCGGGGCCGGGACGGTCCACATCCACTCGCGCAGCTTGTCGCGCTCGTGGGTGAGTTCGTGGATGTCCGTTTCCGCGTACTCGAACTCCGGCGACCAGAAGAGGGCGTCGAAGGGGCACACCTCGATGCAGATGCCGCAGTACATGCAGAGCGAGAAGTCGATCGCGAAGCGGTCGAGGACGTTGCGGCTGCGCTCGCGCCCGCCGGGGACGGACGCGGGGACCGTCTCCTTGTGCGAGTCGATGTAGATGCACCAGTCGGGGCACTCGCGCGCGCACAGCATGCAGACGGTGCAGTTCTCCTCGAAGAGCCCGATGACCCCGCGCGAGCGCGGCGGCAGTGCGGGCTGAACCTCGGGGTACTGGGCCGTGTGCGAGCGCTTGACCATGGTGCGCAGCGTGACGGCGAGGCCCTTGGCGAGGCCGGATCCGGGGACGGGAGACATTACTGGATCGCCACCTTCACGATGCCGGTGAGCGCGATCTGGGCGAGCGCGAGCGGGATGAGTACGGTCCAGGCGAGCTTCTGGAGCTGGTCCTCGCGCAGCCGCGGGTAGGTCACGCGCAGCCAGATCACGACGAAGGCGAGGACGGCGACCTTGAGCAGGGTCCAGACCCAGCCGAGGTCGTCACCGCCGAAGGGGCCGTGCCAGCCGCCGAGGAAGAGGACGGTGGTCAGTCCGCACAGGACGACGATGCCCGCGTACTCGGAGAGGAGGAAGAGGGCGAAGCGCAGTCCGGTGTACTCGGTGTACGCGCCGAAGATGATCTCGGAGTCGGCCACGGGCATGTCGAACGGCGGCCGCTGGAGTTCGGCGAGGCCGGCGGTGAAGAAGACCACGGCGCCGACGATCTGCCAGGGCAGCCACCACCACTCGAAGGCCCCGACGATGCCGGTCAGGGACACGGTCCCGGCGGCCATCGCGACGGAGGCGGCGGCGAGCAGCATCGGCAGCTCGTACGCGAGCAGCTGGGCGGCCGTGCGCAGACCGCCGAGCAGCGAGAACTTGTTGGCGGAGGCCCAGCCGGCCATGAGGCTGCCGAGGACTCCGATGCCCATGACCGCGAGCGCGAAGAAGATCCCCGCGTCGATGACCTGGCCGACCGCCCCGTCGCCCGGGCCGATGGGGATGGCGAGGAGGACGAGGAGGTAGGGCAGCAGCGCGACGGCGGGTGCGAGCTGGAAGATCCGCCGGTCGGCGTTGGCCGGGACGATGTCCTCCTTCTGCGCGAACTTCACGCCGTCGGCGACGAGCTGGGCCCAGCCGTGGAAGCCGCCCGCGTACATGGGGCCGAGGCGGCCCTGCATGTGGGCCATCACCTTGTGCTCGGCCTGCCCGACGACGAGGGGCAGGACCAGGAAGCAGACGAAGACGACGATCAGTCGCAGGGCGACGTCGAGGACGTCGTTCACGCGGGACCTCCTGCGGAGGGCTCAGTGGGATCCGGGGCCGGGGTCCTGGTCGGCTCGGCCGGCTCCGCCCGGCCCGTACCCGGTTCGCCTCCGGCGGGGGTGGCGGGGGCCGGCTCGGCGGGTCCGCCCGGCGCGGCGGATTCCGGCGCGGGCGCCGGTACGGGCTCGGGTGCGGCCGGGGTCGGCTCGGCCGGGGCCGAGGTCGGTGCGGCCGGCGTCCCGGTCGGCTCGGGGGCGAAGGCGGGCTTCGGGTCGTGCCAGGGGGCGTCCGAGCTGCGCGGGGCGGCGCGGCGGGGCGCGGGTGCCGGGGCGTCCGCGGTCGGGGACACGGGTGCCGGGGTCTCGGGGGTCCCCTCCGGCGTCGGCTGGCTCGCCGAGCCGTCGGCGACCGAGCGGGTGCGGCGGGCCGGGCGCGGGGGCGCCTGGTTCTCGGAAGGCTCGGGGGTCCCCTCCGGAGTCGCCTGGCTCGCCGAGCCGTCGGCGACCGAGCGGGTACGGCGGGCCGGGCGCGGGGGCGCCGCGACGTCCGCGTCGGGCGCCGGGGACCCGGGGGCCCCTTCCGTCGCCTGGCTCGTCGAGCCGTCCGCCACCGAGCGCGCCCGGCGCACCGGGGCGCCCTCGCGGGCCGCTCCCGCCGCGCGCGCGGGTCCGGCACCGGCCGCGCGGGGGGTGCGAGCCGGGCGGGTGGGGGCCGGGGGGAGCTGGCCCTTGAGGGGGCCCCACTCGTTCGGGTCCGGCACGCCCGGGGGAAGCATCTGGCGGCGCTTCGGACCGTCGGGGTCCGCGCCTTCGCCCGGTTCCTTGGCTCCGGGCCAGGCCTTGGCGACCCGGGCGGCCAGGACGAAGTCCTTGCGCAGCGGGTGGCCCTCGAAGTTCTCGGGGAGGAGCAGCGGGACCAGGTTCGGGTGGTCCGTGAAGGTCACGCCGAACATCTCGAACGTCTCGCGCTCGTGCCATGCCGCGCCCGCGTACACCGCGACCGCGGACGGCAGCGAAGCCGCCGCGTGCGGGACGGTGGTGCGCAGCAGCAGGCGACGTACGCGGTGGTTCTCCAGCGCCACGACGTGCGCGCAGATCCGGAAGCCGGTGCCCGGTTCGTCGACGGCGCTCAGCCAGTCGAAGTAGGTGCAGCCCAGTTTGTCGCGCGCGATCTCCAGCGCGGGGATCCAGCTGCCGACGGGCACGTCGACCGTCAGGACGTCGTAGGCGTAGGACCCGAGGGCCTCCTCGCCGAAGACCTGCGGGGCGCCCTCGGGGAGGGTCTCGTAGAGGTTCATGCGCGGCTCTCCTCCGTCGGGAGGGCCGGCGGCGGCGTGACCAGAGGGCTCGTCAGCTGGGCCACGGACGGCCCCTGCGCATAGCGCTCCGCGAGCGATTCGCGGGCGATCTTCTCCTGGAGCTTGAGGATGCCCTGGAGCAGCGCTTCGGGCCGGGGCGGGCAACCGGGTACGTAGACGTCGACCGGAATGATCTGGTCCACGCCCTTCGTCACGGAGTACGAGTCCCAGTACGGTCCGCCGCAGTTGGAGCAGGCGCCGAAGGAGATGACGTACTTCGGCTCCGGCATCTGCTCGTACAGCCGCTTGACGGCCGGGGCCATCTTGTCCGTCACCGTGCCCGATACGATCATCAGGTCGGCCTGGCGGGGGCCGGGCGCGAAGGGGATCACGCCCAGCCGGATGAAGTCGTGGCGCGCCATGGACGCGGCGATGAATTCGATCGCGCAGCAGGCCAGTCCGAAGTTGAAGACCCAGAGGCTGTAGCGGCGGCCCCAGTTCAGGACCACCTTCATCGGCTCGGGGGCCAGGCGGGAGAGCACGCCCAGGCGCTTCGGTTCCGGGAGCAGCTGGGGCTCGGCCGGTGTCACGCCCATTCGAGGACGCCCTTCTTGTACGCGTAGAGCAGGCCGACGGCCAGGAAGCCCAGGAAGATGAACATCTCCACGAGCGTCGTGGCCCCGTAACCCGCGGCGGCGAACACGGTCGCCCAGGGGAAGAGGAAGATCGAGTCGACGGCGAAGATGACGTAGAGGAACGCGTAGACGTAGTAGCGGACCTGGGTGTGCGCCCAGCCCTCGCCGACGGGGTCCACGCCGCACTCGTACGTCAGCAGCTTTTCCGGCGTCGGCACGGACGGGCGCAGCAGTCGGCCCGCGCCGAAGGCGACGGCCACGAAGAGCACGCCCAGGGCGGCGA
The DNA here is from genome assembly GCF_044759975.1 of Streptomyces sp. NPDC098789. Taxonomy (NCBI): domain Bacteria; kingdom Bacillati; phylum Actinomycetota; class Actinomycetes; order Kitasatosporales; family Streptomycetaceae; genus Streptomyces; species Streptomyces sp. NPDC098789. The sequence continues at coordinate 72,900 of NZ_JBIWAJ010000020.1, forward strand.
GCAGTCCGACGACCGAATAACTCCGGAAATAGTCGGCTGCGAGCACGGTCACGGCCATCGGTACCGCGGGTTCGGGCACGTCCGCTCCTCGCTCCCGGTCACTGTCGATGATCTGTTACGCACGGGAGTCTAGGGCCTGGCCTCACAGGGTGGGGTTATCCCCCGTTCACTCCCCCCGGTCCCCCCATGGCACCGGCGGGCCGCGCTTGACACGCTGTGGGGCATGACCGCGAACACCCGCACCACTCCAGCCGCCGACGAAGACCGTCCCCCGCCGGTCCGCCCCGCGTTCGGACGCGAGACCTGGGGGGAGGTCGCCCACCTCCTGCTGAACCTGCCGACGACGATCGTCGGATTTGTTTACACGGTGTTCATGGTGTCCATGGGCGGCGGTCTGGCGGTCACCGCGATGGGACTGCCGCTGCTCGCCTGCGGCCTGATCGGATCGCGCGCACTGGGACGCACCGAACGCGCCCGGGCGCGGGCCCTGCTGGGCTTGCGCGTGGAGGAACCGACCCCGATCCCCGGCCCGAAGCGCTCCGGGGGGTTCTTCCCCTGGCTGTGGTCGAGCCTCAAGGACCCGGTGGGCTGGCGGACCTCGCTGTACGGGCTGATCCGGCTGCCGTGGGGGGTGCTGACCTTCACGATCACGCTGGTCGGCCTGTTCGTGCTGTGGCCCGTGCTCCCGTACCTGACGCGCGCCATGACCCAGTTGGACCGCGCGATGGTACGGGGCCTGCTCTCGCCCGTGGACGAGCTGGAGCGGCGCATCGCCGAGCTGGAGTCGGACCGCGGGGTGGTCGTGGACACCGCGGCCGCGGATCTGCGGCGCATCGAACGGGACCTGCACGACGGCGCGCAGGCCCGGCTGGTCGCCCTGGCGATGGGGCTGGGCCTGGCCAAGGAGAAGCTGCTGGAGGACCCGCAGGCCGCGGCCGCGATGGTCGACGAGGCGCACGGCGAGGTGAAGATCGCCCTCCAGGAGCTGCGGGACCTCGCCCGCGGGATCCATCCGGCGGTGCTCACCGACCGCGGACTGGACGCGGCCCTGTCCTCGGTGGCCTCCCGGTGCCTGGTGCCGGTGAAGGTGGACGTCGACCTCGCCGAGCGCCCGGCGGAGGCGATCGAGGGGATCGCGTACTTCACCGTCTCCGAACTGCTCCAGAACGTCAGCAAGCACGCGCGGGCGCGACTCGCGAGCGTCGAGGTGTGGCGGGCCGGGAACCGGCTGCTGATCCGGGTCTCGGACGACGGGATCGGCGGGGCGCGGATCGCCGGCGGCGGCGGGACCGGCATGGCCGGGCTGGCGGAGCGGCTGGGGGCCGTGGACGGTGTGTTCGTCGTGGAGTCCCCGGAGGGCGGCGGGACCGTGGTGACGGCGGAACTGCCGTGGCGGCCGCGGGGCGTCTGACGCACCGCGCACCACGCACCACGCACACCGGTACGGGGCTCGCGGGCCCACGGGGATCACGGGGCCTTCCGCTGCGGCGGGAGGCCCCGCCCGCGTGCCGGGGCCCGCCGCCCCGGAACAGCCGGGCGCCCAGGGGGTGTCTGGTGGGGATAACCCCCCGGTGGGCACGCCGACGTACCGGATGGTCGCGCGGGGCGGGACGCGACAGGGTGGGGACGTAAGACAGGGCACAGGGACGGGACGGGATCATGGCGATCGGCTACGGCACGGGCTACGGCACGAGCGGGAACGGTGCGGCGAGGCGGGCGCCCTCGCTGCTCACGGCGCCCTTCGCGGGACGGACCTGGCGCGAGTTCGGGCACCTGTTGCTCGGGCTGCCACTCAGCACCCTGTACTTCTCGCTCGTCGTCACCGGCATCTCCCTGGGGGCCGGGCTGCTGGTCACCTTCATCGGCGTGCCCGTACTGGCGGGCGTACTGGCCATGGCCCGCCAGTTCGGGCACCTGGAGCGGTCCCGGGCGCGGGTCCTGCTCGGGATGGACATCGGCGACCCGGCGCCGGTGCGGGTCAAGGAGGGCGGCGGCGTGCTGGCCGCCACGGGCGCGGTGCTCAAGAGCGGGAGCGCCTGGCGGCACGCCCTGTACTCGGTGATCCACTTCCCGTGGGCGATCTTCAGCTTCACCCTGGCGCTGACGCTGTGGACCTACGGCTGGTCGATGCTGCTCTACCCGCTCTGGTTCTGGGTCTTCCCGGCCTTCACCGACCAGCCCGGCCTGCAGCTCTTCCAGAACGGCGATCACTACACCTTCTACCTGGACTCGCCGCTGCTGATCGCCCTCGCCTCGGTGGTGGGGCTCGTCTTCACCCTGGGCACCCCGTGGGTGATCCACGCCCTGGCGACCGTCGACCGGGTGCTGATCGGCGGGCTGCTCGGGCCGTCCCGGCTGGACCACCGGGTCGTCGAGCTGGAGTCGGACCGCGGGGTGGTCGTGGACACCGCGGCCGCCGACCTGCGGCGCATCGAACGGGACCTGCACGACGGCGCGCAGGCCCGACTGGTCGCACTGGCCATGGACCTGGGGCTGGCCAAGGAGAAGCTGCTGGAGGACCCGCAGGCCGCCGCCCGCATGGTGGACGAGGCGCACGGCGAGGTGAAGATCGCCCTCCAGGAGCTGCGGGACCTCGCCCGCGGGATCCATCCGGCGGTGCTCACCGACCGCGGACTGGACGCGGCCCTGTCCTCGGTGGCCTCGCGGTGCGCCGTTCCGGTCCGGGTGCAGGTGGAGCTGCCGGGGCGGCCCGTGGCCGCGATCGAGGGGATCGCGTACTTCACCGTCTCCGAGCTGCTCCAGAACATCAGCAAGCACGCGCGGGCCGGGGTGGCCAGCGTGGACGTGTGGAAGTCCGGGGACCGGCTGCTGATCCAGGTCGCGGATGACGGGTGCGGTGGGGCGAGCACGGCTGCGGGGGGTGGGCTCGCGGGGTTGGCGGAGCGGCTGGACGCGGTGGACGGCGTCCTGGTCGTCGACTCCCCCGTCGGCGGGGGCACGACCGTGACGGCGGAGCTCCCCTGGCGCGTCTGAGCCCCGGCGGGCCCGGCCGATCCGGCTCCGCCGGAGCCAAGGTCAGCCCCGCCGGCCAGACCCGGCCCCGCCGATCGAACCCGGCTCCGCCGGAGCCCATCCAGCCTCGCCGGCGATTGAGGCGCGGGTCCGGGCGGAGCCCGGGGCGGCCCGCCAGGGCCGTTGTCCCCTGCGGGGCTCCTGGGGCTCCGCCCCAGACCCCACGCCTCAAACGCCGGCGAGGCTGAGTTTGGCTCCGCCGGGCCGATGCCTCAAACGCCGGCGAGGCTGGATCGGGCGGGCCCGGACTGGAAGGGGCCCGGAGGTGGGGCGTGGTCCCGGGGCAGGGGCCCCGCCAGGCAGGGGCTTCGGGCCCCTTTTTTGGCGTGACGGAAGGCCCGGTGGGGGCTTCGACTTCGCAAAGTGGGCGCGTACACACACTTGTTGGCCCGGACCGGCCTTGACCCGGCCCCGAGGCTGGGATGCTTGGCTGTGTTTGGCTGTGCCAGGGATCGACAACGAGTGACGCGGGAGCTGCTGAGTCGTGGAAGACAGGGTGCGGGTGGTCATCGCCGAGGATTCAGTGCTGCTGCGTGAGGGCCTGACCCGGTTGCTGACCGACCGGGGGCATGACGTCGTAGCAGGCGTCGGGGACGCGGAAGCCCTGATCAAGACGGTGGCGGAGCTGGCGGCGGAGAACGCGCTGCCGGACGTGGTGGTGGCGGACGTACGGATGCCACCGACCCACACCGACGAGGGGGTGCGGGCGGCCGTACGGCTGCGCAAGGACTACCCCGGGATCGGTGTGCTCGTGCTGTCGCAGTACGTCGAGGAGCAGTACGCCACCGAACTGCTGGCCGGTTCCAGTACCGGAGTGGGGTACCTGCTCAAGGACCGGGTGGCCGAGGTGCGCGAGTTCCTCGACGCGGTGGTCCGGGTGGCCCGGGGCGGTACGGCCCTGGACCCCGAGGTGGTCGCCCAGCTGCTGGGCCGCAGCCGCAAGCAGGACGTGCTGGCGGGGCTGACGCCGCGCGAGCGCGAAGTGCTGGGGCTGATGGCCGAGGGGCGGACGAATTCGGCGGTGGCCAAGCAGCTGGTGGTCAGCGACGGAGCGGTGGAGAAGCACGTCAGCAACATCTTCATGAAGCTCGGCCTGTCGCCGAGTGACGGGGATCACCGGCGCGTGCTCGCCGTCCTCACCTATCTGAGATCCTGATCAACTGACACCCTGTCAGGTAATGCTGTAGCGCCTGGCGCGACGAGGGTGTCGGAAACCTGACGCGGAGTGTCTCCTCACCGATGGTTCGCGCGGCGGGAGACACTCCGGACCAGGCCGTCCCACGGGACGGTCCAGCATATGAGCGGCCCAAGGAAGGACACCCTTACCGACGTAGGGTTGGCCTTGCGAACGCCACGCCTCGAAGGAGGTCCAGTTCAGTGACCAGCCAGGTCAGTAGCCCAGCCGAGCAGGCCGACGGGGCCGGGGGTGCTGTAGTCGGTGGACAGCGCACGCCCGCGGGTCCCGGCGCGAAGGAAGTCCGTCGGCTGGACCGTGTGATCATCCGTTTCGCGGGTGACTCGGGTGACGGCATGCAGCTCACCGGTGACCGCTTCACGTCCGAGACGGCTTCTTTCGGCAACGACCTCTCCACGCTGCCGAACTTCCCGGCCGAGATCCGGGCGCCCGCCGGCACCCTGCCGGGCGTGTCCTCGTTCCAGCTGCACTTCGCCGACCACGACATCCTCACGCCCGGTGACGCGCCGAACGTACTGGTCGCGATGAACCCGGCCGCCCTGAAGGCGAACATCGCCGACGTGCCGCGGGGCGCGGACATCATCGTGAACACCGACGAGTTCACCAAGCGCCCGATGGCGAAGGTCGGCTACGCGGTCTCGCCGCTGGAGGACGGCTCGCTCCAGGCGTACAACGTGCACCCGGTGCCGCTGACGACGCTGACCGTGGAGGCCCTCAAGGAGTACGGGCTCTCCCGGAAGGAGGCCGAGCGGAGCAAGAACATGTTCGCGCTGGGCCTGCTGTCGTGGATGTACCACCGGCCCACCGAGGGCACCGAGGCGTTCCTGCGCGCGAAGTTCGCGAAGAAGCCGCAGATCGCCGAGGCGAACGTGACCGCCTTCCGGGCGGGCTGGAACTTCGGGGAGACCACCGAGGACTTCGCGGTGTCCTACGAGGTCGCGCCCGCGACGAAGGCGTTCCCGACCGGGACCTACCGCAACATCTCCGGGAACCTGGCCCTGTCCTACGGGCTGATCGCGGCCGGGCAGCAGGCCGACCTGCCGCTCTACCTGGGCTCGTACCCCATCACCCCGGCCTCCGACATCCTGCACGAGCTGTCCAAGCACAAGAACTTCGGCGTGCGGACCTTCCAGGCCGAGGACGAGATCGCGGGGATCGGGGCCGCGCTGGGGGCCGCCTTCGGCGGCTCGCTGGCGGTCACCACCACCTCCGGACCGGGCGTGGCGCTGAAGTCGGAGACGATCGGGCTGGCGGTGTCGTTGGAGCTGCCGCTGCTGGTCGTGGACATCCAGCGCGGCGGGCCCTCGACGGGCCTGCCGACCAAGACGGAGCAGGCCGACCTGCTCCAGGCGATGTACGGGCGCAACGGCGAGGCCCCGGTTCCGATCGTGGCGCCGCGGACCCCGGCCGACTGCTTCGACGCCGCGCTCGACGCGGCGCGGATCGCGCTGACGTACCGGACGCCGGTCTTCCTGCTCTCGGACGGCTACCTCGCCAACGGGTCCGAGCCCTGGCGGATCCCGGACGTCACCGACCTCCCCGATCTGCGGGTCCCCTTCCAGGACGGCCCCAACCACCAGCTCGCCGACGGCACCGAGGTGTTCTGGCCCTACAAGCGGGACCCGGAGACCCTGGCCCGCCCGTGGGCCGTGCCCGGCACGCCGGGGCTGGAGCACCGCATCGGCGGGATCGAGAAGCAGGACGGCACCGGGAACATCTCCTACGACCCGGCCAACCACGACTTCATGGTCCGCACCCGCCAGGCCAAGATCGACGGCATCCAGGTCCCCGACCTCGACCTCGACGATCCCGACGGGGCGACCACCCTCGTGCTGGGCTGGGGCTCCACCTACGGCCCGATCACCGCGGCCGTACGCCGGCTGCGCCTGGCCGGGACCTCCATCGCCCAGGCCCACCTGCGCCACCTCAACCCCTTCCCCAGGAATCTGGAAGAGGTCCTGCGGCGTTACGACAAGGTAGTGGTGCCCGAGATGAACCTCGGCCAGCTGGCCACCTTGATCCGGGCGAAGTACCTGGTCGACGCCCGTTCGTACACCCAGGTCAACGGCATGCCCTTCAAGGCTGAACAGCTCGCCACGGTCCTCCAGGAGGCCATCAATGACTGAGGTCACCGACGCCCCCGCCCAGGCACCGACGCTGCTGTCGCTGGTCCCCAAGGCCGAGGCCAAGCAGTCGATGAAGGACTTCAAGTCCGACCAGGAGGTCCGCTGGTGCCCCGGCTGCGGCGACTACGCCGTCCTGGCCGCCGTCCAGGGCTTCATGCCGGAGCTCGGACTGGCGAAGGAGAACATCGTCTTCGTCTCCGGGATCGGCTGCTCCTCCCGCTTCCCGTACTACATGAACACCTACGGGATGCACTCCATCCACGGCCGCGCCCCCGCCATCGCCACGGGCCTGGCGACCTCGCGCCGCGACCTGTCGGTCTGGGTCGTCACCGGTGACGGCGACGCCCTGTCCATCGGCGGCAACCACCTGATCCACGCCCTGCGGCGCAACGTCAACCTCAAGATCCTGCTCTTCAACAACCGGATCTACGGGCTGACCAAGGGCCAGTACTCGCCCACCAGCGAGGTCGGCAAGCTCACCAAGTCCTCCCCGATGGGCTCGCTCGACGCGCCCTTCAACCCGGTCTCGCTCGCCATCGGGGCCGAAGCCACCTTCGTGGCCCGCACCATCGACTCCGACCGCAAGCACCTCACCGAGGTCCTGCGCGCCGCGGCCGACCACCAGGGCACCGCCCTCGTGGAGATCTACCAGAACTGCAACATCTTCAACGACGGCGCCTTCGAGGTCCTGAAAGACCAGGAACAGGCGCAGGAGGCCGTCATCCGCCTCGAACACGGGGCGCCCATCCGCTTCGGGACGGACGGCTCCAAGGGCGTCGTGCGCGACCGCGCCACCGGCGACCTGCACGTCGTCACGGTCACCCCGGACAACGAGGCCGACGTCCTGGTCCACGACGCGCGCATCGCGTCGCCGACCAACGCCTTCGCCCTCTCCCGGCTCGCCGACCCGGACACGCTGCACCACACGCCCATCGGCGTGTTCCGCAACGTCGAGCGCCCCGTCTACGACACGCAGATGGCCGACCAGCTCGACACCGCCATCGAACAGCACGGCAAGGGCGATCTGAGCACCCTGCTCACCGGCAACGACAACTGGACCGTCGTCGGCTGAGTCCGGCGCCACGGCCCCGCGCACGGGGGCCCGGATCCCGGCCGATGGCTACGGGGTCCGGGCCCCGTCGTACGCCGCCCGCGACTCGTCGTATGCCGCCCGCGCCCCGTCGTAGGCCGCCCGGGCCGCCTGGACCTCGCCCGTACGGCGTTCCGTCCAGCGGGCCAGCGCCCACACCTGCTCGGCGGCCTCGCGCCCCAGTGGGGTGAGCGAGTAGTCGACCCGCGGCGGGATCACCGGCTGCGCGACCCGCAGCACGAAGCCGTCCCGCTCCAACGTCTGGAGGGTCTGGGCCAGCATCTTCTCGCTGACCCCGCCCACCTCGCGGCGCAGTTCGCTGAAGCGGAACGACCGCTCCACGAGCGCGGCCAGCACCAGGACGCCCCAACGGCTGGTGACGTGCTCCAGGACGCCCCGAGAGGGGCACATCGGCGCCTTCACACTTACTTCCATGCCAGTACCTTACTTCAAAGTAGGTACTTACAAATAGTTAGCGCGCTCCGTAGGGTGGTGTCATCAACCGCAGGAACCCCGCGGGAACCCCCTGAAGGAGCACCCCATGAGCATCGTCGTCACCGGAGCCACCGGAGCCCTCGGCCGCCTGGTCCTGGAGGACCTGCTGGCCACCGTCCCCGCCACGGAGATCGCCGCCGTCGTCCGCAACGAGGCGAAGGCCGCCGACCTGGCCGCGCGCGGCGTCGAGGTGCGCGTCGCGGACTACAGCGACCCCGCGAGCCTGGAGGGCGTCTTCCGCGCCGGGGACCGGGTCCTGATGATCTCCGGCAGCGAGGTCGGCCAGCGGGTGCCGCAGCACACCGCGGTGATCGGGGCCGCGAAGGCCGCCGGGGTGGCCCAGCTCGCCTACACCGGGATCCTCGGCGGCCCCGAGGCCGACTTCGACCTCGCCGCCGAGCACCGCGTCACCGAGCAGCTCATCCTCGACTCCGGGCTGCCGCACACCTTCCTGCGCAACGGCTGGTACCACGAGAACTACACCGCCCAGCTGGGCAACGTCCTGGAGCACGGCGCGGTCGTCGGCAGTGCCGGCGAGGGCCGGATCGCCTCCGCGGCCCGCGCCGACTACGCCGCCGCGGCGGCCGCCGTGGTGACCGGCGAGGGCCACCTGAACAAGGTGTACGAGCTCAGCGGCGACACCTCCTGGAGCCTGGCGGAGTACGCGGCCGAGGTCGCGGCGCAGTCCGGCCGCGAGATCGCCTACGCCTCGGTCCCGGCGGACGCGCACCTCGACGTGCTGACCGGCGCCGGCGTCCCCGCGGGCTTCGCCGCGATCCTCGTCGACGTGGACGCGGCCATCTCGCGCGGCCGGCTCGCGGGCACCAGCGGGGACCTGGCCAAGCTCATCGGCCGCCCGACCACCCCGATCGCCACCGCGATCGCGGGGGCCCTGGCCTGAGCCGCGGTGGAGAGGATCCGGATGTCATGACCGTCACCCCTCAACGGGCATGACATCCCGCTCCGGCGGCGCTACCTTCGTGAGGTTGGCGTGAAGTGACCCTGGAGGGCCCGTGAGGACAGACGACGAGCAGCGCACGGGTCTGCTCTACGGATTCGGCGCCTACGGCCTGTGGGGGCTGGTGCCCCTCTTCTGGCCCTTGCTCAAGCCCGCCGAGGCGATCGAGATCCTCGCCCACCGCATGGTGTGGTCCCTGGTCGCCGTCGGCCTCGCCCTGCTCGTGATGCGCCGCTGGGGCTGGATACGGACCCTGGTCGGCCAGCCGCGCAAGCTCGGCCTGACCGCGCTCGCGGCCACCGTGATCTCGATCAACTGGGGCCTGTACATCTGGTCCGTCAACCACGGCCGGGTGGTCGAGGCCAGCCTCGGCTACTTCATCAACCCGCTGGTCACCATCGGCATCGGCGTCCTCGTCCTGGGCGAGCGGCTGCGCCGCACGCAGTGGGTGGCGGTCGCCGTCGGCTTCGCCGCCGTCGTGGTGCTGGCGATCGGCTACGGGCGGCCGCCGTGGATCTCCCTGGTGCTCGCCTGCTCCTTCGCGACCTACGGGCTGCTCAAGAAGAAGATCAACCTGAACGGCCTGGACTCGCTGGCCGCCGAGACCGCGCTGCTCTTCCCGCCCGCCCTCGGCTACCTCGTGTGGCTGACGGTCCAGGGCCACTCCACCCTCACCACCGGAGGCGCCGGGCACGCCGCCCTGCTGGCCTCGACCGGCCTGGTCACCGCGATCCCGCTGGTCTTCTTCGGCGCCGCGGCCATCCGGGTCCCGCTCTCCACCCTCGGCCTGCTCCAGTACCTGGCCCCGGTCTTCCAGTTCGGCCTCGGCGTCGTCTACTTCCACGAGGCCATGCCGCCCGAGCGCTGGGCCGGCTTCTCCCTCGTCTGGGCCGCGCTCGCGCTGCTCACCTGGGACGCGCTGCGCACCGCCAGGCGCTCCCGCGCGGCCCTCGCGGCGACCGTTTCGGCCACCCTTTCGACGACCGCGGCGGCCACCGCGGCCCCGGCCGCGGGGACCGCTCCCGGGGCGCCGGCCACCCCTGTGACCCCGGCGCGCGAACCGGCGTAGCCGCGCATCATCCACCGCTCGATCCCCGGTACGGAACCTCCGTACCGGGGATCGTCCGTTTTCCGAACCCCACTGACCGGATTATGACCTTGACGGGCAGTCATACTCTCGCTGAACATCAGGCTCGCACTGACGCACTAACGCTCACTTGCTCTATCCCCTCAGTTCCGTCATATCCCCGCGGAATCCCGGAGCCCCCACATGAGCCTGTCCGTCTCTCGGCGCCTGGTCGCCGTCACCGCGATCGCGGTGGCCGGCCTGTTCGCCTCCACCGCCCCCGCGGCGCTGGCCTCCCCCACCGCGGCCACGGCCGCGCCGACGCCGCCCGACATCCCCATAGCCAACGTCAAGGCGCACCTGACCCAACTCCAGTCGATCGCCACCGCCAACGGCGGCAACCGCGCGCACGGCAAGGCCGGCTACAAGGCCTCGATCGACTACGTGAAGGCCAAGCTGGACGCGGCCGGTTACACCACCACCCTGCAGACCTTCACCTCCAGCGGTGCCACCGGCTACAACCTGATCGCCGACTGGCCGGGCGGCGACCCGAACTCGGTCCTGATGTCCGGCTCGCACCTGGACTCCGTCAGCGCCGGCCCCGGCATCAACGACAACGGCTCCGGTTCGGCCGGCATCCTCGAAACGGCCCTCGCCGTCTCCCGCGCCGGGCTCCAGTCCACCAAGCACCTGCGCTTCGGCTGGTGGGGCGCGGAAGAGCTGGGCATGGTCGGATCGACGTACTACGTCAACAACCTGCCGAGCGCCGAGAAGGCGAAGATCTCCGGCTACCTGAACTTCGACATGATCGGGTCGCCGAACCCGGGCTACTTCGTCTACGACGACGACCCCACGATCGAGCAGACCTTCAAGACGTACTTCGCCGGCGTCGGCATCCCCACCGAGATCGAGACCGAGGGCGACGGCCGCTCCGACCACGCCCCCTTCAAGAACGCGGGCATCCCGGTCGGCGGCCTCTTCAGCGGCGCCGACTACACCAAGACCGCCGCGCAGGCCCAGAAGTGGGGCGGCACCTCCGGCAAGGCCTTCGACGCCTGCTACCACCGGTCGTGCGACACCTCGGCGAACATCAACGACGCGGCGCTGGACAAGAACAGCGACGCGATCGCCTACGCGGTCTGGACCCTGGGCGCGTCCACCCCGGTCCCGCCGGGCCCGTCCTTCGAGAACACGACGGACTACACCATCCCGGACTCCCCGGCCGCCGGCGTCAGTTCGCCGATCACCGTCTCGGGGGTCACGGGCAACGCCCCGGCGACCACGAAGGTGGACGTGAACATCGTCCACACCTACCGCGGTGACCTCCAGATCGACCTGATCGCCCCGGACGGCACGGCGTACCGGCTGAAGAACTCCAGCTCGGACTCGGCCGACAACGTCATCGCCTCCTACACGGTGAACGCGTCGAGCGAGGTCGCCAACGGCGTCTGGAAGCTCCAGGTGAAGGACGTGGCCGCGCAGGACACCGGCTACATCAACAGCTGGAAGATCAGCTTCTGAGCACGCTGAACACCCTGAGCACCCGAACACCCTGAACGCGCCGCTGCCGTCCGCTTCCCTCCGGGGACGCGGGCGGCAGTCGTGCTACGTGCCTTCGGCGCGCACCCGCAGGGTCTTCGGAACCGGCTCCTGTATCTGGGAGCGCAGCTCCTCGGCCACTGCGGCGATGTCGACCCGGCCCAGCTTCGCGGCCTCCACGAGATCACCGAGCGCCTCGGGCGAGGGCAGTTGCTTCGCGCCGGCGACCCGCAGGTACGAGCGGGTCGCCGCGGCCGCGTAGAACTCGTTCATCGGGGATTCCAGCGCCGGGCACACCGCGAGGGTGTGCAGGAACGCGGCGGCCCGCCAGGCGGTGTCGGGGGCGGGCTGCTCGGGGACCAGCACCAGATCGTTCTGGTGTCGGGCCACCGCGGCGGCCACCCCGGAGGGATCCCACACGGCGGGATCGGACGGGAGGTGGTGGGCCAGAGCGGTCCAGGCCCACTCCATGGTGATCTTCAATGGCCGAACCGCTCCTGGAAGTAGCCCCAGTGGTCGGCGAACTCCTCGATGCCGGAGAGGAAGTTCTTGCGGTCCTCGTCCAGTTCGCGTTCGGTGACCTCGGTGATCAGCGCGGTGACCGTCGTCCCCAGCGCCGCCGCGCGCGCTTTGAGGCGCTCGTGGAACTCTTCCTCCAGGCGGATGGTGACGTGTCTCGACATGGCACTCACGGTACAGCGGGCCCGCTGTACCGAGGAGAGTTATGCCGCAAGGGTGGCCCGGGACACAAGTCCTGGGCCACCCTTGTCGTACCTGTGCCCACATCCCGCGGGCGTCCGGACTACTTCGCGGCGTTGGCCGCCTGGACCAGGGCGTCCTTGGTGAGCGCGCCCACGTAGACCTTGCCGTCGTCCGTGATCAGCGCGTTGACCACGCGGGTCGAGAAGATCCGGCCGGAGCCGAACTTCCCGTTGACCTTGTCGCCGAGGCTGTCGAGGAGCTGCTTGGCCTCCTTGGGGGCGCCCTTCTCGTTCGCCTTGCCCTCGAAGTCCTTCAGGCCCTTGCCCGTGCCGGAGTCGATCCGGGCGACCGCGCCCCAGCCCTCACCGAGGACCGTGGTCTCGCCCTTGGCCCCGCCGCCGGTCAGGCCGTTCAGGCCGGGGATCGGCAGGGAGTCCATGCGGCGCTGCGCCTTGTCCCCGTGCGAGGCGTCGGAGCCCTCCTGCACCTTCGCGCCCTTGGGCGGGGTGAAGGTGAAGGTGTCGGCGGCGGGCTTGGCGAAGTCGACCTTGCTGAAGCCCGCGTCCAGGATCGGCTTGCCGCCCTGGCTGGAGAGCACCTGGACGCGCAGCGGCACGCCGTTCTTGGCGTCCACCGCGATCTGGACGGACCCGATGGTGGAACCGGACGCCTTCGGCTTGAGCACCAGCTGGTAGGCGTCGCGTCCGGCCACCTGGGCCGTGTCGCCGACGCTCACGTCGGTGGTGGGTCCGGCGGCCTTCAGGGCCTCCTCGGCGAGCTGCGCGGGCGAAGTGCCGAGCCGGTCGGCCGTCTTGTGCTCCTTGCCCTTCTGCCCCGCCTTGGCGCCCGCTTCCTTGTCGTGGAAGACCTCGTTGGACTTGCTGTCGTAGCCCCAGACCTCGTCACCGTTGTGGATGAGGCTGTACTCGTCCTTGCCGTCCAGGAAGGTGATCCGCTGGCGGTCCGGGCCGTCGGCCGCGACCTTGAAGGTGTGCGTGCCGGTGGCGAGCTGCGTGAGCTTGTCCTCCGGGTTCGCGGAACCGCCGGCGACGCCCCCGCCGCCGAGCAGGCCGGTCGCCAGCTTCGGCAGGCCGAGGTCGGTGCTGATCTTCGCGGTGCCGGACAGCTGCTGGGTGTCCGATGCCGCGATCTTCTCGATGAGCTGCTGCGCCGTCACCTTCGGAAGGTCCGGTCCGCTCGCGTTGGCGAAGGCCGGAATGAGCCCGACGGTCGCCACGGCCACTCCCACGACCACGACCGGTACCGCGTACCGCGAGGCCTTGCGAGAGGTCTTTACGTTCGCTGCCATGTCTCTGCCCTACCTCTGTGTGTAGGCGGCGACCTACCCATCCCGACATCTCAACGTCCACCCCGCGCCGCCACTCTCACCCGATCTGGTGGGGATGTGTGTCTCTATCTGACCAAACGGAGGCGCTCCGGGGCATCACTCCTCGGAGCCAACTCCGTGTACGCCCGTGGGATGACATGACGAAGGCCCCCCGTCCCCATCCCGTAGGGGGTCGGAGGGCCTCGCCTCTGTCTTAGGTCCTAGCGCAGGGCCGGCCGTGGGCTCGACGTGGGCTAGCCGGCCCGGTGGACCACCGCGTCGCACAGCTCTTCCAGGGCGGACTTCGCGAAGCACTCGGGCAGCGGGGCCAGCGTGGCCCGCGCGTCCTCGGCGTAGCGGATGGTGTCGCGCCGCGCCTGCTCCAGCGCCGGGTGCACCCGCAGCCGGGACAGCACCTCGGCGTGCCGGGCGTCGTCCGTCAGGTCGCCGTCCAGGAGGCGCACGAGCTCCAGGTCCTCCTCCCGCCCGTCCCGGGCGGCCATCTCCCGCAGCCGCAGCACCGGCAGGGTCGGGATGCCCTCGCGCAGGTCCGTGCCCGGCGTCTTGCCGGACTCGTGCGAGTCGGAGGCGATGTCGAGGACGTCGTCGGCGAGCTGGAAGGCGGTGCCGAGGCGCTCGCCGTACTGCGTGAGGATGTCGACGACCGACTCGTCGGCGCCGGACATCAGGGCGCCGAAGCGGCCCGAGACGGCGATCAGCGAGCCGGTCTTGCCCGCGATGACGTCGAGGTAGTGGGCGACGGGGTCGCGGCCGTCGCGCGGACCGGCCGTCTCCAGGATCTGACCCGTCACCAGCCGCTCGAAGGCCTCGGCCTGGATCCGCACGGCCTCGGGGCCGAGGTCGGCCAGGATGTGCGAGGCGCGGGCGAACAGGAAGTCACCCGTCAGGACCGCCACGGAGTTGCCCCAGCGCGTGTTCGCGCTGTCCACACCGCGCCGGACGTCCGCCTCGTCCATGACGTCGTCGTGGTAGAGCGTCGCGAGGTGCGTCAGCTCCACGACCACCGCGGACGGCACGATGCCGGGCGCGTAGGGGTCGCCGAAGCGGGACGCGAGCATCACCAGCAGCGGCCGGAACCGCTTGCCGCCGGCTTTGACCAGATGCTGTGCGGCCTCGGTGATGAAGGGGACTTCGCTCTTGGTGGCCTCCAGCAGACCCGCCTCGACTGCGGCCAGTCCGGCCTGGACATCGCTCTCAAGAGCCTGGTCCCGCACGCTCAGTCCGAACGGCCCGACGACGGTCACGAGGGGTACTCCTGTCTGCTGACGATCACGGTGACGATCACCTGGATTGTCGATGTGTCGCTGCCATCACTCAAGCCAGCGTATCCGGTCTGTTTTCGATCACCGAGAGCGCCCGCCCGGTCGCGACCAGCGCACTGCCCGAACCGCACCGGTATGTTCTTAAGGAGCCAATACGACCGGAGAATGCGTTTTGTCCAGAACTGCGCCTGATATCGACGAACCGGCGGACCCGGAGGCCGACCAGCCGCCGCCCGGCGACGACCACGCCTTCCTCGGCCACCCCAGGGGCTTGGCGACGCTCTCCGGACTGGAGGTCTGGGAGCGCTTCTCGTTCCTGGGCATGCAGGCCATCCTGGTTCTCTACTTCGCGGACACCGTAGTCAACGGCGGCCTCGGAATGAATCCGGGAACCGCCGCGTCCGTGTCGGCCGCCTACGGAACCATGGTCTACCTGGTTTCCGTGGCCGGCGGCTGGCTCGCCGACCGGATCCTCGGCTCCTACCGCTCCGTCCTGTGGGGCGGCGTCCTGATCGCCTGCGGCCACTACGCGATGGCCGTGCCGACCGCCGCCATGACCTGGGTGGGCCTCGGCCTGATCAGCGCCGGCACCGGCCTGCTCAAGCCCAACGTGGCCAGCATGGTCGGCAAGCTCTACCGCACCGACGACCAGCGCCGCGACGCCGGATTCGCCCTGTACTACATGGGCATCAACATCGGCGCCTTCGCCGGTCCCCTCATCACCGGCTGGCTCGGCGAGCACAAGGGCTGG
Source organism: Streptomyces sp. NPDC098789 (assembly GCF_044759975.1). Classification (NCBI taxonomy): domain Bacteria; kingdom Bacillati; phylum Actinomycetota; class Actinomycetes; order Kitasatosporales; family Streptomycetaceae; genus Streptomyces; species Streptomyces sp. NPDC098789. The sequence goes on from NZ_JBIWAJ010000020.1 coordinate 88,465, forward strand.
CACTGGGGCTTCTCCGCCGCCGCGATCGGCATGACGGCCGGCCTGATCCAGTACGTGCTGGGACGCCGCCATCTGGCCGGACGAAAGCACTCCGCCGAGTACCCCCTCGCCCCCGCGGCGATGCGCCGCGCCGTGTGGAGCATCGTGGGCGGCCTGCTGGGCGTGGCGGTCCTCGCCACCCTGACGGCCCGGCTCGGCTGGCTCACCATGGGCCGGTTCGTCGACCTGCTCACCCTGATCTCGGTGATCGCCCCGGTCGTCTACTTCGCCGTCATGTTCCGCAGCCCCCGGGTGAGCGCCGAGGAGCGCGGACGGCTGCGCCCGTACGTGGTGCTCTTCCTCGCCTCCGTCGCCTTCAACTTCATCCTCTTCCAGGCGTACTCGACGATGATGCTGCTGGCCTCGACGAACGCCCAGACCTCCATCCTCGGCTTCCACTTCCCGGCCAGTTGGTACGCCTCCGCGCTCGGCGCCTTCGAGGTGGCGCTGGCCCCGGTCGTCGCGGCCGTCTGGGTCCGGATGGGCCGCCGCCAGCCGCACTCCTCCAACAAGATCGCCCTCGGCGTGATCCTGGGCGGCCTGTCCTTCCTGTTGATGGTCATCCCGACCTCCGGGCACGGGGGCGACGACGCCTTCAAGATGGCCGCCTGGTGGATCGTCGGCTCCTACCTGCTGCTCGGCCTCGGCGACGTCCTGCTGGAGACCTCCGGCATGTCGGCCACCACCAAGCTCGCCCCGAAGGCCTACGCCAGCCAGACCATGGCCCTGTGGTTCCTCTCGCTGGCCCTCGCCAACGGCATCCAGGCCCAGGTGGTCAAGCTCTACGGCAAGGTCTCCGTCCCCGCCTACTTCGGCGTCAACGGCGCGATCGCGGTGGCCGCCGGCCTGGCCGTGATCGCCCTCGCGCCCTGGCTGAAGCGCACGATGCACCCCGTGCACTGACCGGCCGCCCGGCCGTCCGCTCGTCCGCCTGTCCACACGTTCCCAGTACTGCGAGGGGCTGAGGCCGCGCATGAACATCCGTACCGACTTCCCGTACGGGACCACCCACGAGGATGTCCGGATTCCGCTCCCCGACGGAGTGACGCTGTACGCCCGTATCTGGCGGCCCGTGACGGACGAACCCGTTCCGGCGCTGCTGGAGTACCTCCCGTACCGGCTCAGCGACTGGACCGCGCCCCGCGACCAGCAGCGCCACCCCTGGTACGCCGGGCACGGCTACGCCTCGGTGCGGGTCGACGTGCGCGGCCACGGCAACAGCGGGGGCCACCCCGGCGACGAGTACGACGCGCGGGAACTGGCCGACGGGGTCGCCGTCGTCGAGTGGCTGGCCGCGCAGCCCTGGTGCACCGGCGCGGTCGGCATGTTCGGCATCTCCTGGGGCGGCTTCAACTCCCTCCAGATCGCCGCCCTCGCGCCCGAGCCGCTCAAGGCGGTCGTCACCGTCTGCTCCACCGACGACCGCTACGACAACGACGTGCACTACATGGGCGGCTCCGTCCTCGCCGTCGACATGCACGCCTGGGCCGCCACCATGCTCGCCTTCGCCGCCCGCCCGCCGGACCCGCTCTACGCGGGCGACGGCTGGAAGGAGCAGTGGCTGGACCGGCTGGAGGCGCTCCAGCCGCTCGTCCACACCTGGCTCGCGCACCAGACCCGCGACGCGTACTGGAAGCACGGCAGCGTCTGCGAGGACTACGCGGCGATCGGCGCGGCCGTCCTGGCCGTCGGCGGCTGGCACGACCCCTACCGGGACACCGTCCTGCGCCTCGTCGAACACCTGCCGGCCGAGCGGGTGCGCGGCCTGATCGGCCCCTGGTCGCACCAGTACCCCGACCGCGGCCTGCCGCCGGGACCCGCGATCGGCTTCCTCCAGGAGACCCTGCGCTGGTGGGACCACTGGCTCAAGGGCGTGGACAACGGGGTCATGGACGAGCCGCTGCTGCGCTCCTGGATCAGCGAGTCGCACCGCCCGGCGACCGTCTACGAGCGGATGGAGGGCCGCTGGGTCGGCGACCCGGCCTGGCCCTCGCCGGCGGTCGCACCGCACACGTACGCGCTCCAGGGCGACCCGGTCCTCGTCGTGTCCCCGCAGCACACCGGCCTGGACGCGGGCCGCTTCTTCCCCTTCGGCAACGACGGCGACCTGCCGCCGGACCAGCGCGAGGAGGACGCCAAGTCGGCCTGCTTCGAGTTCCCGGTGGGCGCGGGCGGGCGGCTGGAGGTCCTGGGCCGGCCCCGGGTCACCCTGCGGCTGCGGATGGACGTGCCGTACGGGCAGGTCGTCGCCCGGGTCTGCGACGTGGCGCCCGACGGGTCCTCGACGCTGGTCACCCGGGGCGCGCTGAACCTGTCCGCGCGGCGGGGGCGGGACAAGGCGGTGCCGTGGCCGGTGGGCGCGTACGAGGACGTCACCTTCGAGCTGAACGGCATCGGGCACGCCTTTCCGCCCGGGCACCGGATCCGGCTCGCGGTGTCCTCCGCGTACTGGCCGTGGATCTGGCCGCGGGCCGGGTCCGAGGCGGGCTGGACGCTGGAGCCCGCGGGGAGCGCGCTGACCCTGCCGGTCCGGGACCCGGCCGTGGGGGCGGGCCCGGAGGTCGCCTTCGAGCCGCCGGAGCAGTCCGAGGGCCTCGGCGTGGTCTATCCCGAGACCCTGGACGAGCCGCGACCGGAGCGGCTGGTCGTGCGGGACGTGGCGCGCGGGCTCTGGCGGCTGGAGGTGGACCCGCGGTACGGCGGGACGCGGGTGTACCCGGACGGGCTGGAGTTCAGCGAGGACGCGCGGGAGGTGTACGAGATCGAGGACGGCGACCCCTTGTCGGCCCGGACCGTCTCGCACTGGCGGATCCGGCTGCACCGGCCGGAGCGGGGGTGGGACGCGAGGGTGGAGACCCGGTCCCGGATCTCGTGCGACGAGGGCGGCTTCGTGACGTCGGACGAGGTCGTGTGCCGGGAGGGGGACGAGGTCCTCTTCCACCGGACCTGGGAACGGCGCCTGCCGCGCGCCGCGGGCTAGGCCGGGCCGCTGCCCTCAAGCGCCGGGCGGGCTGAATCGGGCCCGGCCCGCCCGCGCGGCCTACCGACTGCCCTCAAACGCCGGGCAGGCTGGGATCAGCCTCGCCGGCGTTTGAGGCGTCCCCGGAGGGAGGGCGGTCGCGGCGCGGGGCCTCCGGCGGGGCAGATCAGCCCGGCCGGCGATTGAGGCGTCCCCCGGGTCCCGCTACGCGTACAGGCGTTCCAGGACCACCGCGATGCCGTCCGCCTCGTTCGACAGGGTCACCTCGTCCGCCACCGCGACCAGCTCGCGGTGCGCGTTCGCCATCGCCACCCCGTGGGCGGCCCAGGCGAACATGGGGATGTCGTTCGGCATGTCGCCGAAGGCGATCGTCGAGGAAGCGTCCAGGCCCAGGACGGCCGCCGCCCGGCCCAGCCCGCTGGCCTTGTCGATGCCCGGTGGCTGGATCTCCACCGTGTGTTCCCCGGCCATCGTGATGTTGACGAGGTCACCGACCACGCCCCGGGCGACCCGGGTCAGCTCGTCGTCGTCCAGCTCGGGGTGCTGGAGCAGCACCTTGTTGATCGGGGCCGACCACAGGTCCGCCCGGCGCGGCACGCGGACCGTCGGCAGGTGCGGGTGCCACATCCGGTAGCCGGGCCCCATCAGCATCTCCGCGTCCAGACCCTCCCGGTTGACGGCCGCGAACACCTCGCCGACCTCCGCTTCGATCTTGCCGAGGGCGACCTCCGCCAGATCCCGGTCCAGGGCGACGGAGTGCAGCATCCGGCCCTGCGCCGCGTCGTACAACTGCGCGCCCTGTCCGCACACCGCGAGCCCCGTGTAGCCGAGGTCGTCCAGGACGTGCCGGACCTGTGGGACGGGGCGCCCGGTGACGATGATGTGCCGGGCGCCTGCTGCGCGCGCCGTCGCGAGCGCCGCGTACGAACGGGCGGAAACTGTGTCACCTGCGCGCAGCAGCGTCCCGTCCAGGTCAGTGGCGATCAGGGCGTACGGGAGGGCGCGAAGGGGGGCGGAAGTCACGGGTTCAAGGATACGGACCTCGTTGGACAAGTCCTACAAATAGCGCCCGAATCCGGCCTCCCGCAGGCCTCACCAGGCACGTAACGTGTCAACAAAACCCGGGACACCCCCGGGCCGCCCGGAAAGCGAGGCAGTATCCCATGCCCCTGCAGAGCCCCCTCGACGTACCCGAGGGCGACCCGTTCGGGCCGCACAACCTCCCGTACGGCGTGTTCTCGACCGCCGAGGAGACGGGCGGGGCCGCGGAGCCCCGGCGGCGCGTCGGCGTGCGGATCGGCGGGTACGTGCTGGACGCCGGAGCCGTCGCCCTCGCGCTCGGGTCCCCGTACGCCGGGCTGCTCGGCCAGCCCTCCCTCAACCCGCTGCTGGCGGCCGGCCGCACCGCCTGGCACGACGTGCGCCGCGCGCTCACCGCGTGGGTCACCGACCCGGGCCACCGGCCCGCCGTCGAGCCCCACCTGGTGCCGCTCGAAGCCGTCACCATGCACCTGCCGTACGAGGTCGCGGACTACGTCGACTTCTACGCGAGCGAGCACCACGCCACCAACGTCGGGCAGATCTTCCGCCCCGACGGTGACGCGCTCACCCCCAACTGGAAGCACCTGCCCATCGGTTACCACGGCCGCGCGGGCACCCTGATCGTCTCCGGCACGGACGTCGTGCGGCCCTCGGGCCAGCGCAAGGCGCCCGCGGACCCGGCGCCCGTCTTCGGCCCGAGCATCAAGCTCGACATCGAGGCGGAGGTCGGCTTCGTCGTCGGCACCCCCTCCGAGCTGGGCACGGCCGTGCCGCTCGGCGACTTCCGGGAGCACGTCTTCGGCCTCTTCCTGCTGAACGACTGGTCGGCGCGCGACATCCAGGCCTGGGAGTACGTGCCGCTCGGCCCCTTCCTCGGCAAGTCCTTCGCGACCTCCGTCTCCGCCTGGGTCACCCCGCTGGAGGCCCTGGACGCGGCCCGCGTGGCGCCCCCGGCCCGCGACTTCCCGCTGCTGCCCTACCTCGACGACTCCGACGCCGGCGCCGACGAGCAGGGCGGCTTCGACCTGCACATCACGGTCGCGATCAACGGCCACGAGGTCGCGCACCCGCCGTTCTCCTCGATGTACTGGACCGCGGCGCAGCAGCTCGCCCACATGACCGTCAACGGCGCCTCCCTGCGCACCGGCGACGTCTACGGGTCCGGCACGGTCAGCGGCCCCGAGACCGGCCAGCGCGGTTCGCTCCTGGAGCTGACCTGGAACGGCCGCGACGCCCTGGAGCTCCCGGACGGCAAGCGGACCTTCCTGGAGGACGGCGACACCGTCACCATGACCGCCTGGGCCCCGGGCCCCGACGGCACCAAGGTCGGCCTCGGCGAGGTCACCGGCACGATCGCGGCCGCCCGCGTCACAGCCGGCCGCATCGCGGACGCCCGCTAGTCCACACCTCGGGACGCACGGCTGCGGCGGGGTGGCGGATCTTTCCGCCACCCCGCCGTCGTCCCAGGTCAGAGCGGTACGCCGGGTGCCGCCCGGTGGCGCAACACTGCGGCAACACCACCGCCCGGGGCCCCTCGGTATGTTCCGTCGCATGCCAGCCGAACGCCTCCGTGAGCACACCGTCCCGGTCGCCGCAGCGCGCCGCCGACGGCTGCGCGCGGACCGCGCCCGGCAGCTCGCCGACCTCCTGCGCCACCAGGTCCTCGCCGGCCACTACCCCGGCGGGGTCCTCCCGCTGGAGGACGCCCTCGCCACCGACTACCGCGCCAGCCGCAACACCGTCCGCCAGGCCCTCGACCTGCTGCGCGGCGAGCGGTTGGTGGCCCGCCAGCCCGGCGTCGGCACCGTCGTCGTCTGCGAGAAGTACCCGCACGGCCTCGACCGCCTCCAGGGCCTCGCCGAAACCCTGCACGAGCACGGCACCGTCAGCAACGAGGTCCGCACGATGGGGCCCGTACCGGCCCCGGCGCCCGTCGCCGAGCGCCTCGGCGTGCCCGAACACGCCGACGTGCTCTACATCGAGCGGCTGCGCCGGCTGAACGGTCTGCCGCTCTCCCTCGACCTCACCTACATCCCGATGGACATCGGCGCCGGGCTCCTCGACTGCGACCTGGAGCACACCGACGTCTTCCGGCTCCTGGAATCCCTGACCGGCGGCCCGCTGGGGCACGCCGAGATCACCCTGGAGGCCGTCAGCGCCGACGCGCACTCCGCCGCCGTCCTCCAGGCCCCGCGCGGCGCCGCCGTGCTGATGCTGGAGCGGCTCACCCACCTCGCCGACGGGCGCCCCGTCGACCTGGAGTTCATCCGCTTCCGCGGCGACCGGATCACCATGAGCGGACTGCTGCGCCGCGACCGCTGAACCCCCTGTTCCCTCCCCTTCCCCTCCTTCCTGGAGACAGCCATGCCTCTGGCCCCCCAGCGCGGCGACGTGCCCGTGACCATCGACGAGTCCCTGTGCATCGACGGCTGCACCCTCTGCGTCGACATGTGTCCGCTCGACTCGCTCGCCATCCACCAGGACAGCGGCAAGGCCTACATGCACGTCGACGAGTGCTGGTACTGCGGCCCCTGCGCCGCCCGCTGTCCCACCGGTGCGGTGACCGTCAACATGCCCTACCTGCTCCGGTGAAAGGCCCGATCCCCATGCGCACTCCCCCGCGGACCGCCCCGCGTACGAGAACCCTCGCGTCCCTGCTCCTCCTGGCGCCCCTGGTCACCGCCTGCGGCGGCCAGGGGGAGGGGACGGACGGCGCCAGGACGGTCACGGTGACCGTCGGCTACCAGTCGAAGACCATCAACACCGTCACCGCCGGCACCCTGCTGCGCTCCCTCGGCTACTTCGAACAGGAGCTGGCGGCCCGCGGCGAGCGGGACGGGGTCACCTACAAGGTCGACTGGCAGGACTACGCGACCGGCGCGCCCATCACCGCCCAGATGACCGCCGGGAAGATCGACATCGGTTCGATGGGCGACTTCCCGCTGCTCATCAACGCCGCCCGCGGCAAGGAGCTGAAGCAGCCCACCCACCTGGTCTCGGTGACCGGCTACAACCTCCGCGGCGGCCTCAACACCATCGTCACCGCGCCCGACTCGAAGCTGGAGTCACTGGCCGACCTGCGCGGCAAGAAGGTCTCCACCAGCGTCGGATCGGCCGCGGACGGCACCCTCGTCCGCGCCCTGCAGCGCGCCGGGATCGACCCCGACAAGGGCATCCAGAAACTCAACCAGCAGCCCAGCGTGGGCGCTTCGGCGCTCCAGGCGGGCAGCGTCGACGCGCTCTCGCAGTTCGTGGCCTGGCCGGGCCAGCTCGCCTTCGAGGGCCGGGCCAAGGCCCTGTACGACGGGGCCGAACTGAAGCTGGCGACCTTCCACGGAGTCACCGTCCGGGAGAAGTTCGCCCACCAACGGGCCGGCGTCCTCGACGACTTCCTGCGCGCCCAGCAGAAGGCCACCTCCTACCTGCGCGACCAGCCCGTGGCCGCCGCCGAGTCGGTGGCCAAGGCGACCGGACTGCCCGCCGAGGTGGTCTACCTCTACAACGGCGCCGACGGCATAGCGACCTTCGACCCGGCGCTGCGGCCGGAGTTGATCGACGCGCTCAAGCAGGACGTGCCGGTGCTGACGGCGGCCAAGCTCGTCGGCGGCGTCGACGTGGACGCCTTCGTGGACCCGGAGCCGCTGCGGCGGATCTCCGCGGCGGCCGGCCCGGCCTACCCGGCAGCCACCGGCGCCCGCTCCCGGCTGTGGCTCAAGGGAGCGGACCGGACCACCGCCTACGACTCCCCGCGCGAGCTGCTGCGGGCCGTGCGCGCGGCGGGCGGCCAGGTCCGGGCCGGCTACGTACCGGACGCGGTGACCGGCACCCCGTGGTTCGCCGACAAGGCGGTCTGGGTGGCCGAGGGCGCCGAGCTGCGCGCCTTCGTGACCCCCGCGGGCGCCGCGGCGTACGTCGCCGCGCACTCCGGCGGCGGGGCCCGCACGGTGACCTACGAGGAGGCCCTGGGCCTCGCCGGGTCCCCCGCGTGAGCGGCGCGGGCGATACGGGCGGCGCGAGCGACACGGGCCGCGCGGGCAGCGCCGGTCGCCGGCTGCTGCGGCTGGCCTCGCTCGGGGTCGCGCTGCTCGCGTGGCAGCTGCTCACCTCGCTGGACGTGAACCTCTGGCTGCGCTTCGAGCAGTTCCCGACGGTCGGCGAGGTCGCCGCGAAGTTCGCCGAGCGGGCCGCGACGGGCCCGTACTGGCAGGACCTCGCCGACAGCCTGCGCCGGATCGTCACGGGCTTCGCGCTCGCGGCGGTGGGCGGGGTGGCGGTGGGCACCGCGATCGCCCGCTCGAAGGTGGCCGCCGACCTGCTGGGGCCGGTGCTGGAGGTGCTGCGGCCGATCCCCGCGATCGCGCTCGTCCCGGTGGCGATCCTGCTCTTCCCCTCCAACGAGCAGGGGATCGTCTTCATCACCTGCGCGGCCGCCTTCTTCCCCGTCCTGGTCTCCACCCGGCACGCGGTGCGGGCGCTGAGCCCGGTGTGGGAGGAGGCCGTCCTGACCCTGGGCGGCGGGCGGGCCCGGGTGCTGTTCTCCGTGGTCCTGCCGGGCGCGCTGCCGGGGATCTTCGGCGGGCTGTCGGTCGGCATCGGGGTGTCCTGGATCTGCGTGATCTCCGCCGAGATGATCTCCGGCGAGTACGGGGTCGGCTACCGCACCTGGCAGGACTACACGGTGGTCGACTACCCCGGCGTCTTCGTCGGCATGGCCACGATCGGCGCCCTCGGCTGGCTGACCTCGACGGCCGTCGAACGGATCGGCCGCCGACTGACCGACTGGCTCCCGCAGCGCGGCGCCCGCTCCACGCCCACCGCCCGGATCCCCCGCCCGCGCGGGCCACGGGGCCGCACGCCGCGGGGCCGGACCGCGCACGACCACACGGTGAAAGAGGTGACCCCCGCATGAGCACGGTCAGCACGGCCACCGACCCGGCCGCACACAAGAGTCGGCCCGCCGCCGCGGGGGCGCGGTTCGCGCTGCGCGGCGTACGCCTCGGCCGCGGCCCCGCCACCGTGCTCGACGGGGTCGAGCTGGAGGTCGAGGCGGGCGAGGTGCTGGCCGTCGTCGGCCCCTCCGGCTGCGGGAAGTCCACCCTGCTGCGCACCCTGGCCGGACTGTTGCCGCCGCTCGCGGGCAGCGTGGAGCAGGACGGCCGGCCGGTGCTGCGCCCGGAGGCGGACCGGGCGCTGGTCTTCCAGGACGACGCCCTGCTGCCCTGGCGGACGGTGCGGGCCAACGTCGAACTCCCGCTCGCCATCCGCCGGGTGCCCCGGGCCGAGCGGCGCGCCACGGCGGCGGGCTGGCTGGAGCGGGTGGGGCTGGCGGACCACGCGGACAAGCTCCCCCACCGGCTCTCCGGCGGCCAGCGCCAACGGGTCCAGCTGGCCCGGGCGCTGGCCGGCGGCCCGCGGGCCGTCCTGATGGACGAACCCTTCGGCGCGCTCGACGCCCGTACCCGCGCCGAGATGCAGGACCTGCTGGTCGAGGTCCTCGCCGGGACCGGCGCGACCGTCGTCTTCGTCACGCACGACGTCGACGAGGCGCTGTTCCTGGGCGACCGGGTCGCGCTGCTCGCCGCCGGGCGCGTGCTCGACGTACCGCGTCCGCGCGAGCGGTCGGCGGCCGGCGACGCCCCGCAGGGCGCCCTGCGCGCGGAGGTCCTGCGCTCGCTGCGCGAGGACCCGCCGGGCCCCGACGGCAACACCCCCTGATCTGTACCGAACGGAAAGGCAGCACCCGTGGACATCCCCGCGATCGGCTCGGCCGAGGAGATCTCCTGCGACGTCCTCGTCATCGGCGGCGGCACCGCCGGGACGATGGCGGCGCTGACGGCCGCCGAGCGGGGTGCCCGCGTGCTCCTGCTCGAAAAGGCGCACGTACGGCACTCCGGCGCCCTCGCCATGGGCATGGACGGCGTCAACAACGCGGTCGTGCCCGGCCGGGCCGAACCCGACGACTACGTCGCCGAGATCACCCGGGCCAACGACGGGATCGTCGACCAGTCCACGGTGCGCCAGACCGCGACGCGCGGCTTCGCCATGGTGCAGCGCCTGGAGCGGTACGGGGTGAAGTTCGAGAAGGACGAGCACGGCGAGTACGCGGTCCGCCAGGTGCACCGCTCCGGCTCCTACGTGCTCCCCATGCCCGAGGGCAAGGACGTCAAGAAGGTGCTCTACCGGCAGCTGCGCCGGCGCGAGATGCGCGAGCTGATCCGGATCGAGAACCGGGTGATGCCGGTGCGCGTGCTCACCTCGCCCGAGGACGGCCGGGCGATCGGGGCGGCCGGCTTCCACACCCGCACGGGCGCCTTCGTGACCGTGCGCGCCGGCGCGGTGATCCTGGCGACCGGCCCCTGCGGGCGCCTCGGACTGCCCGCCTCCGGCTACCTCTACGGCACGTACGAGAACCCGACCAACGCGGGCGACGGCTACGCCATGGCCTACCACGCGGGCGCCGCCCTGACCGGCATCGAGTGCTTCCAGATCAATCCGCTGATCAAGGACTACAACGGGCCGGCGTGCGCGTACGTCGCCAACCCCTTCGGCGGCTACCAGGTCAACCGGCACGGCGAGCGGTTCGTGGACTCCGACTACTGGTCGGGCCAGATGATGGCCGAGTTCGCCGCCGAACTCGCCTCCGACCGGGGGCCGGTGTACCTCAAGCTCAGCCACCTCCCCGAGGAGTCCATCAGCTCCCTCGAATCGATCCTGCACACCACCGAGCGCCCCACGCGCGGCACCTTCCACGCCGGCCGCGGGCACGACTACCGCACCCACGACATCGAGATGCACATCTCGGAGATCGGCCTGTGCGGCGGCCATTCGGCCTCGGGGGTGCGGGTCGACGCGCACGCGCGCACCACGGTGGACCGGCTGTACGCGGCCGGGGACCTGGCCTCGGTGCCGCACAACTACATGATCGGCGCCTTCGTCTTCGGTGACCTGGCGGGCGCGGACGCCTCCCGGTACACCGCCTACGAGGGCCCCCTCCCGGCGGACCAGGTGGCCGCCGCGCACGAGCTGGTCTACCGGCCGCTGCGCACGCCCGACGGGCCGCCGCAGCCGCAGGTCGAATACAAGCTCCGGCGGTTCGTGAACGACTACGTCGCCCCGCCGAAGACCGGCGCGAAGCTCTCGCTCGCGGTGGCCGCCTTCGACCGGATGACCGGGGAGATCGCCGAGATGGGCGCGCGCACCCCGCACGAGCTGATGCGGTGCGCGGAGGTGTCCTTCATCCGGGACTGCGCGGAGATGGCCGCCCGTTCCTCGCTCGCCCGCACGGAGTCCCGCTGGGGGCTCTACCACGAGCGGCTCGACCACCCCGAGCGCTCCGACGAGGACTGGCTCTACCACCTGGACCTGCGCAAGTCCCCCGGCGGGGCGATGGAGTTCACGGCGCGCCCGGTGGAGCCGTACCTGGTGCCGGTGGCGGAGTTCGCACCGGCGGGCGGGGCGTCCCGGCACCTGGGCGAGGTGCACCCGCTGGACGTCGCGACGGCGGGAGCGGGGACGGGGGCGGGGAGCTCGCCGGTGGCGCGGACGGTCGGGGCCCCGGTGACGGCGGCCGTCGTTCCCTGGGCCCCCGCCGCCGGCTCGCCCCGGATCCTCGAACTGCTGGCGCTGGCGGAGGAGGCGCCGGGGCTGGCGGCGCTGCGGCCCTACCTCGTCGACCCGGACCCGGCGGTGCGCGCGGCCGCCGTGGCCGCGGTCAGCGAGAGCGTCCCGGCGGGGACCGGACCCGCGCTCGCCGAGCGCCTCGCCGACCCCTCCCCCGCGGTACGGGCGGTGGCCGCCGCCTCGCTGCGGGAGCTGCTGGAGGTGCTCCCGGCGGAGCCCGCGCTGGCCGCCGGGCTGCGGGCCGCGCTGGCGGTGACGGACCCGCGGGTCGCCGACCCGGTGGTCCGCTCGGCGGCGCTGGAGGCGCTGCGGGCGCTACGGCTGGGGGACGCGCCGCTGTACGCCGGCCACCTCGACGACCCCGAGGCGGAGGTGCGGATCCACGCGGTGCGGGCCCTGGTGTCGGTGGACGCGGTGGACGCCCTCGCGCGGGCCGCCGGGGACGGGGCGCGCGAGGTCCGGGTGGCGGTGGCCAAGGGGCTGGCGGCGGTGCGCGGTGCGCGCCCGGAGCCGCTGGAGGTACTGCTCGGCGATGCGGACCCGCTGGTGCGGGGGGCGGCGCTGGGGGCGCTGGCCACCACCGGGTGCGGGGGCCCGTACGCCGACCGGGCGGTGGCCGCGCTGTCCGGGGACCCGGCGTGGCAGGTCCGGGCGGGGGCCGCGGCCGCGCTGTCCGCGGCGCGGCCCGGGGTGGCGGTGGCGCGCCTCGCCGGGGCGCTGGCCGACCCGAACGCCGACGTCCGCAAGGCCGTCGTGCTCGCCCTGCTGGCCCACCGGGTCGAGCCGGCCGCCCGCGCGGCGCTCGCGACGGCCACCGCCGACCCGGACGCGGACGTGCGCGCCTACGCCGCCCGGGCGGCCGCCTGAGCGGGCGCCGCCCGCCCTCCTTTGGGTGAGCACCGCGTGCGCCCGCCCGCGCCCCCGCACAGGGTGGACGCACGCCCCCACCTCAGGAGCCCCGATGCACGCACGCCCCCTGAAGGCCGCCCTGACCTGCCTGGCCGCCGCGTCCCTCGCCCTGGCCGCCGTCCCGACGGCCCAGGCGGTGGACGGGCCCGCGCCCGACCCCCGCAACGTCCAGGCGATGCGGGACATGGCCACGGCGATGGCGGTGACCGCCAAGTACGTGGACGAGCGGGAGGCGCTCAAGGACGGCTACGTCCCGCACGGCGAGGAGTGCATGACCAATCCGTTCGGCGCGGGCGCCATGGGCTACCACTACGTCAAGCAGGCCAACTGGGGTTCGAAGGACCCGAGCCGGCCGACCGCGCTCCTCTACAGCACCGCGAAGGACTCCCACGGCCGGCGCAAGCTGGAGACCGTGGAGTGGATGTCCACCGACCGGGACCAGGACCTGAAGACCTCCGACGACCGGCCGAGCATGTTCGGCCTGCCCTTCGACGGCCCGATGCCGGGCCACTGGGCGGGCATGCCGAAGCACTACGACCTCCACCTGTGGGCCTACCGCGACAACCCGGCGGGCCGCTTCCACAACTGGAACACCGCCCTGACCTGCCCGAAGAAGGCCACCACCCCGACCGACCCGGCGCACGTTCACCCGTAAGGGCGGTGCTTCCCCATTTCTCGGCGATACGCTGAACGGACTCGCGAGACTCTGCCCCATGGGAGCACTGATGAGCGTCGAATCCGTAGCGCCACAGCCTGAACCGGAGCCGGGGCCACGCTGGCCGATCCCGCCGGCGGGCGGCTGGACCGCGGACGACCTGGACACGCTTCCGAATCTGCCTCCACACACGGAGCTGATCGACGGGAGCCTGGTTTTCGTGAGTCCGCAGAGCGTCTTCCACGAGCGGGCCATCGACTTGTGCAAGTGGCAACTGCAATCGGTGGCCCCTGATGACTACGAGGTCTTCCGCGAAATCACCATCGACATCGACAAGAGGAACCGGCCCGAGCCGGACGTCGTCGTCGTGCGAGCGGACGTTGTCGACGCTCTGGAACAGACTGCCTTCCCTGCCGAGGCCGTGGTTCTCGCCATCGAAGTGGTCTCCCCCGACTCGATCGGGCGTGACCGCGAAGCGAAGCCCTTGAAGTACGCCAAGGCCGGGATCCTCCACTTCTGGAGGGTGGAGAACAAGGACGGCCGGGCCGTCGTCTACGTCTACGAACTCGACCCCGCAACCGAGAAGTACGTCGCCACCGGCATCTTCCACGATCGGCTGAAGGTCACCGTCCCCTTCCCCGTCGACCTCGACCTCGACGCGATCACGCCGAAGCGGCGACGCCCCGAGTAGTCCCGCACGCCGATACGCGCCAGGGCCCGGCCCCCTTCCGAGGGGGCCGGGCCCTGGCGTGCGTACGGTGTCGGGTGGTCAGCGGACGAACGTGCTCGCGTGGCCGGCCAGTTCGAGGAAGTACTGGGGTGCCACGCCCAGGACCACCGTCACGGCGACGCCCACCGCGATCGTGGTCATCGTCAGCATCGAGGGGACGGCGACGGTCGGGCCGTCGGCCTTCGGCTCGCTGAAGAACATCAGCACGATGACCCGGATGTAGAAGAACGCCGCGATCGCCGAGGAGATCACACCGACCACGACCAGCGCGCCCGCGCCGCCCTCCGCCGCCGCCTTGAAGACCGCGAACTTACCGGCGAAGCCGGAGGTCAGCGGGATACCGGCGAAGGCGAGCAGGAAGACCGCGAAGACGGCCGCCGTCAGCGGGGAACGCCGGCCCAGACCCGCCCACTTGGACAGGTGCGTGGCCTCGCCGCCCGCGTCGCGCACCAGCGTGACCACGGCGAAGGCGCCGATCGTCACGAAGGAGTACGCCGCCAGGTAGAAGAGGACGGAGGAGACGCCCTCTTTCGACGTGGCGATCACACCGGCCAGGATGAAGCCCGCGTGCGCGATCGAGGAGTACGCCAGCAGCCGCTTCACGTCGGTCTGGGTGATCGCGATGATCGCGCCCGCCAGCATCGTGACGATCGCGACGCCCCACATCACCGGGCGCCAGTCCCAGCGCAGGCCCGGCAGGACCACGTACAGCAGGCGCAGCAGCGCGCCGAAGGCCGCGACCTTCGTGGCCGCCGCCATGAAGCCGGTGACCGGGGTCGGGGCGCCCTGGTAGACGTCCGGGGTCCACATGTGGAAGGGGACGGCGCCGACCTTGAAGAGCAGGCCCATGAGGATCAGCGCGCCGCCGATCAGCAGCAGCGCGTCGTTGCCCATGGTCCCCGCGAGGGCCGGGTCGATCTTCTGGACGGTGCCGTCCACCACGTCCGCGATGACGGAGTACGAGACGGAGCCCGCGTAGCCGTACAGCAGCGCGATGCCGAAGAGGAGGAAGGCGGAGGAGAAGGCGCCCAGCAGGAAGTACTTGACCGCGGCCTCCTGCGACATCAGCCGCTGGCGGCGGGCGAGGGCGCAGAGCAGGTAGAGCGGGAGGGAGAAGACCTCCAGCGCCACGAAGAGGGTCAGCAGGTCGTTGGCGGCCGGGAAGATCAGCATCCCGGCGACCGCGAACAGCATCAGCGGGAAGACCTCGGTGGTGGCGAAACCGGCCTTGACCGCGGCCCGTTCGCTGTCGCTGCCCGGGACGGACGCCGCCTGGGCGGCGAAGGAGTCCACCCGGTTGCCGTGCACCTCCGGGTCCAGGCGCCGCTCGGCGAAGGTGAAGACGGCGACGACGGAGGCCAGCAGGATGGTGCCCTGCAGGAACAGCGCCGGTCCGTCGACGGCGATGGCGCCCATCGCGGCGATGTGCGCCTTGGTGGTGCCGTAGCCGCCGGCGGCGAGGCCGACCACGGCCGCGAAGGCCGAGGCCAGTGCGGCGGCGGTGACGAACACCTGGACGGCGTACCGGGCCCGGCGCGGGACGAACGCCTCGACGAGGACGCCGATCAGCGCGGCGCCCAGCACGATCAGCGTGGGCGAGAGCTGGGCGTACTCGATGTGCGGGGCCGGGATCTTGTCGATCGGATCGGCGGCCAGGGCCCACAGGCCCACGGCGGTCGTGCTCACTTGGCGGCCTCCACGCTCTGTACCGGCACGCTGGGCTTGGGGTCCTGCTGCTTCACGTCGGACATGGTGTGCTTCACCGCCGGGTTGACGATCTCGGTCAGCGGCTTCGGGTAGACGCCGAGCCCGATCAACAGCGCGATCAGCGGGGCGACCACCAACACCTCCCGCAGGCGCAGGTCCGGCATGGTACGGATCTCCTCCTTGAGCGGGCCGGTCATGGTGCGCTGGTAGAGGACCAGCGTGTAGAGCGCGGCCAGCACGATGCCGAAGGTGGCGATGATGCCGACGACCGGGTAGCGGGCGAAGGTGCCCACCAGGACCAGGAACTCGCTGACGAAGGGCGCGAGGCCCGGCAGCGAGAGGGTCGCCAGTCCGCCGATCAGGAAGGTCCCGGCGAGCACCGGGGCCACCTTCTGCACGCCGCCGTAGTCGGCGATCAGCCGGGAGCCGCGGCGCGAGATCAGGAAGCCGGCCACCAGCATCAGCGCCGCCGTCGACAGGCCGTGGTTGACCATGTAGAGGGTGGCGCCGGACTGGCCCTGGGAGGTCATCGCGAAGATGCCCAGGATGATGAAGCCGAAGTGCGAGATCGAGGCGTAGGCGACCAGCCGCTTGATGTCCCGCTGGCCGACCGCGAGCAGCGCGCCGTAGACGATGCTGATCAGGGCCAGGACCAGGACGACCGGGGTGGCCCACTTGCTGGCCTCGGGGAAGAGGCCGAGGCAGAAGCGGAGCATCGCGAAGGTGCCGACCTTGTCGACCACCGCGGTGATCAGGACGGCCACCGGTGCGGTGGCCTCGCCCATCGCGTTGGGCAGCCAGGTGTGCAGCGGCCACAGCGGGGCCTTCACCGCGAAGGCGAAGAAGAAGCCGAGGAACAGCAGGCGTTCGGTGCCCTGGGACATGTCCAGGGTGCCGGCGGCCCGGGCGGCGATGATCTCCTGGAGGGAGAAGTTCCCCGCGACCACGTACAGCCCGACGACCGCGGCCAGCATGATGAGCCCGCCGGCCAGGTTGTAGAGGAGGAACTTGACCGCCGCGTACGAGCGCTGCGCGGCCGCGTTCTCGTCCGACCCGGAGTGTGCCCGGTCCCCGAAGCCGCCGATGAGGAAGTACATCGGGATGAGCATGGCTTCGAAGAAGATGTAGAAGACGAAGACGTCGGTGGCCGCGAAGGAGATGATCACCATCGCCTCGACCAGCAGGATCAGGGCGAAGAAGCCCTGGGTCGGGCGCCACCGGGAGGGGTGCCACGTGGCGGAGCCACTAGTCGGCTCGTCCAGGGGGTCGGCGTCGTGCCAGCCCGCCGCGATGATGAACGGGATCAGCAGCGCGGTGAGCGCGATCAGCGCCACCCCGATGCCGTCCACGCCGACCTCGTAGCGGACCCCGAAGTCCTTGATCCAGGAGTGGGATTCGGTGAGCTGGAAGCGGTCACCGCCCGGATCGAAGCGGACCGCGACGAGGACGGCCAGCGCCAGTGTCGCCAGCGAGACGAGCAGCGCGAGCCACTTGGCGGCGGTCCGGCGCGCGGCCGGTACGGCCGCCGTCAGGATCGCGCCGACCGCGGGCAGCGCCGCCGTCGCCGTCAGAAGCGGGAAATTCATCTCACACCGCCCTCATCAGCAGGGTCGCGGCGATCAGGATCGCCGTGCCCCCGAACATCGAGACCGCGTAGCTGCGGGCGTAGCCGTTCTGGAGCTTGCGCAGCCGTCCCGACAGCCCGCCGACCGCGGCGGCCGTACCGTTGACCACCCCGTCGACGAGGCTGTGGTCGACGTAGACGAGCGAGCGGGTCAGGTGCTCGCCGCCGCGCACCAGCACGACGTGGTTGAAGTCGTCCTGGAGCAGGTCCCGTCGGGCCGCCCGGGTCAGCAGCGAGCCGCGCGGGGCGACCACCGGGACGGGCTTGCGGCCGTACATCGCCCAGGCGACGCCGACCCCGAGGACCAGCACCACCATGGTGGACAGGGTCACCGTCAGGGCGCTGACCGGCGGGTTGCCGTGCTCGTGCCCGGTGACCGGCTCCAGCCACTTGAGGAAGCGGTCGCCGATCCCGAAGATGCCGCCCGCGAAGACGGAGCCGAAGGCCAGCACGATCATCGGGATCGTCATGGACTTCGGGGACTCGTGCGGCTGCGGCGCGCGGCCCTCCGCGTCGGGCTGCCAGCGCTTCTGGCCGAAGAAGGTCAGGAGCATCACGCGCGTCATGTAGAACGCGGTGATCGCGGCGCCCAGCAGGGCGACGCCGCCGAGGATCCAGCCCTCGGTGCCGCCCTTGGCGAAGGCCGCCTCGATGATCTTGTCCTTGGAGAAGAAGCCCGACAGCCCCGGGAAGCCGATGATGGCGAGGTAGCCGAGGCCGAAGGTGACGAAGGTGACCGGCATGTAGACGCGCAGGGCGCCGTACTTGCGCATGTCGACCTCGTCGTTCATCCCGTGCATCACGGAACCCGCGCCGAGGAAGAGGCCCGCCTTGAAGAAGCCGTGCGTCACCAGGTGCATGATCGCGAAGACGTAGCCGATGGGGCCGAGGCCCGCGGCCAGGATCATGTAGCCGATCTGCGACATCGTCGAGCCGGCGAGGGCCTTCTTGATGTCGTCCTTCGCGCAACCGACGATCGCACCGAAGAGGAGCGTCACCGCGCCGACCACGACGACCGCGGTCTGCGCGTCCGGCGCCCCGTTGAAGATGGCGCCCGAGCGGACGATCAGGTAGACGCCGGCGGTCACCATCGTCGCCGCGTGGATCAGGGCCGAGACCGGGGTCGGGCCCTCCATCGCGTCGCCGAGCCAGGACTGGAGCGGCACCTGGGCCGACTTGCCGCAGGCGGCGAGCAGCAGCATCAGCCCGATGGCCGTCAGCTTGCCCTCGGATGTGTCGCCGACCGCGCCCAGGACCGGGCCGAAGGCGAAGGTCCCGAAGGTGGTGAACATCAGCATGATGGCGATCGACAGGCCCATGTCGCCGACCCGGTTGACCAGGAAGGCCTTCTTCGCGGCGGTCGCCGCGCTGGGCTTGTGCTGCCAGAAGCCGATGAGCAGGTACGACGCCAGGCCGACGCCCTCCCACCCGACGTACAGCAGCAGGTAGTTGTCGGCGATGACCAGGATCAGCATCGCCGCGAGGAAGAGGTTGAGGTAGCCGAAGAAGCGGCGGCGGCGCTCGTCGTGCTCCATGTACCCGATCGAGTACACGTGGATGAGCGTGCCGACGCCGGTGATCAGCAGGACGAAGGTCATCGACAACTGGTCGAGCTGGAAGCCGAGGTCGGCCCGGAAGCCCTCCACCGGGATCCAGCTGAAGAGCCGCTGGTGCATCGCCCGGTCCTCGGCGGCGCGGCCGAGCATGTCGGTGAAGAGCGCCACGCCGATCCCGAAGGAGACGGCGGCGAGCAGGGTGCCGAGCAGGTGCCCGACCTTGTCGAGCCGGCGGCCGCCGCAGAGCAGCACCGCCGCTCCGAGCAGGGGCGCCGCTACGAGCAGCGCGATCATGTTCTCCACGGTGAGCGCCCCTTACAGCTTCATCAGGCTGGCGTCGTCGACCGAGGCCGAGTGTCGGGTACGGAACAGCGACACGATGATCGCCAGGCCGACCACGACCTCCGCGGCGGCGACCACCATCGTGAAGAAGGCGATGATCTGACCGTCCAGGTTGCCGTGCATCCGGGAGAAGGTCACGAAGGCCAGGTTGCAGGCGTTGAGCATCAGCTCGACGCACATGAACAGGACGATCGCGTTCTTGCGGATGAGCACGCCCGCCGCGCCGATGGTGAACAACAGGGCGGCGAGATAGAGGTAGTTGACGGGATTCACTTCGATGCCTCCTCACGGCCGAGCCGCTCGGACGAGGCCTGCTCCAGCGCCTTCAGGTCCTCCAGCGCCTTGCCGGACACGTCCCGGATCTGGCCCCGGGCGCGCAGGGTCTGGTTGACGGTCAGCTCGGACGGGGTGCCGTCCGGCAGCAGACCGGCGACGTCCACCGCGTTGTGCCGGGCGTAGACGCCGGGGGCGGGCAGCGGCGGGAGCTGGACGCCCTCGCGCACGCGCCGCTCGGCCAGCTCGCGCTGGGTCGCGGCCCGCTCGGTGCGCTCGCGGTGGGTGAGCACCATCGCGCCGACGGCCGCCGTGATGAGCAGCGCGCCGGTGATCTCGAAGGCGAACACGTACTTGGTGAAGATCAGCGTGGCCAGGCCCTCGACGTGGCCCGCCGAGTTGACCTTCCCCAGCCCGTTGAAGTGGTTCAGGGAGGCGTTGCGGATCCCGGCGATCAGCAGGATGCCGAAGCCGAGCCCGCACAGCAGCGCCAGCCAGCGCTGGCCCTTGATGGTCTCCTTGAGCGAGTCCGCGGCGGTGACGCCGACGAGCATGACCACGAAGAGGAAGAGCATCATGATCGCGCCGGTGTAGACGATGACCTGGACGACGCCCAGGAAGTACGCCCCGTTGGCGAGGTAGAAGACCGCCAGGATGATCATCGTCCCGGCCAGGCACAGCGCGCTGTGGACGGCCTTCTTCATCAGGATCGTGCACAGCGCGCCGAGCACGGCGACGGTGCCCAGGACCCAGAACTGCACGGCCTCACCCGTGGAGGTGAGCGAGGCGGCGGCCACGGCGTTCACGCGCCCACCTCCTCGGACTCGGCGGCGCCCTCGCCCTTGGAGACGGCGACCTGGCGGACCGTGCCCGGAGCGGCCTCCGTCACCAACCCGCGGTAGTAGTCCTGGTCGTCCGTGCCCGGGAAGATCGAGTGCGGGGCCTCGACCATGCCCTCCGTGAGCCCGGAGAGGAGCTGCTCCTTGGTGTAGATGAGCGCCTCGCGGCTGGAGTCGGCCAGCTCGAACTCGTTCGTCATGGTCAGCGCCCGGGTCGGGCACGCCTCGACGCACAGCCCGCACAGGATGCAGCGGGCGTAGTTGATCTGGTAGACGCGGCCGTAGCGCTCGCCCGGGGAGTAGCGCTCCTCCTCGGTGTTGTCCGCGCCCTCCACGTAGATCGCGTCGGCGGGACAGGCCCAGGCGCACAGCTCGCAGCCGATGCACTTCTCCAGGCCGTCCGGGTGCCGGTTGAGCTGGTGCCGTCCGTGGAAGCGCGGGGCCGTGGTCTTCTGCTGCTCCGGGTACTGCTCGGTCAGCCGCTTCTTGAACATGGCCTTGAAGGTCACGCCGAAGCCGGCGACCGGGTTCTGCCACTTCTCGTTCTCGTCGGTGTCAGACATCCTCAGCACCCTCCTCTCGGTCACTGTCGTTGTTCGGCCCGCCACTGACGATCAGCTCCCGCTCGGTGCGGGGACGCCTGCGCGGTACGGGTGCCAGGAGCTGGCCTGGCTTCGGCGGAACCGGGAAGCCGCCCGCCAGCGGATCGAAGGGCACGGCGTCGCTCACCGCGGCCTCGGCGGCCGCCTTCCCCTTGCGGTCGCGGAAGACGTCCGCGACCAGGGACAGCAACAGGACCGCCACGACGCCCCCGCCGACGTACAGCACGATCTCCGAGAAGTCGTACCGCTCGTTGCGCAGCGCCCGCACGGTCGCCACCAGCATCAGCCAGACGACGGAGACCGGGATGAGGACCTTCCAACCGAGCTTCATCAGCTGGTCGTAGCGCACGCGGGGCAGCGTGCCGCGCAGCCAGATGAAGAAGAAGAGCAACAGCTGGACCTTGAGGACGAACCAGAGCATCGGCCACCAGCCGTGGTTCGCGCCCTCCCAGTACGTCGAGATCGGCGCCGGGGCCCGCCAGCCGCCCAGGAACAGGGTGGTCGCGACCGAGGAGACGGTGACCATGTTCACGTACTCGGCCAGCATGAAGAGCGCGAACTTGATCGAGGAGTACTCGGTGTTGAAGCCGCCGACCAGGTCGCCCTCGGACTCCGGCATGTCGAAGGGGGCCCGGTTGGTCTCGCCCACCATCGTGACGACGTAGATGATGAAGGACACCGGCAGCAGCACGATGAACCAGCGGTCGCCCTGCGCCTCCACGATCTTCGAGGTCGACATCGACCCGGAGTAGAGGAAGACCGAGGCGAAGGCCGCGCCCATCGCGATCTCGTAGGAGATCATCTGCGCGCAGGAGCGCAGGCCGCCGAGCAGCGGGTACGTCGAACCGGACGACCAGCCCGCGAGCACGATGCCGTAGATCCCGACCGAGGCCACCGCGAGCACGTACAGCATCGCGATCGGCAGGTCGGTGAGCTGCATCGTGGTGCGCTGGCCGAAGATCGAGACCTGGTTGTCGGAAGGCCCGAAGGGGATCACCGCGATGGCCATGAAGGCCGGCACCGCCGCGATGATCGGGGCCAGGATGTACACCACCTTGTCGGCCCGCTTGACGACGATGTCTTCCTTGAGCATCAGCTTGACGCCGTCGGCCAGCGACTGGAGGAAGCCCCAGGGGCCGTGCCGGTTGGGGCCGATGCGCAGCTGCATCCAGGCGACGACCTTGCGCTCCCACACGATGGAGAAGAGCACGGTCACCATCAGGAAGGCGAAGCAGAACACCGCCTTGATGAGCACCAGCCACCAGACGTCCTTGCCGAAGAGCGACAGGTCCTCGGCAGCCATCTGTACGCCTTGTACGCCGTTCACGCGTCCACCTCCGAAATGGCGTCGCCGGTCTCGGCCCGCCGGGTCGCGGGGCCGATGCGGACCAGGGCGCCCGGACGGGCACCGGTGTCCGCGAGGACGCCGGATCCGGTGGAGTTCAGCGGGAGCCACACCACCCGGTCGGGCATCTCGGTGATCCGCAGCGGCAGTTCCACCGAGCCGGCCGGTCCGGTGACGGCGAGGACGTCGCCGTTCTTGACCCCGGTCTCGGCGGCGGTCGCCGCCGACAGCCGGGCACCGGCCTCGTGCCGGGTCCCGGCCAGGGCCTCGTCGCCCTGCTGGAGCAGACCCTGGTCCAGGAGCAGCCGGTGGCCCGCCAGGACCGCCTCGCCCACGCCCGGCCGGGGCAGCGGCGCGGTGTCCACGCCCTGCGCGCCCGCGCGGGCGCCGGCCCAGGGCCCGAGCCGGTCCAGCTCCCGGCGCACGGCGTGTACGTCGGCCAGCGCGATCGGTCGGTCGGCGGCGTCGGCCAGCATGTGCAGCACGCGGGCGTCGGCCGGGGCCAGCCGGCGGGTCATCTGGTCGGGCTTCAAGGCGGCCTCGAACGGGCGCACCCGGCCCTCCCAGTTGATGAAGGCACCGGCCTTCTCCGCGACGGCCGCCACCGGCAGGACCACGTCCGCGAGATCGGTGACCTCGCTCGGCCGCAGCTCCAGGCAGACCACGAAGGCCTCCTTGAGGGCTTCGCGGGCCCGGACCGGATCCGGCAGGTCGGCGACCTCGACGCCGCCGACGAGCAGCGCGCCCAGTTCACCGCTGGCCGCCGCCTCGACGATCTGGCCGGTGTCGCGGCCGTAGCGGTGCGGGAGTTCGTCCAGCCCCCAGGCCGCGGCGACCTCCTCGCGGGCCCGCGGGTCGGTGGCCGGCCGGGCCCCCGGCAGCAGGGACGCCAGCGCCCCCGCCTCGATCGCGGCCCGCTCGCCGGCCCGGCGCGGGATCCACACCAGGTGGGCGCCGGTCGCGGTGGCCGCCCGTACGGCCGCGGTCAGCGCGCCCGGGACGGCCGCGAGCCGCTCGCCGACGACGATGACCGCGCCCGGCAGCCGCAGCGCCTCGGCGGCCGCGTGAGCGCCGTCCTCCAGACCGGTGCCGGAGGCGAGGGCGTCCAACCACTCGGGCTCGGTGCCGGGGGCGGCGGCCAGCAGGGTGCCGCCCGCCTTCTGCAGACCGCGGGTGGCGAAGGGCGCGAGGCCGAAGGTGCGCTGCTTGCGCCCCAGGTGGGCCTTGCGCAGCCGCAGGAAGACCCCGGGGGCCTCCTCCTCGGCCTCGATGCCGACGAGCAGGACGGCGGGCGCCGCTTCCAGCGAGGTGTAGGTGACTCCGTCACCGTCGAGGTCCTTGCCGCGGCCGGCGACCGAGGAGGCCAGGAAGTCGCTCTCCTCCGCGCTGTGCACCCGGGCCCGGAAGTCGATGTCGTTGGTGTCCAGCACCACCCGCGCGAACTTGGCGTAGGCGTAGGCGTCCTCGACGGTGAGGCGACCGCCGGTGAGCACCCCCGCCCGGCCGCGCGCCGCGGACAGCCCGGCGGCCGCGGCCGCCAGCGCCTCGGGCCAGCTCGCCGGGGCGAGCACCCCGTCGCTGCCGCGCACCAGCGGGGTGGTCAGCCGGTCGGGACGCTGCGCGTAGCGGAACCCGAAGCGGCCCTTGTCGCAGACCCACTCCTCGTTGACCTCGGGGTCCTCGGCGGCCAGGCGGCGCAGCACCTTGCCGCGGCGGTGGTCGGTGCGGGTCGCGCAACCGCCCGCGCAGTGCTCGCACACGCTCGGCGAGGAGACCAGGTCGAAGGGGCGCGAGCGGAAGCGGTAGGCGGCGGAGGTGAGCGCGCCGACCGGGCAGATCTGGATGGTGTTGCCGGAGAAGTACGACTCGAAGGGGTCGTCCTCGCCGGTGCCGACCTGTTGGAGCGCGCCGCGCTCCAACAGCTCGATCATCGGGTCCCCGGCGATCTGGTTGGAGAAGCGGGTGCAGCGCGCGCACAGCACGCAGCGCTCGCGGTCCAGCAGCACCTGGGTGGAGATCGGGACCGGCTTCTCGTAGGTCCGCTTCTGGCCCTCGAAGCGGGATTCGGAGTTGCCGTGCGACATCGCCTGGTTCTGCAGCGGGCACTCGCCGCCCTTGTCGCAGACCGGGCAGTCCAGCGGGTGGTTGATGAGCAGCAGCTCCATCACCCCGCGCTGGGCCTTGTCCGCGACGGGCGAGGTCTGCTGCGTCTTGACGACCATGCCGTCGGTGCAGGTGATCGTGCAGGAGGCCATCGGCTTGCGCTGGCCCTCCACCTCGACGATGCACTGGCGGCAGGCGCCGACCGGGGCGAGCAGCGGGTGGTCGCAGAACCGGGGGATCTCGACGCCGATCTGCTCGGCGGCCCGGATGACCAGGGTCCCCTTGGGCACCGACAGTTCGACGCCGTCGATGGTCAAGGACACCGTGTCCTCGGCCTTCGGCCGCGGCGCCGCCTCTCCGCCACCGGCGGGAGCATTACTGGTGACGGTCACGCGTTCACCTCCGTGTCAGCCCAGAGGGTCGACTTCTTGGGGTCGAAGGGGCAGCCCTTGCCCGTGATGTGCTGCTCGTACTCCGCGCGGAAGTACTTCAGCGAGGAGAAGATGGGGCTGGCCGCGCCGTCGCCGAGCGCGCAGAACGATTTGCCGTTGATGTTGTCGGCGATGTCGTTCAGCTTGTCCAGGTCCGACATGACGCCCTTGCCGGCCTCGATGTCGCGCAGCAACTGGACGAGCCAGTACGTGCCCTCGCGGCACGGGGTGCACTTGCCGCAGGACTCGTGCGCGTAGAACTCGGTCCAGCGGGTGACCGCGCGGACCACGCAGGTCGTCTCGTCGAAGCACTGGAGCGCCTTGGTGCCCAGCATGGAACCGGCCGCGCCGACGCCCTCGTAGTCCAGGGGCACGTCCAGGTGCTCCTCGGTGAACATGGGGGTCGAAGAGCCGCCGGGGGTCCAGAACTTCAACCGGTGCCCGGGGCGGATGCCGCCGCTCATGTCGAGGAGCTGGCGCAGGGTGATGCCGAGGGGGGCCTCGTACTGGCCGGGTCCCACGACGTGCCCGCTGAGCGAGTACAGCGTGAAGCCGGGGGACTTCTCCGTCCCCATCGACTTGAACCAGTCCTTGCCCCGGTTCAGGATCGCGGGAACGGACGCGATGGACTCGACGTTGTTCACCACGGTGGGGCAGGCGTAGAGCCCCTCGACCGCGGGGAAGGGGGGACGCAGCCTGGGCTGGCCACGCCTTCCTTCGAGCGAGTCGAGGAGCGCGGTCTCCTCACCACAGATGTACGCGCCCGCGCCCGCGTGGACCGTCAGTTCCAGGTCCAGGCCGCTGCCGAGGACGTCCTTGCCGAGGTAGCCCGCCGCGTACGCCTCCCGCACGGCCTCGTGCAGGCGGCGCAGTACGGGGACGGTCTCGCCGCGCAGGTAGATGAAGGCGTGCTGCGAGCGGATCGCGTAACAGGCGATCACGATGCCCTCGATGAGGGAGTGCGGGTTGGCGAAGAGCAGCGGGATGTCCTTGCAGGTCCCCGGCTCCGACTCGTCCGCGTTCACGACCAGGTAGTGCGGCTTGCCGTCACCCTGCGGAATGAACTGCCACTTCATTCCGGTCGGGAAGCCGGCGCCGCCGCGGCCGCGCAGCCCCGAGTCCTTCACGTAGGCGATCAGGTCGTCCGGGGTCATCGCCAGCGCCTTGCGCAGGCCCTCGTACCCGTCGTGGCGCCGGTAGGTCTCCAGCGTCCACGAGTTCGGCTCGTCCCAGAACGCGGAGAGCACGGGCGCCAGCAGCTTCTCGGGGCTGGTGCCGTTCTCGTTCAGTTCGGTGGTCACCGTCATCACTCCCCCTCCTCGGCGCTCGCCTCGGCGCGCGGGCCGACGACCTTGCCGCTCTGGTGCGGGACCTCGCCGCGCGCGATCCGCAGCCCGATCAGCGAGGCGGGACCCGCGCCGCCGCTCGCCTCGACGGCGCCGGGGCGCTCGTCCGGGAAGCCGGCCAGGATCCGGGCCGTCTCCTTGTACGTGCACAGCGGCGCGCCCCGGGTCGGCTGCACCGGGCGGCCCGCGAGCAGGTCGTCGACCAGGGCCTTCGCGGACTCGGGGGTCTGGTTGTCGAAGAACTCCCAGTTCACCATCACCACGGGGGCGAAGTCGCAGGCCGCGTTGCACTCGATGTGCTCCAGCGTCACCTTGCCGTCGCCGGTGGTCTCGTTGTTGCCGACGCCCAGGTGCTGCTTCAGCTCGTCGAAGATGGCGTCGCCGCCCATGACCGCGCACAGGGTGTTCGTACAGACGCCGACCTGGTAGTCGCCCGAGGGCTTGCGCCGGTACATCGTGTAGAAGGTGGCCACCGCGGTGACCTCGGCGGTGGTCAGGCCCAGCATCTCGGCGCAGAACCGGATCGCGGTGCGCGAGACGTACCCCTCCTCCGACTGCGTGAGGTGCAGCAGCGGCAGCAGCGCGGAGCGGCTGTCGGGGTAGCGGGCGATGACCTCCTGCGCGTCCGCCGCGAGCCGGGCGTGCACCTCGGCCGGGTAGTCGGGGGCCGGCAGTCGGGGCATCCCCAGGGAGAGGGGGGCCTGGGGGGTGTCCCCTCCGGAAAGTGCGGTCGTCATCGGTCGACGCCTCCCATCACGGGGTCGATGGAGGCGACGGCCACGATGACGTCGGCGACCTGGCCGCCCTCGCACATCGCCGCCATGGCCTGCAGGTTGGTGAAGGACGGGTCGCGGAAGTGGACCCGGTAGGGGCGGGTGCCGCCGTCGGAGACGAGGTGGACGCCCAGTTCGCCCTTGGGGGACTCGACGGCCGCGTACGCCTGGCCGGCCGGTACCCGGAAGCCCTCGGTCACCAGCTTGAAGTGGTGGATGAGGGCCTCCATCGAGGTGCCCATGATGTTCTTGATGTGGTCGAGCGAGTTGCCGAGGCCGTCCGGTCCCATCGCGAGCTGCGCGGGCCAGGCGATCTTCTTGTCGGCGACCATGACCGGCCCGGGCTCCAGCCGGTCCAGGCACTGCTCGACGATCCGCAGCGACTGCCGCATCTCTTCGAGGCGGATCAGGAACCGGCCGTAGGAGTCGCAGGACTCGGTGGTCGGTACGTCGAACTCGTACTCCTCGTACCCGCAGTACGGGTCCGTCTTGCGCAGGTCGTGCGGCAGGCCCGCCGAGCGCAGGACGGGGCCGGTGGCGCCGAGCGCCATGCAGCCGGTGAGGTCGAGGTAGCCGACGTCCTGCATGCGGGCCTTGAAGATGGGGTTGCCGGTGGCGAGCTTGTCGTACTCCGGCAGGTTCTTCTTCATGGTCTTCACGAAGTCGCGCAGCTGGTCCATCGCGCCCGGGGGCAGGTCCTGGGCGAGGCCGCCGGGGCGGATGAACGCGTGGTTCATGCGCAGACCGGTGATCAGCTCGAAGATGTCGAGGATCAGCTCGCGGTCCCGGAAGCCGTAGATCATGATCGTGGTCGCGCCCAGCTCCATGCCGCCGGTGGCGATGCACACCAGGTGCGAGGAGATCCGGTTCAGCTCCATCAGCAGGACGCGGATGGCGGTGGCGCGGTCGGGGACCTGGTCCGTGATGCCGAGGAGCTTCTCGACGCCCAGGCAGTACGCCGTCTCGTTGAAGAACGGCGTCAGGTAGTCCATCCGCGTCACGAAGGTGGTGCCCTGCGTCCAGTTGCGGAATTCGAGGTTCTTCTCGATCCCGGTGTGCAGGTAGCCGATTCCGCAGCGGGCCTCGGTGACCGTCTCGCCGTCGATCTCCAGGATCAGCCGCAGCACGCCGTGCGTGGACGGGTGCTGGGGACCCATGTTGACGATGATCCGCTCGTCGTCGGCGCGGGCGGCCGACTGCACGACCTCGTCCCAGTCGCCGCCGGTGACGGTGTAGACGGTGCCCTCGGTGGTCTCGCGGGAGGAGGCGTGGGAGGTCTCGGGTGAAGTGGACATCAGCTGTACGACCTCCGCTGGTCGGGAGCCGGGATCTGGGCGCCCTTGTACTCGACGGCGATGCCGCCGAGCGGGTAGTCCTTGCGCTGCGGGAAGCCCTGCCAGTCGTCCGGCATCATGATCCGCGTGAGGGCCGGGTGCCCGTCGAAGACCAGGCCGAAGAAGTCGTACGTCTCGCGCTCGTGCCAGTCGTTGGTCGGATAGACCGACACCAGCGACGGGAGGTGCGGATCGCGGTCCGGGACCGACACCTCCAGCCGCAGCACCCGACCGTGGGTGAGCGAGCGCAGGTGGTAGACGGCGTGCAGCTCGCGGCCCTTGTCGTCCGGGAAGTGGACGCCGGAGACCCCGGTGCACAGCTCGAAGCGCAGGGCCGGGTCGTCGCGCAGGGTGGAGGCCACCGTCACGAGGTGCTCGCGCGCGATGTGGAAGGTGAGTTCGCCGCGGTCCACGACCGTCTTCTCGATGGCGTTCTCCGGCACCAGGTCCTGCTCCTCCAGGGCGCCTTCGAGCTCGTCCGCGACCTCGTCGAAGTACGAGCCGTACGGTCGGCTGCTGGCGCCCGGGAAGGCCACGGTGCGCACGAGGCCGCCGTAGCCGCTGGTGTCGGCGCCCTTGGTGGCCCCGAACATGCCCTTGCGGACGCCGATGACCTCGCCCGCGGCGCCGCCACGGGGTGCGGGAACGTTCCCGTCCCCCTCCGGCCCTTCGTGCGCGCGGCCATTGGTCGCGTCGTTCGTCGCGCTCACCGGAGCAGACCCTTCATCTCAATGGTGGGGAGCGCCTTGAGGGCCGCCTCCTCCGCCTCGCGGGCCGCCTCCTGCTGGTTCACACCGAGCTTGGAACCCTGGATCTTCTGGTGGAGCTTGAGGATCGCGTCCATCAGCATTTCGGGGCGGGGCGGGCAACCGGGCAGATAGATGTCCACGGGGACGATGTGGTCGACGCCCTGGACAATTGCATAGTTATTGAACATTCCACCCGATGATGCGCAAACCCCCATGGAAATGACCCATTTGGGAGAAGGCATCTGGTCATACACCTGCCGCAGTACGGGCGCCATCTTCTGGCTCACCCGGCCGGCCACGATCATCAGGTCGGCCTGGCGCGGCGAACCACGGAAGACCTCCATGCCGAAGCGGGCCAGGTCGTACCGGCCCGCTCCGGTGGTCATCATCTCGATGGCGCAGCAGGCGAGGCCGAACGTGGCCGGGAAGACGGATGACTTGCGCACCCAGCCCGCGGCCTGTTCGACGGTGGTCAGCAGGAAGCCGCTCGGCAGCTTCTCTTCCAGTCCCATGAAGAATTCAGCCCCTCAGTCCCATTCCAGGCCGCCCCGCCGCCATACGTACGCGTAGGCGACGAAGACGGTGAGCACGAAGAGCAGCATCTCGACGAGCCCGAAGATCCCCAGGGAGTCGAAGGTGACGGCCCAGGGGTAGAGGAAGACAACCTCGATGTCGAAGACGATGAAGAGCATCGCCGTCAGGTAGTACTTGATCTGGAAGCGACCACCGCCGGCCGGAACCGGGGTCGGTTCGATACCGCATTCATAGGCGTCAAGCTTTGCCCGGTTGTACCGCTTTGGGCCGATCAGCGTGGCCATGACCACGGAGAAGATCGCAAACCCTGCGCCGAGGGCGCCGAGCACGAGGATGGGCGCGTACGCATTCACGCTCCTCGCTCCTTCCAGTCGTCCTTGACCGTTGGACCGCTGCACCGGCGCGCTGTACCGCCTCGCGAAGATCACGCACTCAATCGAACGCTCGCATGTGAGGCAGTTCACAAGCCGGACTGGTGCGCATCTTATGCCCGGCGGTCTGTGATCTGCGACACGGGTAACAACAACGAGTTTGTGATCTCCACCACCTGACGAACGATCATGAAGTCCGATGAGTGGTGATCTTCGTACGCGAAGCATCCACATGATCACCAAAGGTGACATCCGGGCCCGTCATCGCAGGTGGAAGGGGTGTCGCTCTATCAAATGCTGCGCACTGCATGCAAATTGGCGGAGCGTCTGCGCGGGTGATAAAGGGAAGCCGTGTAGCCCGCCCGGGGGACCCCCCGAGGACGGGGGTGGACGCGTGCTTTCGTTCACGAACTTCACGGAGGCATCACAGGCGGGTCACAACGTCCGCATCACGTGACGGTTCTGTGACCTGCGCCACACTAGAATTCCCCCGCCGGAAAGGGGGCTTGGCCATCTGGTCGGGTGGATGGTAGCCACCTGATCAATTCGGACTTTTTACAGAAACCCTATGATCACAGCCTTGCGGCCGCGTGTCCGGTTCGCCCGTTACGGCGTCAATAAGGCCCGCGACGCGCCCGGTTAAACCTCATCTGAAGCAACTGTGGCGCAGACCACGTTTCTTGAAGCGACCCGCAACCCCCTGATACCGGTTGTCCCTATGTCCCACACCGCTCACATACCCAGCCACCGGAAGCCGCGCCGTAGCGCCTCGAAGCTCGCGGTCCGCGCCGGAGTTGCCGGTGGCGTTCTCAGCACGCTGGCGATGGCCGGCACGGCGAGCGCGTCCCCCGCCGCCGAACCCGCCACCGAGACCACCCTCGAGATGCCGGTCCTCAACATGGACCTCGGCTCCCAGGTGTCCTCCGCCGTCATCAAGGCCGCGGACAACACCCGGGCGCAGGCCCTCGTGGGCGAGCTGAACGCCCAGGAGGAGACCGCCCGTACGGGCGCCGCCGCCGAGGCCAAGCTCGCCAAGGCCGACGCACAGGCGAAGGCCGACGCGGAGAAGAAGGCCTCCGACGAGGCGAAGCGCCAGGCCGACGCCGACCGCGCCAACCGCGGCGACGGCCGCACGCAGCTCGCGAGCGCCAAGGGCTCCTCCGGCTCCGGCTCCTCCGCCGGCTCCGCGGCCTCCGACGACGACTCCGGCGTCCGCGCCCCGGCCACCGGCTCCGCCTCGGCCATCATCAACTTCGCCCGCAACCAGGTCGGCAAGGCGTACGTCCTGGGCGGCACCGGCCCGTCCTCCTTCGACTGCTCCGGTCTCGTGCAGGCCGCGTACCGTCAGGCGGGGATCTCCCTGCCGCGCATGTCGCAGGACCAGTCCTCCGAGGGCACGTCCGTCTCGCTGAGCAACCTCCAGCCGGGCGACGTCCTGTACTGGGGCAGCCGCGGCAGCGCCTACCACGTCGCCATCTACTCCGGCGGCGGCAAGTTCATCGGTGCGCAGAACTCCGGCACCGGCATCGTCGAGCGCTCGCTGAGCTACGACCCGCCGTCGGGCGCCGTCCGCATCCTCTGATCCCACCCGGATCAGGACCTCCGCAGGCCGGTACTCCCCCGCTCGGGGGGCGAGTACCGGCCCTCGCGCACCGTCCTGCCACCGCGCCGCCGCGCACGAGGGCCGCCGACGGCCCCTGTGCGCGCCCGCCGCGCCCCCGGGGGACTTCCCGCACCACGCACCCGCCCTGACGGCCCCACGGGCCCCAGGGCCGCTTCGGCGACCCCGCGTACGGAGCCGGACCCGACCCGGGCGCCGAACTGCCCCGGAACCGGCGGCTCCGATGCGTGCCCCCGAGCCCTACCATCGTGGGCAGGAGGTGGCCGGATTGAGCACGCACCACGACGCGCACCACAGCGAGCACGACGGACCCCGCGAGCCGTACCGGCGGCGCGGGCAGCACGGGCAGTACGACCGCGCGTCCGTCCCCGACGCGACGGCGCTCGCGGCCGCCGCCGGCCTCGGCCTCCTCGCCCTCGGCGGCTGGCTGCTGACCACCACGCGCCCCTGGACCCGCCCCGACGGCCCCGCCGTCCTGGCCCTGTACTGGGGTTCCTCGCTCGCCGTCCTGCTGTGCGGGCTGTTGCTGATCCGCCGCGGCGTCCACGCCGTCCACGGACCCGACGCCGCGACGCTGGACGACGTACCCACCGGGAACGGCGCCGTCGCGTCCTTCCCGCAGCTCGCCCCGCCGGACCCCCCGGCGTAACCGAGGAGTTCAGTGAAGCGTCACACGGCCCCCGTCCTGCTCGGCTTACTCGGCGCCGTCATCGCCACCGCGTGCCTCACCGCGTGCGGGAGCGATCAGGACGGCGCACTGCCCCCGGCCCGGACGGGACCCGTCGCGGCGCCCGTGGCCACGCCCTCGCCCCCGCCGGAACCGGGCAAGAACGGCAAGTCGCCCGATCCCAGGGCGAAGACGCCCCCGCCGTTGCCGGACGCGGAGACCCAGGCGAAGTACCTCGCGGCCCTCACGGCCATCGACGCGGACATCGTCCACAACAAGCCCGACAAGGCCGTCGAGCACGGCCGCAGCCTGTGCCAGACGATCGCGCGCTCCCCCGACGACCGCAAGCGACAGGACGACATCGCGGCCGTCCGCTTCACCTCCCCCGCCCACCCGGACGGCTTCGGCCCCACCAAAGCGGCCCGCATCCGCGACACGGTCCACACCCACCTCTGCCCGACCTACTGACGGCCGTACGCGTTCACCGGCGCAGCATCGGGCACCATCCGCCCGCCGCGGCGGCGGGCGGATCGGTGTCCGGTCGGGGGGCTCGGGCGGTCAGGCCTTCGGGGCGACCTTGGTAACTCCTCGTTAGAGATACTGCGGGTAGTCCAAGGGGGAACCATGAGCCTGAGCAGGGAGTACGGAGCGCACGGCACGCGTGACTTGAAGGGTTTGCGCGGGGGTCGGTACGCACGCAAGTCGGAGTACCGCGGGAAGACGCGGCAGAAGGGGCGGTCAGTCCGCGAGCAGCTCGACGCAACGCAGATCGACGCGGACCGCCACAGCGTCGTGATCGTCGAGACGTTCATCGACGATGACCGCTCGGCCTCGCGCCATGCTGGCGGGCGCGAGCGCGAAGAGTTTGAGCGCATGATCGAGTGGATCGAACAGGGGCTGCTCGACATCGTGTACGCGTACGCCTCGACTCGCCTACAGCGCGATCTCGCTGTCTACGCGCGCCTTCGCGATGCCTGCTCAAGGAACGGCGTGCTGTGGTGCTACGGCGGCAAGATCTACGATCTTAGCGATAAAGACGACCGGTTTCGCACTGGCCTCGACGCTCTCATGGGCGAGCGTGAAGTCGATGAGATGCGCGACAACGTATTGCGATCACTTCGCGCAAATGCGGTGAATGGCCAGCCGCACGGCCAGCACGCCTACGGATATCGGCGTGTTTATGATCCGAAGACTCGGGCCTACCTGCGTACGGAATCCGAGGAGTGCGAGGCTGAGATCGTCGAGGAGATTTGCGAGGGCGTCGCTTCGGGGCGGGCTTCGATATCTATACGCCGCGATCTGAACGGGCGAGATGTGACGCCCCCTGCTCGGCACTGGCGGAAAGAGCAGATCTCCGAACTAGCGGTGTGGCACGAGGAACTACCGTCCAACTCCGAAATGCATACTGATTGGGTGCAGCGGCTGATTGGTGCGGAGCCGTTGCGAGCCGAGGCTCGAAAAAGGCTTACGGCCGGTGAGCCCGAGTTGGATATCGCACAGGACTTCAATCAACGGGGCGAGCCGCTGCTGCTCGCACGGTGGCATGCCGCAACAATCACGGCATACGCAATCGATCCGCGCTATCTCGGTTCTCGTAAACACCGTGGCGTCGTCACGGCGGAGGGGGCTTGGCCGGCACTCGTCAAGAAATCAACTCACCTTCGTGCCTGCTCGGTTGTAGCGGAGCGAAAGTCCAGAAAGCATAATTCCCGACCGGGAAAAGCCGTCAACCTGCTTTCCGGGAGCATGGTTTGTGACGTTTGCTCGGTCGCTGTTGGTTCGGGGAGGAACAAATACGGCCCCTACTACAGGTGTGTACAGCCGGGCGTCGAAGGGAAGTTCGGGGGGAAGGGCTACCATGTATCTGCCCTTACCAAAGAAATTGACAGTCACGTCGAGAGCGGACTGTTCAGATGGCTCTCGTCGCCTGAATTCATCGCGGCTTACACCACGAGCGACGATGCAATCATGAGGCAGGTGGAGGAGGCAGAGGCCGAGATAGAGATGCTGCGGGGGCGCTTGAAGGAGTTCCGCACTAAGGCTATTGAGGGCGCCTTGTCGGTAGACAGTTTCGCGGAGATTGAAGCGGGTTTGACACCCAAGATTGCAGATGCAGAATCGAGGGCTCGCAACCTTAAAGTACCCTCGGCTGTCCGCGAGATCGTTGGAGTAACACCCGAAGAGGTCGCGCAAGGTTGGAATAGGCTTGAACTTCCACAGCGCAGGCTGATAGTAGCGTCCTTGCTCAACGTTCGATTGCTCAAGGTTCCACGTGGGCCCGGCGGTCCAGCGGCAGACCATGTGAGTGTCGCGCCTCGAATTTTGGTAGCGAGCTAGCCAACATGTAAGGGCCGCGCGGGTTAAACCGCGCGGCCCTTACGCGTAGACAGCCATCGGAACACTACGGGTATCATGACTTTTTCGCGTCAGATCCACTCAACCCATTGAGGACACGCTCTAGGGCTATGGCCCCTGCCGGAGTGATGTGCTGGGAGTCGATGGCAATCCATAGGGATTCACCCGTCGCTTTGGCGACAGTGACAACGCCATCATCGAGCGGCATGCGTTCTACTGAGATCATTACCGCCCCCGCGGTCGCGGCCTTCGTGGGGCCGCGCCCTTCGATCCAGTTCTCTCGCCTAGTTCCAAGAGGTGTCGTTCAGGGTCCCAACGGGCTCAGGGGACGGCGCGGGGGTCACCGGCACAAGGTTCCAGGATGTGTCTGCGCGCGCCGGAGCGGCCGGGTCAGCGCCAAGTGCGGCGCCCGCACCAAGGAGCAGTCCCGCAAGTGCTGCTGTAGCAAGGCTGCGGCGAATCCATTTCATGATCATTTTGGGGGGTCCCCTCCCGCGACTTGACACATTGGCTGCATAGTCCAATGGCATCTACTCTGATGCGCATACGCTGCTCGATCCAGCTGTGCATATCAAGCGCTGGCGCAGGTCAACATAGGAAATTCCAAGATCCGAAGGGGTGTGGCAGGTGGGCAGCACCTCGGCGTTTGAGGCGCCGCAGCCCTCCGAAAGCGACCTGCGGATCTACCAGCTGATCGCTGCGGGTGAGCCGCTGGGCGAGCAGAGCATGCCCGCGGTCGAGCGCTTGCTCGCCATGGCACTGATCATCCCTGAGCCCTTCCAATCCAGCGGTTTTATGGTGGTTGATCCCGATCAAGTTGAGGCACGTCTCCGGGCAGCAGCACACCGTCAGCTCGAACAGTTGCTCGGTGGGATTCCTTCGCTTGTGGCGGAGTTGCAAGCGCGGCAGGTAAGCGGCATCGAGGCCCGAGCGGGTGCCGTGTCCGTTTTCGTCGAGGGTGTCGACGCCGTCAACGGAGCGATTGCCCAAGCCGTTGACGGCGCGCAGCGTGAGATCCTCAGCTCCCAACCGGGGCCACGGCCTCGCGCGGTGCTACAGCTCTCGGTCGATCGGGATCGAAACGCTGTTGAACGGGGGGTCGACTTGCGGGTGCTCTACAGCGCTAGCAGCCGCGCCAACCGTGCGACTGGCGAGCGCGTGACTGACCTAAGCGCGATCGGGGCCGAGTTCCGCACGCTCAGCGGTCGCTTTCTCCGCGCGATCGTCGTCGATCGCGAGCTGGCCATCGTTGAGGACAGTGCCGATGGACGCCCCAGTGCGGAGGGTGCTTACGTCGTCCGCGATCGTGCCGCTGTGGGGTACATCGCTGAGAGCTTTGCCCTTGACTGGGAGCGAGCCATCGAGTGGCACAGTGTGGATCCCCTAGTCCCTCCGGGTCAGGCCATCACGACGCCGCTTCAGCGAACCGTCCTCAATGGGTTGCGTTCCGGTCAGGATCAGCAGCAGATCGCCAAGTCGCTGGGCTACAGCGGGAAGACCGTGGGGACCGCTTTGGGTGACCTACGGACCAAACTGGGTTTGCGCACCGTATATCAGCTCATGGTGTGGTGGATGGGGCCCGAGGGACTGGCCGAACAGGAGTTGGACTAGCCAGCCTGCCCGGCTTCTCGACTCTTTGCGTCCGCAGCCCATCGCGTGAGCAGCTGCTCGACCTTCGGCATGTCAGTGGCTTTGAGTCCTGGCACGTGAGCAACCACGACGGTTGTCTCCTCGTCACTCGCACCAAAGGGATCCCCTGTCACGAGTCCGCAGTACTGCTGCGCGGCGGCAATGCGTACTGCTCGGTCGGGGTGTCCGATGGCGCGCGCCACGGCCCCGAGTACGAGTGGATCGATCATGATCGACTGATCGTGAACGATCTTGTGGAAGGTTGACAGTCCTACGTGGTGCCCGGTGTGGGGGTCTCGGGAGCGCGCTTCCAGTTGGCGCAGCGTGAGACCTTGCTCGGCCTTGGCTGTGCGCACAAGATCACCAAATGGGGTGCCGTAGGGGGCCTCGACGCTGTCCGACACGGCCACTCCCGCTCTCTGTTGCAGAACTCGAACAAAGCCATCTTGACAGCCATCACGCGAAACGGACAGAGATCAACTGCGTTGACGGTCGTTAAGGAGCCGCTTACGGTTGCCCTTGTTCGAGATCTCGAACAGTCTTGGTTGGTCCCTGGCGCCTAAACGGCGCATCCGGGCCACCCTCGCTGTTCGATTTCTGCAACAGGGAGGAGTGACCGTGAGCACAACCGCTACACCCGCCCCCGGCACGGCGCGCACGTCCCCTGCCCCGACTTCGGAGCAGGTCGAACTCATCCGACGAGTCCTAGCACCCCATGTACTCAGGGCGCGAGCCGGTCAGAGCAGCCAGACACTAGAGCGGCGGGTGAGCCAGTGACCGCCGCCGTTGAGTTCATCGGGCCGCCACCGCGTCAGCGCAACACGAAGCACAACGGCATCGCCTCTGTGCTGCGCGCTCAGCCTCACACCTGGGGCGTGGTTCGTCGGTCAACTAGTCCGAGCCGTGCCGCCTCAGCGGCGCGGGCCATACGGACCGCCCGTCTGTCGGCCTACGGGCCACCAGGAACATTCGAGGCAGTCGCCCGCACAGTCGCGCGGGGCGACAGCACTGAATACCGCGTCTATGCGCGATACGTCGGAAGCGGGCAGTGAGCAGCGCCTCGGCGCCGACGCTAGCCACGCCGACCGGGGTTGTCGTCGCTGCGCCTGGCCTCGACCGCGAGCAGTGGCTGACCGTGCGCCGCGCGGGGGTTGGCGGCTCGGAGGTCGCCGCGATTCTGGGAATGAGCAAGTACACCTCGCCGACTGAGGTCTACCTCGACAAGGTGGGCGAGCTGCCGCTCGACCGCCCGCTCGATCCCGTCCTCGCCGAGGCCGCGTTCTGGGGGCACGAGCACGAGCCGACGGTCGCCCGCGTGTTCTCTGCCCGTACGGGTCTCGGCGTCGTCGAGGGTCCGGGGACGCTTGCGCACGTCGAGCGCCGTTGGATGCTGGCGAACGTTGACCGGTACGTGCTCGCCGCGGGCGACTCGGCGCCGTCGAGCCTGCTGGAGATCAAGACGCGCTCGGCCTATCAGTTCGACGAGTGGCTGCTCGGTGTGCCGGACGGTCCGGCACTCCAGACGCATTGGTACCTCGCCGTCACAGGGTACGAGCACGCGTACGTCGCTGCACTGCTCGGCGGTAACCGGCTGCTGATTCACCGCGTCGAGCGCGACGAGACCCTCGTCGCGCACCTCGTCGAGATCGTTGGCCGATTCTGGCAGGACGTGCTCGATCGCGTTCCACCGGCGATCGACGGTTCCCAGGCGACCGAGTTCCTGCTCGATCACCTCTACTCGGTCACGGCCGGCGGCGTCACCGTCGCCGACCCCGCCGAGGTGCTGCCCCTGCTGGAGCGCCGCCGCGAACTCAAGGCACGCGAGGAACGCACCGCCGACGAGCTGCGCGAGATCGACAACCGGCTGAAAGCCACCGCGGGCGAGGCCGAGGTCGTCAAGACGCAGGGCCGGACCGCGTTCACGTGGAAGCAGAACGGGCCGCTCTCGCAGAAACGATTCACCGCCGCGCACCCGGACCTCGCACAGCAGTACACGCACCGCGTCGACGCGCTCGATACCGCGCGCCTCGCCGCCGAGCACCCCGACGAGTTCCGGGCGCACCGCGCCCGACGCCTCGTCGTCCCGAAAGAGAGCAACGCAGCATGACCAGCAACCTCGCCGACCGCGTCGCCACCCGAGGCACGCAGACCCGTACACCCGCCGTCCCCGCCACCCGCGCCCCGCAACCGGGCACCACGCTCGTGCAGTTCGTGCAGCAGATGCGGCCCGAGATCGAGCGCGCGCTGCCCGCACACATGGGCGGCGCCGACCGTATCGCCCGGATCGCGCTTACCGAGCTGCGCAGGGTCGAGCACCTCGCCGAGTGCAGCCGCGAGAGCTTCGCGGGCGCCCTGATGACCTGCTCAGCCCTCGGGCTGGAGCCGGGCGGCGTGTCCGGCGAGGCGTACCTGCTGCCGTTCTGGAACAAGAAGATCCGCGGGTACGAGGTACAGCTCGTCATCGGCTACCAGGGCATGATCAAGCTGTTTTGGCAGCACCCGCTCGCCGCCGGCCTCGACACCGGCACCGTGCACGAGGGCGACACCTTCGAGTACGAGTACGGACTCGACCCCAAGCTGCGCCACATCCCGACGCGCGGCTCGGCCAGGGGTCCGGCGACGCACTACTACGCTGTTGCCCGACTGGCCAACGGGGGAAGCGCGTTCGTGGTCCTCGACGTCGACGACGTCGAGGCGATCCGCCAGCGGAGCAAGGCGAAGGATTTCGGTCCGTGGTCCACGGACTACGACGCGATGGCGTGCAAGACCGCCGTACGGCAGCTCTTCAAGCTGCTGCCCAAGTCCGCTGAACTCGCTCGCGCCGTGGCCCACGACGGGACCGTGCGGCGCGACGCCTCGCCGGAGGGTCTCGACGCGCCCGGGGAGTACATCGAGGGCGAGGTCGTCGAGCAGCCGTCCGTGCAGGGCGGCGAGCAGCCGACGGTCGAGGACGTGCCCTCTCAGTTCGCCGGTTGGCCCGAGGCCGCCGAGGCGAACGCGCAGTGACCCCGGGGCCGGTCATCGACTACCGGTGCCGGCACTGGAGCGGGGCGGGGCGCCGTTACTGCGGCGCCCCGGGCGCCCGCCGCTACCTGCCCGGCTACCGCTGCCCGCTGCACACCCCCGCGGCCCTCGACGGTCGGCCCGAGCCGGGCACCCCACCCCCCGCAGATCAGGAAGGAGTCACCCGACGTGGCGTGGTTCAAGATCGACGACAGCTCGCACATGCACCCGAAGATCGTTAAGGCGGGTAACGCCGCCCTCGGTCTGTGGGTACGGGCGGGCGCCTACTCCGCGCAGCACCTCACCGAGGGCACCGTGCCCGCCGTGGTCGCCCGGCAGTACGGGACCGCCCCGCAGGCCCGCAAGCTCGTCGCGGTCGGTCTGTGGCACGAGCACGGTCACACCTGCCCGCGCTGCCCGCAGCCCCCCGTCGGCGACTTCATGGTGCACGACTTTTTCGAGGGCGGGCGGAACTCGACGAGGGCGCAGGTCGAGGCCAACCGGTCCGCCGCCGCGGAACGCAAGGCGAAGAGCCGCACGCGAAACGAGACCCGAATCGGCGGCGAATCGGCCGCGGATCGTGCGCGAAACGAGCGCGGATCGGCGACGAATCAGACCCGAAACGCACCCCCATTTCAGGAGGAGTCCGCAGGTCAGGAGGGGGTGTCACACCGTGACGCCGTCGATAGCGTCACAGGCCCCCAAGCCAGCACCAAGCCTTACCCCTCTACTTCCTACGGAAGTAGAGGTGAACAAGCTAGCCCGGACGGGCCCCGGATCGCCGAGCCTGTACGGCCCCTCGTGGACGCCATGAGCGCCGCAGGAATGGTCGTCTCCTGGGAACTCTCCTCCGGCGAGTGGCTGCTGCTGCACGCCCTGATCGAGCGGTGCGGCGTACAAGTCCTCGTCGATCACGCCGGCGGTGCCTGGCAGGCCGCCCGCACCCGCCCCCGCTCCGCCCGCTACTTCGTCTCGGGATGGCGCTCCCTGCCCACACCGCCGCCGCGCGCCCCCGGGGCCGGCCCGAACGTCGTACCGCTCAACCCCGGCGCCGCCCGCCCCTCGACCACCGATCAACGGGTGCGCGCCGGCCTCGACCTCGCCGCCCAACTCCGAGAACAGGAGAACGCCCAATGACACCCGCAGACGCCGCCGAAGTCCTCGCCCTGTGCGCCGCGTTCGACCTGCGCACCATCGGCGAGGCGGACGCCCGCGCATGGGCCTACGCCCTGCGCGACTTCCCCCTCGACGACGACACCCGGCAAGCAGTCGCCGACCACTACGGCGTGACCGAGAAGCGAGCCACCCCCGCGGACGTGCGCAGGATTCGTGTCCGTATCCGCGAGGCCCGGATCGGCGCCGCCCACCCGGTCTACGACGGCAACCCGACCGAGACCGGAGCGCAGTTCACCGCACGCCGTCGCGAGCAGCTTGCCGCCGCGGCCGAGGGACACCTGCCCGCCCGGTCGATCACGCAGGCACTCGACGCCGCCCCACCGGCCGACGTCCTCGCCCTGGTCGCCGGGGTCGGCCGATCCGTCGACGACGAGCCGCGCCCGTACATCACGCCCGAGCAGCGGTCCGCCCTGCGCGCACCCCTGCCCAACCAACGGGCCACGCTGCCCGCGCTCGCCGTGCCGTGCCCGGTCGAGACCTGCCGCGCCGGCCGCCGCCGACTGTGCAAGCGGGGCGCAGGGATCGAGCTGCGCAACAACGTCCACGGTCGCCGCCGCGACGCCTACGCCGTCGAGGTCACCACCTGCCCCGACTGCGGCGCCGACCCCGGGCAGCACTGCCTCGCCCCCGAACCACACCCCGCCCGCATCCGAGCCGCACAGGAGGCCGCCGCGTGAACGATCACCTTCGACGCATCGTCGAGCAGGACGCCGCCCGCCGCGCCCGCGCCGAGGCCCACCTCGCCGAGCTGACCGCCGCGTTCTGCGACCGCATCCTCGCCGACCACGCCGAGGGCGAGCACGACCGCCTCGTGCGCCTCATGTGCACCCCGCCCTCGCCCCGAGCAATCCGAGCCCGCCACACCTCAGGAGGACAGCACCGATGACCCCGCCCGCCGCCCGCGCCTCAATCGCCGCCCACCTGACCGACACGCTCGACGTGCACCCCCACCTCGCCACGCTCACCGCCGCATCCCTGCTCGACCGCCTCGCCATCGACGGATGGGAGATCAACAGCAACCACTACGCGCGACCGGTCGCGCCTCGCGCGCGGGAACCGCGCGCTCGGCGCTCCCTGTCCCGCTGGTTCCGCCGTGCCCGTACGGACGGAGACAGGACCACATGACCGACGCCCTGCTCGCCCTCGTCGCCGCGCTCGCCCTCGCCGTGGTCGCCGTCCTCGTCGGCGCCGTGCGGCTCGACGGCCGCCTCGACCGCGAGGCCCGCGCCCTCGTCCGCCGTCCCTGCCCGATCCACTGCACCGCCTGCTCGTCGGCCGCCCGCCGAGCCTCGAACGGAGACACGCCCGCATGACACTGCACGCCCGTACCCGTACCGACTCCCGCCGCGGCCGAGTCCTCGTCCGCGAACTCACCCGCGAGGCCCGGCGCGAGCGCTTCCTGCTGCTGCTCGCCCGCGCCGACCGCGGAGTGCTCACCCCCGAGGACTGCGCGGCCCTGCGCGCCGACGTCGAGGCCGAGGTCGCCGAGAGCGACACCCACCGACGCAGCGCCGCCGGACAGCAGGCAGCAGCGATGCGCCTGCACACACGGATCGAGGCCGCCGAGCAGGCCCTCGTCGAGACCGAGGCCGACCGCGACCGCGCGCTCGCCGAGGCCGAGGCCCTGCGCGAGCAGCACGTCGAGCAGCACGTCGCCACCGAGGCACGCCGATGAACGAGACCCGAGCCCTAGCGCAGACCGTCGCCGCCCTGCGCCTCGTGCGCGAGAAGTGGGGAGACCTGCGCGCCGCCGTCGAGGCGCCGCCCACCCCGGCCGACTGGCCCCCAAGGGAGCGAGCCGCGTTCCTCGACAAGGTCGCCGAGCAGCCCCTGCTCGTCGCCGACCGGGAGCCGTACGCCCTGCGCGCACACCCCGCCCCGCTGAATCTCGACGCGCACGATGCGGCGGTCGCCGTCGAGGAATGGCTGTTCGACCTCGCCGACACCTGCGCCGAGGTGACGCAGGAGCACACCCCCCTCGACGAGCTGCACCGATGGAACTACAGCACGCAGCGCGGGCCCGGATCACGGACGCAGGGCGCCCACTGGGCAAGCGTGTTCGTCGAGGGGCGCGTGCTCGGCCAGTTCACCGCCGATGACGACGAGACGCTCGACGAGCCTCTGTTCGCCCCCCTGCCCGAGTGGGCGCTGCACGAGGCGCACCGCGTCGCCCGCCAGTGCGCCGACCGCGTACTGCGCACCCTGCGCCACGACGAGCGGTCGGCGAGCAGCCGCTACCCGTGCCCGTGGTGCGCGTCCCTGCTCACCTCGTACTCGGCGTCGGGGAACGTGCAGCGCATCACCTGCTCGGGCGGTCCGTCCTGCTCGGCACCGGTACCCCTCGACCTCGACGGACACCGCGTGTGGGAGCGGTCCGACATGGGCCCCCTGCTCGCTCTGATCGCCGCCTTGATGGAGTCGGGCGAGGTCGCCGCGGAACAGGCTTGCGCCGTTATCAGTTCGTGACCTATTGTTCGAGGCGTCTCCGGCGTGCCCGGAAACCCCCCGAACTGTCCGCCCCGCCACATCCCCCCCGTGGCGGGGCGGACGCATGTCCGCCGGGAGGTGAGCAGGTGCCCGAGCCGATCCGCGAGCGCGACCGCGAGCAGGTGCGCCGCCTCCACTCCGAGGGCAAGAGCCGCAACACGATCGCCCGACTCACCGGGCGCAGCGCCGCAACGGTAAGCAAGATCGCCAAGGCCGAGGGGCTCACAT
Source organism: Streptomyces sp. NPDC098789 (assembly GCF_044759975.1). NCBI lineage: Bacteria > Bacillati > Actinomycetota > Actinomycetes > Kitasatosporales > Streptomycetaceae > Streptomyces > Streptomyces sp. NPDC098789. The sequence continues at coordinate 131,534 of NZ_JBIWAJ010000020.1, forward strand.
TCGCAGGGGGCGCCCGCGTCGCCGCCGCGACCGAGGCCCGACGAGCAGACGCCGGCGCACGCCGCGAGCAGCTCGCCGACGAGGCCCTCGACGGCGCCCTCGGCCAAGTCGCCCGCACCGTCGGTGCCGAGTCCGCACGCGATGCCCGCGACCACGCCACCGCCGCCCGCGCGCTCACCGAAGTGCACGCCCGCGTCGCTGAACTCGCCCGCCACAGCAGCACCGGGAGCAGCGGCGGCTCGATGCTCGACCGCCTCGCCGACGCCCTGCTCGGGCCCCCGGCCGGAGGTGACCACGAGGGGGGTTAGTGACCGCCCTCGCCCCGCTCTCCCCCAAACAGGTTGCCTCGATCCGGGGCGCCACCCGCCGTATCAACATCTGGCACGGCTCGGTGCGGTCCGGAAAAACGATCGCCTCGCTCGTCTGCTTCCTGCTCATGATCCGGCGCGCGCCCGCCTCGGGCCTGATCGTGATCTGCGGGCGGTCGCTCCAGACGATCGAACGGAACTGTCTCGACGTCCTCGCCGACCGCGCGCTGTTCGGCGACGTCGCCGCCGAGGTCCACCACACCCGCGGAGCCACCACCGCCGTGATCCTGGGGCGCGTCGTTCACCTCGTCGGCGCCTCGGACGCGCGCGCCGAGGGACGCCTGCGCGGCATGACCGCCTCGCTCGCCTACTGCGACGAGGTCACGCTGCTGCCCGCCGCGTTCTTCCGGCAGCTCCTCGCCCGCCTCTCCGTCCCCGGGGCAAAACTGATCGGGACCACGAACCCCGACTCGCCCCGGCATTGGCTGCGGACCGACTACCTCGACCGCGCCGGCGACCTCGACCTCGCCGCCTTTCACTTCCGCCTCGCCGACAACCCCTCGTTGAGCGAGGCGTACGTCGCAGCCTTGGCCGCCGAGTTCACCGGCCTGTGGCGCCGGCGCATGATCCTCGGCGAGTGGGTCGTCGCCGAGGGCGCGATCTACGACGCCTACGACGAGCAGCAGCACGTCGTCGACGAGCTGCCCCCGATGCGCCGCCATTGGGTCGGCATCGACTACGGCACGGCGAACCCTTTCTCGGCACTGCTGCTCGGCCTCGGCGACGACGACCGGCTGTACGTGGTGAGCGAGTGGCGCCACGACTCCCGCACTGCACACCGCCAGATGACCGACACGCAGTACAGCCGCGCCGTCCGCGACTGGCTCGGCGAACTGGACGTCACCCCCGAGTGGACGTTCATCGACCCGAGCGCCGCCTCGTACTCCACACAGCTTTGGGCCGACGGACACCCCGGCGTCACCCGCGCGGTGAACGACGTGATCGACGGAATCAGGTCCGTCTCGAACGCCCTCGACGCCGGCCTGCTGCGCATCCATCGCTCGTGCGAGGGGCTGCTCGGCGAACTGCCCAACTACGTGTGGTCAGAAGAGGCCGCCGCTCGCGGTGAAGACAAGCCGGTGAAGAAGGACGATCACTCGGTTGACGCCCTGCGCTACGTGATCCATTCGACGGCGCACGAGTGGCGCCCCCTGCTGACACAAGCCGCATAACCCAACCCGACCGACCACGGCCCCCGCCGCCGAGTCGGCGCGGGGGCTTTGCCATGCCCAAGGGGGGCCGCCCGTGCGCGCCGACTTCACCGACCGATTCCTTGCCCGCATCACTGACACCCCGGCCGGCTGCTGGCAGTGGACCGGCTACCTCATGCCCAACGGATACGCCCGGATCAGCATCGACGGCGAACGACAGTACGCGCACCGCGCCTCGTACGAGGCCCTCGTCGCGCCAATACCCGCCGGCCTCGTGATCGACCACCTGTGCCGTAACCGCGGGTGCGTGAACCCCTCCCACCTTGATCCAGTTACGCAGCGAATTAACGTCCTGCGGGGCGAGTCGCACGTCGCCGCCCGCGCCCGACAGACCGAGTGCATCCACGGCCACCCGTTCGACGAGGCCAACACCTACCGAGCAGGCAACGGCACCCGTAAATGCCGCACCTGCCGCACGGCCGCCCGCGCCCGCGCCCGCGCACGGAAGCGAACAGGGGTGAGCTGTGCCGCTGCCTGACAACAATGTTCCCTGGCCCCCGCCGTACCTCGCCCGCCCCCTCGCCGAGATGCACATCGATGATGCTTGGTACTCCGGCGACGCCGCCAAGCTGACCGCCGTCTACGCCAACAGCCCCACGCGCAAGAGTGGAACATCCCGCCTGTGGGGACGCCACCGCGCACCGCAGCCCGGCAAGCGCGACAACCGTCTGCACATCCCCCTCGCCGGCGACATCGCCACCGCGAGTGCCGACCTGTTGTTCAGCGAACCGCCCGTGTTCACCGTGGGCGACTCTGCAACACAGGACCGGCTGAACGAGTTGAGCGACGCCGACGGCATCGCGAACACGCTGCTCGAAGGCGCCGAGGTCGCCGCCGCCCTGGGGGGCGTGTACCTACGGATCACGTGGGATCGCTCGCTCGTCGATCGGCCGCTGCTCACCACCGTGCACGCCGATTGCGCAGTGCCCGAGTTCTCGTTCGGTCTGCTGCGCGCCGTGACGTTCTGGCACGAACTCGCCTCGGACGGCGCGAGCGTGCTTCGCCACCTTGAACGGCACGAGCGCGGTCGCATTCTGCACGCTCTCTACCAGGGCACCGCCGACAACCTCGGCCGACGCATCCCGCTCACTGAACACCCCGCGGTCGCACCGCTCGCCGAGGCACTCGGCCCCGACGGCGAGTCGATCGAGACCGGCATCGACCGCCTGACCGCCGCTTACGTCCGCAACATCGGCCCCAACCGCCGCCACCGCGGCTCAGACCTCGGGCGCTCCGACTACGCCGCCCCGCTGTACGACTTGCTCGACGCGCTCGATACGACATGGACATCGTGGATTCGCGACATCCGCCTCGCCCGCGCCCGCCTGATCATCCCCGACGCCTACCTGCGCGACCACGGCCCCGGCAACGGTGCGAGTTTCGATTCCGACCGCGAGATCTGGCAGCTCCTGAACATCCCGCCCACCGAGCAGGGCGGCATCACGCTTTCGCAGTTCGCGATCCGGGTCGAGGAGCACGAGAGGAGCGCCGAGGCCACGACACGGCAGGCCGTACGCTCGGCCGGCTACGCCGCGCAGACCTTCGGCATTGACGACCAGGGCGCCGCGATCACCGCGACCGAGGTCAAGGCCAAGGAACGCCGGAGCATGACCACCCGCGGCAAGAAGATCCGCTATTGGTCCCCGCCCCTCGGCGAAATGCTGCACGTCATGCTGCTGCTCGACCGGCTGCTGTTCGGCCGCGGCATCGTGCCCGAGCGCCCCCGGATCGCGTTTGGCGGCGCCGTGAGCGAGGACCCGACGACCCTCGCGCAGACCCTTTCCCTCTACCAGCAGGCGCAGGCCGTCAGCGTCGACACCAAGGTACGGATGATCCATCCCGGGTGGGACGAGGACGCAGTGCAGGCCGAGGTCGCCCGCATCCTCACCGAGACCGGGCAGGCCGTGCCCGACCCCATGCAGGCGGGCGCCCTCGTCTAATCGTGTGAGGGGGTGCCGATGCCCATCCACCCCGGCATGGTCGAGGATCTCTCGGCCGGCGTCCGCGACCTCTACGCGGACGCCGAGCAACGGCTGCTCGGCATCGTTGCCCGGCAGCTCGCCGACGGGTTCGAGGCCCCGGGGTGGGCGACCAACAAACTCAGAGACGTGCAAGCCCTGCGCCGCGGCGCGCAGGGCGTCGTCGACGCCCTCGCCGAGGCCGTGCGGCTGGACGTGTTCGACGCGGTCGCCGAGGCGTACAGCATCGGCGCCCGCTCGGGCCTCGCCGAACTCGGCGCGCTGCACGATGCTGATCTGCGCCGGATCGCCGACACCACGCCGAACACGCGCGCGGTCGACCGCCTCGCCGCCGAGACGCTCGATCTCGTCACCGCCACACATCGCGGGATTCTCCGAGGTGTCGAGGACGGGTACCGGCAGGTGATCGCCGAGGTGTCGGCGACACCCCTGCTCGGCATCGACACCCGCCGTCAGGCAACCCAATCCGCGATGGAGCGATTCAGCGATCGAGGGCTACGGACTTTCGTCGACCGCGTCGGGCGCGCGTGGCAGATGACGAGCTATGCCGAGATGGCCGTACGGACGGCGACCGGCAGGGCCGCGGTCGAGGCACACGGCGACAAGCTGCGCGCCGCCGGCCTCGACCTCGTGATCGTCAGCAACGCCCCGCACGAATGCCCCCTGTGCAAGCCGTTCGAGGGCAAGGTGCTGTCCCTCGACGGACCGGGCGGCGCCCGCTCAATCGAGGTCGAGCACGCCGTCGAGGACGGGCGCACCGTGCGGGTGAACATCGCCGGCAGTCTCGTCGAGGCCCGGCAGCACGGTTTCCAGCACCCCAATTGCAGGCACTCGGTCGCCGCCTACCTGCCCGGGGTGACCCGGCCGGCGGTCGAGGCGTCCGAGGACCCCAACGGGTACGAGGCCACACAGCGGCAGCGCGCGATCGAGCGCGGGATCAGGAAGTACAAGAACCGTGCCGCCGCCGCGGCGACGAGCCCCGAGGCCCGTCGGGCGGCCGAGGCCAAGGTGCGCGTCTGGCAAGCCAAGCAGCGCGAGCACCTGGCCGCGCACCCCGAGTTGATCCGCCGTCGTGAGCGCGAGCAGCCCGGGGCCGGCAACCTCCCCTCGACCGCGCCGCGCCCACCGCAGGATGCGTTCGAGGCTGCGCGCGTCCGCTCCGGCGACGAGCGCACCCTGCCGGAGATGACCGACGAGCAGCTCGGCGCCGCGATCCGGCCCGGGGTCCTCGATCAGCGCGACCTCGACCGCATCCGCGGCGAGGCCGGCCGGCGCGACGAGCAGGTGCTGCTCGACCGCATCCGGCCGCAGGGCCGCCTCGTCGAGAACCTCGCCGAGTTCAGCGACGACGAACTCGCCGCCGTCGCCGGCCACCTCGGCGACGACGACATGCTGCGGATCATGGGCGAGATGGACCGGCGCGACATCGACGCCGCCATGCCCGGTATCCGCCGCGATCTCGTCGGCATGTCCGAACGCGATCTCGCCGCCCGCGCCCGCAACGTCGAGGGCGACCGGGCGGCGATCGGCGCCGAGATCCACCGCCGCCGCGCGCTCGGCGAACTGTTCCCCGAGGGGCGCCTCGCCGGCGACCTCTCCGCCCTCGGCGACGACCTGCTCGTCTGGGGGGTGCGCTACGCCTCCCCCGAGGACGCCGCCCGGATCTCCGCCGAGATCGACCGCCGGTACCCGGCCGCGCCGCCGCCCGCCCCCGCGGGCGCACGGGTCGCCGACACCCTCGCCGCGCGCAACGCGCTCGACGAGGCCATGCCGCCCGTACGCCTCGACGACCCGCCGCCGGCGGACCCCGACGAGTGGGGCGCCTACGGCCGCGACCTCGAAAAGGGCCCCGACGGAACCGAGCACATGTCCGCCGCCGAACGATGGGTATACGAGCGGGAACTTGAACAGCGGTCGGCGCGCTCGGCGTACAGCCGCGAAGAGATACGCGAGATGTATCAAGAGCACATCTACTTGCAGTGGCTCGCCGCGGAGGATGCGACGCGAGGCCACATGCTCAGTCGCGCGGCCGAGGCCGCCGACGTCGACCCGCGAAGTCTCTTCACCGGTCCGGCGCACGTCGCCTACGCCCGAGCAAGCGAGGACCTGATCAGGTGGTGGGCCGACACCTCGCCGCGCGTCACGCTCGCCGAGTTCACCGAGCAGGTGACCGGCGTCAAGAACGCCGCCGCCGAGACCGCCCGCCAGTCCGCACACGGCCAGCAGCTCAAGCAGTAGAGGGGGCGCTGATGGGATTCCGCGAGGCCGCGGTGCGCGCCCGACAGGCCGGCGCGAGCGCCGCTCTGACCGGGCGGCCGGCAACGGACTGCCCGCACCGCGGCGACGAGCCGCTGCTGCGCGCCGCATGGGTGCGCGGGTACGTCGCCGCCGAGCAGCAACTCGCCCCACCCGAGCCGTAGCCGCTCTCCCCTACATAGGGCCGCCGATCCGGTGGCCCTTTTTTCATGCCCGCACGAGCCCCGGAGGGTCACCATGCCCGAGAACCCCGTCGACCCCGGCACCGTCACACCGCCCGCCGGCGACCCGGCCACCCCGCCGAACCCCGCCCCGAACGGTCCGCCCGCCCCGACCACGGGCACCGAGCAGCAGCTCGCCGACGCGACGACCCGCGCCGAGCAGGCCGCGGCCGAGCGCGACGAACTGCGTACGGCGCTCGATGCCGTGACCAAGGCACTCAACCCCAACGGGGGCGAGGCCGAGCAGGACCCGACCAAGCTCGCCGCCGCGGTCGCCGAGCGCGACCGGCTGCTCGCCGACCACGCCGCAGAACTGCGCTCCGCCCGCGTCGAACTCGCCGTCGCCCGCGCTGCCGCCGATGCCGGGGCCCGCGGCGACCGCCTGCTCAACTCCCGCTCCTTCCTCGCCTCGGTCGCTCAACTCGACCCGGCCGACGTGACGTTCGAGACCAAGCTCGGCGCCGCGATCACCGCGGCAGTCACGGCCGACCCCGACCTGTACCGCGCCGCACCGGCAGGGCCGCCCCGCGGCGGAGCCGAGTTCCACGGCGCACCGGCCGGCGAGCGCCGCGCCGCATCCCTGCACGACGCCGTCGCCGCCCGCCTCGGCGGCTGAACGATCTAGGAGAAACCTTTGCCCACCTCCCTTAGCGAGGCCCGGAACAACGCCACCGACGACGTAGACGTGCAGGTGATCGACGAGTTCCGGAAGTCGTCCGACATCCTCGACCGCCTCACCTTCGACAACGTCGTCTCGCCAACCGGCGGCGACACCCTCACCTACGGATACCGGCGCCTGATCAGCCAGCGGTCGGCCGACTTCCGCGCGATCAATGCCGAGTACGTACCGGCCGAGGTCACAACGCAGCGCTACACCGTCGATCTCGTACCGCTCGGCGGTAGCTTCCAGATCGACCGCGTGATCGCCCGGATCGGGCCGGCCGCCTCGGGCGCCGTCACCCTGAACATGCAGCAGCTCATCAAGGCGAGCCGCGCACGGTTCGCCGACGCCGTGATCAACGGCGACAAGGCCACCGACACGAAGAGCTTCGACGGCCTGTCGAAGATCCTCACCGGATCGAGCACCGAGTACCTGCCGCTGAACAACGGCGTCACGGCCGGATTCGTCGACTGGACCACGATCACCGACAAGGGCTCGGCGCTCGCCGCGCAGCGCCACATCGACGACTGGCTCGCCACGATGGATGACGCCCCCGATGTCATCTACGGCAACCGCAAGACCCTGAGCCTGTTCAAGACCATCGCCGCCTGGACCGACCAGCTCGACAAGGGCACCGACGTGTTCGGGCGCCCGGTCACCGCGTACAACGGAATCCCGCTCGTCGACCTCAAGTCGAAGGCCGGCGCGAACGTGGACGTGATCGGCCTGGTGACCCGCGACCCGGACGGCGCCGGAACCGGCGGGAACGTGACCGGCCTCGGCGACCTGTTCGCCGTCCGGTACGGCCTCGACGGATTCCACGGCGCATCGGTCGGGGGCGGCGCCCCGCTCGTATCCACGTGGCTCCCCGAGTTCGACCGCTCCGGCGCCGTCAAGACCGGTGAAGTCGAAATGGGGCCCGTCGCGCCCGTCCTCAAGGCGACCAAGGCCGCCGCCGTGTTCCGCAACATCAAGAGCGCGTGATGCCCGTGATCATGCGCATCACGGCCCCGGTCGCCGACTTCACCGGGGAAGGGCCCGGCGGCGTCCAGTTCACCGAGGGCACCGCGACCACGAGCGATCCGGCAGTGATCGGCTACTGCCAGGGGGCCGGCTACAGAGTCGAGCCCCTCGGCGACGATCCGCCGGACATCGAGCAGAGCAGCGAGCAGAACGGCCCGCCCGACGAAAAGTCGGCGGGCCGTTCTGCTGCCCGCAGCAAGAGGGGGTGATCGTGGCCCGTCAGCCCTACGCGACCCCCGAGCAGCTCGCCACCTACACCGGGCAGCCCGCCCCCGCGGACGCCGAGCGACTCCTCGCCAGGGCCGGCGAGGACATCGACTCGGCACTCCTCACCGCCGTCTATCCGGTCGACGAGGACGGCGACCCCCTCGACCCGAAGACCGCCACTGCCCTGGCCGCGGCGAGCTGCGCGCAAGTTGAATATTGGGTCGCCGCCGGCGACGACGGCACAGGGGCGCAGGGCCGATGGGACTCGGTCTCGATCGGACCAGTGTCCCTGTCAGGGCGCGCCGCCTCGACCGCGGGCGCATCCGGTGTCGAACTCGCTCCGCGCGCGGCCCGAGAGCTGCGCCGCGCGGGACTCACCCCGGGATGGGTGATGGCGTGGTGACCCGCGTCCCGCCCTCCCTGCTCCGCCACCGCATCGGCGTCGAGCCCTACCTCGGCGACGGCGCATACGGCCCCTCATACGGGCCGCTCGTCGTGCACGCGGCGCTCGTCAGCAGCACGGTGCGGATGGTCCGCGCGGCCGACGGTCGCGCGCTCAACAGCACCGCGCAGATCATCGCCGCGCCCGGTCTGGACTGCCCGCCCGGATCGCGGATCACCCTGCCCGGCGGGCGGATCACGACCGCGCTCGTCTCCACCGGCCACACCGCCCCGGGCCTACCGGTCCCCACATCCACGGAGGTGATGGCCGAGTGAGCCGTGCCCGTCTGCGTTGGAGCGGGGACGCTGCCAGCGCGGCGATCCACTCGGGCCTGCTGCGGGGGCTGACCCTCGCCGGCGAACTCACCCTGCAAGCAACCCGCCAACGGGTCCCGATCGCCGAGGGCACCCTCGAACGATCGGGGGCGACCTCGGTCGACGAGGCCACCATGACCGCCGCCGTCAGTTACGACACCCCGTACGCCGTGCGCATGCACGAGGACATGACCGCCCAGCACTCCCCCGGACGAACCGCGAAGTACATCGAGGCCGTGTTGCCCGAGGTCGCCGGCGAGGTGCAGGCCGTGATCGCCGCGCAGGTTCGGCGCGAGCTACGCGGATGACCTACACCGTCGACCTGCTCGACGGTCTCGCCCGCCTGCTGCACTCCGCCGGTGTCGGTATCTACCGGCCCGATGGCGTGTACGCCGCGGGCGAGACCGCGATCACCATCGCCGCGCTTCCCCCGGTCCCCGACCGGGTGATCTGCCTCGCCGCCTACCCGGTCACCGACTCCCCCGTGCTCACCGACACCACCACCGGTGTGCAGGCGCGCACCCGTGCGGGGGCCGACCCCCGCGAGGTCGACGCCCTCGACGACCAGGTGCACGAGGTGCTGCACGGCAGCGGCCCGCACCGCTTCGGCGCCGTCCCCGTCTCGCTGGTCTACCGCGTCTCGGCCGCCCCGATCGGCGCCGACTCGGTCGGCCGCTGGGAGCGCTCCGCCAACTACTACGTCCGCGCGCACCGCGTGCACCCCCACCTCGAATAGGAGGCGCCTTGAGTACCCCGACGCCGCCGGCCGAGACCGTAACCGCGCTCGCCCGCAGGTACAGGCTTGAGCTGGACATGGGCACCGTGCCCAACACCCCCGTGTGGACGCTCGTTCCCGGGGTCACCGAGTTCACGCCCAAGGTGGAACCCACGCAGCAGGAGGTGACGACCTACGACGCCGAGGGCTGGAGCGAGCAGGCCGTAACGATGCTCGCGTGGTCCATCGAAACCACACTCGCCCACCGCCACCACCCGACCACCGGTGCCTTCAACGCAGCGCAAGAGGCGCTGCGTCGGGCCTCCCGCAGTTTCGGCGAACGATCCTACGTTCGCGTGCGGTACTACGACCGCAACGGCGCCCCAGACGCCCAACAGGGAACGGCCCTGGTGACGTGGGAACCCTCAGGCGGGGGCCCCGAAGACGTCGACACGGTCAAGGTCACGCTCACCGGGTCCGGTCCGCTCGTCGAGATCGTCAACCCCGCCGCCGGGGGCGCCGTCACCGCCAAGTCAGGGGGTGGTGCGTAGTGGCGTTCGAAGACCTGGGCGAGCTGCTCGCCGAGTCGATCGAGCTACCGGTCGCCGGCCGCCTCTACACCGTGCCCGCCCCAACGGCCGAGATCGGCCTACGGACGCAAGCACTCATCCATGCCGCTGCGGTCGCCGCGGACGGCGGACGGGCCGACGAGCAGGTGCTCGGCGACGCCGCCGAGCGCAACCTGTACCGCGACGTACTCGGCCCCACTCACGACGAGATGATCGCCGACGGCGTGACGTGGCCGACGCTCAAACACTGCGCGATCACCGCCATGGTGTGGATCGCGCAGGACAAGACGGCGGCCGAGCGGTATTGGACGGCGGCCGGCGACCCTTCTCGTCTGGCCCCGAACCGAGCGGCCCGCCGCAGCCCGTCGGGTGCGGCGAACTCGACCCGGTCTCGGGGCTCTACGAGTGGTACGAGTACCCGCCCGGCGCCCGCCCGCGGCGCGGGCAAGAAGGCCCGCAAGCCTCGCTGACATGGGCGGCGATCCTCGCCGAATGGCCGCTCGTCGAGGCTGATCTACACGAGGTCTACGGCATCGACGTAGGCGCCCCCGGGCTGCTGCAAGCCCGTTCCTGGCGATGGCTACGCGTGCGCATCCTCGCTCTTCTCTCGGCCGAGTCTCGCCTCGCCCGGGTGCTCACCCCTCCGCCCGACTCCTCCCCCACGGGAGGTACGACCGCCAGGAGGTGAGTCCCCGTGGCCCTCATGGTCGGTGAACTCGCCGCCACCATCACTGTTGACGATTCCGGCGCCGCCGCCGGGATCGCCCGCGCCGAGCAAGCCATGCGCCAGGGCGGCGACCGGATCGCCGCCGAGGCGGACCGCGCAGGCGAGCAGGCGGGCGACGCCCTCGGCGACGGGCTCGCCGACGGAGCGGCCGACGGCGGGGCGAAAGCCTCGCGCAGCCTGGGCACCGCCTTGAAGGGGTTCGCGGCAGCGGCGGTCGGCGCTGGTATCGGCGCTGCCCTCATGACCGGGCTCGGCTCGGCCCTCGAACAGTCCAAGATCACGGGGCAGTTGCAGGCGCAGCTCGGGACGACCGGCCCGGTCGCCAAGACATACGGCAAGGTCGCCGGCGATCTCTACGCCGGCGCGATCGTCGACTCGGTCGAGGATGGCGCCGAGATCGTCAAGGGCATCGCCCGCGGCGGTTTGTTGCCCCCCGATGCAACGCAGGGGCAGATCAAGACCTTGGCAACGCAGGTCGCAAGCGCCGCGACGGTCATGGGCGAGGACGTCTCGAACGTCACTCGCTCCGTCGGCACCATGCTGAAAAATGGCCTCGCCCAAAATGCCGAGGAAGCCCTCGACGTACTCGTCAAGGGAACACAGAACGGCACGGGCGCCGCCGAGGACCTCCTCGACACGTTCAACGAATACCCGACTGAATTTCGGCAGCTCGGGCTCGACGCTCAGACGTCAATGGGGCTGCTGCAACAGGGACTCCAAGGCGGGTCACGCGACGCCGATATCGTCGCCGACAGCCTCAAGGAATTCACCTTGATGGCGCAGGGCATGAACGAGGCCACAGCGACCGCCTACGACGATCTCGGTTTCAGCTCCGAGAAAATGCAGAAGATCTTTCAGAAGGGCGGACCGGAAGCAGCGAAGGCACTCGACCAGATCCTCGACAAACTGCGCGAAGTCAAAGACCCCGCAGAGCAGAGTCAGATCGCTGTCGGGCTTTTCGGCACCAAAGCCGAAGACATGCAAAAGGCGATCTACTCACTCGACCCATCGAATGCCGTTAAGGCACTCGGGGATGTCAAGGGCGCCACCGACGCCGCCGGAAAAGCACTGCACGATAATGCGGCGACGAAAATCGAAGCGTTCAAGCGAGGGATCGAGCAGAAGCTCGTCAACACCATCGGCAACTACGCGATCCCAGTCATTGAGAAGCTCGCGGATTGGGTCGGCGCAGGCGGACTCGGTAGCGCGTTCCGCGCGGGTACCGCGTTCATCTCCGATCACTCGACGGCGCTCTCGATCGCCGCCGGCGTGATCATGCTCCTGATGATGCCGACGCTCGTCGCGCTCAGCATCACTGCTTGGACGACGACGACAGCAGTCGTGACCGGGTGGGCTACCCAATCCGCGGCCGGCGTCACAGCAGCAGCGAAGTTCGTCGCGCTCAACGCCGTAATGCTCGCCGGGTGGGTGTCGCAGGGCCTAAGCGCCGGCGCCGCCGCGCTGCGGGTGGTCGGGGCATGGGTCCTCATGGGGACACAGAGCATGATCCAGGGCGCCCGGATGGCCGCTGCGTGGCTGCTCGCCATGGGCCCCGTAGCCCTCATCATCGCCGCCGTCATCGGCATCGTCGCCCTCGTCGTCGCCAACTGGGACGCGATCACCTCGGCAACCGAAGCCACATGGAATTGGGTGCGGGGAAAGCTCCTATGGGCCGGACAAGCCATCCTCAATTTCTTCCTGAACTGGACGCTCGTCGGCCTCATCATCACGCACTGGGCGGCGATCAAATCCGGCACCGTCAGCTTGTGGAATTCGACCGTTGAATGGGTCAAGGGCGTCCCGGGCCGGATCCTCGACTTCTTCCTGAATTGGACATTGGTCGGGCTCATTATCAAGCATTGGGATGCGATCAAGCTCGGCACCATCCGCAAGGCTGGCGAAATGCTGAGTTGGGTCCGTGGTCTGCCTGGAATGATCGCCGGATATTTCGGTAATTTCGGCTCGATGCTGTACGGCCAAGGCCGTGATTTGGTCATGGGATTGTGGAACGGCATTCGAGCCATGGGCGGTTGGCTGCGCTCAACCCTGATGTCATGGGCGAAAAACATGATTCCGGGGCCGATCGCTAAAGCGCTCGGAATTCATTCTCCGTCGCGTCTCATGCGCGACAAGATCGGCCGGTTCATTCCTGCGGGCATCATCGCGGGCATCGAATCCGGCGCCCCTGCGATCGACCGCACCATGCGGCGCCTCGTCGCGGTCCCCGACGCCCCGCAGTTCGCCACCGCCGGCGCCCCCGCCAACAGTGCTAGCGAGGGCGGGGGTTGGGGCGCGGGAGGTCCGACCGTGCACATCGAGAACTGGAACGCAGGCAGCGCGACCGCGGATCAGACCGCGGCGGCGCTGGCCTGGCACGCCAAGGGCAGGGGGTAACGATGGCAGGTTCACGCGTCGTCGCCCCCGGGCACGTGCAGTTCGGCGACGACCTGCTGCTCGGCCCTCACACCGCCTACGGGTGGCGGACCCTCACCGGTTGGGAGGACTCGCCCGGCCTCGACTCGGGCACCGTCGCCCGCTCGGGCGCGCACGGCGCCTACCTCGGCCGGCTGCTCGCACAGCCGCGGACCATCACGCTCGACAACATCGTGATCCGTACCGAGCCTCGCCGGATGGGCGCCGCCGTGCGCGCCCTGCGCGCGGCGACGGCCCTGCGGGACGACGAGGAGGCGCTCGTCATGCAGCTCGACGACGAGCCGCCCCTGCTTGCGTTCGCCCGCTGCATACGTCGCTCGATCCCCGTCACCGCGGGCGGGTACGCGCTCGGCATCGTCACCGGGGCCGCGCTCCAATTCGAGGCGAGCGATCCGCGGCGGTACTCGCTGATCGAGCAGCAGGCCACCACCGTGATCGGTGGCTCGCTGCGCGCGGTGAACGACGGCGACGCCCCCGCGCACCCCGTGATCACGATCCGGGGCCCCCTCTCCCTCCCCTCACTGACCGACACGCTCACGAAGCAGGTACTCGAATACGACGTCGACCTCGGTCCTGCCGACACGCTGCTGATCGATACCGCCGCCTCGACAGCCACCGTGAACGGTGAGAGCTGCCTCGGTACGGCGACCGCCCGCTCGACCCTGGAGGAGCTTTACGCCCTCCCCCCGGGCGCATCCACGCTGTCCCTTCGCGCGGCCCCCGGGTCCGTCGACCCCCGCGCACAGCTGGCCATCCGATGGCGCTCGGCCTACTGGTAACCCCTAGCCGGCGCCCGCGTACTCATCCCTCGGGGAGGTGCCCCTCTGCCCGCCATCGACTACCGCATCACGCTCTGCGACCTACGCACCGACGAAGTACGTGACGTCCTACCCGCCACCGATGTGGCCTTCGACGACTACATCGGCCGGACCGGAACAGCCTCGGTCACCGTCCCCCTGCCGAACCGGCAGATCGCCGCCCGCGTCCGCGCCGCCCTGGACCTCGGCCGAACCGCACTGTGGATCACGCGAGGCAATGACCTATGGTGGGGCGGGATCCCCTGGACGTCCGCCCTGGCGAGTGACAGCCGCGGCCGGCTCAGCATGAAGATCCAGGCCGGAGGATGGGCGTCCTACCTCGACCATCGCGCCGTCTTCCACACGCAGCAGGCGACCGGGGTCGATCAGTTCGACATCGTGCGGGGGCTGCTCGCCTACTCGGCCACTCTGGCCGGAGGCGACATCGGGATCGAGTCCGACTCCCGGATCCTGTCCGGTGTCCGGCGCGACCGCACGTTTCGCCGCTACGACCAGCCGCGCATACGAGAGCTGATCGACCAACTCGCCTCGGTCGAGGGCGGGTTCGAGTGGCGGATCGCCAGCAGACGCGACCAGACGACCGGGCGCCGAATCAAGGAACTGCAACTCGGATCGCCCGTGATCCGCGCCGGCACTTCCGCCGTCGTGCTCGACCACCCCGGTCCGATCCTCACCTACGACTGGCCCCTCGACGCGACCGTGCGTGCCAACGTGTGGCAGAGCAGGGGCGCGAGCGACAACAAGAACCAGGCCGCCGAGTCCCTACCGCTGATGACCGAGCTGCTCGTCGACGACGCGCAGCTCGCCGCCGGATGGCCGCGACTGGACGGCACCTCGGACTACACGACCGTGAGCGACCTCGGCACGCTCGCCGCGCATGCCCGCGCCGACCTCGCCGCCGCAGCCACCCCGCGACCGATTCCCCAACTCACCGTCGCGCTCGACCGTACGCAGCTCTCGCCCGCGCTCCTCGGCGCCACCATCCGGATCCGCATCCGGGATCTCTGGTGGGCCGAGGGCCTCGACGCGCGATACCGGCTCATCGGCCTCGCCGTCGACCCGCCCACACGCGGCCGACCCGAAACCGCACGCGTCTACTTGGAGGCCGCTTGATGGCAGCGATCCCCCTCGACCTACTCGACCGCATCCGCGCACTCGAACGCCAACTGCGCGAGCTGACCGGGCGCACGCAGATACGCCCCGCGATGAGCGAGATCACGCACGGACTCGTCAAGATCGCCGAGGGCGGCAGCCTCGAAGTGTGGGCGCCCAACGGCATCGGCCTCGTCCGCGTCGGCGCCATCGTCCCCGACGCCGAGCACCCCGGCAACGCCGAGCAGCAGGGCGTCGTCATGAACAGGCAGGACGGATCGACCGCTTTCTCAATCTTCGGCGCCCGCTCGGAGGAGACAGGCGCCGCGGGACCGCAGTCCATCAGCCTGTGGGACCGATCCGGGAATCAGGTGCTGTCCGACGAGACCACGACCGGGTGGGGCGTCGGCACCCCCTACCTGCCGCTGCCGCTCTACCCCGTGGGCATCGACCCCATCGTCACCGAAAGCACCTTCATCAACCGGTGGTTCGGCACGTTCCCCGCGCAGCAGCCCGTCGCCTCGATCCTGCTCGACATCGGAGCAGGCGGCGGCTCGACCGCCGAGGTCACCGTGCAGTACCGAACAGCAGACGAGCCCTCGTTCACGGACGTGGCCACCATGTCCGTCACCGCACCAGCGTCCACCGCTCGGTGGGAATCGCGATGGATCACCTTCCCGCTGCACGGCGCCGACTGGCTACTCGATGTGTTCGTGCGGGTCCGGGTCCGGCAGACGTCCGGCTCCAACGGCGTCACCGTCAACTACTCCGGCGGCCACACCCACGAGGCCCGCTCGCCGCAGGAAATTCCCCGCCCGCGCCCCACCCGGACAGCCACCCGGCGCAGCAGCACGCCCGCCACATCCGGCCCCGCGCAAGGCACCAACAACCCCGCCGCACGCCCGCCCGCCGCCGCCCCTGCGTTCGATGCGCCCGCGGCCACCACCCCGCCCGAGCCGCCCATCGGACTCCACACGATCGACGACTAGGAGGCGCACCCTGCTCCCCCCGTCCATACCCACCGTGACCGTGCGCGGTCGCTACCTCGCCCCCGACGGCACACCACTGTCGGGGGCCCTCGTATTCCGGGCCCCCGCCACACTGACCTTCCCGCAGGCCGACGTGATCCTCGGCGGACCGGTGACCGTTCCTCTCGACGCGCAGGGAGGCATCGAGGTCACCCTGCCCGCCACGGACTCACCGAACATGGACCCGTCCGGGTGGGCGTACGTGGTGGCCGAGCAGCTGTCGGGCATCCCCGTGGGCCGCTCCTACAACGTGGTGTTGCCCCGGGCGTGGCCCGCGGTCGACCTCGCCGACATCGCCCCGACCGACCCCTCGAAACCCAACTACGTCGGGATACCCGGACCGATCGGGCCGCAGGGTGTGCCTGGCACCGCCGGATCCCGGATCCACACCGGGACCGCCGCGCCCGCGGCGAGCCTCGGCGTCGATGGCGACCTCTACGTGCGGTACGAGACCGACACCGTCCTCGGCATCCCCACCACAACCGTCTCAACATGGCAGCGCGCCGCCGGCATGTGGGCGCTGCTCGGCGGCACCCTGCGCGGCACCGCCTGGTACGTGACCACGGGGGCGCTGCCGAGCAGCGGCGCGCGCCCCGGCGACATGGTGCTCCGCGCCGATACCGGGGACATCTGGCAGCGCGGCGAGGCCGGGTGGGGAACCTCGGTGGGAACGCTGCGCGGCCCGACCGGTGCGACCGGTGCCACGGGCGCAGCCAGCACGGTCCCCGGGCCGCAGGGAACAAAGGGCGACACGGGCCCGGCCAGCACCGTCCCCGGACCACAGGGCCCAAAGGGCGACCCGGGCGCCGGATCGGTGTCCACCGTCAACGGCGACCACGGCCCGAACATCGTGATCACCATCGCCGGCAAAACGGGGACCACGATCGACCTTGCCGCGGCCGACGTCGGCGCGCAGCCCACCGGAACCGCCGTCCTACTCACCGGCGCGCAGACCATCGCGGGCGCCAAGCTTTTCAGCACAGTCCCCTCGGCCTCGGCCGCGCCGACCGCCGATAACCACCTCACCCGCCGGAGCTACGTCGACGGCCTCGGGGGCGGCACGTGGCTCCCCACCGATTTGGGGTTCGCGGCCTGGACATTCGACCCGGCCACCAGTAACAGCGGGCAGGCCCTACTCGCCGGATACGTGTACCTGTGCGGGATCACCCTCCGCGTGCCCACCACGGTGGCCAACCTGTGCTTCTACTCGTGCGGGTACGGGGGCGGGACGCTGACCTCGTCGAGCTTCGCGGGCCTTTACACGGCCGCCGGCGCCCGCGTCGGCGTCACCGCCCCTCTCTCCGGCATCGTCACCGCGAACGAGGGCGCGACCGTGGTCTGCCCCCTCACCACCGCCTACTTGGCGCCCGCCGGTAACTACTGGGTGGCCATCGTCACCAACGGGCAGGTAGCGAGCCCCTACAACGGGCCCGTGCTCGCCCGCGGCGCCAACCTCGGCACCTCGCCCGCCGGCGCCGCCGCCATGCCAGGCGCCTTTCGCCGCGCCGCACGGCTCACCGCCACCGGGCAGACCAGCCTGCCCGCCGCTTTCACCCCCGGCACGGCCCTCACCTTTGACGCCAATGCGCTGTGGGCCGCGGTCAGTTAACCCGAGGCCGAGGTCGCCCGCCGGTAGACCCGCTCCCCACCCACTTCACCCGCAGCCCCCACATGGGGCTCTTCTTTATGTCTGGAGACACCCCACATGGCACAGCCTCTGTCCCCCGATCGTCTCGTCGCCGCCCTGCGCGCCGAGGGCGTGCGCGTCGTCGAGTACGGCTCGTGGCGCACCCACAACCGCGACCACAAGGGAGCATTCGGCCCGATCAACGGCGTGATGATCCACCACACCGTTTCGAGCGGCACAGACTCCTCGGTCCGCCTCTGCTACGACGGATACGCGGAACTCCCCGGACCGCTCTGCCACGGCGTGATCGCCAAGAACGGCGACGTCTACCTGATCTCGGCCGGCCGCGCGAACCACGCCGGCGGAGGCGATCCGAGGGTACTCAACGCCGTGATCGCCGAGGGCGCCCTGCCCTCGACTGCCCAGCACGAGGGCTCGGCCGGTGCCGCGGACGGCAACGCGCACTTCTACGGGTTCGAGTGCGTCAACCTCGGCAACGGCAGCGACCCTTGGCCGACCGAGCAGCTCGACGCGATCGAGCGGACCTCGGCCGCGATCTGCCGCGCGTACGGGTGGTCGGCCGCATCCGTGATCGGCCACAAGGAATGGTCGGATTGGAAGCCGGACCCGCGCGGGTTCTCCATGACCACGATGCGCGAGCGCGTCGACCGTCGACTCGGCACCAAGCCGGGCACCGAAGTACCGGCCCCGCAGTACGAGCCTTTCCCCGGCGTCGAGTTCTTCCGCAGCTACCCGCGCAGCCCGATCGTGACCGCGGTCGGCCGGCGCCTCGTCGAGGTCGGGTGCTCGGCCTACGCGTCCGGTCCCGGCCCGCAGTGGACCGCGGCCGACATCGCCTCGTACGCCACGTGGCAGCGGCACCTCGGATACTCCGGCCGCGACGCCGACGGGATCCCCGGCCGCTCGTCCTGGGACGCGCTCAAGGTCCCCAAGGTCTGATCCCGCCCCCGGGCCCGCCCGCGACCGCGGACGGGCCCTCCCCTTCCTAATGAAAGAGGTACCGCTCATGACCGACGCCGCCCGCCGCACCGCCCGCACCATCGTGCAGACCGTGCTCGCCCTCGCTGCCGGACTCCCCCTGATCATCGACGCCGCAGGCATCCCGCAGACCGCGGCCGGCATCGGTCTCGCCCTCGCCGTCGCCGGCGCGATCACCCGCGTAATGGCCCTCCCGGTCATCGACACCCTGCTGCCCGCGTGGCTGCGGACCGGCCCCGACCGCGACGCCGAGCTGCTCGCCCTCGACCGGGACGGGCGCCCGTGACCGACCCGACCCCCAGCGACGTCGCCCTCGAACTCGAACGCCTGCGGGCGACGGTCGAGACCGGGTTCGCCCGCCTCGACGGCGCCCTCGCCCTCCTCGTACAGCGCTCCGATCAACTCGACACCCGCCTCGCCGACCACGAGCAGCGGCTCGACGCCCTCGAACGAAACCGTTGGCCACTCCCGAGCGTCCTCGCCCTGGTGGCCGTGATCGGCCTCGCCCTCACCCTCTGGCAGACCGCCGCCCGCTGAACAACGCGCGCCCCCGCCCCGGCCTCGTGCCGGTGGCGGGGGCGCCCCTTTCTCGTTTTGGGGACAGGCGAAGGGGGCTCTCGACGGTGCACTCGTCGAGAGCCCCCTGCCCGGGGTCACCGTGCAGACGATCTATGCGACCGCGCGCACGGGAGGCGCTCCCCTTCCACCGCCGCCCGCCCCCGCGTGGGAGGCACTATCCGGGCGGGCGGCGTGGTCTGCGGAGGGCTTGGCGTGGCGCCGGCGTGCCGATGGCTGCGCTCCGGCTTCCTGCGGCTCTCGCGACTCGACGAGCACGAGCACCGGTTCCGCCCAGCAGTAGCAGCGGTACTTGCGTCCGGGGCGATCGGGGGCGGGCGTCACCGCGCGCCGAGCGCTCGGCAGCGAGGCCCACACCGCGGTCAGCACGAGCAGGGCGAGGCTCACAGCAATCGAGATCACGCCGACGACTACGGGTCCGATCCTCATTCGGTCACCTCGGTCATCTCCCGTGGGTCGAGCACGACCCAACCGAAAAGGTCTGCGAGTTCGAAGCAGAGGCTGTGCGCGTCCTCCTGCGACACCTCGCACAGCGGTGTACTCAACTCGTCTACCAGCCAGACCACTTGACCGCCCGACGCTTCCCCAGGGCGAAAGACAGCCTCGACACGACCGACCCTCACGCCGCCCCCCTGCCGTAGTCGATGCTGAACCCGAGCCGCTTACCGGTACCGGTGGCCTCGACGTCCCATCGGTCCGCGAGCCGCGACACGAGGAACAGACCCCGCCCGTGATCGGATCGCCACGGCGGCGCAACGTGCGGCGAGCGGGGCAGCCACTCGGGTCGATCGTCGGTCACCCACACCGTGACCGCGGTCGAGCCGAGGGACACATCGACCGTGATCAGGTCGGTACGCGTGTGGAGGTAGGCATTCGTGACTACCTCGGACACACACAGCCGAAGCTGCTCCACAATCTCCTCGTGCCCGAACGTGCACAGCAGCAGCACGAGCCAGTCGCGCACGATTCTCGGCGTAGTCGCGGCGCGCGGCGCCGTCAGCCGGTAACTCACCCCCAGCTCAGGGGGCGGTAAGGGGCTCATCTTCATTTCGTCGTCTCCCAACGCGGTCGGGGCGCGTAAGGGCAACGGTCCGTGTCCCTGACCACCATCCCCGGGGCGCCCTCAACAGGCGTACAGGTGGCTGCACTTCGGACCGCCACACGCAGTGAGGCGCCGCCTCGAAGCTAGGGCACAACATAGGGACGGCGCAACAGTGGGACGGCCGTCGCATCAAGACGGGTGGACCGGGATGCCATCGGGACGGCACACTCATACGCGGAAGAGAGGGAGGGCCATGCCGCCAAGGAGTTACCCAACCGCCCGGCAGAAGAGGTTGGGCGCCGAGCTGCGCAAACTGCGCGAGCGCGCCGGCATGAATGGAGCCACCGCCGCCGCCTTCCTGGGAGGCGAACGCGCGCAGATCAGCCACATCGAATCCGGGCGTTACGGCGTCAGCGATGAGCGCGTTCGGCGTCTCGCAGCCCACTACGGCGCAACGGATCGCCACCTTATCGACGCTCTCGCGAGAATGGCAGAGGAGCGTTCGAAGGGGTGGTGGGATGACTATCGCGGCATACTCTCACCGGGATTCTTGGACGTAGCCGAGCTGGAATTCTGGGCCTCATCCCTTGACATTATTCAGATGCTTCACGTTCCTGGCCAAATCCAGACCGAAGCATACGCAGGGGGGCTTATCCGTAGCGGCGTCTCCGACCTTGCGGCAAGTGAGGTCAGCACTCGCGTAGAGCACCGAATGCGACGTCGCGTCATCTTCGATCGGCCCAACCCGACACCGTTCACGGCGTACATTCACGAGGCGGCCCTGCGCATGCGGTACTGCGACGCCTCAACCATGAGGGAACAGCTCGCATTTCTCTGCGAAGTTTCAGAGTGGCCATCCGTGAAAATTCACGTCATCCCCTTCGAGCGTCAGATCACTGGATCAGTACATTCCATCCTCTACGCCGGAGCAACCATTCCGGCGCTCGACACAGTTCAGATTGACAGTGCTTTCGATAGCGGCTTTCTGGACGCCGAACCTCAACTCGCCCGATACCGAGAGCTACTCGAATCAATCAAGTCGATCTCCCTCGGGACCGAGGCGTCGCGTAAATTCATTCACCGCATCGCTCAGGAAATGTGAGTCAAGGCGCATGACCGACCAAATCAACTGGCAGAAGAGTTCGTTCTCGGGAGCCGACGACAATCAGAGCTGCGTCGAGCTGGCCCCCGTCGCCGGCGCAATCGCGATGCGGGAGAGCGACGACCCGGACGTGATCGTCACGACGTCCGTCGAGAAGCTCCGCGCGTTCATCCTGGGCGTGAAGGCGGGGGAGTTCGACCACCTGATCTGACAAGCCCAAGAGCTGGCGCCCCTCACCGACTTCGGTGGGGGGCGCTTGTCATATGCCGGTACAACTTTGGGACGGCGCATCATTGCTACGCCCGTCCCAATGGCGCTACCGTCGTCCCGATGTTGCATCGGTGACCGCCCGTAAGTCATCGGTGACGACGCTCCCTTGCCGTGCCCCGGACAGGGGGCGATGGACGGGATCTATCGCGCCGCGGAACTGCGGCGATGGACGCCCCACCGCCGCGGAGGAGGTAAGCCGTGCTTGCTCAACTCGCCACGACAGAACGACCAATGCTCGCTGCCACCCGCGGATATTGGTGTGAGGCCCTGCTTCACCACTCCGACGCGGGGCTGCCACCCGACCCGCGGTCGTTGAGCCTGCTGCCCGATCCGATGTCCGCGAGACGCCTGCTGTGCCTACAGCTCCACCAGAATGCGCCGTTCGGCCTTGATGGCGACGAACTCGCCTGCGCTGCCACTTGGTTGGAAGACGGATGGGTGCATGCCCTCGGTGCTCTCGCACGAAATGAGCCGTGCGGATTCACCGTGAAGCTCCCGCGAGGCGAGTACCTCGAATGGGCCATACGCCCCGTGCACGTGTACCTCGCCACTCCGATCGGCACCCGCAGCCAACACCCCATCGCACGTAGGGAATTAAGCCGTTGAGTACCACCCTCGTAACTGATCACCCGGCATGGGTAACGCCCCCGAGCCTCAACGGGGAAGCGCTGCGAGTCGTCGAGTTCAAGGGAGTTCCTTGGCTCGCCCACTGGCAGGGCGCCG
Source organism: Streptomyces sp. NPDC098789 (assembly GCF_044759975.1). Lineage (NCBI taxonomy): Bacteria > Bacillati > Actinomycetota > Actinomycetes > Kitasatosporales > Streptomycetaceae > Streptomyces > Streptomyces sp. NPDC098789. Next base: position 153,937 of record NZ_JBIWAJ010000020.1, read on the forward strand.
GCCTCGTACTGCGCCCCCTCGGGACGGACGACGCCGAGGCACCGACCATCAGTTACACCTCGGCGATCATGCTCCCCCGTCAACGCGAGCAGGACCGACTCGCGCAGACCCTCGCGCAGCTCGGCACAGTCGCCCGACTCACCACGCCGGACCTGTGGGACTCAATCACCGCGGCGATCTTCCATCACTTCGGCCGAGCCAAACAGGGCGCCGCGCTCTACCGCAGGTGGTGCGCGACGTTCGGCCGCTCTCACGACACGTTCACCGGTCCCCTGGCCATGCCCCCCACAGCACCTACGGTTCTGCACCTCAGCGATCAAGGGTTCGACGCGATCCGCATCCGGTTTTACAAGCCGCTCCTGCGCGCCGCGGCTCGGGCCTACGTCAACCACGCCGACGAGTGGCAGGCCCTCGAACCCGACCGCCTGTTCAAGGCTCTCTGTGGAGTGCGCCGACTCGGCGAGTGGACCGCAGCCGCGGCCGTCGCCGACTACACCGGCGACTTCTCCCTGTACCCGCACACAGACCGCGCCCTGCGTACCCGCGCCCGCCGTGCGCAGCCTGATCTCAACCTACCCAAGGACGAGGCCGAGTTCGTCGCCCTCTGGCGCTCATGGGCGCCGGATCGCGTCGAGCTGCACACCCTGACCCTGTTCACTCTCACGTGGGGGGCCCATGCCGGAACCTACTCATAACCTCGTCGTCTCGCCGTTCCTCGACGAGTACCTCGTCTTACGCCCCGGGCACGACGACGGAGTGCAGATCCCGCTCGCGCGGTACCTCGAACTGAGCAAGGCAGCGAGCACGGGGGCCGAGGCGCCCGCGTGGCTCGTCGACGGCGCCCGTCAGGCATGGGGGCTCGACCTGCCCGAGCACCGCCCCTTGCGCGACAAGGTGATCGTGCGTGCCCCCTCGACGTACGGCATGTCGCGTGCCTCGTGGGAGATCAATAAGGGGTGCGACTACGACTGTCCGCACTGCTACCTCGGCCCTAAGAAGTTCGAGGGGATGCCGGGCCCGGACAAGATCCGGTTGCTCGACATCATGCGCGACGCCGGCGTGCTCTGGCTCCAGATCACGGGCGGCGAGCCCCTGATCGACCGCGAGTTCCCCGAGATGTACTCGTACGCCTACGACCTCGGGATCATGCTCACGATCTCGACGAACGGCTCGCAGCTCCACAAGCCGAAGATCCTCGACACTCTCACCGCTCGCCCCCCACACCACCTGTCCTTGAGCGTCTACGGCGCCACCGAAGAGACCTACGACGGTTTCACCCGGAACCGGGGCGCATTCGGCCGCTTCATCGCCGGACTCGACGCCGCCCGCGAGGCCGGCCTGCGCTTGCAGTTGAACATCGTCATCTCGAAGGACAACGCCGACGAGTTCGCCGCCATGGAGCAGCTCGCCGAGCAATACGGGCAGGTGTACGTCTTCACGAACATGTCGCCCACCATCCAGGGTGACGCGACGCCGATCCCCGAGCAGGCCCTCAAGTACCTCCGCGCGCGGAAGCCCTTCACCGCCTGCAACGCCGGACATACGTTTTTCCACGCGGACCCGTTCGGCCATGCGTCCATCTGCAAGATCGGCCGCGAGCCGCACATCCCCCTCATGCATGAAGGCATCGAGGGACTCAAACGCCTCGGCGGCATCGCCGATGGCCTACAGCTTCGTTCCGGGGGCTGCGCCGGCTGCTCGTTCGGTCAGAAGGACGCCGACGGCAACCCGGGCGGCTGCACTACCTGCCGCCCCATGGCCAAGCTCTATCAGGAGGCGAAGGCACCGCGAAACATGTACTGCCAGCATCCCGACCCCGAACCCGTGAGGTGAACCCATGGCAACCGCCCTTGAGCCCCGCACCACCAGCCGCGTGCCCGTGATGCTCTCGATCACGCCGCGCCCGACCGAGTCGGCCGCCGGCCCGCTCCCCGTCGCGATCACGTCCCGCCCGATCGCCGACGACGGATTCAGGATCACCAAGGACATCGGCTCGTTCTCCGAGGCCCTCGGCTGCTCCTGCCAGGCCGACGACGACCAGCCGTACTAAACCGCACCTGCGCACAGAGCCGCCCCCGCCCGCGTAGGGTCGGGGGCGGCTCGCTGTCCACCCCCAGGAAGCCCCCATGCCCGTAGACCGCATCCACTGGGACGACCTACCGCTCGCCGCGCGCGCCGCCGTCGAACAGCACACCGGCCCTGTCCTGCACGCCGCAACCGCCGACGGCGGCGCTAACTCCGGCATCGCCGCCACCATCACGACCGGCGACGCGACTTTGTTCGTCAAGGGCGTGCCCACCGATCACCCGCAGATCCGGACGCAGCAGCGCGAAGCGTCGATCAACCCGTACCTGCCTCCGACGTGCCCCCGGCTGCTGTGGCACGTGCAAGCCGCCGGATGGGACCTGATCGGGTACGAACACCTCGTCGCCCGTCACGCCGACTACGCCCCCGGCTCCCCCGACCTACATCTCACCGCCGACGCCCTGCGCGATCTCCAGAGCACCCCCTGCCCGGACATCCCGCTTAAACGCGCCGAGGACCGATGGAGCGGCTACGCCGGCCCCGCCGGCGTCGAGCAGCTCGCGGGCGACACTCTGCTGCACACCGACCTCGCCCCGCACAACGTGCTCGTCACCGACCGCGCCCACCTGATCGACTGGGCATGGCCCACCCGGGGCGCGGCATGGATCGACCCCGCCGTGCTCATCCTGCGACTCATGGAAGCCGGGCACACCGTGGAAGCCGCGGACGCATGGGCGCGCGAAGAGTTCCCGTCATGGGCCGCCGCCCCGCACGCGGCCATCGCCGCATTCTCCGACGCGAACGCGCAAGCGTGGGACGAGATCGCCCGCCATGACCCGCAGGACTGGAAAAAGCACATGGGTCGGCTCGCGCACGACTGGGTCACCTACTGGCGTACCCGGGCCTCGTAGGTCACCGCCCGCCCGTCGGCGCCCCTGGCGTCGGCGGGCGGAGTCATGCCTACGGCGCGAAAGGACTCGCGCCGTAGGCTGTGACACCACAGATCAGCGAATGTTCCGCCATCCCGGTTGAATGATCACGAACGCGGAGCTACCTTGCTCAGGCCGTTGATGATGCGGTCCATCGCGTCGCCGCCCTGGGGGTCGGTCAGGTTCGCCAGCATCTTGAGCGTGAACCGCATCAGCACCGGGTGGGTGAGGCCGCGCTGGGCGGCGATCTTCATCACCTTCGGGTTGCCGATCAGCTTCACGAAGGCGCGGCCCAGCGTGTAGTAGCCGCCGTAGGTCTCCTTGAGGACCTTCGGGTAGCTGTGCAGCGCCAGTTCGCGCTGCGCCGGGGTGGCGCGGGCGTGGGCCTGGACGATGACCTCGGCCGCGATCTGGCCCGACTCCATCGCGTAGGCGATGCCCTCGCCGTTGAACGGATTGACCAGCCCGCCCGCGTCGCCCACCAGCAGCAGGCCCTTGGTGTAGTGCGGCTGCCGGTTGAAGGCCATCGGCAGGGCCGCGCCGCGGATCGGCTGCGTCATGTTCTCCGGGGTGTAGCCCCAGTCGGCGGGCATCGACGCGCACCACGCCTTCAGCACCTCGCGCCAGTCCAGCTCCTTGAAGGCGGAGGAGGAGTTGAGGATGCCGAGGCCGACGTTGGACGTGCCGTCGCCCATGCCGAAGATCCAGCCGTAGCCGGGGAGGAGCCGGTCCTGCGCGCCGCGCCGGTCCCACAGCTCCAACCACGACTCCAGGTAGTCGTCGTCGTGGCGCGGGGAGGTGAAGTACGTGCGGACGGCGACGCCCATCGGGCGGTCCTCGCGCCGGTGCAGGCCCATCGCCAGGGACAGCCGGGAGGAATTGCCGTCGGCCGCGACCACCAGCGGGGCGCGGAAGGTGACGGAGTTCTTCTCCTCACCGAGCTTCGCGTGCACGCCCGTGATGTGCCCGGTACGGGCGTCGCGGATCGGCTCGCCGACGTTGCAGCGCTCGTACAGCCGGGCGCCGGCCTTCTGGGCCTGCCGGGCGAGGGTCTCGTCGAAGTCGTCGCGCTTGCGCACGAGTCCGTAGTCCGGGAAGGAGGCCAGCTCGGGCCAGTCCAGCTGGAGCCGCTGCCCGCCGCCGATGATCCGCAGGCCCTTGTTCCGCAGCCAGCCGGCCTCTTCGGAGACGTCGATGCCCATCGCCACGAGCTGCTTGGTCGCGCGCGGGGTCAGGCCGTCGCCGCACACCTTCTCGCGCGGGAACGCCGTCTTCTCCAGCAGCAGGACGTCGAGTCCGGCCTTGGCGAGGTAGTAGGCGGTGGTGGAGCCGGCGGGCCCGGCCCCGACGACGATCACATCCGCGGAGTGTTCGGAGAGGGGCTCGGTCACTGCGGGATCTCCCGAAGGCTCGATAAGGGGTGCCGAACGGCACGAGACATGTGCAGTCTAAGCAGCGAGAGAGATCACGATCCGAAGGGCTGCCCACGATGACCGTCTCGCCGACCCGGCCACTGCCCGATGTACAGCTGCGCGTGCCCACCGATGAGGACGCGCACGCCTGGCACCGGGTGTTCGGCCATCCCGACGTCATGGAGTTCCTGGGCGGTCCCGCCGAGCTCTCCGTGTACGAGGAGTTCACCGCCCGCCAGCGGATGCACGACGCCCGGCACGGCTTCTGCCTGTGGAGCCTGCTGGACCCGGACGGCGCCGTCATGGGCTTCACCGGCGCCCAGCCGTGGCCCAAGCCCTGGGGGCCGCCCCTGGGGGAGATCGAGATCGGCTGGCGGCTCGGCCGCGAGTTCTGGGGCAAGGGGTACGCCTACGCCGCGGCGCTCGCCACCGTCGAACGGGTCCGCGCGGCGGGCGTCCCGCACGTCATCGCGATGATCGACTCCCGCAACACCCGGTCGATCGCGGTCGCGGAACGGCTCGGGATGGACCTGGCCGAGGAGTTCACCTCTCCGGGTGGCAACCCGGGCCACAAGTACACCCTCGACTTCCGCGGGACGGCGTAGTCGACGCACCCTGGACGCACCGCGGAGGCGCCCTGGAAGCGCGCCCTAGAAGACCGAGAGACCGGTCAACGTCGTGAACCGGTCCAGGGCCGCCACGCCCGCCACCGAGTTGCCCTGGGCGTCCAGCCCGGGGCTCCACACGGCGAGCGTGCACAGGCCCGGGACCACCGCGACGATGCCGCCGCCGACCCCGCTCTTGCCGGGCAGGCCGACGCGGTAGGCGAACTCGCCCGCCGCGTCGTACGTTCCGCACGTCAGCATCACCGCGTTGACCTGCTTGGCCTCGCTGCGGGTCAACAGCCGCGAGCCGTCGGCGCGCAGCCCGTGCCGGGCCAGGAAGCGGGCGGCGAGCGCCAGATCGGCGCAGGTCAGCTCGATCGAGCACTGCCAGAAGTAGTGGTCGAGGAGGGCCGGGACCGGATTGTCGAGGTTCCCGTACGAGGCCATGAAGTGGGCCAGCGCCGCGTTGCGGTCGCCGTTCTCCTGCTCCGAGGCGGCCACCTCGGCGTCGAAGGCGACGTCCGGGTTGCCGCTCTCCTCCTGGAGGAACTTCAGGAGTTCGCTGCTCGCGTCACCGGTGAGGGTCTGGAGCCGGTCGGTGACGACGAGGGCGCCCGCGTTGATGAACGGATTGCGCGGAATGCCGTTCTCGTACTCCAGCTGCACCAGCGAGTTGAAGGGATTGCCGGAGGGCTCGCGCCCGACCCGCTCCCAGAGGCTGTCGCCGCCCTCCGCGAGGGCGAGGGCGAGCGCGAACACCTTGGTGATGGACTGCGCGGAGAACGCCGTCCGCCAGTCGCCGACCCCGTGGACCTTCCCGTCGAGGTCGGCGATCGCCATGCCGAACTGCCGCGGCTCCACGGCCGCCAGCGCCGGTATGTACTCGGCGGGCGTCCCGCTGCCGATGAGCGGGGCGATGTCCGCCTCGATCCGCTCCAGCAGCTCCTGGTATTCCACGGCCCGTTCCCTAGGCCTTGGTGCCGCGGTGCAGCGCCACGATGCCGCCGCTGAGGTCGCGCCAGGCGACCTTGCCCCAGCCGGCCTTCTGCAGCAGCTGGGCGAGGGCGGCCTGGTCCGGCCACTCGCGGATGGACTCGGCGAGGTAGACGTACGCGTCGGGGTTGGAGGACACCGCGCGGGCCACCGGCGGCAGGGCGCGCATCAGGTACTCGGTGTAGACGGTCCGGAAGGGGGCCCAGGTCGGCTGCGAGAACTCGCAGATGACGACCTGTCCGCCGGGCTTGGTGACCCGGTACATCTCGCGCAGGGCGCCCTCGGTGTCCTGGACGTTGCGCAGCCCGAAGGAGATCGTCACGCTGTCGAAGACGTCGTCCTTGAACGGCAGCTTCGTCGCGTCGCCCGCCGTCAGCGGCAGCCACGGGTTGCGCTTCTTGCCCTCGCGGAGCATGCCGAGGGAGAAGTCGCAGGGGACGACGTACGCACCGGTCGCGGCGAAGGGCAGCGACGAGGTCGCGGTGCCGGCGGCCAGGTCGAGCACCTTCTGGGCGGGACGCGCGTCGACCGCCTTGGCGACCTCCTTGCGCCACAGCCGGGCCTGCCCGAGGGAGAGGACGTCGTTCGTGAGGTCGTAGTTGGCCGCCACTCCGTCGAACATGGAGGCGACTTCGTGCGGCTGCTTGTCCAGGGATGCGCGGGTCACTGGTTGGCCTCGCAGAGCTCGGGGTGCGGTGCCGCTGCGCGGGGCGCGGGCGGCGGGCACGACGCGGTGGGGGTGCCCCCTCATTCTCGCAGGCCCGCCCCGCCCCGCAGCGCCGGGCCCGCACCCGTCCGGGGGCGGGAGGGCCGCAGGTCAGCGGCGGCGGTGCAGGAGGCGGCCGCCGATGACCGTGGCCACGCAGGTGGTGGCGCCGCGCGCCAGCAGGGCGTCCAGGTCGGCCGCGTCGAAGGCCGCGAAGCGGGCCGGGCCGCCGCGCTCCAGGGACCCGTGGAAGGCGGCCGCGGCCGTCTCCCGCCCCGCGAAGGGATCCAGCGAAGGGGCCGGAGAAGGGTCCGGGGAGCCGGGGGCCGCGGCCCCCGCGGGCGCGGGCAGCAGCGCCAGCCCCGAGCGGGTGACCGCCGTGCGGACGGCCGGCACGCGCAGCCGGCCGCTGACCGCGACCACCCCGCGCGACAGCAGCTTCTGGGTGGCCCGCCGGGCGCTGTTGCCCCGGCGGACCTCGGTCAGCTCCAGGGCATCCAGGGCCTCGGCCCCGGTGATCGGGTCCGCGCCCAGCTCGGCGATCTCGTACGGATCGTCCGGGTAGTACGTCCGCTCCAGCAGCACGTCCGCCCCGCGCACGACCAGCCCCGGGGTCAGCACCCCGGGCCAGCGCCGCGTGCGGGCGTGCGGGTTCCGCTCGGCGAGGTCCTCGTACGCGCCCACGGCGGCGATCCGGTCGCCCTCGACCAGGACCGCCCCGCCCGGCAGCGCGCCCGCGCCCGGCCCGGTGACGAGCAGGTCGGCGGTGTGCAGCGTCAGCATCGGTTCGCCATCGGTTTCGCCGGGCTCAGTTCGCCTGGATCAGCTTCAGCTCGGGGTGCGCGGTGCCGCCCTCGATGGCCGTCGAGGAGATGTGCGAGGCCACGCGGTCGTCGACCGGGTCGTTCGCCGGGTCGTCGTGGACCAGCAGGTGCTCGTACGTCGTCGCGCGCTGCGCCGGGGTCCGGCCCGCCTTGCGGATCAGGTCGATGATCTCCTGGCGGTTCGAGCGGTGCTTGGCACCGGCCGAGGAGACGACGTTCTCCTCCAGCATGATCGAACCGAGGTCGTCGGCGCCGTAGTGCAGCGCCAGCTGGCCCGCTTCCTTGCCGACCGTCAGCCAGGAGCCCTGGATGTGCGCGATGTTGTCGAGGTACAGGCGCGCGATCGCGATCATGCGCAGGTACTCGAACACCGTGGCCTGCGTCCGGCCCTTGAGGTGGTTGTTCTCGGGCTGGTAGGTGTACGGGATGAAGGCGCGGAAGCCGCCGGTGCGGTCCTGCGTGTCCCGGATCATCGCGATGTGCTCGATGCGCTCGGCGTTGGTCTCGCCGGTGCCCATCAGCATCGTGGAGGTGGATTCCACGCCCAGCCCGTGGGCGATCTCCATGATCTCCAGCCAGCGCTCGCCGGACTCCTTGAGCGGAGCGATCGCCTTGCGCGGCCGCGCCGGGAGGAGTTCGGCGCCCGCGCCCGCGAAGGAGTCGAGGCCGGCGGCGTGGATGCGCTTGATGGCCTCCTCCGCCGAGACGCCCGAGATGCGGGCCATGTGCTCGACCTCGGACGCGCCGAGGGAGTGGATGACCAGCTGCGGGTACGCCTTCTTGATCGCGGCGAAGTGGTGCTCGTAGTACTCGACGCCGTAGTCCGGGTGGTGCCCGCCCTGGAACATGATCTGCGTGCCGCCCAGCTCGACGGTCTCCGCGCAGCGGCGCAGGATGTCGTCGAGGTCCCGGGACCAGCCCTTCTTGGTGTCCTTCGGGGCCGCGTAGAAGGCGCAGAACTTGCACGCCGTGACGCACACGTTGGTGTAGTTGATGTTGCGCTCGATGATGTACGTCGCGATGTGCTCGGTACCCGCGTAGCGGCGGCGGCGCACCGCGTCGGCGGCCTGGCCGAGCGCGTGCAGCGGCGCGTCGCGGTAGAGGTCGAGGGCCTCTTGCTGGGTGATCCGGCCCCCTGCGGCGGCACGGTCGAGGACAGACTGGAGAGCGGCCTGGTCGGTCACCGGTGCGTCACCTTTCGGCGGTGTGTCAAGGGTTGTCCGGACCGATCCAGCCTACGCCAGCGCCGCGGTGCGGTTGCGGGGGGCCGCCGCGAAGGGACGGCCCCCCTGCGAGCTAGCCCTTCGTCAGGTCGCCCTCCGGGTTTCCGGCGGCCTTGTCGCCCGAGCGGTAGTGGAGGGTGCCGCCCTCGTTGAGCGTGAAGCGCTCGTCGGCGGAGCCGGGGGCGCAGACGCCCGGGTGCGGGTTGGGGCCGCCCGCGGTGTCCAGGACCAGGGCCCGGTCGGTGGCGACGGAGAGCTTCCAGTCGCCGCTGCAGTCGTACGCCGTGCCCAGGATGTCGACGACCGAGTGGTCCCGGGCGACCACCGCCCCCTTGTTCCCCTTCCGGATGGTGATCTCGAACCGGGTGGGGAGACCGAGGTTCGTGGTGAGCGACCCCTTCCAGGTGCCGACGAACTCCTCGGGCACGTCCTCCCGCGTGCTCCGCGTCGGCGGCGCGGACGATCCGTCGCCGGAGGCGGACGCGGAGGGGCGCGGCAGGACCGACGGCGGGCCGGAGGGCGAGCGGCTGCCGCCCGGCGTCGAGGCCGGCTGGTTCGGGTTGCCCGACGCCGAGTCGCGCACGTCGCCGCTCCCCGGCAGCAGGCCCAGCCCGTACAGCCCGCCGCCCAGGCCCAGCGCCAGCGCCGCGCTCACGGCCAGCACCAGCGTGCAGCTCATCCGGCGCCCGGCCGCCGTGAAGCGGACCCCGCGCCGGTCCGCGTCCCCGCGGTCCCCGTCCCCCGTCCCCCGGGCCGTGGCCGCGCCCCCGGCGGCGCCGCCGGCCGCGCCGCCGGTGCCCGTCTCGGTCGGCGGCCCCGGGGGGACCGCGGGCCCGGCCGGGCCGTACGGGCCCACCGGACCGACCGGGGCCCGCTCGGCCTCGTAGGAGGAGTCCGCAGGCCCGAAGCCGCCCAGCGCGTCCGAGCTGTAGGGCGACGCCCCGAAGGGCACCGGCCCGGAGGCGTAGGGCCCCTGGTCCGCGTCCGCGTCCAGGTCCAGCAGCCGCGCCGCCGCCCGGCTCACGTCCTCCACCAGCGGCCCCGGCAGCCAGCCGGGCGCGCCCAGCGCCCCGCCCAGCGCCACCGCGATCGCCTCCGGAGCGGGCCGCTCGCCCGGCGCCTTGGCCAGGCAGGCACCGATCAGGTCGCGCAGCTCCCCGGCCGGGATCCCGTCGAGGTCGGGGTCCTCGTGGACCACCTTGTAGAGGAGGGTGGCGGCGTTGTCCCCGCTGAAGGGGGGCTGGCGGGTCGCGGCGAAGGCCAGGACCGCGCCGAGCGAGAAGACGTCGCTGGCCCCGGTGACCCCCTTGCCGAGGATCTGCTCGGGCGCCATGTAGCCCGGCGAGCCCACGGACACCCCGGTGGAGGTCAGCGAGGCCGTGCCGTCGCTGGCCCGGGCGATCCCGAAGTCGATCAGCCGCGGCCCGTCGAGGGTCAGCATCACGTTCGAGGGCTTCACGTCGCGGTGTACGAGGCCCAGCGCGTGCACCGCCACCAGGGCGCGGGCCAGCCCCGCGCCCACCGCCCGTACCGAGTGCTCCGGCAGCGGTCCGTGCGCGGCGAGCGCCCGGTCCAGGGAGGGCCCGGCGACGTACGCGGTGGCCACCCACGGAACGGCGGCCTCCGGGTCGGCGTCCAGCACCTCCGCGGTCCACTCGCCGCCCACCCGGCGGGCGGCCGCGACCTCGCGCCGGAAGCGGGCCCGGAACTCGTCGTCCGAGGCGAAGTGCGGGTGCACGATCTTGACCGCGACCGTCCGGCCACCGGCGCTGCGCCCCAGGTAGACCCGGCCCATGCCGCCCGCGCCGAGCCGGCCCAGCAGCCGGTACGACCCGATCGTGCGCGGTTCGCCGGCTTCGAGCGGCTGCATCGCGTCCCCCCGTCCTCTGCTCCCCGTGCATGACTGACGGCTCAGCACACTAGGCCCTGTCGGCCCACGGAGGCGCCGAATCCGTGGCACGGTGATCGGCATGAGACCGCGCACGACCACGGCGGAACCGGCGTTCAGGGCATCCGCCCTGCTCACCGCCTGCCTCACCGCCTGCCTCGCCCTCACCCTCGGGGGCTGCTCCGGCCAGGGCGGCCGGGTCCGCTTCGACGCCCCGAGCTCGGCGCCGACGAGCGCCCCCACCAGCAGCCTCACCCCGCACCCGGTGGCCGAGGCGGAGCGGCTGACCCAGCTGCCGACCGGCCCGGAGGCGGAGTTCCACGAGGAGAGCAGCCTCGCCGACGGGACGACGATCGGCGTGACCACCCTGGAGGGTCAGAAATCGGGCTTCACGGGGAAAGTCTGGGTGTGGGCCCCGAAGCAGTACTTCGAATCCCAGTACGCGCACAGCGGCTTCCCGGTGCTGATCGCGCTGCCCGGGGGCCGTGGATTCCCCAAGAACTACTGGATGGCCGCCGGCCTCCGGCTGGAGAGCAGCATCGCCGCTTGGTCGAAGGACGGCCGGAGCCTGCCCTTCATCGTGGCGATGCCGGTACTCAATCCAGACAAATCACACTTCTATGACGGCAGCGACATCCCCGGGCAGCCGAAGATGGGGACCTGGCTCACGGAGGACGTGCCGGACCTGGTCCGCGCGAACTTCCGCACCTTCCACTCCCGGGACGGCTGGGCCTTCATGGGCTCCTCCTCCGGCGGCTTCGCCGCGCTGAAGGCGGTTCTCCAGAAGCCGGAGCAATTCAAGGCGGTGATCGCCTCGGGCCCGGACACCGTGCCCGACTCCCCCTTGTGGAAGGGATACGAGGAGGAGCGGCAGGCGAACAATCCGGAACGCCTCGCCGCGGAACTCGCGACGAAGGACGGACCCGATGTCTATCTCGCCTTCCAGGTCGGCAGCAACGAAAGCGGAAAGCCGAACGTGGAGAAATTCATCAGGAATTACGGAAAGGGTCCCGTAAAGACCCATTTGCAGGTCATCGCCGGTGGCGAGCACAACGCGAAGACCTACATCCGGGGCATGGGCGAGGGCACCATGAAGTGGATCAGCGCCCACCTCCAGGCGCCGGTCCCCACGGGCTGAGGCGGAGCCGGGGCCCCGCCGCGGCCCGACCCGTCACGGGGCCAGCAGCTCCACCACCACGTCCTCGGCGAAGCCGGTGTCCGCGGCGGTCCGGCGCGCGAACTCCCGCACGCCCGCCAGCTGCTCCGCGCCGAAGCGGAAGTCGAGCGTGGTGAAGTACCGCTCCAGCAGCTCCGCGTCGAAGGCCTCCCAGCGGGCCGCCTGCTCGGCCACCTTGGTGACCTCCTCCAGGGACACGTCCCGGGAGGCGAGGAAGGCCTCGTGGACCTCCTTCACCATGGCCGGCTCGCGCTCCAGGTAGTCCTTGCGGGCGGCCCAGACGGCGAAGACGAAGGGCAGTCCGGTCCATTCCTTCCACATGAGCCCCAGGTCATGCACGGTGAGACCGAGCCGGGGCGCGTCGTGCAGGGAGGCCCGCAGGGCCGCGTCACCGATCAGTACGGCCGCGTCGGCCTCCTGCATCATCAGCCCGAGGTCGGGCGGGCAGGTGTAGTAGTCGGGCTGCACGCCGTACTGCTCGGCGAGCAGCAGCTGGGCCAGTCGTACGGACGTGCGCGAGGTGGACCCGAGCGCGACCCGGGCCCCGTCGAGCTGCTCCAGCGGCACCTGCGAGACGATCACGCAGGACATCACGGGGCCGTCGCAGCCGACCGCGAGGTCGGGGAAGGCGACGAGCTGGTCGGCGTTGCGGAGGAACTCCACGAGGGTGATCGGAGCGATGTCGAGCTCGCCCCGGACCAGCCGCTCGCTCAGCTTCTCGGGGGTGTCCTTGGTCAGCTCCAGGTCGAGCAGGGTGCCGGTTCTTGCGAGGCCCCAGTACAGCGGCAGGCAGTTCAGGAACTGGATGTGGCCGACCCTGGGCCGGCTGCGATAGACGTCCACATCGCGAGACTAGCCCCCACCCTCCCGTCAGCCTTCGGACGGGCCTCAAACGTCCGGGTGACGTGATCTTTCCCTCTGGTCGACCCCGCAGTCTGCGTGCTAGGCTCGACGCAAGTTGCAGTTTGGTTTCCCTTGCAGTACGAAGCCTGCGGAGCATGTGACCCGCAGGCTTTTGTAGTTTTCAGACTTCTTAGCAGGTTCTGGAGCAGGGCGACCCTTTGGCCCATAGGAGGGCTCATGGCTACCGGAACCGTGAAGTGGTTCAACGCTGAAAAGGGCTTCGGCTTCATCGCCCAGGACGGCGGGGGCCCGGATGTCTTCGTCCACTACTCCGCGATCAACGCGGCTGGTTTCCGCTCCCTTGAGGAGAACCAGCTCGTGACCTTCGACGTCACCCAGGGTCCGAAGGGCCCGCAGGCGGAGAACGTCGTCCCGGCCTAGTCGCCTGGGCCAGCCCGATCGCGGGTTGGAGATGCAGTACCCAAGGAGCCCTGTCTCCTCCGTGCGAGCGGAGGGGCCGGGGCTCCTGCCTTTGGCGCCCCGCCCCCGAGGACGGAACCGGGGACGGAGCCGGGGGTGTGCGAGAGGGGCGGGACCCGATGGGTCCCGCCTCTCTCGTGTGCCCGAGGTCTACGCCGCCTACGCCGCCGGGGCCGCCGGGGCCGCGGTGACGATCAGGTCCAGGATCCGCTCCACGCCGTTCTCGGTGACCAGGCGCAGGTGGTACGTGCCCGGAGCGACCGGGGCCGCGGCCGTACCCGGAGCGGAGGCGGTGAACAGGTCCGGCACGGTGACCAGGCCGTCGGCCCCGGTCGGCGCCAGCGCCACCGTGTGCAGCTCCTTGCCGTCCGCGCCCTTGAAGAACGGGGTGCGCGCGGTCGGGTCCACCGGGACCCACTTGCCCTTGTCGTCCTGCTCGACCAGCGCGGCCGTGACCTTCGTCCCGGCGATCGGGGCGCCCTCGGCGGTGGCCTTCAGCTCGATGCGCACGAAGCTGGAGCCCTGGACCGCCGTGAGCGGCTTGGTGTCGGTGGGGGTCAGCGCGTCCACGACGGGGGCGGGCTTGGGCTTGGGGGTGACCGTCCCGGTGAACTTCACCGTGAAGGGCTGGCTGCCCGCGGCGCTGCCCTTGCCCTGGCTGTAGAGGGTGGCGCGCAGGGTGAAGGCGCCCTCCTTCTCGCCGGCCTTGGCGCCGGCCTTCAGGGCGGGGGCGACCGCGATGCCGTCCTTGTCCGTCTTGACCACGGCGGAGGTCTTGCCGTCGGCTTCGAAGACCGTGCCCGAGGTGTCGCCGTCCTCGACCTCGAAGTTGACCGTCTCGCCCGCGGCGGGCTTGCCGTCGCTCAGGACCGCCTTGACCTTGGGGGCGGACCCGAAGACCGAACCCGCCTGGGCGGTGATCTTCGGCTCGCCGACCACCGCGAGCTCGCTCACCGTCGCGGGCGTCGGCTTCGTCGGGTCGGGCTTCGTGGGCGGCACCGTCGGTGGGACCGTGGGCGGCACCGTCGGCGGCTTCTGCGGAGTCACCGGGGCCGGCGGGGTCACGGGCGGGCGCGGCGGGGTGGGCAGCGACCCGGGCGGCGGGGTCGGGAAGTTCCCCGGGGGCGGGTTCGGGACGCCGGCGACCCCGGCCTGGTACTGGCGCATCCAGCCGAGCACGGAGTTCACGTACTCGCGGGAGCTGTTGTAGCTCAGGATCGCCTTGTCCAGGTCCCCCGGGTCGGAGAGGTTCCGGTCGCCCGCGCAGAGGTAGAGGCCCGCGCCGAGCGCGGCGTCGTAGATGTTGTTCGGGTCCCGGTTGCCGTCGCCGTTGCCGTCGGCGCCCCAGGTCTGCCAAGTCGAGGGGATGAACTGGAGCGGGCCCACGGCCCGGTCGTACTCGGTGTCCCCGTCCCACGCGCCCTTGTCGGTGTCCTTGATGGTCGCGAAGCCGTTGCCGTCCAGGCGGGGACCGCGGATCGGCTTCTCCGTGGAGCCGTCCGCCTTCAGGCCGTATCCGGAGGCGTGGACGGACTCGATCCGGCCGATGCCCGCGAGCAGCTGCCAGGGCAGCTTGCAGTTGGGCAGCGCGGACCCGACGGCTATCTCGGCCCGGCGGTAGGCGTCGAGGGCGGTCGCGGGTATCCCACTGGCCCCTTCGGGGGCACCGGAACCGGGCTGCGCGGGCGGGTCGGCCACCAGGTCGGGCAGGTCGAGACGCGCGTTGCCGCGGTCGTTGGCCTGCGGACTGTCCGGTCCCGGCTCGGCCTCCCCCGCGTCGGCCGTCGGCGCGGTGGTGACGACCGCCGCCGTGGTCAGACTGGCGGCAAGTGCGGCAGTGCACAGGACCTTGCGCGACGTGCTGACAAGATGACGGTGAAGAGGCTTCACAGTGCGGCAATCCCCCCGAGGCAGCCGTGGACATGTGAGTGCGCGGCCGGACGACCCATGAATATTCACTGTCTATCAGGTATTCGCGCACGACTCGCCGTCACCCCACCAATATGTGACAGACCATTCGCCTCTTCTTCACCCGCGGATCGTTCGACCCCCGCCGAGGGCCTTAGGTCCCGGACAGAAAAGTCCTAATGACCCAGGTATGTACCACTTCTCCTACCTAGGCTGTCTCCATGGCCAAGAGCAGCAGGAAGAACCAGCAGAGCCGCGACGCCCGGGAGCGGCTCCGCCTGGAGCGCGAGACCGCAGCGCGCAAGGCCAAGCTCCGCGGACGCCTGATGGTCGGCGGCGCGCTGGTCGCCGTCCTGGCCATCGCGGTGGGAGTCGGCATCTACTCGTCCAAATCGGGCAGTTCCGCCGCCGACGACTCCGCCGAATCCAGCGGCAAGCCCTTTGTCCAGCCCGCCAACACCTCGGGCAAGGACGGCGTCGTCGTCCCGTACGGCAAGGCGGACGCGAAGGACGTCGTCAGCATCTGGCTCGACCCCCGCTGCCCCTACTGCGCCGGGATCGAGATCGGCCTGGGCAAGACCCTCAAGGAACAGGCGAACGCGGGCACTTACCGCGTCGAGTACCACTTCGCCACCTTCCTCGACAAGATGCTGGGCAACGGCAAGGGCTCCAAGCGCGCCGTGAACGCCCTGGGCGCCGCGGTCAACGAGAGCCCGGACAAGTTCATGGACTACCTCCAGGTGCTCTACAAGAACCACCCGGAGAAGGAGGCGGACGACAAGTTCGCCTCGACCGCCACCCTGCTGGAGCTGGCGGACCAGGTGCCTGGCCTGCGTACCCCGGCCTTCAACAAGGCCGTGAAGGAACTGACCTACATGCCGTGGGTCGACAAGGTCTCGAAGACCTTCTACGAGAGCGGCAAGAAGGGCACTCCGGAGGTCGACATCAACGGCAAGCAGGTCAACGTCTCCTCGGGCAAGGGCATCGACTCGATCACCGGAGACGAGTTCAAGCAGCTGGTGGCGGACACCCTGAAGAAGTAGGGGCTTCGGGCTTCGGGCTTTGGCGGGGGGTGGGGTGGGGTGGGGCGGTGGCGGGCGCGGCTTCGCCGCGGGTTGGCGGGTGCTTCGGCGGGGCGGGGTCGGGGAGGTTCCGGGGGCTGCCCGTCAGTTCCACTGTCTCTCCGTGCCGGGGCGACCTGTCAAGGGCGCTCCCTGCGGTCGCGTCGCTGCGCGATGTCGCTGCGCTCCACCCTTGACAGCCCACCCCGTCACGGAAAGCCAAGAACTGTCGGGCGGCCCCCGGGGGAAGGCATGGGGGACCTGGACCACCGATCGGGGTTCCGATCGATGAGCCGGAGGCTCTGAGTACGCCCCTGCCGCGCCCTCCGGGCGAACAAGCCACAAGAGCGCCTTCAGATCGCTACGCGCTTCTCCGAGAGAAGCGTCTGCGGGTTGATGTGGGCTGGTGGGGGGTGGCGAGTGGTGCGGGAGGGGGATGCTCGGCCCCACCGAGCAGCAATCGGGTCAAGAGACGGCGAGAACTCAACACCCCTCCAAGATGCGCCTTTTGTGGGCATTTTGAGCCCTCGTGTGAGGGGCGGACGGCCTCAGACCCGCCCATTGCTCGGCCTCGCCGAGTTCCCACCCCGAGCAGCCCCCGGCCGGCACCCAACAGCCCTCATCAGCCCC
>NZ_JBIWAJ010000021.1:0-166572 GCF_044759975.1 Streptomyces sp. NPDC098789
AACATCGCGTCCCGGAACTTCTTCGACCCGTTCGCGTTCGTCCGCTCACCGATCGCCATGAACGCCAGGTCCTGACGGAACGGAACCGTCTGGTAGAGGGACGAGGCACCCGGCTCGGGGGCGGGTGCCCGCCCGATGACGGCCGCGCCGCGGACCCGCTCGACGACCTGGCGCAGGTGCTCGGGCGTCGTACCGCAGCAGCCACCGACGAGCGAAAGGCCGTATTCGCGGACGAACGATTCCTGCGCGTCCGCCAGCTCCGCGGCCGACAGCGGGTAGTGGGCGCCGTCCTTGGTCAGGACGGGCAGGCCGGCGTTGGGCATGCAGGAGATCGGGATGCGCGAGTTGCGGGCGAGATAGCGCAGGTGCTCGCTCATCTCCGCCGGACCCGTCGCGCAGTTCAACCCGATCATGTCGATGCCCAGCGGCTCCAGCGAGGTCAGCGCGGCGCCGATCTCACTGCCCAGCAGCATCGTCCCGGTCGTCTCCACCGTCACCGAACAGATCAACGGAACCGAGATGCCGAGCGCGTCCATCGCCCGCCGCGCACCGATGATCGAGGACTTCGTCTGGAGCAGGTCCTGCGTCGTCTCCACCAACAACGCGTCCGCGCCACCGCTCAGCAGACCCTCCGCATTGACCTGGTAGGCGTCCCGGATGATGGAGTAGCGGATGTGACCGAGGGTCGGCAGCTTGGTGCCCGGTCCCATGGACCCCAGCACCCAGCGCTGCTGCCCCGTCGAGGCCGTGAACTCGTCCGCGACCTCGCGCGCGATCCGCGCACCCGCCTCCGAGAGCTCGAAATTGCGGTCCGGGATGTCGTACTCCACCAGGGCGGCGTGGTTCGCACCGAAGGTGTTCGTCTCCACGCAGTCCACGCCCACCGCGAAGTAGGCCTCGTGCACCGAGCGCACGATGTCGGGGCGCGTCGCGTTCAGGACCTCGTTGCAGCCCTCCAGCTGTTCGAAGTCCTCCAGCGACGGGTCCTGCTCCTGGAGCATCGTCCCCATCGCGCCGTCCGCGACCACGACGCGGGTGGCCAGCGCCTGCCGGAGGGCGTTCGCCCGTTCCTGCGCGTCGGTCGTCGTCATGTCAGCCGTCCCAGTCGCGGTGCGAGCAGCTCGGCGGAGCGGTCCCCGTACACCGCGCGGACGGTGGCGAGGAGGGCCGCGGGGTGGATCTCGTACGACTGCGAGCCCACGGCGGCGAGGGCGAGGGCCGACATCGCACAGCCCAGCTGCGCCGCGGTCTCCAGCGGCAGCTGCCAGCTGACCGCGGCCAGGAAGCCGGAGCGGAAGGCGTCGCCGACGCCGGTGGGGTCCTCGGGGGTGATGCCGGGGACGGCGCGCACCGTGATCGTCGGGTCGCCCTTGCGGTCGATGCGCACGCCCTGGGCGCCCAGGGTGGTGACCCAGGTGCCGACCCGGTCGAGGACGTCGGTGTGGCTCCACTCGGCGCGTTCGCGCAGCAGGGCGGACTCGTACTCGTTGGTGAACAGCCAGGCCGCGCCGTCCACCAGGGTGCGCACCTGCGAGCCGGAGAGCCGGGCGAGCTGCTGGGAGGGGTCGGCGGCGAAGGGGATGCCCAGGGCTCGGGCCTGGTCGGTGTGGTGGACCATCGCCGTCGGGTCGTTCGGGGAGACGAGGACCAGGTCGAGGGGGGCCTGGGCGTGCAGGGGGTGCAGGTCGATCCGGTCGGCCTCGGCCATGGCGCCCGCGTAGAACGAGGCGATCTGGTTGGAATCCTGGTCGGTCATGCACATGAAGCGGGCGGTCTGGCGGTCGTCGGAGACGTACACCGCGCCGGTGTCGACTCCGTGCTCCTTGAGCCAGACCTCGTACTCGGCGAAGTCGGCTCCGACGGCGCCCGCGAGGAGCGGGCCGAGGCCCAGTCCGCCGAGCCCGTAGGAGATGTTGGCCGCCACTCCGCCCCGCCGGACCTCCAGCGTGTCGACGAGGAAGGACAACGAGACGTGTTCCAGCTGGTCGGGGAGCAGCTGGTCGACGAACCGGCCCGGGAAGGCCATGAGGTGATCTGTGGCGATGGATCCGGTCACCGCGATACGCACGTGGACTCCTGTGAGCTGATCTCGATGTCGGCGGGGCGGAGGGGGAGGGACAGGATGGGCCAGAGGCCCGTGCTCAGGCGCCGGCGGCGGCCTTCAGCGCTTCGGCGCGGTCGGTGCGCTCCCAGGTGAAGTCGGGGAGTTCGCGGCCGAAGTGGCCGTAGGCGGCGGTCTGCGCGTAGATCGGGCGCAGCAGGTCGAGGTCGCGGATGATCGCGGCCGGGCGCAGGTCGAAGACCGTGGAGATGGCCTCCTCGATGCGGTCGGTGGGCACGGTGTGGGTGCCGAAGGTCTCGACGAAGAGGCCGACGGGCTCGGCCTTGCCGATCGCGTAGGCGACCTGGACCTCGCAGCGGGTCGCGAGACCGGCGGCGACGACGTTCTTCGCGACCCAGCGCATCGCGTAGGCGGCGCTGCGGTCGACCTTGGACGGGTCCTTGCCGGAGAAGGCGCCGCCACCGTGACGGGCCATGCCGCCGTAGGTGTCGATGATGATCTTGCGGCCGGTGAGGCCGGCGTCGCCCATCGGGCCGCCGATCTCGAAGCGTCCGGTCGGGTTGACCAGCAGCCGGTAGCCCTCGGTCTCCAGCTTGATGCCGTCCTCCGCCAGCTGCCCCAGGACGTGCTCGACGACGATCCCGCGGATGTCGGGGGTGAGCAGCGCGTCGAGGTCGATGTCGGCGGCGTGCTGGGTGGAGACGACGACGGTGTCGAGCCGGACGGCCTTGTCGCCGTCGTACTCGATGGTGACCTGGGTCTTGCCGTCGGGGCGCAGGTAGGGGATCGCGCCGTTCTTGCGGACCTCGGACAGGCGCCGCGAGAGCTTGTGGGCGAGGTGGATCGGGAGCGGCATCAGCTCGGGGGTCTCGTCGCAGGCGTAGCCGAACATGAGGCCCTGGTCGCCCGCGCCCTGCTTGTCCAGCTCGTCGTCCTCGCCGTCCGTTCCGGCACCCTCGACCCGGCTCTCGTACGCCGTGTCCACGCCCTGCGCGATGTCCGGGGACTGCGCGCCGATGGAGATCGAGACGCCGCAGGAGGCACCGTCGAAGCCCTTGCCGGAGGAGTCGTAGCCGATCTCCAGGATCTTCGCGCGGACGATGGCCGCGATCGGCGCGTACGCCTGGGTCGTCACTTCACCGGCTATGTGGACCAGGCCCGTGGTGATCAGCGTCTCGACGGCCACGCGGGAGGTGGGGTCCTCCGTGAGCAGGGCGTCGAGGATCGCGTCGCTGATCTGGTCGGCGATCTTGTCGGGGTGGCCCTCGGTGACGGACTCCGAGGTGAACAGACGGCGGGACATGTCACTCCTGGTGGATGGTCGGGTACGGACGATCGTGTGCGGGAGGTCAAGAGGTCAAGTGCGGGAGGTCGAGTGTGGGAGGTCGAGGTCGGAGACGGTCGATCGACGGGTCGGCGGGTCGGCGGGTCGGCGGGTCGGCAAAGAGATGTCCCCGATCGATCTTGTGCCATGGGAGAAGGGGGAGCGAGCCGCGCCCGGATACCCCTGACACGTTCGTGACATCAGAATCTGACGGGGCGTCAGGAAAATA
Organism: Streptomyces sp. NPDC098789; assembly: GCF_044759975.1. Taxonomy (NCBI): domain Bacteria; kingdom Bacillati; phylum Actinomycetota; class Actinomycetes; order Kitasatosporales; family Streptomycetaceae; genus Streptomyces; species Streptomyces sp. NPDC098789. The sequence continues at coordinate 3,616 of NZ_JBIWAJ010000021.1, forward strand.
TCGACCCGACCGGGTCTCAGAGGGTGCGGATCGCGGACTCGGCGTGCCGCTTGGCCAGTTCGAGGACGGCCGTGCTCTCGCGGCCGAGCATCGCGCGCACGTGCGCACGCGCCAGGGACAGATCGGTCCCCGGCCCGAGCACCTGCTCGACGTCGGACGCGCGCAGCAGCACGCTGTGGTGCGCGATCGCCGTCACGCCCGTTTCGTCGGGCAGCACGGACCACTCCCCGGTGTGCGCCTCGATCAGCGGCGGTGTCCTCGTCTGCTTGTGGACGATGCGGGCGGCGTGCGGGAAGCAGATCCGTACGGACTCGGTCTCCCGCGGCGGACCGCCGCCCTCGGCCAGGGTCTCCATCCGCACGCGCTGCACCCCCGGGACGTCCTCGCGGACCTCCGCGCGGGTGACGTGCGGGACCCGGCCGGGCCAGTCGGCCACCCCGTAGAGGTAGTCGTAGACCAGCTCGGCCGGGCCGTGCACCCGGACGGAGTCCTCGAAGCCGAGCATCAGTCCGTCGATTTCGCGCCACCGCTCGGCGTTCTCCTTGAGCTGTTCCAGCTCGGCCCGGCTGTTGGTGTCGGTCGCGAGGAGCAGCCACGCGACGTCCCCCGGCGGGCCGGCGGCCACGGTGAACTCGTGCTCCAGGCGCAGCCGGCTGCGCCCGGTGCCGCGGGGTTCGACCGTCCAGGTCCCGGCCATGGTGACCGCGGGTGCGGCGGGGAGTTCCTGGAGGAAGTCGATGCGCGTGCGCGCGCTGTCCAGGGTGCGGTGCGAGAGCGCGGACCTGATGCTCCCGTTGGCGGTGAACCACATCCTGAACCGGTCGAGCACGCCGTCGAAATCGAGCCGTTCGACATGGATGCTCGACGCGGCGATCAACGGCCACTGCGTGGTGTCCGCGATCAGCCCGTAGACCACCCCGGCCGGCGCGGACACGTCGATCTCGTACGACGCGCGGTGCACTCGCTCACCCGACATCGGCTCAGCCTCCCTGACCTGTGGCCCCGACCCTCCTCCCCGGCGCCGGAGAGCCACCGGAAGTGCGCTTGAGGACGGGTCCGGGCGGCGCGGGGCGAGGCGGGGGCCGCATGGCCGGATCCTGCCGGTGCCGGTGCCGGTGACCCGGTCCCCGCGCACGACCCGCGCCCCCGCCCCCGCCCCGGCGCTCACTCGTGACCCGACCCGTCCCCCGGCCCTTGGCCCCGCTGCTCGATCCGGGTGGTCACGGCCGCGGCCAGGGTCGCGATCGTGGGGGTCTCGTAGATCTGGCGCAGCCGGAGCTCGACGCCGTAGGTGCGGGAGAGCTGGCGGAGCATGTGGTGGGCGGCCAGTGAATCGCCGCCCAGCTCGAAGAAGTTGGCTTCCAACGGAGGGTCGGTGATCTTGAGGAGGGTCGCCCAGACTGCGCGCACCTCGTCCAGGACGATGCGTACGCCGTCGTGGGGTGTGAGGAACGTGAGCGAGGTGGTCATGGTGATCTCCTTGCGAGAACGTACGGACGCATGCGAAGTCATGGGGGACACGGCTGGACATGGTCTGTGCTCGTCACTCTCGCGGCCCGTGCTCGTCCGGCCCTTGAGTGCGCGTCGAGTCGGGCTGCGGCCGCGGCGGCCCGAACGAAAGGACCTACCGCACGCGGAAGTTGGCCATCATCCCCATGGCCGAGTGGTCCAGCAGGTGGCAGTGGTAGACGTACGTCCCCCGGTACGAGGCGAAGGTCGCGTGGAGTGTGACGGTCTCCCCCGGGAACAGCCGGACGGTGTCCTTCAGCCCCGCCTCCGCCGGTCCGGCCGGGGCGCCGTTGCGCTCCAGCACCCGGAACTGGACCAGGTGCATGTGGAAGTTGTGCGGGATCAGCTTGTTGGCGTTGGTGACCGTCCAGACCTCCGAGGTGCCGTAGGCGACCGTCTGGTCGATGCGGTTCGGGTCGTAGGCCTGGCCGTCCATGAACCCCCGCGGTTCCTGGCGCCCGTCCTCGTCCATGCTGAGCACGATGTTGCGCCGCACCGCGGGCTTCGGCAGCGCCGCCACCGCGGGCAGCGTGCGCAGGGTGTCCGGCACCCGGCTCTGGTCGCCGGCCGTGCGCACGACGTCGAAGCGCAGCACCTTGCCGACCTGGTCGGGGGTGCCCGGGCCCAGGGTGTTCTCCAGGACGATCTTCGTGCCGACCGGGTAGCGGGAGAAGTCGATGACCACGTCCGCGCGCTCCGCCGGGGAGAGCCCGATGGTGTCGGTCGGGAAGGGGTGTTCCAGCAGCCCGCCGTCGGAGCCGATCTGGATCATCTGGCCGCCGTCCGACAGCCCCAGTTGGAAGAAGCGCATGTTGGAGGAGTTCAGCAGCCGGAAGCGGTACTTGCGGGCCGCGACCTCGACGTACGGGCTCGGGCGGCCGTTGGCGAGGATGGTGGTGCGGCCGAAGGCGTCGTCCATGACGTAGACGAGCTGGCCGTACTCGTCGAAGTGCGCGTCCCGCAGCGCGATGGGTATCTCGTACTGACCCGACGGCAGCGGCAGTGCGCGTTCCGTCTCGTCCGAGAGCAGGTAGGAGCCGGACAGGCCGCGGTAGACGTGCTCCGACTCCATGTGGTGGGCGTGGTCGTGGAACCAGAGCGGGGCGCCCGGCTGCTGGTTCGGGTAGGTGTACGTGCGCGAGGTGCCGGGCGCGAAGGTGTCCATCGGGGAGCCGTCGTTGTCCTGGGTGACCGATCCGCCGTGCAGGTGGACGGCGACCGGCATGCCGAGCGTGTTGCGGTGGCGGACCACCACCTTGCGGCCGCTGCGCGCGCGCAGCACCGGTCCGGGGAAGCAGCCGTCGTACGTCAGGACCTTGGCCATCCCGCCGGGCAGGATCTCCCGTGACACCTCCTTGATCGTGACGGCGTAGGTGTCCTGCCCGCCCGAGGTCGAGACCGGGGTCAGCACCGGCAGGATCGGCATCCGCACCGAGAAGGGCGGCGGCACCGGCACCGCGACCGGTCTGGGCGCCACGCCCGGCGCCGTGTCGGCGGCTTGGGCGGTACGGGCGTCGAGCATCGGCGTCAGCGCGCCGCCGGTGATCAGTCCGGCACCGGCCGCGGCCAGGGCGCCGCCGAGCACGCTGCGTCTGGTGACCATGCGATGTCCTCCTGGAATGGGGTGGGCGGGAACGGCTCCCGCAGCCGTGCGCGGGTGTCGCACACGGCTTCGGCACGGGTGTCGCGCGGCGAGTGCACCAGACGCCTCTCGCACATCGCTGGAGCCCAGGTGGTGTGCGGCCGTCCGGCGTTGCGCGGGGCTTGCGTGGGCTCCGTATATCTGCTCGTGCGTACGTCGGACCGCGTACGCACCACTCGTGCCGCAGAGCGCGGCCATCGGGGGAGGCTCACCGTGGACCTGAACGACCTGCACGATCTGCGCGACTGGCTGCCGCGCGCGCTCGGGGTCGCCGAGCGGTGGGGCGGCCAGTTCGGACCGTACGAGACGCACGACGCGCACCGCGTCGACCCGGACGCCTTCGACGGGGCCTTCGAGCGGCTCGCCAAGCGGATGGACCACAACTATCCGTTCTTCCACCCGCGTTACGCCGGACAGATGGTCAAGCCCCCGCACCCGGCGGCCGTCGTCGGCTACCTGACCGCGATGCTGTTCAACCCCAACAACCACGCCGCCGAGGGCGGGCCCGCGACGACCGAGATGGAGCGCGAGGCCGTCGCCTCCCTCGCCGCCATGTTCGGCTTCGACGCGCACGTCGGGCACCTGACCACCAGCGGCACCATGGCGAACCTCGAAGCGCTGTACGTGGCCCGCCAGCTCCACCCGGACCGCGGGATCGCGTACAGCAGCGAATGCCACTACACCCACGAGCGGATGTGCCACGTCCTGGGCGTCGAGGGCCACCGGATCCCGGTCGACGGGCACGGCCGGATCGACCTGGACGCGCTGGAGGACGCTCTGCGCACCGGGCGGATCGGCACGGTCGTCGTCACCACCGGGACCACCGGGCTGGGCACCGTGGACCCGGTCCACGAGGTGGTCGCGATCGCCCGCCGGTACGGGGTGCGCGTCCACGTGGACGCGGCGTACGGCGGCTTCTACGCGATCCTGGGCCGGGCCGGGGCCGAGGGCTTCGACCCGCGGCCCTGGCGGGCCATCGCCGACTGCGACTCGGTGGTCGTGGACCCGCACAAGCACGGGCTCCAGCCCTACGGCTGCGGGGCGGTGCTCTTCCCGGACCCGCGCGCCGGACGGCACTTCGCCCACGACTCCCCGTACACCTACTTCACCGACGCCGACCTGCACCTCGGCGAGATCAGCCTGGAGTGCTCGCGGGCGGGCGCCGCGGCGTCCGCACTGTGGCTGACCCTGGAGCTGCTCCCGCTGACCCCGGACGGCTTCGGCTCGATCCTCGCCGCGAACCGGCGGGCCGCGCTGCGCTGGGCCGACCTGATCGCCGACTCGGCGGACCTGGAGCTGTACCAGCGCCCCGACCTCGACATCGTCACCTACTTCCCGGCGACGGCGGACCGATCGCTGTCCGCGATCGACGCCGCCTCGGACCGGCTGCTGCGCGACGGCATGACGGCGGAGGCCGACCCGGTCTTCCTGAGCGTGCTGCGCGCCGACGCCGACGCCTTCGTACGGCGCCACCCGGGCGCGGTCCGCGACGCGGACGCGGCGCGCATCGTGCGCAGCGTCCTGATCAAGCCCGAGTCCGAGCTCTACCTCCCGACCCTGCACGCCCGCGTGTCGGCCCTGGCCGCGCACGGCCGCGCCACCTTCTGACCGGAGGACCCGACCATGACCACGTCCACGTCCACGTCCCTGTCGCCCGAGCCTTCCTTAGCCCCCGTCGCGCCGATCCCCATGGGGCGCGCGGCGGTCACACACCTCTCCACCCTCCTCGCCGTCGCCTTCCACCAGGACGCCCTGACCCGGTGGATGGTCCCCGACGAGCAGGAGCGCGCGGAGCGCCTCCCCGGGTTCTTCCGGGCGTTCGTCGAGCTGTCCGCCGCCCACGGCGGGGTGTTCACCAGCCCGGACGGCGACGCCGTCCTGCTCTTCCTGCCGCCGGACGCCGAGGCGGACGGGGAGCGGCTGGCGGAGGCCGCCGCGGCCCTGGGTCCGTACGCCCCGGCGCTGCACACCATCGCGGCGCTCCAGGACGCACGCCACCCGCACGGCCCGCCGCACTACTACGTCGCCTTCGCCGGGGTCCGCGCGGACCGCCAGCGGGACGGCCTGGTCTCGGCCCTGGTGGGCCGGTTGGCGGCGCGGGCCGACGCCGAGGGCGTCGGCCTGTACACGGAGGCCAGCTCGCCCGGCGGCGAGGCGGCGAGCCGGCGCGCCGGGTTCGAGCGGGTGGGCCCGGAGATCGTCCTGCCCGGGGGCGGACCCGCCCTGCGGCCGATGTGGAGGGAGGCCCGATGAGGGGCGACGACCTGATCCTGTCGTGGACCTCGGGCGAGGTGGCCCGGGGCGAGGTTCCGGCGGAGCACATCGGTCCGCTGCTGCAAGTGCTCATGTGGAGCCGGGAGTTCCTGGTCTCCAGCCACCCCGAACTGGGCCGCTCCGGCCCGGTGTGTCCGTACACCGCGCCCGCGCTGCGCAAGGACCTCTTCCACCTGGCGATGCCGTCGGCGGACTGCGACGACCTCGCCTCGGCGGTGGACTCCCTGCGCACCCGGCACGCCACCCTCTCCGAGGGGCTCTCCGCCGAGGACCGCGAGCTGCTCACGATCCTCCTCGTCCTGCCGGGCTTCGACCCGACGGACTCGGTGGAGTTGGACGAGCTCCAGCGCAAGGCGAAGGACGAGTTCGTCGCGGAGGGCCTGATGATCGGCCAGTTCCACCCGGTCTGCGAGGAGCCCGGCCTCTACAACGAGTCCTTCCGCCCCCTGCGCTCCCCGCTCCCCCTCCTGGCCGTCCGCAAGCTCCTGGTCTTCGACCTGCCGTTCCTGGTCGGCGACGACCTCCACATGGACCACTACCTCCAACGCTTCGCCCCGGCCATCCCCTCCCGCATCCGCGACCAACTGGTCAGCCGCGTGGTGGCGGCCTGACCGCGGTCCCCTACCAGGCCGATGCCCCCCACCGCCGCCGGGCGGTGGGGGGCATCGGTCGCGAGCTGGCGGGCGGGGCTAGCGGACCGGCGCGCAGGTCTTGTCGTCGCCCTTGAGGCACACCCAGATCGTGACGTCCTTCACGTCGGCGCCGGTGCCCTTCGACTTGAGCACCGGGTTCTTCGTGCGGTCCATGTGGTCATCCCGCCAGGCGCCGTTCTGCCAATAGCGGTAGCTGACCCGGAGCTCGACGCCCTTCCCGTCGGCGCAGTTGTCCTTCGTGGTGAGGGTCCACTGCGTCTTGTAGAGCGGGGAGCCGCCGGCACTACCGGTCTGGAACCACTGGTAGTTCCCGCTGGCCTCGCCGCACGCGCCGACGGTCTTGCCCGAGACCGCTCCCCCCGACGCCTGCGCTGCCCCCGCTGCCCCGATGACCAGCCCGGCCGCTGCCACGGCCATCGTCACCTTGCGTGCGAGTGTCATGTTTCCCCCTGGAAGGTCTGCCCGAAGTGTTCTGACGGACAGGAACCTACGGCGGGGGGCCTTCCCACCTCGCCCAACGAGAGGTTGATCCTCTTCTCCTCCCGAGGTGGGCGCGGCCGTACCACCAGGGGGGTAGACGGCACCGTTCGGGTGATGGTGAGGCCCGTGCGGGGGCCCGGATTCCGGGGGGGGCTGTAGCTTCGCTGTGACGGAGGAAAGGAGTACCGCGCCATGAGCACAGCACCGATCGGCAACGGCGGGGGGGCTGCCGACTACAGCCTGGTGGGCGACCCGGAGCAGGCGCTGAAGTTCGCCATCCAGCACATCAAGGGTGATCGCGCGGAGATCATCGAGGGGGTCATCGACACCATGTCGCCGTCTTGGGACCACGAGCGGACCGTCAAGATCGTGCGCCGTCAGATCGTGGGACGTGTGGACGAACTCGACTGCCTGGACGGTTCCGGGAACCTCGACCTGCCGGGGTCGCCCAATTGGTACGTGCCCGACATCGCCGTGGTCCCACTGGAACTCACCAAAAACGGCGGGGCGTTGGTGCCGGACCAGACCCTGCTCGTCGTCGAGGTGACCTCCAAGTCAAATGCCGAGACCGACCGGGTCGTCAAGCGCAAGCGGTACGCCGAGTACGGGGCTCCCCTGTACCTGCTCGTCGACCGGGTAGAGCGGAGCGTCAGCGTGTTCTCCGAGCCCGGCCCGCTCGGCTACACCCGCGCGGACGGCCCGCACCCCTTCGGAGTCCCGGTCCGGCTGCCCGAGCCCTTCGGGATCGTGCTCGACACGTCCGGGCTCTAGGGGTCACGCGGGCAGGGCAGCCGTGAGGTCCACTTCGATCAGTTGGCCGGTGAAGCCGAGTCGGGTCACGCCGAGCAGGGTGCTCGCGGTGGTGAAGGCGGGGCCGATGGCGGACTCGGTGAGGCGGCGCCAGGCGGCGCCCAGGGCAGGGACCTCGGCGCTCACGACGTAGATCACCGAGCGGACGACGTGGTCCGGCCGGGCGCCGACCGCGCTCAGGGCGGCGAGGGCGTTGGCCGCCACCTGGTCGATCTGCGCGTCGAGGTCACCAGGACCCACCAGCGCACCGGAACGGTCCAGAGGGCACTGCCCGGCCAGGAACGCCGTTCGGCCCGCCTCCACCACTGTGATGTGGTGGTACCCCGGGGTCGGGTGGAGCTCATCGGGATTGATGCGTGTGATCTCGGATGCCATACGGGCGAGTCTGGCCATCCGGCCGACACCGCGCACCGGGTTTTCGGCCGACCGGAACGCCGTTAGAGTCGGGCGGGTGACTGCCGGGTCGGCCTTGGGCCACGTACGAGTTGGGGTCCCGGCCCCGGAGTGATCCCGGGGCGGGCCAGAGCGCCGCCGTTCCCTCCGCGTCCCCCTGAGCCCTGCCCAGTGATCCCGGACCGGAGAGAACCCCGCACATGCAGAACGCACCGCAGCACCCGCAGCACCCGCACGCGCCGAGCACGAACGTCGTCCGGCTCGACCACACCGTCGTCCACGCCCGGGACCGGCGGTTGTCGGCCGAGTTCCTCGCCGTGGTCCTGGGGTTGGCGGTGGGAGCGCCCTTCGGGCCGTTCCTCCCCGTCGACCTCGGCAACGGCGTCACGCTCGACTACTACGAGATGCGGGACCAGCCGATCCAACCGCAGCACTACGCCTTCCTCGTGCCCGCGGAGCGCTTCGACGATGTGATCGCCCGCCTCGATGCGGTCGGCGTGACCCACTACGCCGACCCGCACCACGGCGAACCGGGCCGGATCAACCGGCTGTTCGGCGGTCGGGGCGCGTACTTCGCCGATCCCGACGGCCACAACATGGAGGTCATGACCCGGCCCTACGCCCGCCCCGTCAGGTAGCGGTAAGGGGCCGCGGACCGCGGCCACAAGACGTCCCCGAGCCGGACCACCCGTACGGGGGCATCGATTCGCCGCAGAAACGGCACGCCCGGCGCGCGGGCGGACCGCGGGCGGGCCCTACCGCGACCCCAGCAGGCACTCCTCCAGGAAGGCCAGGACACGGAGGTGGTAGGCGGTGGCCGTGTGGCCCAGGCTGATGTTGTGGCCCGCGGCGGCCAGGTGGTCGACGGTGACCCTCGGGGCGGCGGTCAGCCGGGCGGTCATGGCCGTCAGGGCGGCTTCGGACAGGTCCCACCAGGCCTCGTGCTGCGCGAAGGTGAGGCGGACCGGTATGCGGACCTCGGGGGCCAGGGCCTCGAACTGGCGCGGCCACCACATCGTTTCCGCCGACTCGCGCGGCGGGGTCGGCGCGAGCAGGGCGCGGCTCGCCTGGAAGGTGCCGCGCGGGTAGAGCCCGAGGGGGCCCCAGTTGAGCTTGGTGGCACCGCCGCCCAGGGTGGACGGGAAGTGCAGGGCCGCGGGGTCGTAGTGGTACCCCACGCCGGAGGCGTCCAGGCCGAGCAGGGGCGGTGCGTCCGCGCCGCCGGCGGCCGTGTGCAGGGCGACCTTGCCGCCGTCGGAGTGGCCGAGCAGGAAGACCCCCGCGCCCAGGTCGTGCGTGCGGGCGTGTTCCTTCAGGGCGGCCCGGAGGGTCTCCGCCTGGTCGGCCAGGTTCTGCCCCTCGGGGAGGTCCTGCGCCGAGTCGCCGTAGCCAGGGCGGTCCACGGCCAGGACGGCGTGGCCGAGGCGGGTGGCGAGCGGGGCGAAGGAGTCCCAGTACCCGGCCCGCATGCCGCGGCCGTGGATGGCGAGGACGGTGGCGCGGGGCGCGCCGCTCGCGGGGAGCGCGAGCCGGGCGGAGAGCGGGATCCCCGCCCCCGTGAGCCCGTACTCCGTGAGCGTGGCCGCCGCCCGCGTGCTCATCGCACGGCCAGGTCTGTGCGGGCGCCGACCACCGCGTCCATCCACCCGATCGGCGAGCGGGTGCGCAGCAGGGAGGTGCCGACCAGGAGGCCGGCGAAGCCCGCGTCCAGGAGTTCGGCGGCGGTCGCGGGGCCGTTGATGCCGCTGGCGCTGACCGGGGCCGGGGTGCCCGTCGCGCGGACCGCGGGCAGCAGGTCGAGGCTGCGGTGCAGGTCACCGGCGTCGCGTTCGCGCGTCTTGATGTCCTTGTTGTTGACCGCGATCACGCATTCCTCGGGGTGGTGGATCCCCTCCAGCTCGGCCTCGGTGGTGACCTCGACGAAGGGGGTGAGCCCGGCCAGCAGGCACTCCGTGACCAGGGTGCGCATGCTCGACTCGGGCAGCAGCGCGGCCGTCAACAGGACGGCGGAGGCGCCGAGTTCCTTGGCCGCGCGGATCTGGTCCTTGCGGGTGATGAAGTCCTTCTGGAGCAGCGGCAGGTCGGTCATCGCGGCGACGTCGCGCAGCAGGGCGGGCGAACCGCCGAACCAGCGGCCGGTGACCACCGAGATGCAGGGAGCGCCCGCGCTCTCGTACGCGCCGACGATCGCGGCCGGGGTGCGGCCGCCGAGGAGGTCGTAGCCGTGCGCGTCGCGCCGCTTGACCTCCATCACCACGGGGGTCGGGGAGTCGAGGAGGGCCTCTAGGAAGGGGAAGCCGGTCCGGTTCTGCTTCGTCATCGCGACAGCTCCAGGTCAAGGGGAGGAGGTGAGGCCGGGAGGGGTGCGCCAGGCGCGGGCCAGGGCTGCGATCTCGGGGATCCCGAAGGACCCGGTGGTCCGGTCGCGGGCCGCGGTGTCCACGTCGATCCCGCGGAAGCCGGGGTGGCGCACGACCTCGTCGTAGGCGGGCCGGTTGGCCGGGTCGAGGCCGCCGGCCAGCAGGAACGGGCGGGTGAGGCGGGGCAGCAGGGCCAGTACGTCGGCCGGGTCGAGGGTGCGGCCGGTGGAGCCGATCCGGCCGTCCTCGGTGGCGGTGTCGAGGAGGAAGAGGTCCGTCCCGGCGCGTTCGTAGGCCCCGATGAGCGGGCGCTCGACGCAGCCGCCGCCGCCCGGGGTCACGTGGAGCACCTTGACGATGCCGACCTCCGCCGGGAGCGCGTCGCGCAGCGCCCGTACGACGGCGGGCGGTTGGTAGGCGTGGAGCTGGATCCAGCCGACCCCCGTGCGGCGGGTCAGCTCCGTCAGTTCCCCGGTGTCGGCCAGGAAGGTGACCAGGACCGGCAGGAGGCCGGCCGCCCGGGTCCGCGCCGCGAGGGCCGCGAAGTCGTCCCGGTCCAGCTCGCGGGGGCCGCCGGGTACGCCGTGCCAGAGCCCGACGCAGTCCGCTCCCGCGGCCGCCGCGGCCTCGACGTCCCCCGCCGCCGTGGCTCCGCAGACCTTGAGCAGGGTCCGGGCCAGGGTGGCGGCCGAGGGAGCGGCCGCGGGAGCGACGGCCCCGGTGGTCATTTGCCGAGTCCCAGCATGGAGGCGATGCGGTTGTACTGGATCTCGTTGGTACCGGAGTAGATCGTGCCGCCCACGGCGTTGCGCACGTCGATCTCCAGCCCGTACTCCGCCATGTAGCCGTGGCCGCCGAAGACCTGCACGGCGGTGAGGCTGGTGGCGAGGTTGCTCTCGCTGGTGACGAGCTTGGAGATGGCGAGGTCGACGGTGATGTTCTCGCCCGCCTCCAGCTTCTCGCCCGTGTCGTAGAGCCACTTGCGGGCGGTCTCCAGCTGGATCTTCGTGTCGACGATCTTGTTGGCGATCGACTGGTACGAGCCGATCGACTTGCCGAACGACCTGCGCGTCTTCGCGTATTCGACGCACCGGTCGAGGCGGTGTTGCATCTCGCCGACGTTGACGATGAAGGAGTAGAGGATCTCCCGCTTCATGACGTGGTCCAGGACCATGAACCCGCCGCCGACCCGGCCGAGGACCGCGGTCCTGGGGACGCGCACGTCGTCGAAGAAGAGCTCGCAGAGCGGCGAGGTCCGCAGCCCCATCTTCTTGAGCGGTTTGCCCGCGGTGATCCCGGGGGTGTTCCGGTCCACCAGGAACGCGGTGGTGCCCAGCGGTCCGCCGTCCGGATGGGTGCGGGCGTAGACCACGATCACGTCCGCGACGGGGCCGTTGCTGACGAAGACCTTGCTGCCGTTGATGACGAAGTCGTCGCCGTCCCGGACCGCCCGCGTGGTCATCGCCATGGCGTCCGAGCCGCCCTCGGCCTCGGTGATGGCGTGGGCGCCGATCGCCTCGCCCGAGGCGATCAGGGGCAGGTACCGCTCCTTCTGCTCGGGGGTCCCGAACTGCTGGACGGGGACTCCGGTCGAGCAGATCGAGGTGGTGACGGAGAAGCTGAGACCGGAGTCCCGGTTGTACTCGCCGAGCCCCTCCAGCACGTACATGGTGGTGAGGACCGACTGGCCGAGGCCGCCGTACTGCTCGTCGAAGGGCAGCGAGAGGATCCCGGTCTTCTGGACGAGCTTCCACTTGTCGTCCGAGAAGGCGGACTTCTCGTCGAGCTCGATGTGGTCCGCGCTGAGGGCGTCTCCCCATCGTTCCAGGCCCTCGCGCAGGTCTGCCTGGTCGGAATTCCAACGGATCACGACGGACCCCTTTGACTAGTGGTGTGTCTGCGGGTGCCGGGCCGCCCGGGTCTGTCGGGGACAGGTGGTCCCCGGGCGGCCCGCGGGCGGTTCAGTAGGCCGAGGAGCTGTGGGCGTCGAGGTTGTGCACCTCGTTGCCGCGCAGGGCGGGCGAGAAGACGCAGACCAGGCGCAGGTCCTCGTCGGGGCTGGCGACCAGGAAGTGGGCGTCGTGCTGGTCGAGCGCGTACATCCGGCCGGGGACGATCTCGTGCGAGGTGCCGTCGAGCTCGATGACCTCGCCGGAGCCGGCGATGCAGTAGCACGCCTCCAGGTGGTTGACGTACTCCAGGCGGGACTTGGTGCCGGCCAGCACGACCGTGTCGGTCAGCGTGTAGCCGAGGCCGTCCTCGGCCAGGAGGAAGCGGCGGCTCAGGCCGTTGCCCCACTCGACGGTCTTCACGGACTCGATGTCACGAACGATCATGGCGAACTCCTGAGGTGTGAGGGCGAGCGGAGGGGGACGGTGCGGGCGGTACGGGCGGTACGAGTGGTACGAGCCGTACGGGCGTGCAGGTCAGGCGGGTCAGGCGGGTCGGAAAGGTCAGGTGGTCGGCAGGACCGAGCGGACGAACTCGCGGAAGGCCGTGGGCACGTCGCGCCCGTCCTGCTGGGCCCGTTCCACGGCGGCCACAGCGGCCGAGCCGATGATCGCGGCGTCGGCGCCACTGGCCCCGACGGCCGCCACGTCCTGGCGGGTGTTGACCCCGAAGCCGACGGCGATCGGGGCTTCGGTGTGCGCCCGCAGTGCGGTCACGGTGTGGGCGAGCGCGGCGTGCCCGGTGGCGGGGGCCGTGCCGCTGCGCCCGTAGTGGGCGACGAGGTAGAGGTAGGCCGAGGCGGCGGCCGCCGCCTGCGCCCGGGTGTCGGCGGGGCTCTGCGTGTAGCAGGTGGTCACCACCGGGAGTCCGGCCGCGGCGGCCGACTCCAGGTGCTCCGCACGGAGCCGGGGCGGCAGGGCGTGGACGAGGAGTCCGTCCGCGCCCGACGCGGCGATCTCTCGGGTGACGGCGCCGAGGTCGCGGTCCCCGAGGGAGTACCTCCAGTCGGTGAGCAGGGCGATCCGGGTGTGGTTCAGCCGCGGCCGTACGTCCGCCACGAAGGCGAGTACGTCGTCCAGGGCCGCCCCGCCCCGCTCCAGCGCCCGGCGCGCGGAGCGCCGGATGACGGGGCCGTCGGTGACCGAGTCCGGGAAGGGCACGGCCAGTTCGAGGCAGTCCACGCCCTCCTCGTCCAGCATCAGGACGAGGTCGCGCAGGACCGGGAGCGGCGGGTCGCCCGCGTTGAGGAAGAGGGCGAGCCCGGGGGCGCCGTCGGGGGTCCGGCGCCCCGGGAAGAAGGGCGCGGGAAGCAGCGCGGGAGGCGTGGTCTCAGGCACGGGACACCGCCCGGGTGCGCTGCGCCGGAGCCGGCTTGGGGGCCGCGGCCATCCGCTCGGCCAGCTCCCGGGCGGCGCCCGAGAGGATCGCGCCCTGGGCCAGGGCGACCGCGGAGGGCCAGTCGCGGCGGGTGCCCTCGGCCACCAGCAGGGCCGCGGCCCCGAGGGCGACCGTACGGCTGGCCACCGCCCCCGCCGTGCCGGAGAGCACGGAGAGGAAGTGCGAGACGGCGTCGGCCGGGTCGGCCACCGGCCGTAGGTCCCCGAAGGAGCCGTCGCCCGGGGCGAGTTCGCCGGGCCTGATGATCCGGGTCATGGCACGCTCCCCGTAGACGGTGTTGGTGGCGAAGGGCAGCAGCTCGTCCGCCCCGGTGTCGTTCGCGGTGAGCCAGATCCGCCGGGTGAGGGTGGACGCGGCCAGCCGGCGCAGGGTCTCCAGCGGTGCGGCGGCGGAGACCCCGGTGATCTGGGCGGCCACCGGGAGGTCGGCGAGGAAGGGCCCCAGCGCGTTCAGGAAGCGCCCGAAGGGCTTCATGCTCAGCGGGGCCACGGTGCGCGCCAGCCGGGTCAGCTGCGCCGGGTAGACGAAGGGCCCGGCGAAGGCGATCCCGTACTCGGCGAGGGTGTCCTCGGTCTGGGCGTAGGAGGAGGTGAGGCGGACCCCGAGCCGTTCCAGCAGGTCGACGGAGCCGAGCGAGCTGGTGTAGGCGCGGGAGCCGGTCTTGACCACCTTCACCCCGGCCGCCGCGGCGACGAAGGCCGAGGCGGTGGAGATGTTGAAGGTCCGGGGGCCGCCGCCGGTCCCGACGACGTTGACGGTGCCCTCCCAGGGGCCCGTCACCGTCGTCGGCGGACGGCGCTCGGCGAGCGAGTCGAGCAGGTGGCGCAGGGTGTCGTGGTCGGGGAGCCGGCTGGTCAGCGAGGCCAGCAGGCCGACGACCTGCGCGGTGTCGAGGCCGCCTTCGGCCAGCTGGTCCCACCAGGAACCCCAGGTCTCGCGCCCGATCGGTGCCTGCTGTTCCAGCAGGCCGGTGAGTGCCTCGTGCACGGTCGCTCCCCCTCCCTCATCCTTCTCGGTGGTTGGCTCAGGCCGCCGCGCGGGCGTCGGCGATGAAGTGGTCGATCGCCTCCACGCTGCGGAAGTTGTTCGGGTCGAGGTCGGCGTCGCCGACCGCCAGCTCGAAGCGGTCCTCGACCCAGGCGATCAGCTTGAGGACGCCGAGGCTGTCGATGACCCCGTCGTTGAGGAGGTCGTGGTCGACGGCCAGCTCGGTGGGGGCGGTGCCCGGGAGGAACTCGGTGATGACGAAGTTCTTGATGGTGTCGACGTTGCTCATGACGGGATTCCTTCGGCGAGAGGGGCGGCGACGGCCTCGGTGACGGGTGTGACCGGGGTGACGGCGTTGGCGGGAGTGATGGGGGTGAGGCGGTCGAGCGCCTTGCGGTCGACCTTTCCGGTGGCCGTCTTCGGCAGTGGCTCGTCGGTGAGCGTGAGCTGCGTCGGGACGGCGTTCCTGGGCAGGTGCCGGGCGCAGTGCGCGCGCAGGGCGAGGACGCCGAGGGTGGATCCGGGGACCCGCTGGACCGCGGCGACGAGCTTCTTGCCCGCGATCGGGTCGGGCAGGGCGCTCACGCCCACTTCCTGGACCTCGGGGTGTTCCTGGAGGACCCGCTCGATCTCGGCGGTGTTGACGGCGACCCCGCGCACCTTGACCTGGAAGTCGGTGCGTCCGGTCAGGTGCAGGGTGCCCTCGGCGTCGCGCCGTACGAGGTCTCCGCTGCGGAACCAGCGGCGGTCGTCCAGGCCGAGCGGGTGGCCGGTGAACTTGTCGGCGTGCCGGGTGCGGTCGAGGTAGCCGCGGGTCTGGAAGGGGGTGGAGACGTACAGCTCCCCGCTTCCGGCGCCTTCGACGACCGCGCCGGTGACCGGGTCCAGGACCAGGGCGTGCACCCCGGGGAGCGGGCGGCCGATGGGGACGGGCGGGAAGGGAGCGGCGGACGTGTCGATCTCGTGGATGAAGCTGTCGTTGGTCTCGGTGCACCCGTAGATGTTGTGGATGCGGGCCTTGGGGAAGAGCGTCGGCAGGGCGGCCAGGGTGCGGTCCGCGATGGCGTCGCCGGTGAACATCACGTGCTCGACGGTCTCGAAGGTGAAGCCCGTCTTGGCGGCCGCGTCCTGGAGCAGTCCGAAGGCCATGGGCACGGCCTGTACGACGTGCACCTCGTGCCGGTCGACCAGGTCGCGCAGGTGGCGGCCGTGGGCGGCGAGGGCGGGGTCGACCAGGACGGCCCTGGCGCCGCGGGCCAGCGTGGTCCACACGTCCAGCAGGCACAGGTCGAAGTTGAGGGGGGCGTAGTTGAGGACGGTCCGGTCGGGGCCGATCTCGAAGGCGGCGCCGGCCCAGGCGACGAACCGGTCCACCTCGTCCCGGCCCAGCGGGACGATCTTCGGCAGGCTGGTGGAGCCGGAGGTGGTGAGCATGAAGGCCACCTCGGCGGCCTCCTGCGGGGGCAGCGGCTGGGCCGCCACGTCCGGGTTGGGGACCACCCGGGCGGCCTCCCCGCCGGGGGCGAGGACGTGGCGGCACCCGGCCTGGGCGAAGAGGTCGGCGAGCAGGGTGTCCGCGAGGGCCGGGGACGGCAGCATCACCGGGCGGCGGGCCAGCAGGGCGGCCAGCACGAGGGCGACGGTGGCCGGGGACTTGTCGGCGAGGACGCCGACCGGCTCGCCGGGGGCGAGGGCGAGGCGCGCGAGGCGGTCGCGTTCGCGGCCGGCGAGGTCGTACAGCTCGCGGTAGGTGGTCTCGGCCCCGTTGAAGACGAGGGCGGTGGCGTGCGGCCGGTCGTGGACCTGGGTCAGGAATCCGGCGACGAGGCCGGGGGCGGGGCTGTGCTGATTGCTCGCGGGGCTGTGCTGGCTGCTCACGGCAGGTCACCTCCTTCAGGTACCGGCGGCGCGGCCGGGTTCGGCCCCGCGATCTCGACCCAGCCGCTCTTGACGGCCGCGCCCGTGGGGGTCTTGCAGGTGAAGCGGACGACCCGGGCCTCGGCGTCGGGCTGCAGGACGATGTCCAGCGGGACGCCGGGGGGCACGGGGGCCGAGAAGCGGCAGCCGAGGCCGCGCACCCGGCTCGCGTCGCCGTCGGCGAAGCGGTCCACGGCCTCCTCGACGGCGAGGGCGACCACGCTCATGCCGTGGGCGATGACCGTGTCGAAGCCGGCCGCGCGGGCGGCTTCCGGGTCGAGGTGGATGGGGTTGAGGTCGCCGGAGGCGTGGGCGTAGGTACGGATCCGGTCGGTGGTCAGTTCGTGCGTCACGGTCTGCGGCGGGCCCGCGCCGAGCGGGGTGGGGGCCGGGGAGCCGCCGGCGATGTCGCCGAAGGGCTCCAGCAGGGTGGCGCCCACCAGCAGGGCGGAGATGACCAGTTCGGCGAAGGGCTCCGGTCCGGTCCGCCCCTCGCCCTGCCCGGTCAGCCGGACCCGCAGGGCGATCCGGGCGCCGCGCGCCTCCTTGCGGATCCCGAGGACCTCCAGCCGTACGGTGACCTCCTCGCCGGGGCGGACCGGGCGCAGGACGCGGATGTCCTGGCCGAGGTGGACCACGGAGACCGGGCCCGGTTCGGCGGCGGTCAGCTCCGCCACGGTCTGTTCGGCGACGGTGTGGGCGAGGACGAAGGGGTGGACGGGCGAGGACTGTCCGGGGGCCGCGGGGGCCAGGCCCGGGCGGGCGGCGGCCCGGTAGCCGGTGACGTCGGCCTCGGTGACGGTCAGGGTCCGCACGGGGGCGGGCAGGGCGAGGAGCGTCATACCGGCGTCACCACCACGGAGGAGTTGTGGCCGCCGAACCCGAAGGAGTTCGTGATCGCGGGCCCCGACGGGACGGCGCGGGGCGCGCCGTGGACGACGTCGATGTCCATTCCAGGCTCCAACTGTTCGAGGTTGGCGGTGGGCGGCACCTCGCGGTGCCGCATGGCCTGCACGGTGGCGATGAGTTCGACGGCGCCCGCGGCGCCGATGAGGTGGCCGATGACGGACTTGGGCGCGGTGACGGGGGGCTGCGCGGTGCCGAACACCTTGGTCAGGGCGGCGGCCTCGGAGCGGTCGTTGTAGGGGGTGGAGGTGCCGTGCGCGTTGACGTGCACGATGTCGGTGGGGTCGAGGCCCGCGTCGGCGATGGCCCCGGCCATGGCGGCGGCGGCTCCGGCGCCGTCGGGCAGCGGCATCGCCAGGTGGTGGGCGTCGGCGGTGGCGGCGTACCCGGCCACCAGCCCGTACGTCCTCGCCCCGCGGGCCCGGGCGTCGTCGAGGCGTTCCAGGACGACGAAGCCGGCGCCCTCCCCCATCACGAAGCCGTCGCGGTCCACGTCGAAGGGGCGCGAGGCGTGCTCGGGGTCGTCGTTGCGCAGCGAGACGGCGTTGAGGTTGCCGAAGCCGGCCAGGGTGACCGGGGTGAGCGTGTGCTCGCAGCCCCCGGCGATGACGAGGTCGGCGCGGCCGGTCTGGAGCAGCATCAGGGCGTGGCCGATGGCGTCGGCGCCGCTGGCGCAGGTGTTGGCGACGGTGAGGGCGGGGCCGGTCCAGCCGAGCCGGATGGCGATCTGGGCGGCCGCCGCGTTGGGCATGGTCATCAGGGGCATGAGCGGGTTGACCCGGGCCGGGCCGGCCTCGGTGTAGTGGGCGGATTCCAGGTCGCTGGTGGCACGGCCGCCGACGGCATTGCCGACGACGATGGCGGTGCGGCCGGCCTCGGCGGTGGGTGATCCGGCGTCGCGGTGGGCGGCGAGGGCGGCGACCGTGCCGTAGTGGGCGAAGGGGTCCATCCGGCGGGCTTCCTTGGCGGGGACCAGCCCCGCCAGCTCCTCCAGGCCGCGGACGCGGCAGCCGATGCGGACCCGGTGGCGGCTGAGGTCGAAGTGGGTCAGCTCGGCCGCGGTGGACCGGCCGGTCCGCAGCGTGCTCCACAACTCGTCCGGGGTGCACCCGCCGGGGGTGACCACGCCCATGCCGGTGATGGCGACGGGCGGCTGCGCCGAACTGCCCCTGGACGATCCAGGCATGTCTCTCCTCGGTGGCGTGGGGACGGAAGGGGTGGGGGTGGTCCGAGGCGGGTCAGATGATCCGGCACTCGCGGGCGGACTTGATGAAGGCCTCGGCCGCGAAGTCGATGTCCGCCTTGGTGTGGGCGGCGGTGATGGCGATCCGCAGCCGGGCCAGGTCGTTGGGGACCGCCGGGGTGACCACGGGGAGCCCGATGACCCCGTTCTTGCGGCAGGTGGTCGCGTAGTCGTAGGCGGCCTCGTCGGATCCGGCGATGATCGGGACGACGGCGGTCTCGCTGTCGACGGTGCTCATCCCCGCGTCGTGCAGCATGCCGCGGAAGCGCGCCGACTCCTGCTGGATGAACTCGACCCGCTCCGGCTCGCGTTGGAGCACCCGCAGGGACTCCAGCGCGGCCGCGGCCTGGGCCGGCCCGAGGGCGGCGGAGAAGAGGAAGGGGCGGGCGGCGTACTTCAGGTGGTGGACGAGTTCGGCGGAGCCCGCGACCCAACCGCCCATGGAGGGGATGGCCTTGGAGAGGGTGCCGAGCTTGATGTCGACCTTCACCTCGTAGTCGAAGTGCTCCTCGATGCCCTTGCCGGTGGCGCCGATGACACCGAGCGCGTGGGCCTCGTCGACCATCAGCAGCGCGTTGTGGGCGTCGCAGACCTTGCGCAGCTCCACGAGGGGGGCGATGTCGCCGTCCATGGAATAGACGCTGTCGACGATGACCAGGCGGACCCCGGTGTCGGGGGCGGCGGCCAGGCGGCGCTCCAGGTGCGCCACGTCGTTGTGGCGGAAGCGGGTGACGGTGGCTCCGGAGAGCTTGCAGCCGTCGACGATGCTGGCGTGGTCGTACTTGTCGATGAAGACGGTGTCGCCGGGGCCGACGATGGCGCCGACGGTGCCGACGTTGGCCGCGTAGCCGGAGCCGAAGACGAGGGCCTTCTCGCGGCCGGCGAACCGGGCGACCTCCACCTCCAGTTCCTCGTGCAGAGGGGTGGAGCCGGCCAGGGCGCGGACCCCGTGGTTGCCGGTGCCGTAGCGGTCCACGGCGGCCTTGGCGGCCGAAACCACCCGCTCGTCCCCGGCGAGGCCGAGGTAGCTGTAGCCGGACATCATCAGCAGCCGCTGGCCGTCCTGGTCCGCGTAGGCCGAGTCCCGCTCCACCGTGTAGGCGACGAAGCTGTTCTTGCGGTTGGGCTCGTACTCCAGCGACGCTACGCGGTCCCTGAAGTACGCCAGCTTCGGCTCCAGACGGTCCCAGGCGGCGGATGCGTTCACGTTCTTCTCCTCGTCGTGATCGTCCGGCGGACCCGGAACTCCATCGGTGCCCCGCCGTTCTTCCGGCTGGGCTCTAGTGCAATTCCATTAACCCGCGACGGCGCAATGGCGACGCAACAGCGTTATGCGAGCCGGGCGTTAGTCTCGCGCGAGCGGCGCTCCAGCCGTTTCGCGGGCGGGATTCCAGTACTCCGCCAGTGGGTCTCGAATTCCCGGGCCCGGAGCTTCCACCCCACTTCGACCTGGCATTTCATTCGCGAAGGAATGTTTGCCGGGCTCTGTTGACACACGGAGAAGGCCCGCAGGTATCTTCAGAACCGCACGCGAACCAGGGGGACACGGCCGGAAGTCGACCGTTTCGGAGAGTGCATAGTGCTGATCAGACTCGTAGGTCTCGTCACGATCGAGCCGGACGGAGCCCCACCGCAGCACCTCTCCAGCGCCCAGGCGCAGGTGGCGTTCGCCCGGCTCCTCCTCGAACGGACGGGAGGCACCGAGCGTGACCAACTGGCCGAGACCGTATGGCCGGAGGGGCTGCCCGACACCTGGGCCTCGGCGCTGCGCAGCGTCGTGAGCCGGGTACGGACCTTCGTCACCACCCCGCAGGACCAGCCCGGTGTGACGCCCCTGATCGCGCAGGGCGGCCGGTACGTCCTGCGCATACCGCAGGACGCCGCCGTGGACGTGGAGTGCGCGGAGACGGCGGTGGCGGAGGCGGCCGAGGCGTACGCGGAGGGGGCCTACGCGGTGGCCCAGCAGCTCGCCGCGGGGGCCGTCTCGAACCTGCGCGGCTCGTTCCTGCCCTCGCACGAGGGGGACTGGGTCAACGCGGTGCGCGAGCAGCTGGAGGAGCTGCGGCTCAAGGCGCTGGAGACGGCCAGCCTGTCCTCGTCGGCGCTGGGCGACCAGCACCACGCCCTGCGGTACGCCGAGGAGGCGGTGCGGCGGGCTCCGTTCCGCGAGAGCGCGTACCGCTGCCGGATGGCGGCGCACACCCGGGCGGGCAACCGCGCGGAGGCGCTGCGCAGCTACCAGCAGCTGCGCGAGGTGCTGGCGGAGGAGCTGGGGATAGACCCGGCGCCGGAGACGGAGGCGGCCTACCTGGATCTGCTGCGCACGCCGGAGCCGCGGCCCGCGGCGCGGCCGTTCGCGGTCCTGGACCCCTTCCTGATGGGCATGTTCGAGGTGGACCGGGCGGCGGGCCCGCAGCCGTGCTCCCTCTCGGACCACGGCTGCGTGACGCACCCGACGTCGGCGGCCGGGCCGTCCGCGCCAGCCGCGCCGTCGGCGTCAGCGTCAGCGTCAGCGTCGACGGTGACGAGCCCGGCGGCCTAGCCGGGGCACGTCCGTGGGCACCCGCGGGGGTCTCCCCCACGGGTGCCCACGGCTGCCCCCGGGTCCTCACGCTGCCCCGGCCCCCCACGACCGACCGCCACGAGGGAACGCCGAACGGCCCCGGCCTCCCTGGGGGGCGGGGGCCGGGGCCGTTCGAGGTGGAGCGGGCTGGAACGGGGTGGAGCAGGGCGCGGCGGGGCGCGGCGGGCGGTGGCTCAGGTGATGGACACACCGCTGTCGATGCTGATGACCTGGCCGGTCATGCAGTCCTGGTCCAGGAACAGACCGGCGCTGCGCGCGACCTCCTCGACCGTCACGAACCGCGGGATGGGGGCCTTGTCCTCCATGCCCTCGATCACCCGGTCCGGGAGGTCCTTCGTCATCCCCGTGATCATGAATCCCGGGGACAGCGCGTTCACGGTGACGCCGCGCCGGCCGCACTCCGACGCGAGCGTGCGGGTGAAGCCGATCAGGCCGGCCTTGGACGCCGAGTACGCCGTCTGCCCGGCCGTCGCGATGATGCCCGACGGGGAGACGATGTTGATCACCCGGCCCCACCGCTGGCGCAGCATGGCCGGGACCGAGGCCCGGGCCGTGTGGAAGGACCCGATCAGGTTGGTCTGGATGACCTGCGCCCAGTCCGTCGGGTTCTGCATCGCCATGAGGCCGTCCTTGCGGATGGCCCCGTTGTTGACGAGCACGTCGACGGGTCCGAGCCCCGCGGAGATCTCCGCGTAGATCCCCTGGACCGTCTCCCACGAGCCGACGTCACCGGTGACCAGGACGGACGGGTTGGTCAGCTTCTCCTGCACCGCCAGCGCCGCGTCGCGCGAGCTGTTGTAGTGCACCGCGACCCGACAGCCCAGGGCGTCCAGCTCCAGCGCCAGCGCCTGGCCGAGGCCGCCCGAGGCGCCGGTGACGAGCGCGACCGGGGACTCGGGCCGCTGGCCCGCACTCTTGTTGCTCATGCTGCCGCACCGCCCCATTCCATCAGGATCGAACCCCATGTCATACCGGCGCCGAACCCGGCCAGCAGGACCTTGTCACCGGCCTTGATCCGGCCCTCGTCGAGGGCCTCCGCCAGCGCGATCGGAATCGAGCCGGAAGCCGTGTTCCCGTACTTCTGGAGGTTGGTGATCAGCGCCTCCTGGCGCAGCCCGGTGTGGGACATGATCGAGTTGATGATCCGGATGTTGGCCTGGTGCGGCACCACGTGGTCCACGTCGGCCGCGTCCACCTTGGCGCTCTCCAGCGTCTCGCGCACCGTGCGGACGGTGTAGCGGACGGCGTTGAGGTAGATCTCGTTGCCGTTGATCTGCGCGTAGTGCAGGCCCGCCGCGACGGTCTCCGCCGTGGTCGGCATCCGGCTGCCGCCCGCGAGCACCTTGAGGGATCCGGTGCACGAGCCGTCGGCGCCCAGGTTCCAGGCCTTCACCCGGTTCTCCGGGCCGGGCACGATGACGACCGCGCCCGCGCCGTCGCCGACGAGGATGGACAGGTCCCGGTCGGCCGGATTGGCCGTCAGGGTGTGGGTGTCGGAGCCGATCAGCAGGATCGGCCGCGGGTCGATCCCGATGAGGGCCATCGCGGAGACGAGTCCGTAGACGAATCCCGCGCACTCCGAGTTGACGTCGTGCGCGCTCCCGGCGATCCCGAGTTCGTGGTGGACGAACGCGGAGGTCGCCGGGGACGGCTGTTCGGGCGTCGCCGTGGCGACGATGAGGTGGGCGATGTCGGCGCCGGTGAGGCCCGCCTTGTCCAGGGCGCGCCGGCCGGCCTCGACGGCCAGGGAGACGGTCGTCTGCCCCGGGTCGACCGCCCGCCGCTCACGGATGCCGCAGCGGCTGACGACCCAGTGCTCGTCCACGCCGAAGCGTTCCGCGAGTTCCGCACTGGTGACGACGCGCTCGGGTACGGAGATGCCCCACCCGGTGATGTCGAAGCCGGTCACGTGGTTCCCCTCGTCCCTTGTTACGCCTGCGCCGGGACGAGCTCGACGATCTTCGCGTAGACATCGCGCAGCGTCGTCGTGTCGTCGAGGTCCGCGAAGAGCGACTCGTCGGCCGGGATGTGCGGGTAGGTGGTCTGGAATCCGTACAGCCACTCCATCAGGTCCAGCGAGTCGACGTCCGCGATGTGCTGGAGCGGGGCGTCGGGGCTGACCTCTGCGGCACCCGAAACGGCCTCGAGCTGGCTCGCCAGTTCTTCGATGGTGGGCAGCGACATGGGGTCGGTCCTCTCTCGGCAGTGCAACTCGGCAGTGCGTCGGTGTTTTCGACAGCGATGAAAACCCCGGGCCCGCAAGGAAGGCGCAACACGGCTTTCCGGCTCCGCCTTCCCAGCCCCTCCCCAGCCCCTCCCCAGCCTCTCCCCGGCCCCTTCCCGCCGCCTTCCCACCCCCTTCTTCCAGCGGATTCTGACCGTGTTGCGCACGCCTTGCGCGTCATCGGGTTTCCTCGGACGCGAATTCAGATCGGACGGCCCCGCCGGACAGCCAGGGCCCCGCCGGACAGCCCCGGACAGCCAGGAATGAGGATCAGATGACAACGGTCGCCCCCAAGTCGGTGGACCCCGAGGTCGATGCGATCAGGCACCACTACGAGGTCAGCAACGATTTCTACCGGCTGCTGCTGGGCCCCACGATGATGTACTCCGGTGGCTACTGGGAGGACGGCGAGGACCTCGTCGCCACCCTCGACGAGGCGCAGGAGCGCAAGCTCGACAAGTTCGCGGAACTGGCGGGCGTCCGCGCCGGCGCCGCCCAGCGCGTGCTGGACATCGGCTGCGGCTGGGGCACCATGCTCAACCGCCTCACCACCGTGCACGGCGCGGAGCAGGCCGTCGGCCTGACCCTGTCGCGCACCCAGGAAGCCTTCATCGACGGGCTGAAGAACCCGCGGATCACCACGCTGGTCGAGAGCTGGGCCGACTACAAGGTCGCCGACGACAGCGAGAAGTACGACGCGGCGTTCTGCATCAACGCGCTGGAGCACTTCGTCTCCTCGGCGCTGCCGCCGAAGGAGCGCACCAAGCGCTACCGGTACTTCTTCCAGCAGGTCGCGAACACCCTGAAGCCGGGTGCGAAGTTCGTGCTGCACACCATGACGGCCGAGGCGCTGCCGATGAACCGCGCGCTGCTGGACGACCTGAAGTTCCTGCAGCGGTCCGAGTTCAAGGACTGCCACATCCCGCACCTGCACGAGCTGGCCGCGGGCGCCGAGGGCCTCTTCGAGATCGACGAGATCGTGAACGAGCGCGAGTCCTTCGCGATGGCCTGCCGCGCCTGGCTGGTGCTGCTCGCCGAGCGCCGGGACGAGGCCGTCGCCCTGGAGGGCGAGGAGGTCGTGGCCCGCTTCGAGCGCTACCTCGACATCTTCGCGTACACCCTCGAGGACAAGTTCTTCAACAACTTCCGCGTGACCATCACGCGCCGCTAGGAGGCCGACGTGACGAGCATTCTCGAACCGGCCAAGGACGGCGGAGCCCGCCCGACGACCGAGGCGGCCGCCAAGGGCCGCGGGCCGACCCGCCACCTGCGGGTCGCCGTCATCGGTACCGGGTTCTCGGGCCTGGGTACCGCCGTCCGGCTGCTGCAGTCGGGCATCGACGACTTCCTGGTGTTCGAACGGGCCGATGAGGTCGGTGGCACCTGGCGCGACAACAGCTATCCGGGTTGTGCGTGCGACGTCATGTCCCACCTGTACTCGTTCTCGTTCGCCCGGAACCCGAACTGGAAGTCGACGTTCGCGTCCCGGGACGAGCTGTACGCCTACCTGCGCGACACCGCCGACCGTTTCGGCGTCCGTCCGCACATCCGGTTCCAGCACGAGCTGCTGGCCGCCCGCTGGGACGAGGGCGAGCGGCACTGGAAGATCGAGACCTCGCAGGGCGACTACACCGCGCAGTTCCTGGTGACGGGCACGGGCTACCTCAGCGAGGCGGCCGTGCCGGACATCAAGGGGCTGTCGGACTTCCAGGGCAAGGTCTTCCACTCCTCGCGCTGGGACCACGAGCACGACCTGACCGGCCGGCGCGTCGCCGTCATCGGTACGGGCGCCTCGGCGATCCAGTTCGTGCCGGCGATCCAGCCCGAGGTCGGCCAGCTGGACCTCTACCAGCGCACGCCCGCGTGGATCGGCCCCAAGCCCGACAAGGCCAACAGCGAGCTGCACACCAAGATGCTCCGCTCGCTCCCCGGCTACCAGCAGTTCCGGCGGGGCTTCAACATGTGGGGCCGGGAGATCCTGGCCTTCTTCTGGAAGCGGCCCAAGCTCGCCGAGAAGGTCCAGAAGATGGCGAGCGACCACCTGGAGAAGTCGGTGCCGGACGAGGCGCTGCGCAAGCGCCTGACCCCGGACTACCTGGTGGCCTGCAAGCGGCTGCTGTTCTCCAACACCTGGTACCCGGCGATCCAGCAGCCCAACGTGGAGATCGTCACCGAGGGCATCGCGGAGGTCCGGGCGAACTCCATCGTCGGGACGGACGGCGTCGAGCGCGAGGTCGACACCATCATCCTCGGCACCGGCTTCCGGGCCACCGACCGGCCGGTCGCGCGACAGATCTGGGGCCGCGGCGGCGTCCAGCTGCGCGAGGCGTGGAAGGACGGCATGTCCGCGCACCGCGGCACCACCATCGCGGGCTTCCCGAACCTGTTCATGATGCTGGGCCCGAACACGGCGCTCGGCCACTCCTCGCAGACCGTGATGATCGAGGCGCAGGTCCAGTACGTCGTGGACTCGCTCCAACAGGCGCAGAAGCACGGCCTGTCGAGCATCGAGGTCCGCCAGGAGGCGCAGGACGCCTACAACCTGAAGCTCGACAAGCACCTCGACGGCACCGTGTGGATGTCGGGTGGCTGCAAGAGCTGGTACCTCGACGAGAGCGGCCGCAACACCTCCATCTTCCCGACCTACACCTGGCGCTTCCGCCGGGGCACCAAGCGCCTCGACCTGAGCGAGTACGAGCTCGCATCCCAGGTACGCAGCACCAAGCCGGTACCTCACCAGTAGGAGACGTAGGCAGATGAGCAGCACCCACACAGACGCCGCGGGCAGCGCCGCCCAGCCGTCCCGCCGCCGGGTCCTCGGCGGGATCGCCACCACGGCGGTCGCTGTCGTCGGCTGGAACGCCGTGTCCCAGACCTGGGCCACGGCCGCCGAGGCCGCCGGGAACACCGACGTCGTCCCGGTGCCGGGGCTGGTCGGGACCCTGGAGACGGCGCCCGCGACGGTCGAGGGCTTCGGCCACGACTTCGGGCACCTCTTCGACGGCGCCGCGAGCAAGCCGTGGGCCGTCCTGCGGCCCGCCGGCGTGGACGACATCGTCACGATCGTCAACTACGCCCGGACCCACGGCATCAAGCTCGCCGTGAACGGTCAGGGCGGCACGGGCAACGACATCGAGTCGCACTCGGTGTACGGCCAGGCCCGCGTCCCGGGCGGCATCTCCATCGACGCCAAGGGCATCTCGCGGATCCTGTCGATCGGCTCCGACACCGCGGTGGTCGAGGCCGGTGTGACCTGGGGGCAGCTGACCGACGCGACCCTCAAGGTCGGCAAGACCCCGCCGGCGCTCCCCGACTACCTGTACATCTCGGTCGGCGGAACCATCAGCATCGGCGGGATCGGCGGCACCGTGCAGCGGTACGGCCTGCTGTGCGACACCGTCCAGTCCATCGACATCGTCACCGGTGACGGCAAGCTGGTCACCGCGACGGCGCAGGTGCGACCGGAGCTGTTCAACGCGGCGCTGTCGGGCGGCGGCCAGGTCGGCATCATCGTCCGGGCCACCGTCAAGCTGATCCCGGCGCCGAAGCGCTCGGTCATCTTCAGCCTGTTCTACGCGGACGTGGCGACGTACCTCGCGGACTCGGAGAAGGTCCTGGCCGACGGCCGCTTCCAGGTCCACGCGGGCGAGATGCTGCAGAAGCCGGACGGTTCGGGCTGGCGCTACAAGCTGGAGGTCGGCGCCACCTACAACACGACCCCGCCGGACCGCGCGAAGCTCCTGTGCGACCTGCGGGACGTACGGGCGGACGCGATCATCGAGGACGTGCCGTTCCGGGACTACATGTTCCGGCTCGACGGCTACGAGGCGGTCCTGAAGGAGGGCGGCCACTGGTACACGCCCAAGCCGTGGCTGAGCATGTTCCTCCCCGCGTCGAAGACCAAGCAGTTCATGAAGCGGGTGGAGCAGGAGCTGGACGCGAGCTCGCTGGGCGGCGGGTTCCTGCTCTTCTACCCGTTCTACACCTCGAAGTTGAAGCGGCCGCTGGCGATGATGCCCAACGAGTCCGTGGTCTACCTCTTCGACCTGCTGCGCTTCCCCAACCCGGGCGAGCCCAACATCCAGGGCATGATCGACCAGAACCGCCGGCTGTACGACATCGCGGTGGGCCTGGGCGCCAAGCGCTACCTGGTGGGCTCGATCCCGATGACGAACGCGGACTGGAAGAAGCACTTCGGCAACCGCTGGGCCGGCTTCGTGAACGCCAAGAAGAAGTACGACCCGAACAACATCCTCACCCCCGGTCAGGGCTTCTTCGCCTGACGGCGGGAGTCCTACCGGTAGGGGAGCACCGGCGGCGGGGGCGGGGGCGGGCTCCCCGCCCCCGCCGTCGCCGTCCCGTACCCACACCCGCACACGTACCCGTTCCCCGGCCCACTGGAGGGTTTCGCCATGACGACCTACGACCGGATCGACGAGGCGGTGATCGACGCCCCGGCGCCCGCCGTCTGGGAGGCGCTCGTCGCGGAGCTGCAGGGCGCCAAGGAATGGTGGGTCCCGAGCAACACCTTCGAGCTGCTCTCCGGCGCCGCCGACCGCGTCGGCGGGCGGGTCGCGGTGACCGTCCACACCAAGGGCTCCGACAACGGCGGCCTCAAGCTCCGCTTCACCCAGCGCACCGTCGCGGTGGACCCGGGCCGACGGCTGGACGTCGCGTACGTCGACGGGGTCTTCCGCGGGACCGCCTCCTTCGGGCTGGAGCCGCTGGTGGACGGCCGCACCCGGATCTCGATGCACTTCATCGGCACCCCGAACGGCTTCCTGAAGGTCCTGTCCAAGGTCGCCGACCTGGGCGCGGAGCACTCCAAGGGGGCCCTGTCGGCCTTCGAGTCGCTCGGCCGCCGGCTGGCGCCGGTGGGTGCGGGGGCGCGGGGATGAGCGCGGCCATGGAGGCCTCCCTCGCCCGCGAGTTGAGCCGGGAGCTGACCGTACGGACGGACGACGGCGCGGAGCTGGCGGTGACCGTGCTGACCCCGCTGGCGGGCACGGCGCCGGCCGTGGACGTGGTCCTGGTGCACGGCTGGGCGCACACCCGTCGGGTCTGGGGCACGGTCACGGACCGGCTGATCCGGGCCGGGCACCGGGTGGTCCTGTACGACCAGCGCGGGCACGGGGCCTCCACCCTCGGCCGGACCCCGGTCTCGATGGAGCGGCTCGGCTCGGACCTGGCGTCCGTACTGGAGGAGACCGGCGCGCGCGGGGCGGTCGTGGCCGGCCACTCGGGCGGCGGGTTCGCGGCCCTGGCGTACGCCGCCCAGGACCCCGGGGCCGGGCGGCTGCACGGGCTGGTGCTGCTGGGGACGGCCGCGCACGGCCAGGACACCCCGGACAGCGAGGTCAAGATGATGGGCAACGCGCTCTTCTCCTGGGCGCTGCGCCGGTCCTGGCTGGGCGGCAAGCTGCTGTCCTCGACGATGGGCAAGGGGGTGGACCCGGTCGCGCTGGACGTGAACCGGCAGCTGTTCGCGGCGACCGCCCCGCACGTGCGGGCGGAGTTCTTCCGCAGCACGCGGGGCTGGGACGCGCGCGCGGCGCTGAAGTCCGTACGGGTGCCCGCGGTGGTGCTGCACGGGGAGGGCGACAAGGTGATCGCCCCCGCGCTCGCGGAGATCCTCGCGGAGACCCTGCCGGGCGCCCGCTTCGAACCGGTCTCCGGCGCGGGGCACATGCTGCCGCTGGAGCGCCCGCTGCTGGCGGTGGCGGCGGTCGCGGAGCTCACCTCGCGCCGATGATCGAGTCCCTGCTCCCCCCGGGCGTCGCGTCGTCGGAAGCCTTCGACGACGCGGCGCCCGCTCCGCTGTTCCCGGCCGAGGAGGCCCTGATGACGGGCCGGCGGGCGCGCCGCCACCGCCAGTTCGCGACGGCCCGGGCCTGCGCCCGGCGCTGCCTGGCCGACCTCGGGCACGCCCCCGTCGCGCTGCTCCCGGGCCCGGGCGGCGCCCCGGCCTGGCCGACCGGGGTGGTCGGCAGCATCACCCACTGCGACGGCTACCGCGCGGCGGTGGCGGACCACTTCGGCCGCACCGCGGCCCTGGGCATCGACGCCGAACCGGCGGGCCCGCTCCCGCCGGGCGTACTCGGCCTGATCACGTCCCCGGCGGAGCGCGCCCACCTGTCCGACCTGGCCGCGGCGGACCCGGCCACCCCGTGGGAACGGCTCTTCTTCTCGGCGAAGGAGGCGGTGTACAAGGCGTGGTACCCGGCCACGGGCACCTGGCTCGGCTTCCGCCAGGCCACCCTGTCCCTCTCCCCCACGGGCAGCTTCACCTGCACCCTCCACCCCCCGCCCACGGCCCCCGCGCTGGACCCCCACTACACGGGCCGCTGGCTGACGACCCCGACCCTGGTCCTGACGGCGGTGGCGCGGGCGGGAGCGTAAACCTGGTGGAGATGTCAGCGCGATCTGATAGTTCTGCTCCCTCACGGGATCACGCCCGATGCCTGCGGCTGATCGCGTCGACTTCCCAGGGGGGAACACATCACCATGCCACGTGCTCGCATACTGCTGACGGCAGCGCTGGCCCTCGGGCTCGGCCTGCCGGCGGCGGCGCCCGCCTCCGCGGCCGCACAGGACCCGGCGGCGCCCAGGGCCACCGCCGCCCGCACCTCTCCCGCGCCCGGCTTCGCCGGTGAAGGCCGCTACTCCGACTGCGACACCGACCCGTACACCGGGAGCGGCGCGGGCTGGGTCGGCCTCTCCGACGTCGCGCTCCGCGTGAACGTCACCGCCCCGCGCGCCACCCAAGTGCGGACGGACTTCCAGCTGTGGGACACCGCGTACGGCGGCCCGCGCACCGACTACCCGACGTCCTGGGCACCGCTCGGCGAGGCGCGTACGGACGTGCCCCGCGACCGGCTGGCGGACGGCGGCCAGTACGCCTGGCGCGCCCGCAGCACCGACGGCACGCTGACCGGCCCCTACACGGCGTGGTGCTACTTCCGCGTGGACCACACGCCGCCGACGGCGGAGGTCACCACGGACGCGACGCCCAAGCAGGTCGGCCAGCTGGCCACCTTCACGCTGCGCGGCTCCGACACCGGCTCGGGGATCGCCTGCGCCCGCTGGTCGACGGACACGGTCCCCAGCGTCGGCTGGCGCTGCTCGGACGCGGCGACCGACAGCCGGGTCGTACGCCTCGTCGACGGCGCGGCCGACATCAGGCTCAAGCCGCCGACCTGGGGCAGTCAGAGCGTGCGGCTCCAGACGATGGACGAAGCGGGCAACGTCTCGCAGCCCGCGGTGCTGACGTACTACGCCCAGCCGTCCGCCCGCCCGGCGTCCTTCGGCGACATCGACGCCGACGGCACCCCGGACGTCCTGGTCCCCGACGCCGCGGGCGACCTCCGCACGTGGGGATCGGACCCCAAGTCCCCTGCCAACGCACACCGTTCGGCCGCCCCCGGTGGCAGCGGCAGCTGGGCGAACGTCCAGTACACGCACCGCGGGACCCTGGGCTACCAGCAGGTCGACGACCTACTGGCCCACGCACCGGGCGACTCGTCCCTGTACGTGTTCAGCAATGACCGAACGGGCGCCTTCACCGATCAGTCGCCGAGCGTGGTCCGCAAGCCCACCACCTGCATGGACCCGGCGGGCGGGGCCATCGCCTGCGGGCAGCACGGCTACGGCGCCGACTGGTCGCAGGTCACCCAGGTCGCGGCCTACGGCTCCCCCTTCGGGGACACCGCCAACGCCAGCGGGATCCTGCCGGAGACCTCCGTGCTCTTCGTCGAGAACGGCCGGCTCTGGCTGGCGCTGCGCGGATCCACCCGCCAGCTCGACGACTCGGTCATCCTCCTCTCCGATGCCGCCCCCGGCTGGGCCGGTTACGACCTGCTCACCCCCGGGCCCGCGCAGGGCACGGCCTTTCCGACCCTGTGGGCCCGCTCCCGGGCCGACGGCGCGGTCCGCGCCTTCTCCGTCACGGGCACGCCCGACGCACCGGACTTCTCCGCCTTCGTCGACCCGACCAAGGGTCCCGTCCTGGCGACGCTGCCCACCGGGACGCACCCCCGGATCGGCGCGGACGGTGACCTCACGGGCGACGGCCTGCCCGACCTGTGGTCCGCCGACACCGCCGGCCGGGTCACCCTCTTCCCCGGCGTGGGCACCACCACCCCGCACCCCACGGTGACGAGCTTCGCCCCGGCCTCCTGAGGCCACCGCACGGCGCCGGCCCCCGACGCGCTCCGCATGCCGTCGGGGGCCGTCGCTCGTGTCCACAGGGGCCCGCGCCCCTCACGCCCCCAAAATGACCGTGCGGGCCGGGGTGGGGGCTTCTTGGGGGGTGTCGGGGGTGGTGCCGGCGCGGAATTCTTGGGGGCTCACGCCGCGGACGCGTTTGAAGGCCGTCGAGAGGGCGAAGGCGTTGCTGTAGCCGACGCGGCGGGCGACCGTGGCGACGGTGGCGTCCGGTTCGCGCAGGAGGTCGGCGGCCAGGGCCAGGCGCCAGCCGGTGAGGTAGGCGACCGGGGGTTCGCCGACGACCTCCGCGAAGCGGCGGGCCAGCGAGGCGCGGGAGACGCCGACCTTGAGGGCGAGTTCCTCGACGGTCCAGCCGTACGCCGGGTTCTCGTGCAGCAGCCGCAGCGCCGGGCCGACCACCGGGTCGCTCTGGGCGCGGTACCAGGCGGGCGCGCCGCTGCCCGGGTCGGCGAGCCAGGTGCGCAGGATGCCGATCAGGAGCAGGTCCAGGAGCCGGTCCAGGACGATCTCCTGGCCCGGTTCGTCCTTGCCGATCTCCATCGCGAGCAGCCGGACCAGGGTGTCGTCGCCGGACGCGGCCGGCCGGACCAGGATCGTGGGCAGGGCGTTCAGCAGCCGCCGGCCGATCTCGCTGGGTGCCTGGTAGGTGCCGCTCAGCATGATGGCCGAGCCGTCGTCCTCGAAGGCCTCGCCCCAGGAGCGCACGCCCAGCGCCATGGTGTCGGTGACGTCCTCGCCCTCCTGCGTGTTGCAGCGCTGCTCGGGGCCCACGGTGATCTGGACCGGGGTGTCCGGGCTGTCGGAGACCGTGTACGGATCGGGGCCGCGTACGACGGTCAGGTCGCCGGGGCGGATCAGTACGGGCTCGCCCCGGTCCGGGACCAGCCACGCCTCGCCGCGCACCATCGTGACGACGGACAGCGGGGCCCGGTCCTCGACGCGCAGCGACCAGGGCGGGTTGAAGACGGACTTCAGGAGGAAGGCGCCGCGGGCCTTGGGGCCTTCGAGCAGGCCGGTCAGTGTGTCCATGGGGGTGCCGTGGCCTTCCCTCGTCCTCGTCCTCGTACCGGTGGATCCGAAGCGCCCGCTCCCCCGCGGGGGACGGAATTGAGAGCGGGCGCCGTCACGGGGGTGGTGCTACGCGACCGAGCCGCGGCCGTGCAGGGTCAGCGCCCGGCCCAGCGCGGCGAGGGCCGCCGTGCAGGCCACGGTGCGCACGATGTTGCCGCCGGTCCAGCGGGGCCCGAAGCGGGACCTGGCGGCTCCGAAGTCGGCTCCGGCGCGCGCCAGTTGGCTGTTCAGCGGGATGTTGATCGCCGCGCTCACCACTAGCGAGAGCGCGTACAGCCCGAAGGCCGTCCAGCCCCAGCGCGCCGCGTCCGGTCGGCCGCCGCGCTGCTGCTGCGCGGCCGCCACGCCCGTGGCGAGGAAGGCTCCGAGGAAGAGCAGGCCGAACAGCCCGTTGTCGATGGCGTCGTTGATGTTCCGCATCGCGGTCACGTAGGTCTGGTCGTCACCGCGTCCCAGGCCCGGCATCACCGAGATGTCAAAGGCGAAGTACAGACCGGCCATCAGGCCCGTGCTCACCGTCGCCGCCACCAGGGTGGCCGATTGGGTCGTCGTGCTCGTCACGTCAGGAGTCCCTTCAGTGTGCGCTCGTACCGCTTGCGCAACAGCGTCGCACCGATCAGCCGGACCGGCGGTGGAATGGTGGAGGACACGTGGGAGACGGACTCCCGACTCGCGCCGTCGAACATCCACGGCTGGAGGTACGTCATCACGCGCATCGGCGCACTGGAGACCACCTTGCGCTCCTCCGCCAGGTAGGCCCGCTCCCCCAGTCGGTCGAAGACCGGGAAGACCACGCGCTCCTCGTCGCGCAGGTGACCGTGCAGGATCTCCTCGAACGCCTTGGCGGCCGGGGCCAGCCCGTCTCCGCCGCGCCCCACGGCCGTGGACACCGCCGCCATCGCGGCGTCCAACTCCTCGTGGTCGTCGTGCAGTTCGCGGGCCTGCGCGTCGAAGTCGGCGTCACGGCGGCGCAGCCCCGGCCACAGCACGTCGTCCTCGCTGGTGTGGTGCCACTCGATGACCTCGCGCAGCCGCTGCCACCACTCGGCGCCACCGCCGCGCCAGGCGGGCGCCGCCGCGCGCAGCCGCGCCGCGTCGCGCCGCATCGCGATGTGCATGAGCGCGAACCCGTGGAAGTGCGGCGGGAGCGCGGCCAGTCCGTTCTCGCTGGAGCTGGAGAAGGACGGTCGGGGGGTGCCGGTCATCGGGGCCTCCTGTAGGGGGGCGGTAGGGCGTGCGGTCGTACGTACATCCCGGGCGCTCTCACGGACGGACGGGCGCGTCCCGGGATGTACGTACGCCCCGGTCAGACGTTCCAGACCCCGGTCGCCGCCGCCTCGCGGGCGAAGTCGGCGAAGTCCTTGGGCTTGCGGCCCAGGGCCTCCTCGACCCCGTGCACCAGGTGCGCGTTGCGGCCGTCCAGGATCATGGTGAACAGGTCGGCGAACTCCTCCGGGAGGTCGTTCTCCCGCAGGACGGCGCGGTACTCCTCGTTGGTGACCGAGATGTACGTGATCTCCCGGCCGGTGGCCTTGGTCAGTTCCGCCGCGACGTCGGTGTAGCTGAGCAGCCGCGGGCCGGACAGCTCGTAGGTCTTGCCGATGTGCTTGTCGTCGGTCAGGGCGGCCACCACGACGTCGGCGATGTCGTCGACGTCGACGAAGGCCTCCACGGCGTCCCCGGTCGGCAGGGCGATCTCGCCGGCCAGGACGGGCTCCAGGAAGAAGCTCTCGTTGAAGTTCTGGTTGAACCAGCTGGACCGCACCACGGTCCAGTCGGCGCCGGAGGCCTTGAGGTTGTCCTCGCTGACCTCCGCGGCCTCCTCGCCCCGGCCCGAGAGCAGCACCAGGCGGCGCGCGCCGCTCGCGACGGCCAGCTTGGAGAACTCGCCGACCTGCTCGGCGGCACCCGGGAAAGCTAAGTCCGGGTAGTAGGTCACGTACACCCGGCTGACGCCCTCCAGGGCCGCGGTCCAGGTGTCCGGCTGGTTCCAGTCAAAGGCCGGCTCACCATGGCGCGATCCGACCCGGACCGGAAGTCCCTGGGCGGTGAGTTTTTCCGCGACGCGGCGCCCGCTCTTTCCGGTGCCGCCGATGACGAGGGTGATCTGCGCGTTCTGCGTGTTCTGCGTGTTCTGAGTCATGAGTACAGTCAAGTCCAGTCTCGCGAGACGGGCCATAGCCACGAAGCTCTCCTCCATACGCGTGCGTCTACGGCCTGGGCCCGCGACAGGGGGCGTGGAGTACGTGGCGGCGGCGGGAACCCTCGAATCGTAGGCATGCCTTACCCGCCCCTGCCACAGCCTCCCCAGCCCCCCTCGACCCCGCCTTGAGCCGTCGACGAGCGACTCCCGAAGCGATCTCCGGCGACGTCCGAGGAGCTCCCGCGCCGCCCTCCCGGCGCACCTCCACCCGGCCCCCGGCGCTCCCCGAGCGACCCTCCACCCGGCCTGGACGCGTTCTGTACGGCGGAACTTGAGTGATCCTCAGGCGCGCGCCGACACCATCGGGCCGTGGAAGACCGCAGCGAGGTCCGGGAGGCCCCATGAACCCCACTCCGGAGCATCCGGAGCTCGACCAGTTGTCCGCCGACCTCGGCGGTCTGCTCGGCCGGATCGGGCTCGACCCGGCCCGGGAACGGACGGAGCGCCGGGACCGCATCGACATCCGCTTCGCGACCGTGGCCGCCCGCCACCCGGTGCGCATCGCCGCGCGCGATGCCGAGGAGCAGGCGACCTACCTGGAACTGGACTGGCTCGCCGACGAGATCGCGCGCAAGCTGTCGGGGCGCACGGGGCCGGGGCTCGCGGTCGCGGTGCGCGCCCGGCGCTCGTGCCTGTCGGCGGGCGCCGTCGTGGGCGCGCTGCGCTCGGGGGCGGCCGTACTCCCGCTGGAGCCCGGTCACAACGCGGGGCTCCAAGAATTCTTGATGCGGGACGCCGGTGCGTCGCTCGTCGTTTCGGACAGCGGACTGCTGCGCGACGAGATACCCGTGGCGAAGGCCGGCCCCTTCGTCATCGCGACCCGCCCGCGGGGCGCCGGCGCACCGCGCGAACTCCCGCAGGACGCGGCCTTCCTGGCCCTCCCCTCCGGCGGCGGCAACCCCGGCCGGGCGCTGTCCGTGGACCCGGTGACGCACGGGGAGGTGCTGTCCTGGGTGGACAGCATCGTTCCGCTGTTGGAGGCGGGGCCGCAGGAGGTGTGGACGTCCTTCCACTCGCTGAGCCTGGACCTCGGCATGCGCGAGATATGGGGGCCGCTGCTCTCGGGCGGCCTCGCGGTGGTCGTCGACCAGGACACCGGGGCGGACGCCCGCGAGTTCGCCGAGCTGCTGGAGGACCAGCAGGTGACGGTGCTGACGCAGCTGCCCTCCGGGTTGGCGCGGCTCACCGGGGCCGCCGCGCGCGGGACCACGCTGCCCGCGCTGCGGCACGTACTGCTGTCGGACGAACCGGTGGAGGAGCGGGTGCCCGCCGCCTGGCGGGCCTCGGGGATCGCGCCGTGGGCCGTGGTGTGGGAGGTCTCGGGATCACCCACCGTGCGGTGAGCCGACCGGCCCCTATCGTCCTTACGGTCTTTACGGGGCCTACGGGCCTACGGCGCGGGGACGCCGCGGCGGTCGAGGGCGCGGGCGATCCGTGCTTCGAGCGCGGTGCGACGGTCCGGCCACTCCGCCGCCGTGATCGAGAACATCGCGGAGTCACGCAGCCGCCCCTCCTCGCCCGGCGCCCAGGACCGGGACCAGCTGCGCAGCACGCCCTCGAACCGGGCGCCGACCCCCTCGATGGCCGCGCGCGACCGTGCGTTGCGCGCGTCCGTCTTGAGGTCGAGCCGGTCCACGCCCCACTGCTCGAAGGCGTGCCGGAACAGCAGGTACTTGGCCTCCGCGTTGATCCCCGTGCCCTGGGCCGACGACGCGAGCCAGGTGAAGCCGACCTCCACCGCGGACAGGCCCCCGCCCGGGAGGTAGCTCCGCGGGTCCAAGTAGGCCGTGGCGCCGACCGCCCGGCCCGACGCCCGGTCGACCTGCACGTACGGGGCCACCGTCCCGTCGGCGGCCCGGCCGAGCTGCGTGTCGACGTACCCCTCGACCTCGGCGGCCGTCGGCACCCACGTGAAGCCGTAGGAGCTCCGCTCCTCCTCCACCGCCACGGCCAGGTCCACCGCGTGCCGCGGCTCCAGGGGTTCCAGGCGCACGAGGGCGCCTTCCAGAACCGGTCCCTGCAACGTGAAACTCATCGATCACCACTCCTGTGCGGCTGCGCAACGGGCTCTGGGGAGCTCGGCCTCGCGCACGGCCGCACGCCCCGGACCTGCAGGGTTCCAGAGCCGGCCGCGCTTTGTCGCGCACATTACACGCAGCCCGCAGCCCGCGGCGGGGCCCGCCTCAGACGTTCCCCATCCCGCCGCACACGTTCAGCGCCTGCGCCGTGATGGACGCGGCGAGGTCCGTGGTCAGGTACCCGACCAGGCCGGCCACCTCCTCGGGGGTGGAGTAGCGCCCCAGCGGGATCCGCGCCTCGAACTGCTCCTGCACGTACTCCTCGGTGGTGTCCCACACCTGCGCGTAACCGCTGCGCACCAGGGCCGCGGTGGGCGTCTCGACGTACCCGGGGCAGACCGCGTTCACGGTGACCCCGAGCGGGGCCAGTTCCTTGCCCAGCGCCTTCGTGAAGCCGACGACGGCGTGCTTGGCGGCGGAGTAGGGGGCGCCGAGCAGGACGCCCTGCTTGCCGGCGGTGGAGGCGATGTTGATGATCCGGCCCCAACTCGCGGCGGCGAGCCCGCCCTGGGCGAGCACCTCGCGGGTGACGAGGAAGACGCTGTTGAGGTTGGTGTCGATGACCTCGTGCCACAGCTCGTCGGTGAGGTCGGCGGTCGCACCGCCGCCGCTGCGGCCCACGTTGTTGACGAGGACGGAGATCGGCGCGTCGAAGGCCAGGGTGGCCGCCGCCACCAGCTCCGCCACCGACGCGCGGTCGCGCACGTCGGCCGCCACGCCCTCCGCGTCCAGCCCTTCGGCCCGCAGGTCCTCGACGGTCTGCTTCACCGCCGCCTCCGTGCGCGCGCAGAGGAACACCCGGTGACCGCGCGCACCGAGGTCCCTGGCGATGGCCAGTCCGATGCCGCTGGTCGCTCCGGTGACCAGGGCCACGGGCCGTTCGGGGGCTCTTCTCGTCTCCGTCGGCTGTGCCTTCATCGGGGCGCCCTCCCATGCTCGCGTTGACGTGACGACGTTCGCGGAGGGGACTCGGGGCCCACCGGAAGAGGGATGGAGAACGGTCCCGTGGCCGGCGGCGCCAGGACCGGCAGGGGCGACGGAGAAGGGATTCCGCCTGTCACCGAGCGTCCTGACCTATTGGTGACGCCCGGGCGCCGGAGGTGGCGACCGCAGTGCAGGATGGCCGTCATGCGTGCTCCCTTCGACCGCCCTGAGCCCCGACCGGTCCCCCCGGGCGAGTACCCCTTGTGGGGCGAGGCCCTCGCTCTGCTCAACCGCGATCTGGCGGTGACCGTGCCGGAGCAGAAACCCCTCCAGCTGCTGGCCCTTCCCCCGTACGCCGAGAACGGGCCGGAGAACGTCTACGTCGCTTTGGCCAACGGTGAGTGGCACGGCAATCCCTTGTATCCGGAGTCGGCGGAGAACCTCGCCCTCGCCCTGGCGGCCGTCGCCGACGCCGCACAGGAGACCGTCACCGAGCGCCTCTGGCGGGCTTGGCCGCTCTGTGCCGAGCACGACCTCGGCATGCATCCGCGTGAGGCGGACGGGCGGCTCTCCTGGTGGTGCGCGGGCGAGCGCCTCCGGTCCGGCCCGGCCCACGTCCGCGCAGCCGTGGGCGAGCTCGACGCACTCGTACGCCCGCGCCGCACCCACCGCGAGCGGCGGCGCCAGAGCCGATGACGCGGCCCGGGATGTGGAACCCGTGGTGGTCAGGACCGCAACGGGAGGACGGCCTCGGCCGCCAGTCGGAGATTCCGGATCATCGGATTCGGGTCGCCCTTGCGGCTGGCCAGGACGACCTGGCTGGGGGGAGCGCCCTCGATCGGGACGGTGACGAGGTCGGGGCGCAGTGAGCTGCGTCGGTCGCCGACCGGTAGTACGGCGATCGCCCGGCCGCTCGCGACGAGTTCGAGCTTGTCCTCGTAACTCTCGATGCTCTCGTAGCTCTCGATGTCCTCAATGCCCTCGGTGCCCTCGATCAGCTGCACGCCGGACTTGAGGATCCGGTAGGAAGTCCAGCCCTCGGTCTCGAACGCGCACGGCGCCGCCTCCGCCTCGCCCGCCAGCTCCTCCGCGGTCACCGACGCGCGGTCGGCCAAGGGATGGCCCCGCGGAACCACGAGCATCCGGGGCTCCTGGTACAGCGGGGTGGTGGACACCTCGTCGGCGGCGAGCGGCAGCGGGGCCCGCGCGATCAGGGCGTCGACGTGCTCGTCGGCCAGCGCCCCGACGTCGCGGCAGCTCAGGTGCCGGGTGGCGATCTCGGCGTCCGGGTGACGGCGGCGCAGTTCCCGTACGGCGGCGGTGATCACCAGGTCTTCGACGTAGCCGATGGTGATGCGATCGGCCTCGACGTGATCCCGGACGGCCAACTCGGCCTGGTGGGCGGCCTGTAGCAGGGCCCGGGCCCGGGGGAGGAACTTCTCACCGGCCGCGGTGAGCAGGGCGCCCTGGGGTACGCGGTCCAGCAGCCGTGCGCCGAGGTGCTTCTCCAGCCGTTGGATCTGGCGGCTCAGCGCCGGCTGGGCCACGTGCAGGTCGGCGGCCGCACGGCCGAAGTGCTGGTGCGCCGCCACCACGGTGAAGTAGCGCACCAGCCGCAGTTCCAGGTCCTGCCCGAGATCGTTCACCCCTCCAGCGTACGCATCATGCCGTTTCGGAATGATCAGGTTGCCGAACCGGTCTTGGACGGCCGGGGCGCCCTGGGCCTTGACTGAAGGAGCAACAGATCGACGTTTCCCCGAGAAAGCGACAGGCGCGATGAAGGCTATCCAGTTCCACGAAGCGGGCGGCCCGGAAGTTCTGCGGTACGACGAGGTGCCGGTGCCCGAGATCGGCCCGGGCGAGGTGCTCGTCCGGGTGCACGCGGCGGGCATCAACCCGCCGGACTGGTACCTGCGCGAGGGCATGAAGGTCATGCCGGCCGAGATGCGACCGGCGCTCACCTTCCCCCTGACCCCCGGCACGGACATGTCGGGCGTGGTCGAGGCGGTCGCTCCCGACGTGCTGGGCTTCGCCGTCGGTGACGAGGTCTTCGGCATGCTGCGGTTCCCCGGATTCGACGGCCGGACCTACGCCGAGTACGTGGCCGCGCCGGCCTCGGACCTGGCCCACAAGCCGGCCGGTATCGACCACGTACAGGCGGCCGGGGCGCCGATGGCCGTGCTGACGGCCTGGCAGTACCTGATCGATCTCGGCCACGACGTGCCGTCCGTCTTCACCGGCCAGGTGCACCGGCCGGTGCCGATCACACCGGGGATGACCGTGCTGGTCAACGGGGCCGCCGGTGGAGTGGGCCACTTCGCGGTGCAGTTGGCGAAGTGGCAGGGGGCACACGTCATCGCGGTGGCCTCGGGCCGACACGAGCAGTTCCTGCGCAAGCTCGGCGCCGACGAGTTCATCGACTACACCACGACGCGTGCCGCGGACGTGGTCGGCGACGTCGACCTGGTGATCGACACCGTCGGCGGCCCGGACAGCTCGCGCTTCCTGAGCGTGCTCAAGCGCGGAGGCACCATGCTTCCCGTGTTCTTCGCCCAGTACGACCCGGAAGAGACGGCGCGCCTGGGCATCACGGTCTCGACCCTCCAGGTACGTTCCAACGGCCCCCAACTCGCCGAGATCGGGCGGCTGTTCGAGGAGGGCAAGCTCCAGGTCGGGGTGGACAGCACCTACCCGCTGCCCGAGGCCGGCAGCGCACACACGCGGGCCGCGCACGGCCACATCCAAGGCAAGATCGTGCTGACGATGGTCCCGTGATCACCGTGTCGACGTTCGCGCCCAGCACCACACCCCCCTCTTCCGACTATCGTCCGTACGGATGAACGACGCCGATGTGATGCCCTACGCCCCCCACGACTCCGTCGAGGGCCTGCTGCAACGGGGGCGCGGGCTGGGCGCCGTCCGCGCGCTGGAGGGTCCCGGCGAGGCCGCGCCCTTCGTCCACGACAGCGTCCGGCGGGACTGGCGGTGGGACGGTACGGACGACCGCGCCCGCTATCTGGCCGGGCTGGTCCGGGACCTGGGGCTGGCCCGGGGCCCGGTCGTGGAGCTGCTCGGCGGGGACGAGCGGCAGTGCGAGCGGGCCACCGACGTGCTCGAACTGCTCGCCCTCGGCGGCTGCGCCGAGGCGCGGGAGGCCCTGCGCCAGTACGTCCGCCAGGGCACGCACTGGGTCGCCGTGCTGGAGTCGCTCGCCTTGAGCTGGCCCCCGGAGTGGTGGGAGGACCTCGGCGGGGTCGCGCGGGCCCGGATCGGCGCCGAGCCCGAGCCGCCCTGGCCCACCGAGCCGTGGACCCGGTTCGGGATCGAGGTCCAGCACTCGGACCCGGGTCCGGTCGCCCACGACCTCGGCGGCCTCGCCGACGGCGAGCTGCTCGACCTGCTGGCCGGGGCCCGCCCCCCGGCCGGCGGCAGGATCGAGGCCCTGCGCGAGCTGTCCCGCCGGGAGCCCGTGGAGGGGCTGATCCCGCTCGTGCCCTCGCTCGTCACGCCGGGCGGCGGCCGTCCCCTTCCCCTGCTCAGGCGGGCCGTCCGCCACCTCGGCCCGCTCGCCGTACCGGCCGCGCGCCGCTGGGTGGACGACGAGCGGGAGTGGCTGGCCCAGCTCGGCTCGGAGGTCCTCGCCGACCACCTCGGCCCGGAGGTGATACCGGCCCTCGTCGCCGAACTCGACGACCAGTGGCGGGCCCGCGCCTGGTGCGGCCCCGACGCCACGGCGAAGCGGCTGGTCCGCTTCGGTCCGGCGGCCGCCGGAGCGGCGCCGGTCCTGCGCCGGTTCTGGCTGCGCACCCCGCATTCGTACGAACGGGCCGCCTACTTGGAAGCGCTGGCCGCCATCGACCCCGGCGACGGTACCGACCGCGCCCACACCGAATCCCTCTGGGACTGCGAGGAGGGCTCGCGGCTGCTGGGCATCGCCCACACCCCGTCGCGCCCCGACGTCCTGGAGCGGATCGCGGCGCTGCGCGACGACCCGATGGAGAGCGCCGAGGTGCGGGCCGCGGCCGGGACCCGACTGCTGGACACGCCCTAGAGGGTGTCGGTCGCCCCTCTCGACGGGCGGCGCGCGCTGCGCGATCCTGGGGTCCGCATCCGGAGCCGTACCAGGACCCGGACTCGGTGACGGGGGGGGGGTCACGCGTGAGGGCGTTCGACGTGGTCGAGCCCGTGCTCGCCGCCACCTTCCTCGGGCTGGCCTACCGGACGGTGCGCACCAGCGGCGTCGGGCTGCGGGTGGCCGTGCTGGTCATGGCCGTCTTCAACGCCGGGTTGCTGTGGACCCTGGCCGATACCGGGCCGTCCTGGTCGGTGCCGGTGGTCGCCGGGTTCTCGTTGGTGTGCGCGGTGTTCAGCTCGCTGGCCGCGATGCGGACCCTGGCCGCCCGGATCTCGTACATCGACGCCGCGGGCTACGCGCGGATCATCGAGCGGGCCGAGGCGCGGGAGGATCCCCAAGTGCTGGGGCTGTGCGTGCTCTTCACCGGCACCCTGGCCGTGACCAGCTTCACCGGCGACGCGCAGCCCGACGGGAAGATGCACCACATGGTCGCCTCGGACCGCTGCTACTTCTGCCTGGTGGAGGACCGGATGCGGGCCTGGCTGGGGGATCGGGCGCCGCTGGTCGAGGAGTACCGCGCGCAGCTGCGAGCGGGCCACAGCCGGCACTTCCTGGCCCGACGGCGCTCCCCGCAGGAGCCGTGGACGGGCCGCTTGCGGGACCGCATGGCCTACCGGCTGCCGAAGGTGCGACCGCCCTGCGAGGTCCACGACCCGCTCTTCGCCGGGCGTTAACGGCGTTAACGCCGTTAACGCTTCGCCGTCAACGCTTCGGCGTCAGCACGTCCAACGCTTCGCGGCCCGGCGGTGGTTCACCGCTCCTCCGGTGAAAGCAGCAGCCGCTTCTGGGGTTTGCCCATCGCGTTGCGCGGCAGCGAGGCGACGAACCGGACTTCGCGCGGGCGCTTGTGCACCGAGAGGTGGGCCGCGACGAAGTCCGTGAGCTCGCTCGCGCCGACGCCTTCGGCGACGACGAAGGCCACGATGCGCTGGCCGAGGTCGGTGTCGGGGACGCCGACCACGGCGGCCTCGCTGACGGCCGGGTGGTCGAGGAGCGCGTTCTCGACCTCGCCCGCGCCGATCCGGTAGCCGCCCGACTTGATCATGTCGATGGAGGCCCGGCCGACGATGCGGTGGAGGCCGTCCGCGTCGATGGCCGCGATGTCGCCCGTACGGAACCACCCGTCCTCGGTGTAGGAGGCGGCGGTGGCTTCGGGCCGGCCGAGGTAGCCGCTGAACAGGGTGGGCCCGGTGAGCTGGAGTTCGCCGATGTCGGCCCCGGGCTCGACGGCGATCCGGGTACGGACCCCCGCGACCGGGGTGCCGACCGTACCGGGGCGGGGCACGGCGTCCGCCCGGGCGCTGAGCGTGATCAGGGTCTCGGTCATGCCGTAGCGCTCCAGCGGCGCGTGGCCGGTGAGCTGCGACAGCGAGCGGAAGACGGGGGTGGGCAGCGGCGCGCTGCCGGAGACCAGCAGCCGGGCCCCCGAGAGCGCCGCGGCGGCGGCCGGGTCGGCCGCGATCCGGGACCAGACGGTGGGCACGCCGAAGTACAGGCTGCCGCCCGCCGCGGCGTAGGCCGCGGGGGTGGGGCGGCCCGTGTGGACCAGGCGGCTGCCGGTGCGCAGGGCGCCCAGGACGCCGAGGACCAGGCCGTGGACGTGGAACAGCGGCAGCCCGTGCACCAGGGTGTCCTCGGCGCTCCACTGCCAGGCGTCGGCGAGTGCGTCGAGGCCGGCCGCGAGGGCGGTGGCGGTGTGGACGACGCCCTTGGGGGCGCCCGTGGTGCCCGAGGTGTAGAGGATCAGGGCCGGGTCGTCGGGCCCGGCGGCGCGGGCCACGGGATCCGCGGCGGCCCGGCGGGCGAAGTCGACCTCGATGAGCCCGGCGCCGGAGTCGCGCAGGATGTGGTCGCGCTCGGCGGGCCCCGCGTCCGGCGGCAGGGGGACCACCGGCACCCCGGCGAGCAGCCCGCCCACCACGGCGGCGACGGTCTCCAGGGAGGCGGTCGCGGTCACGGCGAAGGCGGGGGCTCCGGCCACGTCGGCGGCCACCGCGCGGGCCGCGCCCAGCAGGTCTTCGTACGAGGTGGAGCGGCCGGCGATGGTGACCGCGTCCGCGCGGTCTCCGTGGATGCCGTGCAAGGCCTTGAGCAGCACCGAGGGGTCCCCTGTCCGTCGTCGACTGCGTCCCAGGGTGTCAGACGGCGGGGCGCGGAACGACATGCGGGCGCACGGAAGGGCGGGCGGGCGGAAACCTCCCGCCCGTCCGCCCGCTCGCTCTTCACGAGGAGTCGACCTATCGGCCTGTCGACTATCGCCCGATCGGCCCGATCGGCCCGTCGGCTAGATGATGCCCTGGGCCAGCATCGCGTCCGCGACGCGCTCGAAGCCCGCGATGTTGGCGCCCGTCACGTAGTCGCCGGGGGCGCCGTAGCGCTCCGCCGTCTCGTGGCAGACCGCGTGGATGTCACGCATGATCCCGGCCAGTTCCTGCTCGACGCGCTCCGCGGTCCAGGAGACCCGGGCCGCGTTCTGGCTCATCTCCAGGGCGCTGACGGCGACGCCGCCCGCGTTGGCGGCCTTGCCCGGGCCGAAGGCGACACCGGCCTCCTGGAAGATCCGGACCGCTTCCGGGGTGGTGGGCATGTTGGCGCCCTCGGAGACGGCCTTGACGCCGCCCGCGATCAGGGCGCGCGCGTCCTGGACGTCGAGCTCGTTCTGGGTGGCCGAGGGGAACGCGACCTCCGCGGGCACCTCCCAGACCCGGCCGCCGGGCACGAAGCGGGCCGAGCCGCCGCGCCGGGCCGCGTAGTCGCTGACGCGACCGCGCTCGACCTCCTTGATCTGCTTGAGCAGCTCGATGTCGATGCCCTTCTCGTCGAGCACGTAGCCCTGAGAGTCGGAGCAGGTCAGCGGGTGCGCGCCGAGCTTGTGCAGCTTCTCGATCGTGTAGATCGCGACGTTGCCGGAGCCGGAGAC
The DNA here is from genome assembly GCF_044759975.1 of Streptomyces sp. NPDC098789. NCBI lineage: Bacteria > Bacillati > Actinomycetota > Actinomycetes > Kitasatosporales > Streptomycetaceae > Streptomyces > Streptomyces sp. NPDC098789. The sequence goes on from NZ_JBIWAJ010000021.1 coordinate 48,503, forward strand.
GACCGCGGTGCGGCCCTCCAGGCCGAGGCCCTTGAGCTTCAGCATCTCGGCGGCGAAGAGCACCGCGCCGTAGCCGGTGGCCTCCGGGCGGATCGCCGAGCCGCCCCAGCCGCGGCCCTTGCCGGTGAGCACGCCGGCTTCCCAGCGGTTGGTGATGCGGCGGTACTGGCCGAAGAGGTAGCCGATCTCGCGGCCGCCGACGCCGATGTCACCGGCGGGGACGTCGGTGTGCTCGCCGATGTGGCGCTGGAGCTCGGTCATGAAGGACTGACAGAAGCGCATGACTTCGGCGTCGGAGCGGCCGCGCGGGTCGAAGTCGCTGCCGCCCTTGCCGCCGCCGATGCCGAGGCCGGTCAGGGCGTTCTTGAAGATCTGCTCGAAGCCGAGGAACTTCACGACGCCGATGTCGACGGACGGGTGGAACCGCAGGCCGCCCTTGTACGGGCCGAGCGCGCTGTTGAATTCGACGCGGTAGCCGCGGTTCACCTGGACGTGGCCGTGGTCGTCGGTCCACGGCACCCGGAAGATGATCTGCCGCTCCGGCTCGCAGAGCCGCTCGACGAGTCCCGGCACCGCGTACTCGGGGCGCGCGGCGAAGACGGGCGCGAGGGTCTCCAGTACCTCTCGCACAGCCTGGTGGAACTCCGGCTGGGCCGGGTTGCGGCGCTCGATGTCCGCGCGCAGCGCGTCCAGCCTGGCCTTCGAGTCCTTGGGGTCCTTCACGGGCTCGTCCTCCTCGGGAGTGTGGTGCGCACGGGTGCGGTGGTCGCCACGGCAGTCCTTCAGCCGTGGTCGCGCCACGTCCCCGCGGACCGGAATCGGCTGTTCGGGGTGCGGTCCCAGCCGGAGGGTACCGTGCCGGGGAGCTGCTCAGACATGCCGTCCGACCTGCGGAACAATGCCGAAAGTACTACGGTCAGCACCGCGGTTTCGACCCTGTCGGGACGACCCCGGACGATCCGCCAGACTTCGCTGTCCGGAGTTGTTCCTTTCGTTTCACCTTCCGTCTCACCTCTCCCGCCCCTTTCTCCACTCCCTCGGCTCTCCGCGTCTTTGGTCATACCGGCGGGTTCCCGTGCTTGCGCGACGGCAGGTCGGCGTACTTCGACCGGAGCATCGAAAGGGACCGGATGAGGACGGCGCGGGTCTCCTGCGGGTTGATGACGTCGTCGACGAGGCCGCGCTCGGCCGCGTAGTACGGGTGCATCAGCTCGGTCGTGTACTCCTTGATCTTCTGCGCGCGCATCGCCTCGGGGTCGTCGGCGGCGGCGATCTCCCGCCGGAAGATCACGTTGGCCGCGCCCTCGGCGCCCATCACGGCGATCTCGTTGGTGGGCCAGGCGAGCGCCAGGTCGGCGCCGATCGAGCGCGAGTCCATGACGATGTACGCGCCGCCGTACGCCTTGCGCAGCACCAGCGAGATCCGCGGGACGGTGGCGTTGCAGTAGGCGTAGAGCAGCTTCGCACCGTGCCGGATGATGCCGTTGTGCTCCTGGTCGACACCGGGCAGGAAGCCGGGTACGTCGACCAGCGTGACCAGCGGGATCGAGAAGGCGTCGCAGAACTGCACGAAGCGCGCGGCCTTCTCCGAGGCGTGGATGTCGAGGACGCCCGCGAGCGCGGCGGGCTGGTTGGCGACGAAGCCGACGACGTGGCCGTCCATCCGAGCGAGCGCGCAGACGATGTTCTGTGCCCAGGCGGGCTGGACCTCGAAGTACTCGCCGTAGTCGACGGTCTCCTCGATGACCTTGCGGATGTCGTACGCCTGCTGCGGGTTGGCCGGGACGATCTGCTCCAGCGCGTCGTTGGTCCGGTCGACCGGGTCGTCGCAGGCCTCGCGGGGGGCGCTCTCGCGGTTGTTGGAGGGCAGCAGCGAGAGCAGGTGGCGCACGTCCTCCAGGCAGCTCGGCTCGTCGTCGTAGGCGAAGGCGGCCACGCCGGACACGGAGGCGTGCACGTCGGCGCCGCCGAGGCCGTTCTGGGTGATCTCCTCGCCGGTGACGGCGCGGACGACGTCGGGGCCGGTGATGAACATCTGGGAGGTCTCGCGGACCATGAAGACGAAGTCGGTCAGCGCGGGGCTGTAGGCGGCGCCGCCCGCGCAGGGGCCCAGCATCACGGAGATCTGCGGGATCACGCCCGAGGCCCGGGTGTTGCGCTGGAAGATCCCGCCGTAGCCGGCGAGCGCGCTGACGCCCTCCTGGATACGGGCCCCCGCGCCGTCGTTCAGCGAGACCAGCGGGGCCCCCGCGGCCTCGGCGAGGTCCATCACCTTGTGGATCTTCTCGGCGTGGGCCTCGCCCAGGGCGCCGCCGAAGATGCGGAAGTCGTGCGCGTAGACGAAGACGTTGCGGCCGTCGACGGTGCCCCAGCCGGTGATCACGCCGTCGCTGTAGGGCTTCTTGTGCTCCAGCCCGAAACCGGTGGCCCGGTGCCGGCGCAGGGCCTCGATCTCCTGGAAGGAACCCGGGTCGAGCAGCAGGTCGATGCGCTCGCGCGCGGTGAGCTTGCCCTTGGCGTGCTGGCGCTCGGTGGCCCGCTCGTCGGGCCCTGCGATGGCCAGGGCCTTGATCTCGGCCAGTTCGGCGGCTCGGTCCAGAACCGGTATGGGCGGGGCTTCGGGAGCCATGGTCATGTGGGTCCTCCAGGTCTGAGGCCGGATCCAGCCACCGTCACCCCAGCCCCTCAAGAGGTCTTGGAGACCTGCTGGACCCCGACCCCGGCCGGGGCCGGGTCGGGGGGCCTGTTGCGCCATCTCCCCTTCGGGAAAGGGGAGTAGCGTTCTCGGTGTCCCGGCCAGAACGGAGTCCCGCATGCCCGAGCAGTACGACCCCGTCCGTCAGACCCCCACCCCGCAGACGTTCGCCCAGCGCGCCCGCACGGCACGGGACCGCGCCGGTCTGACCAGGCCCGTCGCGGGCGGCTTGGTGGGTCGGTCCCCGGAGTGGATCAAAGGAATCGAGTCGGGCGCCATCGGGATGCCCCGGCTGCCCATGCTCATCCGTCTCGCCGCCCTCTACGAGTGCGACGTCGCCGACCTCACCGGTGACGACCGGATCGCCGCCGCCACGTACACGAAGTCCGCGCACTCCGGCCTGCCCGCCGTCAAACGGGCGCTGACCACGTACCGGCTCACGCCCGCCGACGTCGAGCCGCAGTCCGCCGAGGTGCTGCACGCGCGCGTGCGGCAGGCGTGGCGGCTCTGGCACGGTGACGGCGACCACCGCTCGCGGGTCGCCCGCCTCCTGCCGGACCTCCTCGCGGACACCCAACACGCGTCCCGCGCCCTCGAAGGCGTGGACCGGCGCAGCGCCCTCGTCGCACAGGCGCAGACGTATCACCTGGCCCAGCTCTTCCTCGCGTTCCAACCCGCGCCGGAACTCGTCATGATGACCGGCGACCGGTCGATGACCGCCGCCCAGGACGCCGACAGTCCCCGCGCGATCGCCGGCGCCGCCTGGTACATGAACCACTTCTACCGCGACGCCAACGAGGCGGCGGACGCCCGCGTCGAACTCGCCGAACAGGCGGCCTCGTTGCTCCGGCAGGACGACGAAGGGGAACTCGCCCGTTGGGGCCTGCTCCAACTCGCGGTCGCGCTCAGCTTCGCGAAGGTCGGCCGTGCCGGGCTCGCCTGGCGCTACTGGGACCGCGCGAACGACGCCGCCGGGCGCCTCGGCGAGGACTACGCGCACCCGTGGCTGATCTTCGGCCGCGGCGTGGTGAACGCGTACGCCCTCACCATGCACAACGACCTGGTGCAGCCGGGCAAGGCGCTGGAGGTCGCGGCGGCCCTGGACCTCGACACGGTCCCGTCGCAGACGCGCCGCTCGTACCACCTGATCGAAATGGCCCGGGCCCACGGCCTCCGGGGCGAGGGAGTGGCCACCGTCGCCCTGCTCCAGAAGGCCCGCGCGACCTCGCCGGAGACGGTCCGCTTCAACATGCACACCCGCATGGTCCTGCCCGAACTGGCCAGGACGGGCCCCCGTACGGTGCGGGCCGACGCCCGCTCGCTCGCGCTGGAGCTCGGCATCGCCGTCTGACCCGGGAGGGGCAGGAATCCTCCCCCTCGGCCAGGGGGCAGGAACCGTGCCCCTCCCCCGCACCCGGGGCTCCTACGGTCGTCACACCACCCGGTGACGAGGACAGGAGCCCCCGTGGAGCACCACATCGAGCAGGCCCAGCCGCAGCCGCAACCGCAGCCGGCGGACCTCGTACGGACGGCCGTCCGGGAGCTGGTGGCCCGGGCCCTCGTTCCGTACGGGGAGCGGCCCCCCGCCGCGGAGGTGACCCTCCTGCTCGACGAACTGACCCGCCACGGCTGGGCGTTGCACGCGGCCGCGCCCCCCGGCTCGGCCGCGGAGTGGTCCCACCTCGTCGCGGACCCGCCGCGCGGCATCACGGACAGCACCCGGTGGAGCTACTGCCGTGCCGTCGCCCGCACCCTGCGGACCCTGCTGCGCGTCCTCGACGGGGCCGTACAACGGGCCGCGGGGGTCCGGTGACCGGGCCCGGCGGCCCGCTCTGCGCGAGGTGCGACCGTACGATCGAGGGCCCGGCCGAGACCGTCACGGTCGACGGCGGCTCCGGCGTCCGCCCCGATCAGCACGCCCATCCCTACGGGGACCCGGCCTGCAGGCCGACCACCAGGGGGCGTTGGGAGCAGCGGCTCGCGACGGACGCGGCCCGCGTCCTCGCGACCGTGACCCCGCCGGCCGAGGCGGTCGCGGTCGGCTGGGTGGACCACCTGACGGACCGCGGCGGCCTCCTCGCCCACGGCGTGCGGTGCTTCCACTTCCAGGCGCGGGGCCGGCGCGCCCCCAGCGCCGACGAGGCCCTCGCGAACTGGGACGCCGTCGTCGCCCTCGACCCGACCCGCTCCCCCGCGGGTCACTGGGGCAAGGCCCTCTCCCTCGCCCGCGTCATCCGCGACCTGCAACGCGAGGAGGACGAACACCAGGCCCGCCGCCGGGCTCGGGCCGGCGGCGGACCGGGTCTCAGGCGAGCCTGACGAGATCGGCGTAGTCGGGACTCCAGTAGTCCTCGGCGGCGTCCGGGAGGAGCAGGACGCGCTCCGGGCGCAGGGCCTCGACGGCCTCCTCGTCGTGGCTGACCATGACCACCGCGCCCGGGTAGGCGCCGACCGCGGCGAGGACTTCGCCGCGGGAGACGGGGTCGAGGTTGTTGGTGGGTTCGTCGAGCAGGAGTACGTTCGCGCCGGAGCTGACCAGGGTGGCCAGGGCGAGCCGGGTCTTCTCGCCGCCGGACAGGACGCCGACCGGCTTGTCGGTGTCGTCGCCGGTGAAGAGGAAGGAGCCCAGCAGGCCACGGGCTTCGCCGTCGGTGAGCCCCGGAGCGGCGGCGGCCAGGTTCTCGCGGACGCTGCGGGCGGGGTCCAGGGTCTCGTGCTCCTGGGCGAAGTAGCCGAGCCGCAGGCCGTGTCCGTGCACCACGTGTCCGGCGTCGGGGCGCTGCCGGCCCGCGAGGATCCGCAACAGGGTGGTCTTGCCGGCGCCGTTGAGTCCGAGGACCACCGTCCGGCTGCCCCGGTCGAGGGCGAGGTCCACTCCGGAGAGCACCTCCAGCGACCCGAAGGCCTTGGACAGACCGACCGCGGCGAGCGGTACCCGGCCGCAGGGGGCGGGTTCGGGCAGCCTGAAGCGTGCGGTCCGGTCCGCCCGCCGCACCGGTTCCAGGTCCGCGAGCATCCGGTCTGCCCGGCGGGCCATGCTCTTGGCCGTCACCGCGGTCGCCACGCGGGCGCGCATCTTGTCGGCCTGTGCGTGGAGGGCTGCCGCCTTGCGCTCGGCTCCGGCCCGTTCGCGGACCCGGCGCCGCTCGTCGGCGGCGCGCTGGGTGAGGTAGGTGTGCCAGCCGGTGTTGTGGACGTCGATCGTCGCGCGGTTCACGTCGAGGTGGAACACCCTGTTGACGGTGTCGGCGACCAGGCCGGTGTCGTGGCTGATCACGACGAGGCCGCCGCGGTGGCCGGTCAGGAAGGTGCGCAGCCAGGCGATCGAGTCGGCGTCGAGGTGGTTGGTGGGTTCGTCGAGCAGCAGGGTGTCGTGGTCGGCGAAGAGGATGCGGGCCAGCTCGACCCTGCGGCGCTGTCCGCCCGAGAGGGTGCCGAGCCGTTGGGTCAGTTCGCGCCGGCCGAGCCCGACGCCGGCGGCGACCCGGGCCGCCCGGCCTTGCGCGGAGTAGCCGCCGCGGGCCTGGAAGAGGGCGTCGGCGCGGGTGTAGGCGTTCATGGCCCGCTCCAGCGCCGCCGCGGTGGCGCCGGGCGCGGCCATCGCCGTCTCCGCGGCGCGCAGGTCGTGCAGGGCCCGGTCCAGACCGCGGGCGGACAGGACGTGCTCCATCGCGGTGAGGCCGGGCTCGGCGGGGGCGGGGTCCTGCGGCAGGTGGCCGACGGACCCGGTGCGGGTGACGGCGCCGGCGGTGGGCGACGCCTCGCCGGCCAGGATCTTCGTCAGGGTGGTCTTGCCCGCGCCGTTGCGGCCGACCAGGCCGATCCGGTCGCCGGGGGAGACGGTGAAGGAGACGTCGGTGAGCAGCAGGCGGGCGCCCGCGCGCACGTCGACGGACGTGGCGGTGATCATGGGAGTTCAGCTCCGGGCTAGCGAAAAAGGACACACAGGTGGCGTGGAAGCGTGTGTCGGAGCTAGGAGACCCGGGGCGAAGACATGGCTCCAGGGTAGCCGAGCGGTACTACCGGGCGCTCGGGAAAGAACGGCGGGCCGGCTCCCCTGCCTGTGCCCCTACCTGCGCCGCCGCCGTGCGCCAGGCGTCGGTGACCGCGGCGTGCGCCTGGTCGGTGCGGGCCGCGACATCGCCGGTCAGCCGCACGGGAGCGCCCACGTGCACGTGCAGCGACGGCCGGCGCAGGGGCGCTGTGGCCACTCCCGCCAGCTGCTTGACGGTGCTCCCGGACGAGAGCCGGCGCGCGCCCGCCTGGCCGATCGGCACGACGAGGGCGCCGGTGCGTTCGGTGAGCCGGGCCAGACCGCTCCGGAACGGGCCGGGGGCCGAGTCCGCCGCGTCCGTCCGCGCGGGCAGGCGACCCTCCGCGTACATCAGCAACACCCGCCCCTGCGCGAGCGCTTCGGCGGCCGCGTCGAGTGCGGCCGAGGCACGGGCCGTGCCGCGGGCGACCGGGATGTGCCCCTCCGCGTCGAGGGCGCGCCCGAGCAACGGCACGCGCCACAGGCCCGCGGTCGCCATGACGACCGGACGGACCCCGAGCCGGTGCAGCGCGGCGAGCACCACGGCCGGGTCGGTGAGCGAGGTGTGGTTGGCGACGAGGACCGTGCCCGACCCGCCTGCGGGGGCGACCGTACCGGTCACGGACAGCCTGCCGAAGAGGGGGACCAGCGATGCGGCGGTACGGCTGAGCAAGGGGGGCCTCCGGGACCGGGACGTGGTGCGTGGTGCGTGATGCGTGATGCGCTGCGCGTGATCACCATCGTCCGGTCGGTGCCACGGTCCCGTCCTGAGTGATCGTGCTCATTTCACAGGGGGTGTGGTGCCTAGGTTCGTTCCCCCACGCCATTGACAGCACACTGTCGAATTGACAGCATACTGACATAGGCCACGACGTAGGCCACGACATGGAGGACGAGACCATGACCCGCACCGTGCACCTCGCCGTTTACGACACCCTCGCCGACTGGGAGACCGGACACGCCACCGCCTGGCTGGCCCGCACCGGCCACGAAGTGCGTACCGTCGGCCTCTCCACCGACCCCGTCCGCAGCATGGGCGGCCTCCGCGTCACCCCCGACCTCGCGCTCGCCGACCTCCGCCCCGAGGACAGCGCCCTGCTCCTGCTGCCCGGGGCCGACCTCTGGGACGCGGGCGACGACCTGGCCGTCTTCGCCAGGACCGCCCGGGCCTTCCTGGACGCGGGCGTCCCCGTCGCCGCCATCTGCGGAGCCACGGCGGGCCTCGCCCGCGAGGGGCTGCTCGACGACCGCGCCCACACCAGCGCCGCGCCCGAGTACCTCGCCGCGACCGGCTACCGGGGCGCCACCCACTACGCCGACGCCGACGCCGTCACCGCGGGCGACCTCATCACCGCGGGACCGACCGAGCCGGTCGCCTTCGCCCGCGAGGTCCTCGGCCGGCTCGGCGCGTTCGAGGGCGCCACGCTCGACGCCTGGTACCGGCTCTTCCACCACTCCGACCCGGCCGCGTACGCGGAGCTCAACGCGTGAGTCGGGCCGCGCAGGACGCGCTGTCGGGCACCGCGCTGTCGGTCTTCCGCCTCAACGGCCAGTTCCTCGGCGTCTCCGAGGAACTGGCCGCGCCCGCCGGCCTCACCGCCGCCTGGTGGCAGGTCCTGGGCGCCGTCCTCACCGAACCGCTGCCGGTCGCCGGGATCGCGCGGGCCATGGGCATCACCCGCCAGAGCGTCCAGCGCATCGCCGACCTCCTGGTCCAGCGCGGCCTCGCCGCGTACGCGCCCAACCCGGCGCACCGCCGCGCCAAACTCCTCTCCCCCACGGCCGAAGGACGCGCGGCGATCGCCAGGATCGGACCGGGCCACGCGGACCTGGCGGCGCGGCTGCTGCACGAACTGGGCGGCCAGGACGCCTTCGACGAGACGGTACGGGTCCTGCGCCGACTCAGCGCGGCGCTGGACGCGATCGCCGCGCAGCCGGGGGCCGATCCGGACGAGTGAGCGCGGCGGGCTCCGCCCCCGCCCCCACCCCTACCCTCGCGGCTATGGCTGCGGCTTGTCGGCAACGGCCGCCGCGAGGCTCCAGGCCGCTCCCGCCGCACCGAGGAGTTCGGGCCCGCCCTGGTGACCGAGGAGGAGCAGGCCGGCGCCACCGGCGCACGCGAGGGTGCCGAGGGCCGCGAGGCCCACGTGCACGGCCGTGCGGACGCGGTACGAGGCACCGCGGCGGCGCTCCGCACGACGGGCCCGGTCGAGGCGGTCGAGGATCCGCCGCTCGACGGTCCGGGCGGCCTCGTAGGCGCTGCGGCGGTGCTCGACCTCGCACTCGACGTCGGCGAGGAGCTGCTCGATCGTCGCGTCGAAGTGGAGCGGGGCGGGTGCGGTGTTCTCGGGGAGGGCGCTCATGGTGGGTGTCTCCGGAGATCGCGGACGGTGATGCTCTGTCACCCCCTACGAGTACGGCCGGGCCCCGCATCGGGAATCGGGACCCGGCCGCTCACTCACGGGCCGGAACTATCGTGCATCCCCAGCGCGCACGGTAGTTCCGGCCGGTCCGGCATCGGCTCGGACGGCCCGGGTCATGCTTGTTCGGGCCACAGTCGATCATCCAATCTTCCGGAGGACGCGTCCTGCCGGACCACCGAGCGGGCAGGCGCAGCCGCCCGGACGGAGCCCACTGCGGGGAGCTTGGGGAAGCCCATCAGTAGGCGATCGAGTCGTCGGTGCAACCATGTGAGTGCCGCGCCCAGTATCGCGACGCTCGTGGATACAACTTCGGTCATGTCTGGCTCCCTTAGCGAAGAACGACGCCCCCTGCCGCAGTTCCCCCCGCGGCGGGGACGTGGCTGTTCCTCGCGCCATTTCGTGCGTCAGGCGGAGTGAATCTCCACCCCGGGGTACGCGACCCGGGTCCGGCAACGGTGGTGTCCGGGCCGGCGGTTCGCGTACCGGGGGGAAGAGACGACTAGCCCTCCTGGACGCCCGTGCCGCGCGGGCGGTAGTGGAAGCGGTCGAGCACCTCCTCGGTGCGGAGCTTCTTCTCCGCGCGCCGGACGGCCTTGCGCACCGCCGATCCGGTCAGGCCGACGTGCCCGCCGACCTCGTCCGAGGTCAGACCGAAGACCACGGTGAGCACGTAGGCGCGGTGCTCGCCCGGTTCGAGGACGTCGGCGAGGACGGCGTGCACGCTCTCGTAAGCGGCCTCGGCGACGCTGTCCTCGGGCGAGGGGGCCACCGTGTCGAGAACGTCGTGGCCGGTCTCGACGAGCGTCTCCGCCCGCTTGAGGATCCGCTTGTACTCGGCCCGCGCGGTGTTGACGCATATGGTCTGGAAGTAGGCGAAGAGGTCATCGACCGTGTGTCCCGCGTCCAGGTGCTTGAACATGGCCACCAGCGCGTCCTGGTGGACCTGGTCGACGTAGCGCGGGGGAACGATCCGGTAGATCACCGAGCGGTAGCGCCGGCTCTGGGCCTCCAGCTTGTGGATCTTGTCGGTGACACTCAGACCGGAGAGGTCCTCCCGGTCCGAGCTGCGTCTCATCCAGTTCGCCCGCTTCCGGGGCGCGGGGACCCCGATCGGGTGCTCGGCGGACTGCGTCATCGGTGCGCTGCTCCGATCTCGATGTCTGCGCCAGCGGCCGGCGCCCCGAGGACGGCCGACGGTTTCCTGGCTGGCACTCGGTACGAGTGCGGCGCTCCCCCGGTTCGGGAACGGACCGCCAAGATCTTTTCCCCACCCGCCCTCGCGCAACAAAACCTCTAGGCTTCCGGCGGCACCACACAGCACCGACACCACCAGGAGCGCGCACCGTGTTCGACCCCGCAGCAGGGCACCCGTACCCCGACGCCCACCGGCCGGACGAGGCGCCCGCGCCGCACCCGTTGTTGGGGCCGGTGCTCGGGTTCCTGGGCACCTGGCACGGGCGGGGGCGCGGCGGCTACCCCACGCTCGGCGGGGAGTTCACGTACGCGCAGGAGATGACCTTCAGCCACGACGGCCGGCCCTTCCTCCACTACGAGACCCGGGCCTGGCTGCTGGACGCCGACGGCGCGCCGCTGCGGCCTTCGGCCCGCGAGAACGGCTGGTGGCGGCTCCAGCCCGACGGCCGGGTGGAGGCGCTGATCACCCAGCCGACGGGCATCGCGGAGATCCTGGTCGGCCGCGCGGACGGCACCGCGGTCGACCTGGCCACCCACGAGGTGGCCCTCGCGCCCACGGCCAAGGAGGTCACCGCCACCCGTCGGCGCTACGCCCTGACCGAGGACGGCAGGCTCACCTTCCTGCACGACCTCGCGGCGGTCGGCCAACCGCTCCAGCACCACCTCTCGGCGGAGCTGCTGCGCGGCTGACCGCATGGGGACGCCGGGTGGGAACGGCCACGGCCGTTCCCACCCGGCGTCCTCGCACAAGAGCGGGGATCAGGCGCAGACGATGCTGATCGAGAACGGCCGGTCGCTGTCGACGGCGGCGGAGCCTCCGGCCGACGGGGTGGCGGTGCGGATGAACAGCGTGTTCCCGTTCACCTGGCCGACCAGGATGGACGAGCTGCCCGGGCCGGGGTCGTTCCCACCGTTCGTGTTGATCGTGCCCAGTAGGGCGCACCTGTCGAGACCGGAGCTGGTGGTGATGTTGTAGCGGCCGATGCCGAACTTGTTGATCCCGCTGATGCCCTGCGCGCCCAGGATCGTCCCGTTCGCGGCGACCTTGGCCCAGGCGGTGGTGGTCACCGCCGCGTGAGACGCCTCCCGCGTCCCGGCCGACGCGGTCGACACCGCGACCGAACCCCCGATCGCGAGCGCCGCCACAGCGGCCCCGAGGGCCAGCTTCTTCGATCCGTTCATGGTTCTCTCCCTGCCGAAGACGGAAATCCGTACAGGTGGCCCACCCCGGGTAAGGGCTCACGGGGAGGACTCTCCCTCCTCTCCGACCTGCGACAGAAGGCCTCGCGGCGGCAGTCACTCCAAATGATCAAGCCGTGCGGCAATGCGGACACTCACTCGAAGAGTCCCTTCCGTCCGCGACCCGTTGACGAGTCGGCATCATCGCGTGCGGCGTGGGTAAGGGTGACCGAATCGGACGGGCGTACGCCGTCAGCCCGCCGCTCCCGCGAGGAGCGTGAGGTGGCCTCGGCGGGCCGGGGTGCGGGTCGCGGCGACCGGACCGGATGCCGCGGCGAGCTGCCGGACGGGGGAGTCCTGTTCGCGCTCGCGCAGTTCCCGCGTCCGGAGGTCCTCCTTGCGCAGGTCCTCCCGCAGTTCCCGGAGCACGTCCTGGAGGGCCTCGTCGAAGCGGGTGACGTCCTCGGGGGTGTTGTCGTAGTGGACCGAGGCCCGCAACGCGGTGGTGACGCCCCGGGCCGGAAGGTGGAGGGGCGTCTCCTGGGCCACCGTCTTCCACACCACGACCCCGCGCCGCGCCAGTGCGCGCCGGATCAGCGCGGCGGGCAGTTCGGCGTGCCGGAAGGCGAGGATGCCGGATCCTCCCGCGCCCTCGGTGAGGAGTTCGATGCCGGGGGTGCGCTCCAGGACCGCGCGCACGTCGGCCTCCAGGTCGCGCCAGGGCAGCAGCGCGGCCGCCGCGTGGTGGGCGAGGGCCTCGTGCAGCGCGGCGACGGCTGCCGGGGCGGGCTGCGGGTGCGCCCGGCCGCTGAGCAGTGACCGCAGTGCGGGGGCTACGTAGGCGAAGCCGATCGCGTCGGGGCCGCGGAGGAACCGCCAGCCGTCGGCGGTGAGCAGGTCGCAGCCGATGGCCGCGGCGTCCACGGGCAGCCGCCCGACGGAGTACGAGGCGTCGACGGCGTACCGGGCCCGGTGGCCGGCCAGCAGCCGACCGACGGCCTCGATCGGGCTGACCGTGCCGACGGTGGCGGCGACGTGCGTGACGGAGACCAGGGCCACGTCCTCGTCGAGGTGGGCGGCCATCCACTCCAGGTCGAGCTCCCCGTCCGCACGCAGCGGGACGACCTCCAGCGCGCAGTGCGTACGGTCGCGCAGGGCGTGGAGGGCGGTCAGTTGTGCCACGCCCTCGTACGGGGTGGTCCAGATCCGGTCGCCGGCGGTCAGGGCGAGGCCCGAGAGGCAGAACTCGAAGGCGGCGGCCGCGCCGGTGAACAGCGCGGTGTGCGCGGCCGGGACGCCGAGGAGGCCGCCGAGTCGGGCGTAGACCTCGGTGTGCAGGACGGCGCCGAGGCGCTCCTCCAGGTCGTAGGGGCCGTAGAGGTCGTCGCGGGCGGTGGCGTCGGCGAGTACGGCGCGCACGGCGGCCGGCATCCGGCCGGTGCCCGCCGTGTTGAGGTGAGCCGTGTTCATTTCAGGGGCCTCCCCCCACAGTTGGGGTGTACCAAGACTTGCCAACTTGCTTGGCAATATGTTGCCCACCAACGAACCGACTTGGCAATGCTTGGCAACACCCGCTCAGGCAGGACTCCAGGAAACGGGTCCGGCAACCCTTGCCCACCCCCTCTTGGCAACTCTTGGCAACATTCACCACCTCTCTTGCCGCCTCATCATTTATGCAGGTCGGAGGCATGCGTCAAGGCAACCAGCACGATCCAGGGTGGCAAATACGGGGCCCTTTCTGGGGTTCTCCACCCCTTCTCCAGCGCATTCCGAGCGGTTTTCCAGTGGGTGTTGCCAATCTTCTTGGCAGAGAGGTTGCCAAGCCGGATCAAACAATTGCCACGGAGGACACCATGAAGAACATCGCCCGCCTCATCGCCACCGCCGCCCTCGCCGCCGCCGCCCTCCTCACCGCCGGTGGGATCGCCAACGCCGACGGCGGCGACGGGATCGGCTGGCCGGTCGCCCCGCCCACCGGGGTCACGGCCGTCGCCGACGGCGGCTCCGAGAACATCGGCTGGCCGGTCGCCCCGCCCACCACCCCGGCCCCCACCACCCCGGCGCCGACCCCGGCCCCCACCACCAACATCGGCTGGCCGTAACCTCCACGGCGGCTCGAGCCGGATGCGGCACGGTGCTGCGAGGAGCACCAGCACTGCCGCCCGGAAGGAAGTCCCCGATGGCCCACGCACCGTGGAACGCGAAGTTCGAGACCGTCCTGCGCCAGGGCCTGCCCGGGCTCGGCAAGGACAAGCAGCCCGCGGCCGACGTCCCGATGGACGCGTACGGGCTGGACTCGATGGCCCTCATCGGCATCGTCAGCGCTCTGGAGCGGGCCTTCCGCACCAGCCTCGCCGGACAGGTCGTCATCCCCGTGCACTCCCTCACGGCCGGCCAGCTGTGGGGCATACTCTCCGCCGCGCTGCAGCCCTCCTGGGACCAGGAGCGCCCCGTCGCGGCAGGCCACCACACCCGCGACCTCGGCCCCTGGGCCGTAGCCTGACCAACCACCGCGAAGCCCCCGCCGGTCACCCGACCGCGACGGGGGCTTCGGTCATGCCGGCAGCAGGGGACGCCTCGACTTGCAGCGGGCGACTCGACGCCCCGATCCGCCCTCCGGACGCCGTCTCAGCGTCAAACGACGGTGACGGTTTATGCTCGGGCTGTGCGAGCTACGAGCGACCCCCTGTCCGACGCCGAGAACGCGTACCGGGCGGGCCGTACGGGCCACGACGAAGGGACCGAAGCCGCGTGAGCACCGCCCCCCGGCCGTCCGCCGTCCCGCAGCCCCCTGACCAGCCCGAGGCGATCCGCGCCGCGCTCGCCCAGGTCGCTCCGCACCTGCTCGCCGACTTCGACCGCGACCGTGCGGCCAGCACCGCCCGCGCCCGCGCCGAGGTCTCGGCGGCCCCCCTCCGCGCCTTCACCGAGGCATGGGCCGTCGAGGTGGCGATCGCCCGGCACCCGGAGACCGCTGCCCGCCTGCGCGCCCTGGAAGCCCGCGCCGCAGAAGTCACCGAACTCGGCGAGGCGCGTGAGATCACCACCGAGATCAGCCGCATCCGCAACGCCGCCGCCATCGAGGCCGGCCTCCGTACGGCCGGCGGGCCCGCTCGGTGACCGACGACCGTTGGGTGTGGGAGTACGCCTTCCACGCCGCGGACGAGGTCGGCTACCCGAAGGCCGTACGCGATGAGGTGAAGGCCGTCGCCGATCAGATCGTCGAACTCGCCGACCTCGGCATCGACCCGTCCGAACTCGGCGATGCCACCCCCGGTACGGCCCGCCGACACCTCCTCCCCTCCGGCGGCTGGTTCGAGACACAGGCACTCCCCCGCATGAGACCGCGCCTCCTCGCCGTGGTCCTGGTCGTACCGCCACTGCACTTGCTCTGATCGGCCCGCCACGGCCCCGAGCGCCGGGGCCGTGCGCCCCGTTTTCCGGACCGCATCGCACGCTGCCCGGTCATGGGTCGGACATGATCCGGTGCACGTCCCTCGGACCGATGAGTTCGGACCCCGCCGTCGGTCATACCCAGTGCCACCACCGACGCGAGGAAGGCCCGCCACCATGACCCACACCTTGAGCACCCCCCACGACGCCGCCCCCGCCACGAACGCATCGGGAACCGCATCGCGAATCGCGGCGCGGACCATGACACGGCGGATGGTGGCCGGTGGCCTGGTGGCGGGTCCGGTGTTCCTGACGGCCGGCGTCGCGCAGGGCTTCGTACGGGACGGCTTCGACTTCACCCGCAACGCGATCAGCCAGCTGGCCCTGGGCGAGTCGGGCTGGGTCCAGACGGTGAACTTCGTGCTGACCGGCGCACTGTTGCTCGCCGGCGCGGCGGGACTGCGGCGGGTGCTGCGCGGCGGACCGGGCGGGACCTGGGGCCCGGCCCTGGTCGGCGTCTTCGCCGTCTCCTTCTGGGTCGCCGCGGCCTTTCCGGCCGACGCCGGGGCGGGCTTTCCCGTCGGCGCCCCCGTCGCCGCCTCCGGGGCGGCGGTGCTGAGCGGGCACGGCATCGTCCACATGCTCGGCGGGATGGTCGGCTACCTCGCCCTGTGCGCCGCGTTCGTCGTCCTGGCCCGGCCTCTCGCCGCCCGGGGGTGGCGGGGATGGGCCGTCGCCTCCCGCGTCGTGCCGGTCGGCGTCCTCGCGGGGTTCGCGGCCTCGGCCGCCTCCGTCCTGGCCTTCACCGCCGGCGCGGGCCTCGGGCTGCTGTGGCTGACCGCGGTCACGGCCCGGCTCGCCCGCGTCCGGGCGGACCGCTAGCGAACCACCGCCCGCCCGGGCATCATCGACTCACCACCAAGATCATCCAGAACGAACCGAGACGGGGCACCATGACCGACGCAGTGAAGGGTCCGGCCAGCTACTTCCCCTCCATCGAGAAGAAGTACGGCCGCCCGATCAGCGAGTGGAAGGACCTCATCCGCTCCTCCCCGCTGACCAAGCACACGGAGATCGTCAACTGGCTCAAGTCCGAACACGGCCTGGGCCACGGACACGCCAACGCCCTCGTAGCCCACACCCTCGCCGAGGACAGCGGCAAGTAGCCGCCCACGCGCCGGTGGTCAGGCCGTCGGCTTCTCCAAGGGCGCGTCGCTGCTGGCCGACAGGTAGATGCGGGTGGTGCCGGCCCGGAACTCGTGCGCGTGGGCGTGAGCGCACAGCCTGAGGGACTCGCTCTGCGGGGTCTTCGCGTCACGGGGGCAGACGCTCACCGTGCGCATGCCTTCGACGAAGGTCTCGGGCTCGGGGAGCCCGAGGCGGGTGAAGCCGTCGCCGCGCGTGTAACCCGGCTTCTCGGGATGCCGGTTGCGGGCCATCTCGGAGCCTTCCCTGCGCAGCGGCCGCAAGAAACGGTCCGCCTCGGCGGTCGGCACGGTGAAGGAGAGCAGCACGACGTCGTACTGCGCGTTGCTGTGCAGCCCGGCCCGCCGGTCGGTCGCCGCGTCCGGCACCTGGAGCCCCATCGTGCGCGGCGGCCGGGATCGGCGCGGGCCGCGGGCGGTCAGGGCGTGCGCAGGGCCGAGTAGATCAGCTGGTCGTGCCAGGCGCCCGCGCGCCATTGGGCGCGGCGGATGCGGCCCTCCAGTTCGAAGCCGGCCTTCACGACGGCCCGTTGTTCCGCGATGTTGTCGGCGTCGGTGCACACCTGGACGCGTTCGGCCCGGGTGTGCTCGAAGAGGTACTCGACGAGCTGCCGCTGCGCCCGGGTGCCGATGCCCCGGCCGCGGTGCTCGGCGAACAGTCCGATCGCGATCTCCCAGCAGGACGAGGTGTCCGCCCGCCCCCAGGCCCGCCGCAGCCATTCGACGCGCCCAACGAGGGTGTCGCCGACGGCGACGGACAGCATGTTCTCGTCGCCGCCCAGCAGCCCCCGGTCCGCGAGCGCCTGCCGCACGCGCAGGGCCGGCGTGTGCCCGTACCACTGGTAGGGCCCGGGGCCGTGCGGTCCGGCGAACTCCGCCTCGAACCGGTCGAGATCCGCCGCCGTCACCGGCCGCAGCACCACCGCGAGCGCTGCTGCCGACCCACCCTCTGACAACCCGTCTTCTGCCATCCGGTGATCGTACAAGAGCACCGCGGCACCCCCTCCCACCTGTGGTTCCACCAGTCTTCATGCGTTCTTGGACAGAGGCTCAGGATCCGCTTGCCAACATCGAGGCAAGGTTTTGCCAAGCCCCACGGCCCAAGCCCCACAGCCCAGTCGCCACAGCCCGGTCGCCCCACAGCCCGGTCGCCGCCAATCCGGTCGCCGCTGTCGAAGGAGCTACAGCCTTGATGTCACTCTCCGGCCTCATCGAACAGCACGTGCTCGCGCGGCCCGAGGCGACCGCCGTCACCCACCCGGCCGGCGGGGGCGACGAAGTCTCGCTCTCCTACCGGGAGTTGAGCCTCGCGGCCAACCGGCTCGCCGCCCATCTCGGCGCCCTCGGCGTACGCCCCGGCGACCGCGTGGTGACCGCGCTCAGGCCGGGGCCGGACCTGGTGACCGCCTTCCTGGCCATCGTCCGGGCGGGCGCGGCGTACGTGCCCGTCGACCCGGCGCACCCCGGCGAGCGGCGGCGCCTGATCGTCGCGGACAGCGCGGCGCGCGCGGTGGTCACCGAGGGCGCCTTCGCCGCCGACTACGCGGACCTGGGCGCGGTCGTCGTCGCCGTGGACGGCGACGCCACCTCCATCTCCGAGCGCCCCTCCGAACTCGCCGCGCTGCGCGCACCGGTGCCGGGCCCCGAGGACGCAGCGTACGTCTGCTACACCTCCGGTACGGGCGGCGCCCCCAAGGGGGTCGTCGTCCCGCACCGCGCCGTCCTCGACCTCGTCGGCTCGGGCGACTTCCTGCGCCTCGGCCCGCGGGACGTGGTCGCCCAGGCCGCCAGTCCCGCCTTCGACGCGGTCACCTTCGAGATCTGGTCGACCCTCGCCGCCGGGGCCCGCCTCGCCGGGCTCACCCGGGACACCGTCACCGACCCGGCCCGCTTCGAGCGGGCGGTCCGCGACCAGGGCGTCACCGTCGCCTTCCTGACCACCCCGCTCTTCCACCGGATCGCCCGCGAGCGCCCGGCCGCCTTCGCCCCGCTGCGCGCGCTGCTCTTCGGCGGCGAGCCCTGCGACCCGCGCCGGGTGCGCGAGGTCTTCCGGGCCGGGCCGCCGAACCGGCTGCTGCACATGTACGGGCCCACCGAGGCCACCGTCTTCGCCACCTGGCACGAGGTCACCGAGCCCGCCGAGGACGCCCGCACCATCCCGATCGGGCGGCCGCTGGGGGCGACCGTCGCCATCGTCGTGGACCGCGACGGCGTCCGGGTGGGCCCGGGCGGCTCCGGCGAACTGCTGTTGGGCGGGCCGGGGCTGGCCACCGGCTACCTCTCGCGGAGCGAGCCGGGCCCCCGTGGGCGGCTCACGGCGGAGCGCTTCGTCGAGGACCGCTTCACCCCCGGCGGCGGCCGCCTCTACCGCACGGGTGACCTCGTACGGCTGCGCGAGGACGGCGAGTTCGAGTTCCTCGGACGGGTCGACAAGCAGGTCACCCTGCGCGGACACCGGATCGAGCTCGGCGAGATCGAGGCGGTGCTGGGTACCCATCCGGCCGTCGCCGAATCCGTGGTCTCGGTGCACGAGGCCGAGGACGGCGAGCGCCGCCTGGTCGCGCACGTGGTGCCCGCCCCGCTCGCGCCGCCCGCCGCGGACCCGGCCGGGCAGGTCACCGCCTGGCGGGAGATCTTCGAGACCCTGCACCAGGACGCCCGCTCGGGCGGCCTCGGCGAGAACTTCGTCGGCGGGGACAGCAGTTACGACGCGCTGCCGCTGCCCCTGGCCCAGCTGCGCGCCTGGCGCGCGGCGACGCTGGAGCGGATCCGCGAGCTCGGCCAGCGCCGGATCCTGGAGATCGGCGTCGGCACCGGACTCCTGATGGCCCCGCTGGCCCGCTCCGCGCAGTGCGCGGAGTACTGGGCCACCGACTTCTCCCCCACGGTCATCGACGCCCTGTACGCGCAGACCCGGGCGGACGGGCGGCTGCGCGGCAAGGTGCGGCTCAGCTGCCGGGAGGCCGAGGACACCGCGGGGCTGCCCCTCGGGCACTTCGACACCGTCGTGCTCAACTCCGTCGCCCAGTACTTCCCGGACCTGGACCGGCTGCGCACCGTCATCGGCCGCGTGCTGCCCCTGCTCGCCCCCGGCGGCTCGATCCTGCTCGGCGACCTGCGCCACCTCGGCCTGGCCCGCCCCTTGCGGACCGGGGTCGAACTGGCCCACCGCGGGGAGCGGCGGGGCGACGCGGCGCAGGACCCCGCGGCGGTCCTGCGTGCCGTGGAGCGGCGGGTCGCCCTGGAGACCGAACTGCTGCTGCACCCGGCCCTGTTCACGGACCTGGCCGGGCAGTTCCGGCAGATCCGCGCGGTCGACGTACGGGTCAAGCGCGGCGCCGACCACAACGAGCTGACCCGCTACCGCTACGACGTCGTCCTCAGCACCGCCGAGCCCGTCGCCGACCTCGCGGCGGCCCCCGCACTGCCCTGGGGGCGGGGGGTGGGCTCGGTCACCGAGCTGGCCGCGCACCTCGGGGAGCACCGCCCGGCCGTGCTGCGACTGACCGGGATCCCCAACGCACGGCTGCACGGCGAGCGGGCGGCCCTGCACACCCTGGAGACCGGGGGCAGCGTGGCCGCGGCGCTGGCCCGGCTCGCCGAGCCGGGCCCCGCACCGGACCCGGAGGAGCTGTGCACGGCGGCGGAGGGCGCGGGCTACCGCGCCGTGCCGACCTGGTCGGCGCGGCACGACGGCAGCCTGGACCTGGTCCTCGTCGACCCGACGCGGATCCCGTACGGCGCCCTGCACGCGGCGTACGCGGGCCCCGCGACCGCGACGCCGGACACCGCCGCGCCCGACGGCGCGGCGCCCGATCCCACGACACCCGACCCCACGGCGCCCGATCCCACGACGCCCGATCCCGCGGCGCCCACCAGCTGGGCGAACACCCCGACCGCCTTCGACCACGCCGTCGACGTCGAGGTGGTGCTGCGCGCCCACCTCCAGGAGCGGCTGCCCGACTACATGACCCCGTCCGCCCTGCTCGTCCTGGACGCGCTGCCGCTCACCCCCAGCGGCAAGCTCGACCGGGCGGCGCTGCCCGCACCGGCCTTCGGCGGGAAGCGGCCGGGCACCCAGCCGGGCACCCCCGTCCAGGAGATCGTCCGCGACCTGTTCGCCGAGGTGCTCGGCCTGCCGCGGCGCGCGGTCAGCGCGGACTGCGACTTCTTCGCCCTCGGCGGCCACTCGCTGGCCTCGGCCCGGCTGCTGGCCCGCGCCCGGCACGCGCTCGGTGTCGACCCGGGCCCGCGCGCCCTGTACGACGCCCCGACCCCGGCCCTGTTCGCCGCGCTGGTCGGGGACAGCCCGGCCACCGCCACCGGCCCCGCCGGGAACGCCACCGGCAGCGCCGTACTGCCGCTGCGGCTGCGCGGGGCGCTGAGCGTGCGCGCGCTGGAGGAGGCGTTGCGGGACCTGGGCGGGCGGCACGAGGCGCTGCGCAACAGCCGGCTGGGCTCGGCGGGCACCCGGCTGCGCGCCCTGGCCGCCGACGACCACGTGCTGGAACTGACCCTGCCGGGCGAGTCGGTCGACCTGTGGTCGCACACGCCGCTGGCCGCCGAACTGGCCCTGGCCTACGGGGCCCGCGCCACCGGGGACGCCCCGCGCTGGCCGACCTCCGCGCCGCAGGGCGCGCCCCGGGCGATGTACGGGGACCTGGAGCCCACCTCGGCCCCGGGCAGCGGGCCCGACCGGGCCGACTCCACGCTCGGCACGCTGGCGAGCGGGCTGGGCCCCGCCCTGCACGAGCGGCTGACCCTGTTGGCCGCCGAGCACGGGGCGACCCTGTTCATGGTGGTCCACGCGGCGCTCGCGGCGCTGCTGACCCGGCTCGGGGCGCGGTCCCCCGTCACGCTGGCCGCTCCGGTGCCCGCCCGGGACGGCGCGGCGCTGCGGGGCGCGGTGGGTCCGTACGGGCGGGTGCTGGCCCTGTCGGTCGAGACCTCGGGGGATCCGGCCTTCACGGAGCTGCTGGCCCGGGTGCGCACGGCGGACCTCGCGGCCTACCGGCGCGGGGACGCGGCGCTGGCCCTGCCGGGCGGGATCGCGCTCGGACTGCTCCAGGAGACGGGCGGCGAGTTCGAGGGCGCCGGGTTGACCGTCTCCGCCGAGGACGCCCAACTCCCGCACCGGGCCGCCGCCTTGGCTTTGACCCTGACCGAGCGGCAGACCCCGGCCGGGGCGCCCGGCGGGCTGACGCTGAGCGCGGTCTTCCAGCACGAGGCGATCGGGGAGACCGCCGCCGCCCATCTGGCCGGGCAGTTGGTCGCGCTGCTGGAAGCGGCCCTGGAGACACCGCACAGCGCGGTGAGCCGGCTGCGGCTGCTGCCGGGCGAGGTGTCGGCGGAGACCGTCGGCCCCTGGCTCGGGGAGCACCTGGAGCTGCCGGTGCGCAGCGTGGCCTCGCTGTTCGCGGCCCAGGTGGCCCGTGCGCCCGGCGCTCCGGCGCTGTCCGGCGGCGCCACGGGCGGCCCGGCCGGGCTGACGGACCTGAGCGGCCTCGCGCCGCTGGCCGGTCCGGCCGGGCTCGCGGGCCTGGCGGGGATCGCGGGCCTGACCGGCATCGGCGGCGGCTCCGGGTTCCCGGGGATGCCGGGCGCGGCGCTCACGCCGGGCATGGACTACGCCGAACTCGACGCGCGCTCGGACCTGTTGGCGCACGCCCTGATCGCGCACCAGGCGGGTCCGGGCACCACGGTGGTCACCGCGATCGCCTCGCCGACCGGCTTCGCGGTGGCCGCGCTCGCCATCGCCAAGACGGGGGCCGCCTGCCTGCCGGTGGATCCGGTGCGCGGGTTGCCCGCAGCGGTGTGGCCCGTCGTCCTACTGCTGGACGAGGCGTCCGACCGGCTGCTGCCTCCGGTGCCGCGGGCGGCCCGGCTGGTCCGGGACCCGGCCGCCGACCTGCTGCCGGCCGACGGGAAGTGGCCGGTCCGCTCGGCCGACCGGACGAGCCCGCTCGACCCCGACGCCCCGGTGGTGCTGGCGAGCACCCCGCAGGCCACCGTCGCGATCGGCACGGCAGCGCTGGCCGCCGCGAGCCT
Source organism: Streptomyces sp. NPDC098789 (assembly GCF_044759975.1). Lineage (NCBI taxonomy): Bacteria > Bacillati > Actinomycetota > Actinomycetes > Kitasatosporales > Streptomycetaceae > Streptomyces > Streptomyces sp. NPDC098789. The sequence goes on from NZ_JBIWAJ010000021.1 coordinate 70,673, forward strand.
GGGGCACGGCGGGCAGGTCGACGCCGCCTGGCTGGTGACCGGGTATCCGGACGCGGACGCGGCGGTCGGGCTGCTGGGCGCCTTCGTCTCCGGGGCCCGCGTGAACGTCCCGGACCCGGCCCTCGCGCACCTGGGCACCCCCTACGAGGTACTGGGCTGGCTGCGCGAGCACGGCGCCGCGACCGTCCTGGGCCGGGCCGACGACGCCCTCGTGGCGCTGGCCCGGGCCGAGGGGACGGCGCTGACCTACAGCGCCGGGTGGGCCGAGGGCCGCCTGGTCATAGAGCAGACCCCGGACGGGCGGACCCGGCCCGCGCCGGGCTACCGGGCCTACGTCCTGGACGCGCGGCTGCGGCCGGTGGCCACCGGGAACACCGGTTCGCTGTACGTCGCGGGGGTCGGCGTGGCCCAGGGCTACGCGGGCCTGCCGGGTGCCAGCGGGGCGAGCTTCCTGCCCGACCCGCTGGGCGGCGGGCCGCAGGGGGCCACCGCCCGGATGTGGCGGACCGGGCACGCGGCCCGGGTGGAGGCCGACGGCAGCCTGCACATCCTCGACCACCCCTGGGCCGACGATCCGTTCGCCGACGCGTTCGCGACCTTCGTCGTCGTCGCGGACGGCGCCGGGCACCGCGCGATGTGGCCCGCGGGGGCGCCCGTACCGCGGGGATGGCAGGAGACGCACTCCGAGGACGTGTACGAGCTGTGCCTGGAGCACCTCGGCGAGCACGCCGGTGACCTCGACCTGGACGACGTGAACGGCAACACCGACTACCTGTAGCACCGCACCCACGCCACCGACCCCTTGGGAGAACGAAGATGAACGCGATCCTGCTTGCCGAGAGCCCGCGCACCGCCTTCGCCGAGAGCGTCCTGGGGCGCGGCGAGGTGGAGGTCGTCCTGCTGCGGCTGGACTCGATGCCGCTGGGCCGGGCGTACCTGCGGCGCACCGCGCACGTACCCACCTTCACCCTCGACCCGGGGGCGGCGCTGGTGGACGAGGCGGCCCGCTACCTGCGGTGGGCGAAGGGGACCAAGGGGCTGCCGCGCCCGCGGTTCGTGTGCGGCGGGGACCCGGAGGCGGGGGAGGTGGCGCGACGGTTCGGCGCCCTGGTGGACCTGCCGGAGCTGACCCCGGAGCAGCTGGCACCTGCCCGGGCGGGCCTCCCGGCGACCCTCCCGACCACCCTCCCCGGGGCAGTCCCGGCCGTCACCGGGGAGCCCTGGTGGAACCTCGGTAGAGGCTCCCTCGAAAGGGACTTGAGCGATCTGGGCAATCCGGCGAAGAGGCTTGCGCCGAGTGCTTGAATGATCTCGTCGGGGACGATGTGATCATCAGGGGATCGGGGAGCGGGCCATGCGGAAGACGTTTCATGCGGCGCACATCTACATGATCGTCGGAGTGATCTCCGGCCTGTACTACCGGGAGCTCACCAAGGCCAACGACTTCACCGGGGACACCCAGCTCGCGGTGGTGCACACCCACCTGTTGGCGCTGGGGATGCTGGGCCTGCTGATCGTGCTCGGTCTCGACAAGGTGTTCTCGCTGTCGGGGACGAAGCACTACGACTACTTCTTCTGGTTCTACAACGCGGGCATCACCATCACCTGCGCGAGCATGACCTACCGCGGCACGCAGACCGTGCTCGGGCACAAGGTGCCCGAACTCTTCTCGCTGGTGGGCGGCCTGGGACACATCATCCTGACGGTCGGCCTGATCCTGCTCTTCACGCTGCTGGGCAAGCGCGTGAAGGAACATGTGGACGGACAGGCCGCGCAGGCCGCCGGCGCGGGTGCCGCCACGGGCGCCGGCGCCGGGGAGTCCGAGCGGGTGTCCGGCTGAGCCGTCAGCCGACCGGGGCCGCCGGGCCGGTCAGGATCCCGGTCAGGGCGGCCAGCCGCTCCTGCGTGAGGTCGGGGCGCAGCCGCCGTCCCCGGGTGAGGGTGGCCAGGCCGTGCCAGGTGCTCCACAACACCTCGGTCAGCAGCTCCGGATCGCGGCCCAGGGCCACCGGTTCGACGGCCAGGCGGATCTCCGCGAGGGCGTCGAGCACAGGCTGCGGGGCGACCGGTTCCGCGTCCCCCGGGTCCCCGGGATCACCGGCGTACCCCGTCCCGCCCGCGTCCAGGGTGAGCATCGCCTGGTAGAGGACCGGCCCCTTGGCGGCGAAGGCGAGGTAGGCGCGCGCCACCGCGTCCAGCGCCTCCAGCGGATCCGCCTCCGCGTGCCGCACGCGCGCGGCGTGCAGGGCGCCCGCGAGCTCGCCGAAGCCCTCCAGGGCCACCGCGTGCACGATCGCGTCCTTGTTCTTGAAGTGCTGGTAGAGCACGGGCTGGCTGTACTCGATGCGCTCCGCGAGACGCCGCGTGGTGACGAAGTCCCAGCCTTCGGCCTCGGCCATCTCGCGGGCCGAGCTGAGGATCAACTGGCGGCGCTGGCCCTGCTCGCGAAGGCGTCGCTCTCGGGGAGTCATGTCCCTCACGCTACCACTTTCGGTGCAATTGCAGCGGTCAGTGATAGGGTTCCTGCCTTTGACAGCAGCCCGGGGCGGGAGCACGCGCCGAGGCGGTCCTCGCCGCTCTGACCTCATCGTCTAGTGGCCTTCGAGGCATGGTCGGCAGCATCGGGGTAAGTCCGCCCACAGAGAGGGCCACCCCATGCAGACCCCGACTCCCCTGGAGGAGCTGCTCGACCTCGCCGCGGACGTCCTGTGCCACGACCGGCGCACGCTGCCGGCCGGGGCCTCGGGTTCGCCCTTCCTCACCCTGGGCGGCGGCCTCGGTCAGGCCATGCGGCTCCAGGCGCGCGCCGACGAACAGCTGGGGCTCTCGCTCGACGTGGCCCAGCTGCTGGGCGCCGCCCCACTGACGGACGTACTGGCCCGGGCCGTTCCCCTGGCTCCCGCGCCCCCGGCCGCGACCCCCGACCGGGAGCCGCGCGAACACGCTTTGCTGCCCGGACAGTTGGCGCCACTGACCGCCCAGCGCTACGTCGGCCCCGGCGCGGTGCACCGGGTGCTGAGCGCCGAACTGGCCGGCCCGCTCGACCTCGCCGTGCTGCGCACCGCGCTCGGTGTCCTGGGTGCGCGGCACGAGGGGCTGCGGACCGCCTTCCCGGAGGCGGCGCGGGGGCCCGTACGGCGGGTGCTCGACGCCTACGCCCCGCCCCTGATCGTCCTGCCCGAGCTGCCGGGCGCTCCGGCGGCGGACCGGGAGGCGGCCGTCGACGCCGTGCACGCCCGGCTCGCGCGGGAGGTGGAACGGCTGATCGGGCACCCCGACCGGCCGCCCGTCGCCTTCGCCCTGACCCGGCTGGGCGCGCAGCGGCACCTGCTGTCCTTCCTCTGCCACGACGCGGTGGCGGACGCCTGGTCGGCGGCCCTGGTCTGGCGGGAGCTGCTCGCCGACTACGCCCGCGCGGCGGCCGGGCGGCAACCGGCACCCGCACCACAGACGACCCGGGCGACGACCGACCGGGCAGCTGACCGGCCGGCTGACCGGCCCGTTGCGCTGCCGCCACCCGCCCTGGTCGCCGAACGCGTGGAGCGGATAAGGGAGTTCCCGACCGCGCTGGACCTCACCGCCCCCGGGCGGCGCACCGCCGTCTTCGACTTCCGCGGCGAGCGGCTGCCCGTCGCGCTGGACGCGGAGCTGCGGGACGCGGTCGACGCCACGGCCGCGCGGGCGGGCGTACCCCACGGGACGGTGCTGCTCGCGGCCTGGGCGCTCGCCGTCGGACGGCGCTCCGGGCACGAATGGCTGCTGGTGGGCGCCGAGCTGCCGCGGCGCAGCGCGGGCCCGGCCCTGCGCACGGTCGCGCCGGGCTCGACGAACGTGCCGGTGTGCTGCGAGCTGGAGGGCGGCGTCGACTACTTCCTGCGCGGGGTCGCCTGCGCCTTCGGCGAGGCCCTCGCCCACGCGGCGCTCGATACGGACGCCCTCGTGCGCGAACTCGGGCTGCGCGGGGACCGGTCACGGACCCCGCTGGTCCAGGTCGCCTTCGCGGACCACGACGGCCTGCTGCCCGCGCGCGCCGGGGCGGGCCCGCTGACGGCCCGTTTCCACCACGGGCACCTGGGCGGCGCCACGGCCGACGCCGCGCTCACCGTGCTGCGCTGGCACGAGGAGCCGTTGCTGGCCCTGGACTTCGCCCCCTGCGCGCTGGACCGCGCGCAGGCGACGGAGCTGGCGCACGAGCTGCGCGCCGCGCTGGCGGCGCTGGCGGCGGCCGGCGAGGCGGACCCGGTGGAGGACCTGCTGCCCACCACCCTGGCGGCGCCTTCGCTGTCCCTCGCCGCTTCGGGCTGAGGCGCTGCGGTAGTCAGGTGTTGAGGATCCGGTGCGCGCGCCGTACGGGGGAATGGCAGCGCGCGCACCGGATTCCGGGGCCCGGGCGGTCGGAGGGGGCGCCGACGCCCGGGAGTTCGTTGTGCGGACGGCCGGTGGACCGGCCGTCCGTCGGAACGTTCGGACCGTACGGTCAGGCCGCGAACTCCGGGAGCCGCGCGGCGATCTCGGCCGGGTCGGGCAGCGCGGCGATCTCGGCGGCGATCTTGCCGGCCGCCTCACGGTAGCCGGGGTCGCCCAGGATCTTGCGCGCGTGCTCGGTGACCGCCTCGGCGGTCAGTTCGAAGAGCACCTCGCCGGCGCCCGCGTCCCGTACGGCCTTGCCGTTGGCGGGACCGTCGGCGCCCTGCGGCACGATCAGCTGGGGCAAGCCCGCTTCGAGGGTGGCCAGGGTGGTCCCGCTGCCGCCGTGCTGGACGACGAGCGCGGCGTGCGCCAGGACCGCGGACTGCGGCAGCCACGGCGCGACGATCACGTGCTCCGGCAGCTCCCCGAGGTCGGCGATCTGCACCCGGAAGCCGGCGGCGACCAGGACCGGCACGCCCAGCGGGGCGAGGCCGTCGATCACGGTGCGCAGGTTCTCGGCGGAGCCGAGCGCGGTGCCCAGGGTGAGGTAGACGAAGGGCTCGCCCGACTCGGCCAGGCCCGCGGGCAGTTCGCCCGGCTCGACGAAGGCGACGGGGCGCTGCTCGATGCGCGCCTGGCCCGACTCGACGAAGGCCCGGTCCTGGAGGGACGGCGGGCAGATGTCGATGTAGGTGTTGCCGAGGGTGAGCACCTGCCCGGCGGGCACGGTGACGCCCAGATCGGCGGCGGTGTTGAGGATCTCCTGCTGGAGGCGCTCGGCCTCGTGGTCCTGCGCGAGCAGGCCGACGCCGTGCGCGAGGGCCGGTACGCCCGCGAGCTGGGCGGCGAAGCCGGCGCCCGGGTTGAGCACCTCGTGGACGACCAGGTCGATCTGCCGGCTCTCGAAGACCGGCGCGAGGTCGGCGGCGACCCAGCGCGGCAGGACCGAGCCGAACACCTTGATGTGCAGGTTCGCGAGCACCTCCGGCGGCACGTCCTGGGCGCCCACCTCTCCGCCGTGGGCCTCAAGGAAGGCTCGACCGCCCGCTGCTTCGATGAATGCCTCGGGCACGGACCGGCCTGCCGTCACCGGCTCGAAGCCAGCCTCGCTGAGGGTCTGGTGGAACTGCTCACCCGTTGCGAACGCGACCTCGTGGCCGGCGGCTCGCGCCGCCCTCGCCAAGGGAAGCAAGGGAAATATGTGCCCGAAGTTGCCCACGCTGGCAAAGAGGATTCTCATGAGGCCCAACCCTAGGGGCGCCGACCACGATTGTCTAGTGTTGCTAGAAATTCTAGCGACGAAAGAATCGAGGTGAACGGAATGGCTCCCCAGGACCTGGCACGCCTTCAGTTCGGCCTCACCGTCGGGACGCACTACCTCCTCGTCACGCTCACCCTCGGGCTCGTCGCCCTCGTCGCCGTCACGCACACCCGCTGGGTGCGCACCGGCGACCCCGCGTTCAGACGGATGACCACCTACTGGGGCACCCTCTACGTCATCAACTACGCGGTCGGCATCGCCACCGGCCTGGCCATGGAGTTCCAGCTCAGCGCCAACTGGACCGGCCTGGAATCCACGGCGGCCAGCGTCTTCGGCGCGCCCCTCGCCGTGGAGACCGTGGTCTCGTTCTTCGCCGAGTCGACCTTCCTGGCCCTGTGGATCTTCGGCTTCGACCGGCTGCCCAAGTACGTCCACCTGGCATGCATCTGGGTGGTGGCCGCCGCGGCGTACACCTCGGCGGTGTGGGCCCTGCTGGCCAACGGCTTCATGCAGAACCCGGTCGCCTACACGATGCGCGACGGGCACCTCGAACTGACGAGCTTCGGGGCGCTGTTCTCCAACGCCAACGCGTGGATCGCCATCTTCCACATCACCGGCGGCGCGCTCGCGGTCGGCGGCTTCTTCATGCTCGGCATCGGCCTCCTGCTGCACCGGCGCGGCCGCGCGGACCGGTCCTTCGTCCGGCACTCCCTGAAGACGGGGGCGCACGCCGGTACCTGGGGCGCATCCCTCGTCGTCCTCAGCGGGATGGTCCAGCTCGGCAACACGAAGAAGGACCAGCCGCTCAAGGGGGCGGTGCTGGACGGCAACCAGGCGGAAGTGACGCGCCAGCTCCAGGAGTTGGCGAAGAAGTTCGGCCCGCTGGAGGGGCCGCCGTCGGGGCCCGTACTGGGCGCCCTCACCCTGATGATGATGATCGGCGGCGTGCTGCTGATCCTGGGCATCTGGGCCCTCGTATCCCTGCGCGAACCGCGCCCGCAGCACCAGCGGTACCAGCAGCCGTACCCCGGGCAGCCGTACCCCGGGCAGCCGTACCCGGGCCAGTGGCAGGCTCAGGGCCAGTGGCAGGCACAAGGGCAGGCACAAGGGCAGGGCCGCCGGGTCCACCCGGGGCAATGGCCGCCGGGCCAGGGCCCGAACGGTCCGACGGGCCAGTACGGCCGGCCGGGCCACTCGGCCCCCTATGGCCAGTACCCCCAGCACGCCCAACCCGCCCCGTACCCCCAGCCCGGCCGGCCCGGCCAGGGCCCCGGCGGTCGGACCGGCGACGTCATGCGGTCCGCCGTGCTGGCGCGGCTGCTGCCCTTCGCGATGGTGCTGCCCTTCGTCGCGAACCTCTGCGGTTGGATCGTCCGCGAGGTCGGCCGCCAGCCGTTCGTCATCACCGGCATCCTGACCACCCGCCAGGCCATGACCCCCGGCCTCGGTGCGGGGCGGCTGACCGCCTCGCTCCTGGTCCTCGTCGTCCTCGTGGTCGGTCTGCTCGGCCTCGACTGGTGGCTGCTGGCCCGGTCCGCGATGCGCGGCCCCGGCGAGAGCGGCCTCGGCCGGGCCGCGGAGCCCGCCGCCGCCTCCGCCACCGCCCAGGCCGCGGACTCCCTCGGCAGCGGCCTCGCCGCCACGGCCCACGACCCGCGCGTGGATCCCCGTACGATCCCCCGCGCGCCGCAGTCGGGCCCGTACGCCGCCGGGCCCCCCGGGGCCACCACCGCACCCGCGGCTCCCGCGGCCCCCCGGGAAGGAGCGCACCCGTCATGACCTACCCGACCCTCGCCCTCGTGGCGTTCATCGTCCTGTTCACCGGCTACCTCGTGCTCGCCGGGATCGACTACGGCGTCGGGCTCGCCCTCCCCCGCACCGGCTCCGACGCCTCCGGGCGACTGGCCGTGCTCGGGGCGGTCGGCCCGCTGCTGCTCGGCAACGAGGCCTGGCTGCTGGTCTCCATCGGCGCCCTCGCCGGAACCCTGCCCGGGCTGCGCGGCGCGCTCGTCGACGGCGCCTACCCCTACGCGCTGATCGCCTTCGCGGGGGCGCTGGCCCTGAACGCGGGCATCCAACTGCGCGGCCGGCACCCCGGCGAACGGGTCCGGCGCGCCTTCGACCTGCTGATCTGCGCGGCCGGAGCGGCAGCCGCCTTCGGCTGGGGCTGCTTCCTCGCCGTCACGGCCGCCGGGGTCTCCCTCGGCAGCGACGGTCACGTGCGGGGCGTGGCCGCCCCGAACCTCTTCACCCTGCTCGGCGGGGTGACGATGGTCGCGCTCCTGGCCACGCACGGCAGCGCCTTCATCGCGGCCCGGTTGACGGGGGACCCGGCCCGACGGGCCGCGGCGCTCACCACCATCGGCGCGACGCTCTCGGCGGCGCTGCTCGGGGTCACCGCCCTGACGGGCTTCGTCGGCGGAACCTTCGACGGCGACGCGCTGCGCCACCCGGTCCTGGCGGCGCTGGCCGTCGTCATCGGCGTGGGGGCGCTGCTCCTGACCCGCTCCCTGACCGGGAGCGGCCGGGCACGGCTCGCCCCCTGGGCGACCACGACCGCCGTGATCGCGGCGGCGGGGGCGGTCTTCGCCGGCAAGTACCCGGCCCTGCTGACCTCCACGGTCCCGGGCGTACCCGCGCCCTCGGTGGCCCAACTGGCCACCGACGAGACCGCGTTGGCGGCGGTGATCTGGACCTCCGGGCCGGTGCTGCTGATCGTGATCGCGGCGCAGGTCTACATGTGGCTGGTCCTGTGGGCGCCGGCGCGGACCGCCGTCGCCCCGACGCCGGCGCCCGGAGCGACGGCGGGGAGCACGGCGCTCGACACCCCCGCCTTCTCCTGAACCACCCGCCGCTCCCGAGAGTCAGGACAGCGACCGATGGACCTCGCCCTGGTACGGAGTTCGCCCCTGCTCCGGCGGTTCCTCGTGCACCGCGCCCTCGGCGCGGTGGTGGAAGCCGTCCTGACGCTCGTGCAGTGCGTCGTCCTGGCCTCGGTGCTCGCGGCCGCCGTCGAGCGTGGCCCGGGAGCGGCACTGCACGCCGTCCCGGTCCCGCTGCTTGCGGCCGTGATCGTCGGACGGGCCGCGCACGCCTGGTGGGACCGGGCCTCGGCGGGCGCGGCGGCCGCCCGGTACAAGGAGGAGCTGCGGGCGCGGCTCACCGAGGCCGTCACCGCGGCCGCCGTGCGCGGCCGGGGCCCGCGGCCCGCCTCGGTGGTCGCCCTGCTCGGCCGGGGCATGGACGCGCTCGACGACCACCTCGCCGGATCGATCGCCCTGCTCCCGCAGGTGGTGGTCCTGCCGCTCGCCGTCACCGGCACCATCTGGGCCGCGGACTGGGTCTCGGGCCTGGTCGTGCTCGTCACGCTGCCGCTGGTGCCGCTGCTGCTGGCACTGGTCGGCATGCACACCAAGGCCCGGACCGAAGCGCAGTGGGCGGTGCTGCTGCGCCTGGGCGGGTACTTCCTCCAGGCCCTGAACGGCCTCGCCACCCTGCGCGTCTTCGGGCAGGAGGACCGGGCCGCCGCGAGCGTGCGCGCACGGGCCGCCGAGCACCGGCGGGCGACGGTGCGGACCCTGCGCGTGGCCTTCCTCTCCACCTTCGTCATGGACACCCTGACCAGCCTCTCGGTGGCGCTGATCGCCGTCCCGGTCGGCTTCCGGCTGCTGGACGGCGCGATGCCGCTGTCGACGGGACTGGCCGTGCTGCTGCTGACCCCGGAGGCGTACCGGCCGCTGCGGCTGCTGGCCGCGCGCTTCCACGCGGCGCAGGAGGGACGTACGGTCCTGGCGCAGGTCCGCTCCGTCCTCGACGGGGACGCGGCGCGGCCGGCGCGCGTCCGCGAACGTCCGTCCCCGGTACGACCTCCCCTGGTACGACCGTCCCCGGTACGGGCCTCCCTGGTACGGCCGTTGCCCGACCCGGCCCGCTTCCCCCTGGTACTGGACCGGCTCGCCGTCGGGCACGCGCCCGGCGCTCCCGCGCTGACCGGGCTGTCCTGGCGGTTCGAGGCCGGGCGCAGCTGCGCGGTGACCGGGCCGAGCGGGGTCGGCAAGACCACCCTGCTGCGGACGGTCGCCGGCTTGCTGCCGCCGCTCGCCGGGGACCTGCGGGTGGGCGGCGTGTCGGTGGTCCCGCGCACCCCGCAGGACCGGGCTGCGTGGACGGACCGGATCGCGATGGTGCCGCAGCAGCCGCACCTGTTCGCCCTGTCGGTCGCGGACAACGTGCGACTGGGGCGGGCGGGGGCGGACGACGGCGAGGTGTGGGACGCGCTGGAGGCCGCGGGCGCGGCCGACTTCGTGCACCGCCTGCCGGACGGGGTCGCCACCCGCGTCGGCGAGGGCGGCGCCGGCCTGTCCGGCGGTGAGCGCCAGCGGATCGCGCTGGCCCGCGCGTTGCTGCGGCGCCCCTCGCTCCTACTGCTGGACGAGCCGACGGCCCGCCTCGACGGCGGTACGGAGGAGCACGTGCTCCGGGCCCTGGCGGCCGTGGCCGGCCGGGCCACGCTGCTGGTCGCCACCCACCGCCCGGCGGTGGTCGAACACACGGACAGCGTCCTGCGGCTGCCGGCGCCCATGACCACGACCGGGGTCACGGCCGGGGTGACGACGGCCCCCGCACCCGCACCCGCGCCCGCGCTCAAGGAGATCCGCCCATGACCGCCGTTCCCCCGTCCCCCGGCGCGCCCCCCGCCCCCGCTCCCGCTCCCACCCCCGCCCTCTCGCGGGCGGACGCGGCCCGGCTCGTGTGCGCCGCGCTCGCCGCCGCCCTCGGTGAGGCCTGCGCCATCGCCCTGACCGCGAGCGCGACCTGGTTGATCTGCCGGGCCTCCCAACAACCGCCGCTCGGCGCCCTGATGGTCGCGGTGGTCGCGGTGCGCGCCTTCGCCCTGGGGCGCGGCGCGCTGCGCTACGCCGAACGGCTGTGGGGTCACGACGCGACCCTGCGGATCATGGAGCGGCTGCGGGGGCGGCTGCTGACGCTGCTGGCCCCGCACGCGCCGTACGGGCTGCGCGCCTTCAGCCGCGGCGAGCTGCTGAACCGGCTCGTCGCCGACGCGGACGCGGTGCAGGACGCGCTGCTGCGGGTGGCCCTGCCGCTGCTGACCGCGCTGTTGGTGGGCGGCGGGGTCACGGTGTGGAGCGCTCTGGTGCTGCCCGCCGCCGGGTGGGCGCTGGCCGCGGGGCTGCTGCTGGCCTGCGTGGCGCTGCCGCTGCTGTCCGCGCTGACCGGGCGGCGTACGGCGGCCCGACTGTCGGCGGCCCGGGCCGACCTGGCCGCGCGGACCGTGGACGTGGTCGAGGGCGCGGAGGACCTCGCCCTGTGCGGGGCGACGGAGCGGGTGGCGCGGGGCGAGCGGGCCGCCTCGCGCGCCGTGGCCCGCCGCGAGCGGTCCGCCGCCCGCATCGCGGCCGCACTGGCCGCGGCGGCGGTCCTGGTCCAGCTCGGCACCACGGCGGCGGTGGCCGTCCTGGCCGTGCGCGCCACCGGCCCGGTGACCGCCGCGGTCCTGACCCTGGCCGCCCTGGCCACCCTCGACCTCGCCACCCCCGTCCGCACCGCCGCCGACCACCTGACCCGCCTGACCACCTCCCTGCACCGGCTGCGCGCCCTGCACTCCCTGCGCCGCCCGGTCCCCGCGGAGGGCGGCCGGGTCCTGCCCGAGGGGCCCCTCGCGCTGGAGTTCACCGACGTCGGCGTCACCCACCCCGGCAGCGCGCGCCCCGCCCTGACCGGGGTCGGGCTCCTGCTCGCGCCGGGCCGACGGATCGCGCTCGTCGGGCCCAGCGGGTCCGGGAAGAGCACGCTCGCCGGGCTGGCCCTGGGGCTGCTGGAGCCCACCACGGGCCGGGTCGCGCTGGGCGGCGTACCGCTCTCTGAGCTCGCGCCGGGCACGCTGCGGCCGCGGCTGGCCGCCGGGCTGACCCAGTACCACCACGTCTTCGCCGGCACCGTGCGCGAACACCTGCTGTTGGCCCGCCCCGGCGCGGACGAGGACCGGTTGTGGGCGGCCCTGGCCCGGGCCGGGGCCGCGGACTGGGTGCGCGGGCTGCCCGGCGGTCTCGACGCGGAGGTGAGCGAGGACGCGGCCGCGTTCTCGGGCGGTGAGCGCCGCCGCCTCGGCCTCGCGGCCGCGCTGCTCGCCGATCCGGCCGTCCTGGTCCTGGACGAGCCGACCGAGTCCCTGGCCCCGCGGGAGGCCGACGCCGTGCTCGCCGCGCTGCTCGCGCCGCGCCCCGACCGCGCGGTGCTGCTGATCAGCCACCGGACGATCGGTCTGGACGCGGCGGACGAGATCCTCGTCCTGGACGGGGGCCGCGTCGTCCAGCGCGGCACGCACGCCGAACTCCTCGCCGCACCGGGCCACTACCGGGAGCGGCACCGCACGGAACGCGCCGCCGAGGCACAGCGGCGGCCGGCCCACTCCCCGGAGCTGGCGGCAACGGCCGGCTGACCGCATGCCGTTCGGGTCTTCGATCGGATCCCCGTTCGAGTCCCTGTGCGCCCCACCTCAAGGCCCTCTCCAGCCACAGCCGATCGCGCTCCCCCATCGTCGTGGTGCGACCGGCTGCCCCTGGGCGCGCGGGACAAGGCGAAGGAGTCCACCGATGACCATCACCCAGGCAATGCCCCCGGGCGTCGTCACGAGCCTGGGGCGGCGGTTCACCCTGTCGGCCCAGGCCCTCGACAGCTCGGTGACCCCCAACCCGGTCTTCCGCGACTGGTTCGCCGAGCAGCGGCGCACCAACCGCTACGACGTGCGGCGCATCCCGTTCGCCGAACTCGTCGGCTGGCACTTCGAGGACTCCACCGGGAACCTCGTCCACGACAGCGGCCGCTTCTTCTCCGTCGAGGGCCTGCGGGTGCGCACCGAGTGGGGCGGCCACGGCGCGTCCTGGTCGCAACCGATCATCAACCAGCCGGAAGTCGGCATCCTCGGCATCGTCGTCAAGGAGTTCAACGGCGTCCTGCACTGCCTGATGCAGGCCAAGATGGAGCCGGGCAACCTCGACACGGTGCAGCTGTCCCCCACCGTGCAGGCGACCCGCAGCAACTACACGGGCGTGCACAAGGGCGCGCCCGTGCACTACATCGACTACTTCAAGCCCCCGCGGGTCGGCTCGCGGGTGCTGTTCGACTCCCTCCAGTCCGAGCAGGGCTCCTGGTTCCTGCGCAAGCGGAACCGGAACATGGTGGTCGAGGCGCTGGGCGACGTACCCGAGCACGAGGACTTCGTGTGGCTGACCCTCGGCCAGATACACCAGCTGCTCTACGAGAACAACGTGATCAACATGGACGCCCGCACCGTCCTGTCGCTGATCCCCACCTTCGCGGACGAGGGCCCCTCGCTGCACACGACGGAGCACGTCCTGTCGTGGCTCACCGAGATCAAGGCGACCCGCGAACTGGTGCAGAGCAGCCTGCCGTTGGCCGGCGTACAGGGCTGGGAGCGCACCGACCACGAGATCCGGCACGCCAGCGGCCACCACTTCAGCGTGATCGCGGCCTCGGTGTCCGCCGCCAACCGCGAGGTCCAGCGCTGGACCCAGCCGTTGCTCGCCCCCGCCGAGCAGGGCCTCGCCGCCTTCGTCGTCCGCCGGATCGGCGGCGTCCCGCACCTGCTGGCCCAGGCCCGCTCCGAGGCCGGCGTCCTGGACGTCGCCGAGCTGGGCCCGACCGTGCAGTGCCAGCCGGTTCGGGCGCTGACCCTGCCTCCCGAGCGGCAGCCGCGCTACCTGGACATGGTGCTCTCGGCGCCGAAGTCCCGGATGCTCTACGACACCGTGCAGTCCGAGGAGGGCGGGCGCTTCCACCACGCGGGCAACCGCTACGCGCTGGTGGAGGTCGGGGACGAGTTCCCCGTCGACGTACCGGAGGGCTTCCTGTGGGTGACGGCGGGCCAGCTGGCCGGCCTCCTCAAGCACAGCAACTACCTGAACATCGAAGCCCGCACGCTCCTGACCAGCCTGCGGGCGGCCTGGGCGCTGGGCGGAGCGTACGCCCTGTGAGCGCGCCGAAGGCCCTGCGCATCGGCGTCCTGGGCTGCGCCGACATCGCGGACCGCCGCATGCTGCCCTCGATGCTGCGCCAGCCGCTCGTGCGGATCACCGCGATCGCCAGCCGCACGATCGAGAAGGCCCGGCACTTCACGGACCGCTTCGGCGGCGCGCCACTGGCCGGCTACGAGAAGGTCCTGGAGCGTGCGGACGTCGACGCGGTGTACATCCCGCTGCCGCCCGAGCTGCACGTCGAATGGACGCTGCGGGCGCTGGCGGCGGGCAAGCACGTCCTCTGCGAGAAGCCCTTCGCCACCTCCCTCCCGGACGCCGAGAAGGCGGTCGCCGCGGCCCGCGAGCACGGCCTCCTCCTGATGGAGTCCTTCATGTTCCTGCACCACTCGCAGCACGCGCGGGTGCGGGAGCTGGTCGCGGACGGTGTGATCGGCGAGGTCCAGCTCTTCACCTCGGAGTTCGGCATCCCGCTGCGCCCGGGCGGGGTGCGCGCGAGCACCCTGCCGGAGGTGGCGGCGTACCCGGTCCGCGCGGCCCAGCTCTTCCTCGGCCCGGACCTGCGGGTGGCGGGCGCGCAGGTCCGCCCGGACAGCGCGTACGGTCCCCAGCCCGCCGGCAGCGCCCTGCTGACCTCCCTCTCCGGCGCGGCCGCCCACCTCGCGTACGGCGTCGAGCACTCCTACCTCAGCGGCTACGGCCTGTGGGGCAGCGAGGGCCGCCTGCGCCTGGAGCGCGCCTTCAGCACCCCGGACGACTTCACCCCGATCCTGCGCGTGGAACGCGCGACCGGCACCGAGGAGATCCCCCTCGCCCCGGACCACCACTTCACGAACATCGCGGGCACCTTCGCCCGCACCGTCCTCGAAGGGCAACCCTTCACCCCGCACGCGGAAGCGATCCTCACCCACGCCCACCTGATGGAAGCGATCGCCACGACGGCGGCGGCGACGCTCTGACCACTAGAGGTCGGTGTAGGGCGGGATCACGCGGACGATCGCGATCAGCCGCATCCGGGGCAGCGGCAGCGCGTAGAACCAACCGTCGTCCAGGAGCGGGATGCGGCGCAGCCCTCCGGGGACGCCCCTGCGGCCTCCTTCGCCAATGTCGGTGACGTCCACTCCGACATCGGCGAGGGCGACGAGTTCGTCGGCCAGGCGCTCCACTTCGGCCGTGACGTGGGCGGCCAGGCCCTTGATGACTTCGTCGGCGTTCGGGTCGTACTCCCACCGCCAGGCGGTCACCGGGCTCCGCCGTCGGCGACGCCGGCTTCGGCCGCGGCCTTGTCGAGGATCCGGCCGATCTCGGAGGCGATCGCCCGGGCCTCGTCCGGGTCGGTGACGTGGGCCGCGCGGTCTTCCAGCCGACGCAGGCGGGCGGCCATGTCGGGGTGGCGTTCGATCGCGACGTACAGGGCCCACTGGCGCAGGAAGCGGCGCACGGGGGCGGAGCTGACCTGCTCCCGGGCACGGGTGATGGCGGTGGCG
Source organism: Streptomyces sp. NPDC098789 (assembly GCF_044759975.1). Classification (NCBI taxonomy): domain Bacteria; kingdom Bacillati; phylum Actinomycetota; class Actinomycetes; order Kitasatosporales; family Streptomycetaceae; genus Streptomyces; species Streptomyces sp. NPDC098789. Next base: position 85,846 of record NZ_JBIWAJ010000021.1, read on the forward strand.
CGCTCGGCATCGAACGTCGGCACCGCGTCGGGGGCGATGCGGGCCAGGGTCGCGCGCAGGTCCTCCGCGGTCGCGGCCGGCTGGGGCACGTTGCCGCCGGGCGGCTGCTCCGCCGCGGTGCTCATGCCGCCGCCACGTCATCGGTGGTGGCCGCGCGGCGGTGGGCGGCGGCCAGGGTCGAGACATGCTGGCGGGACCAGCCCACCCGGGCCGCGACCGCGGCCGGGCCGCCCCGGTCGTACCGGGCGGCGATCCGGCCGGCCGCTTCGGCGAGCGCGGTACGTGCCGCATCGAAAGCCCGGCCTCGCTCGTCCACCGTGCGGGCCAGACGGTCCAGCTCCAGGGTCTCGTGCGCGTCGAGAGCGACCCGGGTGGCGCGGGTTGTGTCTGTCATTGTCCCAGCCTGCCCCACCCGCCACCGCAACCGCAACCGCGCTTGACATCGCGGGGCGGACTCCGAGGCCGCGGCACGCACCCTCAGGCGCGCAGGTACTCCGCCGCCCCGCGCAGCGGCAGGGCCGCCCAGGTCCGGGTGCCGCCACCGGGCTCGCGGGACTCCTCGAAGCCCCAGGCCCCGCCGCACGACCGCACCACCGCGGCCATCAACCGCAGCGCCGCCCGCCGCCGAGCCTCGCAGTGCGCGGCGAGCCGGGGTGGGCATGGGCCGCGTGGCCGTCGTAGGCGGTCAGGCGCAGTGCGCCGTCGCGGTGGCGGACCGAAAGGTACAAGCTCCGCCCGGGATCCAACTGCCACCCCGCGGCGATCAGTTCACTGGCGACCTGCACGACGGCGGGGGCCAGCGGATCGAGCCGGTACGCGTGCAGGACGGCCCGCACGGCGGACCGTGCGACCTGGGCCCCGAGCGGCTCCCCGGGCACGGTGAGGCTGTAGGCGAGCGTGCCGAGCACGGGTGGCTCGCCCCCGACGCTCGCGGGCGGGGGCGGCGGACAGGTGGTGAAGGGCTGGCTGGACATCGCGGGACTCCCTGAGGTCGATGGTGACTACGGCGAGTTCGGCGCGCACGAATGGCTGACGCGGTCGCGAAGCGTGGCTCGTCGCCGAGGCCGAGGCATGCTGCGGCGATGCACTTCAACTTCCGCTGCGTGAGCGGTGAGTCACCTAACGTAGCGATAAGGGTGGCCATTTCGCCACCTGCATTGGGGAATTGACCCACTCTGTGGATTCGATGGACGCTCGCACGGCAGACTGCACCCATGCCGCCACGCACCGCACCGACAGAACGGCAGAAGCGACTGGGTGCCGAGCTCCGCCGCATAAGGCTGGCAGCGGACGTGTCCGCCGACTCCGCCGCAGGTCTGCTCGGGGTCGACCGCACGAAGGTCTCCGCCATCGAACAAGGCATCCGCACCATCAGCGAGGAGCGGTTACGTTCCCTCGCCTGCCATTGCGACTGCGCGGACGAGGCGTATGTCGACGCCCTCGTCGCCATGGCCCAGCCCCGCCAGCGCGGTTGGTGGGAGCGCTACCGCGGCGCGCTGTCCGCACCCGTCCTGGACATCGCCGAGCTGGAGTCCCACGCAACCCGTATGCGGTGCGCACACTCGGTGCACATCCCGGGCCTGCTACAGACGAGTGACCACGCACTCGCCCTCTTCCGATTCGTCGTACCCACCCTCCCCGACAAGGAGATCGCCCTCCGGTTGACCCACAGGCTGGAGCGCCAGCAGGTACTGGAGGGCGAATCGGCACCCGCGTACGTGGCGGTCGTACACGAAGCGGCACTGCGCATGCAGTTCGGCGGCCGCAAGGTGGCTCGCGCACAGCTGGAGCACCTCGCCGAGGCTGCCGAGCGGGACAACATCGTCCTACGCGTCCTGACCTTCGAAGGCGGCGGCTTCCCCGGCGCCGGCCAGACGGTCAACTACCTGGAGGGCCCCGTCCCACGATTGGACACCGTGCAGGTCGACAGCACACATGGCCCCGATTTCCTGCACACCGAGGCCCAACTGTCCAAGTACCGTGCCCAACTGGACTGGATGGAGCGTCTCAGCCTGGGACCGGAAGCCTCCCGGGACTTCATCCACCAACTGGCCCGTCAACTCTGAAAGGCAACCGATGGCCGACATCGTCTGGGAAGAAGCGTTCTGCGGCGAAGGGGCGAGCTGCTACCGGATCGGGGTGGACGCGGACGGCAACAGCTACATCGCCATCGCCGGCGCGGAGGACGCGTACCTCGCCGACACCACAGACGCCCTCCGCCAGCTGATCCGCGACATCAAAGCGGGCAAGGCCAACCACCTCCTCGCCGACTGAACCTCGGCGGTCCCGGGTCGTTCACGGTCTACCGACGACTCGCGCACAGCCGGAGCACCTCGCCGGGACGGTCGAGGGGCCCAACCGGCACGTCAACTCTGAGAGGCAACCGATGGCCGACATCGTCTGGGAAGAGCCGTTCTGCGGCGAGGGAAACTCCTGCTACCGGATCGGGGTGGACGCGGACGGCAACAGCTACATCGCCATCGCCGGCGCGGAGGACGCGTACCTCACCGACACCACAGACGCCCTCCGCCAGCTGATCCGCGACATCAAGGCCGGCAAGGCCGACCATCTCCTCGCCGACTGAATCTCGCCGAGAAAACCCCCAGATCGGCACGAGCCGACACGAGGGACGTACGACCTATCCCCTCCACGCACATGCATCCCTAAGCTCTTAGAGAACCACACAGAGCCTCACGCCCCCCGCGTGGCCCCGAAGGGAAAAACCGGGGCGAGCGGGCCCGTGTACGGGCCCACGCGGGGCCTTGGCATGCCCTGACGCCCCTTCGCGAGCGTTGCCCAGGGCCTCCCGGTCACCCCCGGGCGGCGACGCCGCCAGCGCGCCGCACAGACCCGCCCGCACCCCACCACACGGCATCTGACCTGCGAAAACGGCGTAGGTTCGACATCACCCCATCCCCCTCTCCCGCCTGGAGTGATCCTTGCCCAGCGCTGCCCGAAACACGGCCACGACCCCCACCTCCGACACCTCCAGCGGACGCGCCCCGGCTCCCCGCCTCCCCCTGGTCTTCCTGATCCTGGCGGGCCTGACCGCCCTGCCCTCCCTGTCCTCCCTGTCCTCCGACGTCTACCTACCGGCCCTGCCCGACGTCGCGGGCACCTTCCGCACCACCGCCGTCGTCGTCCAGCTCACCCTCACCTCCTGCCTGATCGGTATGGCACTGGGCCAGCTCGTCATCGGCCCCCTCTCCGACCGCCTCGGCCGCCGCCGCCCCCTGCTCGTGGGCATGGCCCTCTACACCGTGGCCTCCGTGGCCTGCGCCCTGGCCCCCACCGCGGGAACACTGATCGGCCTGCGCTTCGTACAGGGCGCGGCGGGCGCGGCCGGGATCGTGATCGCCCGCGCGATCATCCGCGACCTCTACGAGGGCGTGAAGATCGCCCAGGTCTTCTCCACCCTCATGCTCATCTCCGGCGTCGCCCCCGTCGTCGCCCCCCTCTTCGGCGCCCAGCTCCTCCACGTCACCGACTGGCGCGGCATCTTCGCCGCCCTCGCGATCCTGGGGGCGCTCATGGTCGCCACCATCGGCTTCGGCCTGCCCGAAACCCTGCCCGCCACGGCACGCCACACGCGGGGCCTGGGCCTGGCGCAGATGCGGGGCCTGCTCGCCGACCGCGTCTTCACCGGCTGCCTGTTGGCCGCGGGCGGGGCGTTCGCCGCGTTCTTCGCCTACCTCGCCGCCTCCCCCTTCGTCCTCCAGGGCCTCTACGGCGCCAGTCCCCAGACCTACGCCCTGCTCTTCGGCCTCAATGCCGCGGGCATGGTCGGCATGGGCCAGCTCAACGGCCGCTACCTGGTGCGCCGTTTCCCCGTCCATGCCGTCGTCACCGCCGGCCTCGGCCTGCTCCTCCTCGCGAGCCTGGTCATGCTCGCCCTCGCCACCGGCATGCTCGGCCACCCCGGCCTCACCCTCGTCTGCGCGGTGCTGTTCGTCCTGATCTCCAGCCTCGGCCTGCTCATCGGCAACGCCAACGCCCTCGCCATGAACCGCACCCGCCACGCCGCCGGATCCGCCTCCGCCCTCCTCGGCTCCACCAGCTTCCTCATCGGCGCCCTGGTCTCCCCGCTGGCCGGCCTCACCGACAGCGCCGTCCCCATGGCCCTCATCCAGACCCTCGCCGCCGCCGGAGCCCTGGCCGGCTTCGCACTCCTCGCCCGCGGCCCCCTCGCTGTCAAGCCACGAATTCCAGGGGCATGACCGGGCGCGCTCGACCGGGCTCAATCGATGCATGGGATCCCGCAACCGACAGCATTTCTCGCCGGAGGTGAATGACCATGACTCGGACATCCCGAAAACAGCGCTTCGCCGTACTCACGGCCTCGGCGGCCCTGGCCGCCGCGGGGGCACTGCTGCCCTCCGCCGCCGTCGCCGCGCCAACGGCGGCGCACACCGACAGCACGACGGCGATGGCGCCCAGCCATGACGGCCGCGGCTACTGCTCCGACTGGTACTGGAACTGGGACTGGGGCTGGTACTACTGCTACGGCCAGAACCGCCATCACCACCGCGACCACCACAACCACCACCACAACCACTGAGGCGACCGAGCACCACGCCTCCACGGTCCGGGCCGGGGAGAAAGCCCCCCGACCCGGGCCGCGGAGCGCGAGTCCCTCCGAGGACGGAACCTGCGGCCCTCCCCGTCGACAATGGACCGGGCAGGGCTCACGCCTCCCTACGGCGTCCCCAAGCCACTTCGAACCACCTGGATACCGCCAACCATCCTTCTTTCAGCGGTAGTTGACTACCACTGGGACGGGAGTGACGGAACCCCCGCGGCGGGGCGCGTCAGGCCGGGGATTCACCCATGTCCCCTTTTTCCCAAAGGCGTCTCGCGTCGCCACCAAGGGGATAGCGTGCTGTCGTCCGACAGCACCTCGGGGGGTGGGATGTGATGGGCACCAGGAGCCTGGGCGCGTCGATTCACGCGAGGCACGCGCACATCATCGAGACCAAAGTGACCGGCTCGAAGTGGACGACGAGTATGGTCAGCTACCCGATCCCGGTGGACCGCCCGCCCCGGGGGGCGGTGCGTGCGGTCCTCGTCTGCAATCGCTGCGAGAAGGAGGTTCCGTACCGGATCCTGGGCACCCTGCCCACCCGGGTGCGGCGGGCGCTGTGGCTCCTGCTGGCCCTGGCCGGGGCGGCCGCCATCTACTTCTGCGTGTTCCGCGTGGACCAGACGCTGGAGGCGCTCGGCGGCTCGGGCACCGCGTTCACCGTCGTCTTCGGCGGCGCGGCGGCCGGGCTCTACTCCCTGATCGGGGGTATCTCCAGGTGGTGGCGGGAGGACGGGGTCACGATCACGAAGTCGAAGGTCAAGGACTTCAAGCACAAGGTGCACCGCTGACACCCGGACCGTCCGCCGCCCACCCGCGGCCCGGGCGGGCGGCGCCGCGGGTGTTCGACGTCTCCATGGCAGGGTGCTGCGAGAGGTGCCGCTACTCCCCCTGGAGCGCGTAGAAGTCCGCGCCCAGTTGGTGGAACATGCCCGCCACGTCCAGCTGGTCCCAGTGCTCGGCCAGCAGGCCGTTCTCGACGCGCCAGATGTCGATCGACTGGAAGTTCAGGCTGCGGCCCGTGGCCGGTATGCCGAAGAAGGGGCCCTGGTGGGTGCCCGAGTACTCGAAGCGGCCCGCGACGCGGTCGCCGTCGACGATCAGGTCGTGGGCGACGACCTTGACGTCGGGGAAGGCGTCGAAGATGGACTGGAAGAAGGCCGTGTTGGCCTCGATGCCGTCCGCGACGATCGGATTGTGGTCGATGTGGTCCGCGGCGGTGTGCTCCGCCATCGTGCTCACGTCGTGGCTGTTGATCATGTCCACGAAGCGCTGGACGAGGTCCCGGTGGTTCTCCGACATGGGTGTGTGCCTGCCTCTCGTGACGGCTCGCGCCGCTCATCGCCGCTGCACACCGACCATCCGCAAGGACGGTGGAGCCCCGCTGGAGCGGGGGCGGGTCCACGACCCGGCTCAAGGCGAACCCCCACCCCGGCTCAAGTGACCGCTTCTAGCCTCTGGTGCCATGAAGGCTCTCGTACTCTCCGGCGGGGCCGGAACCCGCCTGCGCCCCCTCACCCACACATCCGCCAAGCAGCTCGTGCCCGTGGCGAACAAGCCGGTGCTCTTCTACGGCCTGGAAGCGATCGCGGACGCAGGCATCACCGAGGTCGGGATCGTCGTCGGGGACACCGCCGACGAGATCCGCGAAGCCGTCGGCGACGGCTCGAAGTTCGGCATCGAGGTCACCTACATCCCGCAGACCGCGCCGCTGGGCCTCGCCCATGCCGTCGTCATCGCCCGGGAGTTCCTGGCCGACGAGGACTTCGTCATGTACCTCGGCGACAACTTCATCGTCGGCGGGATCTCCGACCTCGTCGACTCCTTCCGCGCGGACCGCCCCACCGCTCAGATCCTGCTCACCCAGGTCTCCGACCCGAAGTCCTTCGGCGTCGCCGAGCTCGGCCCCGACGGCCGGGTGGTGGGCCTGGAGGAGAAGCCCGAGGTCCCCAAGAGCGACCTCGCGCTCGTCGGCGTCTACCTCTTCACGCCCGCCGTGCACGACGCCGTGCGCGCCATCAAGCCCTCCTGGCGCGGCGAGCTGGAGATCACCCACGCCCTGCAGTGGCTGATCGACGCGGACCTCGACGTCCGGTCCACGACGATCTCCGGTTACTGGAAGGACACCGGGAACGTCAACGACATGCTGGAGGTCAACCGCTCCGTCCTGGAACGCGCCGAGCCCCGCATCGAGGGCCTGGTCGACGCCGCGAGTGAGATCATCGGCCGGGTGCAGATCGACGAGGGCGCCCAGGTCAGCGACTCGCGCATCGTCGGCCCCGCCGTGATCGGCGCGGGCAGCGTGATCGCCGGCTCGTACATCGGGCCGTTCACCTCGATCTCCCGGGACTGCACGATCACCGACAGCGAGATCGAGTTCTCCATCATCCTGGACGGCTCCTCGGTCCGCGGCGCCAGCCGCGTCGAGGCCTCGATCATCGGCCGCAACGTGGAGGTGACCCCCGCCCCCCGGGTCCCCGCGGCCCACCGTCTCATCCTCGGCGACCACAGCAAGGTGCAGATCTCCTCTTGACCTCGCCCCTCTCCTCAGGAGGAGAGGGTTCCTTCCCTCACGGGTCGGGATTTCTGCTTCGCTGACCGCCGCCCCTCAGGAGAGTTCCGTTGAGGTCCTACGCCGTCTCCACAGACTGCGACCGCCAGCCCGGCGGCCAGGAGGTTGACCGCCGCATTCACGTCCCGGTCATGGGTCGTACCGCAGCCCCCGCACGTCCACCGGCGAACGCCCAGGGGGAGCACGTCAGCGAGCCTTCCACAGGAGGAACAGAGTTTCGTGCTGGGGAACCACCGGTCGATCACGATCAGCTCACGCCCGTACCAGGCGCATTTGTACTCCAGCATCGACCGGAGCATCGCCCAGCCCGCGTCCGACACGGATCGGGCGAGGGCGTGGTTCCCGAGCATGTTCCGTACGGGCAGGTCCTCGATCACGAGCGTTTGGTTGTCACGCACGAGCCGGGTCGACAGCTGGTGAAGCGCGTCCCGCCGCCGGTCGGCGACGCGAGCATGGATCCTGGCAACTTTCACCCGCGCCTTGAACCTGTTCCGCGACCCCTTTTCCTTTCGGGCCAGTTCCCTCTGCGCACGGGTCAGTCGGGCACGTTCCCTCCGGCCGTGCCGGGGATTGCCGATCTTCTCCCCCGTGGACAACGTCACCAGCGAGGTGATGCCGACGTCGATTCCGACGGCCCGGGTACCACCGGACAGCTCTGCTGGAACGTCTTCGCACAACAACGAGACGAAGTACCGGCCGGCCGCGTCACGGGACACCGTCACCGTGCTCGGCTCCGCGCCTTCCGGCAACGGCCGCGACCACACGACGTCCAGCGGGTCCTTCATCTTCGCCAGCGTGAGCTGACCACCGCGGAGCACGAAGGCGGAGCGCGTGTATTCGGCAGTCGCCCGCGAGCGCTTCTTGGACTTGAACCTCGGGTGCCTCGCGCGCTTGTCCCAGAAAGCCGCGAATGCGCTCTGCACATGCCTGAGCGCCTGTTGCAACGGTACCGAGGAGACGTCCGCCAGGAACGCCAGTTCCTCGGTCCGCTTCCACTGTGTCAACATCGCCGAGGTCCGCGCGTACGTCACCCGTTCCCCGCGTCCCCAGGCCTCCGACCGGGCGGCCAGGGCCAGGTTGTACACCTTCCGCACGCACCCGAAGGTCCGGGAAAGCGCGGCTGCCTGCACGGCAGTGGGATGGAAGCGATACCTGAAAGCCCGCTTCACGGTCCGGGACCTCATGGTCCCCGACGCTATGCAACCCGACCACGAGAGATCAACCTCTGGTCAAAGCACCACGCAACACCACGGCCCGAAAGCCGGGGATTCCATCCGAGGAGATTCCGTTGACCACCACACGCATCCTCGTCACCGGCGGGGCGGGGTTCATCGGTTCGCACTACGTCCGTACGCTGCTCGGGCCCGCCGGCCCCGGGGACGTGGCGATCACCGTGCTCGACAAGCTCACCTACGCGGGCAATCCCGCGAACCTCGATCCGGTGCGCGGCCACCGCGGGTTCCGGTTCGTCCAGGGGGACATCTGCGACGTCGCGCTCGTCGCCGAGTTGGTGGCCGGGCACGACCAGGTGGTGCACTTCGCCGCCGAGTCGCACGTGGACCGTTCCATCCTGGGCGCGGCCGAGTTCATCACCACCAACGTGCTCGGTACGCAGACGCTGCTGGACGCCGCGTTGCGCCGCCCCGGTGGCCCCGTACCGTTCCTGCACGTGTCCACGGACGAGGTGTACGGGTCGGTGGCCGAGGGGTCCTGGCCGGAGACCGATCCGCTGAAGCCGAACTCGCCGTACGCCGCCTCCAAGGCGTCCTCGGACCTGGTGGCGCTGTCGTACCACCGGACGCACGGCCTGGACGTGCGGGTGACCCGCTGCTCGAACAACTACGGGCACCACCACTTCCCCGAGAAGGTCATCCCGCTGTTCGTCACGAACCTGCTCGACGGGCTGCGCGTACCGCTCTACGGCGAGGGCCTCAACGTCCGCGACTGGTTGCACATCGACGACCACGTCCAGGGCCTGGAGCTGGTGCGTACGGGCGGACGCGCGGGCGAGGTGTACAACATCGGCGGCGGCACCGAGCTGAGCAACAAGGAGCTGACCACCCTGCTCCTGGACCTGGCCGGCGCGGGCTGGGACCGGGTCGAGCACGTCGCCGACCGGCTCGGCCACGACCTGCGCTACTCGGTGGACTGCACGAAGATCTCCACCGAGCTGGGCTACCGGCCCCGCAAGGAGTTCGACCAGGGCCTCGCCGAGACCTTCGCCTGGTACCGGGACAACCGCGCCTGGTGGGAGCCCCTCAAGCAGAAGGCCGCCCTGTGAGCCACTGGCTGGTCACGGGCGCGGACGGGCTGCTGGGCCGGGACCTGCGGGCGGCGCTGGCGGCGGCCGGGCAGCCGGCCGTGTGCCTGGGCCGCGGGGAGCTCGACGTGCGCGACCGGCGGGCGGTGCGGGCGGCGATCGCCGCGCACCGGCCGGTGGTGGTGGTCAACGCGGCCGCGTACACGGACGTCGACGCCGCCGAGACGCACCAGGCGCAGGCGCAGCACGTCAACGGCGCGGCGCCGCTGCACCTGGCGAGCGCGTGCGGGGAGTTCGGCGCGCTGCTGCTGCACCTGTCCACGGACTACGTGTTCTCCGGCGAGGCGCGCGTCCCGTACCCGGAGGACGCGCCGCCGGCGCCGCGGACCGCGTACGGGCGCAGCAAGCTGGAGGGCGAACGGGCGGTGCTGCGGCTCCTGCCGTGGACCGGGTACGTCGTGCGGACGGCCTGGCTGTTCGGGGAGGGCGGCGACAACTTCGTCTCCACGATGATCCGCCTGGAGCGGGAGCGGGAGTTCGTCGACGTCGTCGAGGACCAGCGGGGTCAACCCACCTGGAGCCTGGACGTCGCCGACCGGCTCGTGTCGCTCGGCCGGGCGGCCCGGCTCGGCGCGGCCCCGGGCATCTACCACGCCACCAGCGGCGGCGACTGCACCCGACTGGAGCTGGCGCGCGAGGTGTTCCGGCTGCTGGGCGCGGATCCCGGACGGGTCCGGCCCCTCGTCGGCCCCGCCGCGGGGGCGCGGCGCCCGGCGTACGGCGTGCTGGAGCGCGGCCGTTGGGAGGCGGCCGGCATCGAGGTGATCCGGGACTGGCGCGAGGCGCTTGCGGCGGCGATGCCGGCGCTGATGGCGAAGGCAGGTGCGCGGGTGCTGGCCACCACGTGACAGCGGATACGACGTGAGCGGCGGCCGGGGGAGGAACTCCCGGCCGCCGTTCAGTGCGCGATGGCGAGGCCGAACGGGACGAAGCCGTGCCGGGTGATGAAGGGGCCCAGCATCAGGACGGACCATTCGAGGGCGCGCGCGGTGTACAGGCCGCCGAGGTCGAGGATCCACTCCCGCGGCCAGCCCAGGTCCACCAGCAGCGCCGACAGTTCTTCCTTGGCCCGCGGGTCGTCGCCGCAGAGGAAGGCCGTGGCGGGGACGGGCAGGATCCGCGGGGCGGTCATCACGCGGTGGTCCATGGTGTTGAGGGCCTTGACGACCCGGGTCCGCGGCAGGACCCGCTGGATCTCCTCCGCGAGGCTGCTGTGCGGGTGGAGGGGCGCGGCGGGGAAGCCCTCGGGGCTGCGTTCGGCGGCGTTGGACACGTCGACCAGGACCCGCCCGCGCAGGGCGGGTTCGAGGCCGCCGAGCAGGGCGACGGAGACCTCGCCGGGGGTGGTGTTGAAGACGATCCCGGCGTTCTCGGCTGCCTCGGCGTGGCCGGTGAAGCGGACGCCCGCCGCGAGCGCGGGGTCGTCGCCGGGGCGGCGGCGGTCGGGCCGGGTGGTGCCGGTCAGCACCCGGTGGCCGGCGGCGGCCAGCCCGGTGGCCAGGCTGGTCCCGACGGCCCCGGAGCCGAGGACGGCGATGTCCGTCACGGACGGTGGCCGGGCCCGTAGGAGGCGACGGCCTGCTCGTACGTGGGCAGCAGTCCCAGCGCCACGGCCTCCGCGAGGGTCGGGGCCAGGGCGTCCTTCTCGGACCTGACGAGCTCCGCGGTGGTGTTCCACGGGATGCCCAGGGCCGGGTCGAGGGCCTGGATGTCGACCATGGTGCCCGGTACGTACTCCTCGGAGCAGAGGTAGTTCATGCAGGTGTCGTCGGTGAGCGCGAGGAAGGCGTGCCCGAGGCCGTCGGCGAGGTAGACGCCGATGCCCGACTCCGCTTCCTGCACGGTGGTGTCGAACATGCCGAAGGTCGGCGAGCCGACGCGCAGGTCGACGACCACGTCGAGGGCGGCGCCGCGCACGCAGGTGACGAGCTTCGCCTGGCCGGGGGGCAGGGTGGTGGCGTGGATGCCGCGCAGGGTGTGGCGGGACGAGACCGAGAAGTTGACCTGCTTGACGGTGAAGGGCTGGCCGCTCAGTTCCGTGAGTTCGCCGATGCGCCAGGCCTCGAAGAAGCGGCCGCGGTTGTCGGTCAGCTGCGACGGCGTGATCCGGAAGGCGTCCCGGACCTTCATCTCCTCAATTGCCATGCTTCCTCGGTTCGTTGTCGAAGTCGTGAACAGCGGGCCCTCCGATCGTCGGGGCGGCCGCTCCGGCCCCGCTCGAACCCGGTTGGAGCGGTCGGGCACGGCCGACGGCCCCCGCGCACGGGACGCGGGGGCCGACGGTGTGTCCGATTCGCTGGCGGTCGGTCAGCGCACCGACGCGGGAGCCGGCTTGTCCGCCGCGGCCTTGTCCGCCGCGGCCTTGTCCGCGGGGGCCTTGGCCGTGGGCGGTGCCACGGCGTGGGACCCCTGCGCCGCCGGGGCGGAGAGCTCGGGCTGGACGCCCTTGCCCTTGCCGGGGGCGATCAGCATGGACAGGGTGGCGAGGGCGACCCCGATGGCGCCGACCCACATGGCCGGGACCAGTCCGTCCACGAAGTTCTGCGGAGAGGCGTAGCCGCCGTTGGCGCTGAAGATGGAGGCCAGCAGCGCGACGCCGAGCGCCGCGCCGACCTCACGGGTGGCGGCGGTGACGCCGGAGGCGATGCCCTGCTCCTCCTCCTTGACGGAGCCCATCGTCAGGTTCATCAGCGGTGCGTAGAAGAGGGCCATGCCTGCGCCGCAGATCATGAGGGAGGGCAGCTGGGCGACGTAGGAGACGTTCGGTTCGAGGATGAAGGCCCAATAGACCATGCCGCCGGTCATCATCGCGAGACCGAGGGTGACGACGGGCTTGCCGCCGATCTTGTCGGAGACCATGCCGCCGATCGGGGCGACGACCATCGGCATCGCGGTCCAGGCCAGCAGCCGGACGCCGGCCTCCATGGCGCTGTAGCCCTGGATGCTCTGGAGGAACTGGGTCATCAGGAAGATCGCGCCGAACATGCCGACCGACATCAGGGTGCCGGCCAGGTTGATCGCGGTGAACGCCCGGATCTTGAAGAGGCGCATGGGGACCATCGGGTGCTCGGTCTTGTTCTCCCAGACCACGAAGACGGCCATCACGACCACGCCGCCGATGAGGGAGGCGAGGACGACGGGAGAGGTCCAGCCGTCCCCGTGGCCCTTGATCAGGCCGAGGACGATGCCGAAGAGGCCGATGCTGGCGAGGATGGTGCCGACGGCGTCCAGCCGCGAGTTCGCGACCTTGCTCTCGGTGAGCTTGCGCCAGGAGATCGGGGCCAGGGCCAGGCCGATCGGGACGTTGAGCCAGAAGATCCACTGCCAGGACAGGTGCTCGACGATCGCACCGCCGACGAGCGGGCCGGCCGCGATCGACAGGCCGTTGACGGCGCCCCAGATGCCGAGCGCCGTACCGCGCTTCTCGGCGGGGACGGCGGCGGTCAGCAGGGTGACCGACAGCGGCATGATGATGGCCGCGCCGGCGCCCTGGACGGCGCGGAAGGCGATGAGTTCGTTGATGCCGGGCGCGAGCGCCGCGGCGGCCGAGGCGCCCGTGAAGAGCAGCAGGCCGAGGACGAACATCCGGCGACGGCCGAAGCGGTCACCGAGCGCGGCACCGAACATCATCAGGACCGCGAAGGACAGGGTGTAGGCGTTGACCGTCCATTCGAGATCCGTGAGGCTGCCGCCGAGTTTCTCGCGGATGGTGGGCAGCGCCGTGATGATCACGAGGTTGTCCAGCCCTGCCATGAAGGAGGCGAGGCTCGTGGTGAGGATGGCCCAGAAGACCACCCCCTTTGCTCCACCGGCCGAGGCTGGGGGGTTGACGGTGCTCATCCGAGCATCCTTTCTGGAGGCAATGTCAGTAGGAGATGCTCATAACTCATCCGTGACACAGGCCGTTTCGGCGCTCACGACGCTACGGAACCGGACTACAGCCCTCCTCGATTCGTGGTGGACCCATGGACACGCGAAGCCACCCTCCCCGGAAGGGGAGGGTGGCTCGGGTCGGACGCGGTGCGGGAGGTCGGAGGTCAGCCCAGCTGGCGCTGGAAGGTCGCCATGTCGAAGTACAGCGTCTCGTCGACCAGGACGTCCCCGTCGAAGTGGAAGAACACCGCGACGGGGGCGTCGATGGACTTGCCGAGGTTGGGTATGCCCCGGTAGTCCGCTTCCTGCTTGCCGCGGGCCTGGGCCTCCAGGATCACGGCGGTGGGGGTGTGGTGGACGTGGTGCAGGTCGTGGTCCAGGTTCGGGAAGGCCGCCTTGAGGTCGGCGAAGTAACCCTTCTTGATGGCTTCTTCACCGATCAGCGGGCTCTCTTCGAAGGCCTGGATGCGGTAGATGCCGCCGCGCGGGAAGGTGGCGAGCACGCCGTCGATGTCCCAGGCGATCTCGGCGACGGTGTGCGCGAGGACGACCGCCTCGCGGCGCTTGCGCAGGTCGGCGTCGGGCTGCGGGAGATCCGCACCGGGCAGGGTGAATTCGTGCTGTTCGGTGGCCATGACCGTTCCTCCACGCGTTCGACCGGCTTGATGTCGCAGACGCTAGGGCCGCGACCTCGCGTACGGCTCGAACGTCAGGCCGGACGGGCCGGTCGGTCGGGCCGGTCGGTCGGGCCCCACCGAAGAGCCCGGATCAGTGGCCGGTCAGGCCCCCGCCGCCACCGGCTGGCTGCGCTGCTGCTGCGGCGGCTTGTAGAACGGCCGGTAGCCGCAGGCCAGGCCGACCGGAGCGAGCAGGGTGCACAGGGCCATGTCCAGGGCGAAGGGCCGGCCGGTGATCACCCGGTACTCGTCCCGGAAGCCGAGCGCGAGCAGCGGCATCTGGAGCTTGGGGCCGTCCGCGGTGAGCCGGCCCTCGTTGGCCAGGCCCCACAGCGTCTCGAAGACCCGCTCGGTCTGGTAGGCGGGGGTGGTGCGCCAGACCATCCGGGTGGTCTCGGGACCCGGGTTCCACATGGAGTGCGGCACGCCCGGCGGGATGTAGAACTCGCTGCCCTCGGGGTACTCGTGCTCGACGCCGTTCAGCTGGATGACGATGCGGCCGCCGCGCACCCGCATGGCCTCGGTCTGCCTGGGGTGGTAGTGGACGGGCGGCTTCAGGACGGTCGGGGCGTACTCGACCTCGACCTCCACGTAGGCGCCGTTCGTCTGGGACGAGGTGGTCAGGAAGGTGAGCTTGTCCTGTCCGAGCTGGAGGGTGTCTCCGGGGCGGGCCATCGGATGCCTCTCTGATCTGGGGTGGTCGGTCGTCGGTCAGACGGTGGTGGTGCTCGGGGCGGTGGCGGTGGTGGTGCTCGGGGCGGAGGAAGTGACGGCGGAGGCGGAGGTCCGCGTCCGGCGCCGCCCGGGGAGTCCGAAGAAGGCGTTGAGCAGGTTCAGTACGCCGATGCCCACCGCGATCCAGAAGCCCAGGTGCAGTCCGTCCACCCAGGCGATCGCCGGGAGCCGCCCGTCGGCGAGTTCGCCGGTGGTGCGGGTCATGGCGCTGGTGGCCACGGTCGCCACGCCGAGCGAGGCTCCGACCTGGAAGGCGGCGACCAGCACTCCGGAGGCGATGCCCTGCTGCTCCTGCGGGATGTCGGACACCCCGTGGACGTTGACCGGGATGCCGCAGCACTGCATGGAGGCGCCCAGGATCAGCAGCGCCGGCAGCACGTCGAGGAGGTAGTTCCCGTCGTGCGGGGCCCGGGTGAGCAGGAGCAGTCCGAGGACGGAGCCGATCGCGCCGAAGAGGTAGACGGGGCGGGGGCCGGACTTGTGCATGATCCGGGTGGCCGGGGCGGTGATCAGGATGGCGATCACGCCGAGCGGCAGGAAGGCGAAGCCCGACTTGAGGGTGGAGTAGCCCAGGGTGCGCTGGAGGTAGTAGCTGCTCAGGAAGAGCACGGAGGCCTGGACCCCGCTGGTCAGGATGCGGCCGAGGCCGGCGGTGACCAGGGAGCGGGTGGCGAAGAGCTGGAGCGGCATCAGCGGGTCTGCGACCTTGCGCTCGACCACGACGAAGCCGACCAGCAGCGCCACCGCGGCGATGGCCGGGGCGATGACGTACGGGATCGAACCCCAACCCTTGTCCTGGATGTTGACGATGGCGTACACGAGGGAGGCCAGTCCCCCGGTGACGGCGACGGCGCCCAGGATGTCGGGGGTGGACTCGCTCCTGGCCTCGGTGCGGCCGCTCGCCAGGATCAGCACGCCGATCACGGCGACGACCCCGAAGGGGATGTTGATGTAGAAGATCCAGCGCCAGTTCAGGCTGTCGGTGATCAGGCCGCCCGCGATGACGCCGAGGGTGCCGCCGAGGCCGGCCAGGGCGGCCCAGATGGCGAGGGCGGTGGTCCGCTCCTTGCCCTTGGGGAAGGTCGTGGTGACCAGGGACATCGCGGCCGGGGACAGGAAGGCCGCGCCACACCCCTGGAGGGCGCGCGCGGCGATGAGCAGGCCGGTGCCGTCGGCCAGGCCGCAGAGTAAGGAGGCCGCGGTGAACAGGACGGCGCCGAGCAGGAAGGTGCGCCGGCGCCCCCAGCGGTCGGCGGTGCGTCCGCCGAGCAGCATCAGGCCGCCGAAGCACAGGATGTAGGAGGTCAGCACCCATTCGATGCCGGTGGCGGTGGCCTTGAGGTCGGACTGGATCGCGGGCAGGGCGAGGTTCACCACGGTGGTGTCGAGGAGCACCATGAATTGGGCGAGGGCGACGAAGACGAGCAGGCGCCATCGTCGCGGGTCGGGCGGGGTGTCGTTGCCCGGGCCGTGCGCGGACGGGGACGCGGACGCGGCGGCCGGTGCCCGGTCCTGGGTACGGGGTGCGTTCTTCTCGGTGTTCATGGCTCCCTCTCGGGTGGGCCCGTCGCTCCCGGCCCCGCGGCCGGGAGCGGCGCAGTCCGGTCAGGCGGCAGTGGCCTCGATGTAGCTCAGGGCGTTGTAGATGGTCCGGTTCGGGTCGGTGATGGCGCGGCGGCCGTGCATGACCCGGGTGTTGTCGATGACGGCGGCGTCGCCGTCCCGCCATTCGAGGTTTTCGGTGATCCGTGCGGTCACCGTCTCGACTTCGGCCAGGAGCCGCTCGGACAGCTCGGTCCCGTCGGCGAAGGTGATCGTCGGCTTCTCGTAGTTGAAGGAGGGGCCGAGGATGCTGTTCGCGAAGGACCGCCGCTCGCCGAAGATCGTGGTCCCGGCGGCGGGAGTGCGGAAAGCGTAGCGGATGCCGCCGTCCGCCTCGGCCTGGATTTCGGTGCCGGGCAACTGGCGTGCCAGCGCCAGGAGTTCCTCCACCTCGATGTCCTCGGCGGGCTTGGTCCTGCCGAGGAGGTGGTGGGCCATGGCGCGCCACTGCTGCTCGCCGACGTAGCGGCTGTAGACGATGTCCTGGGCGGCGAAGGCCTCGCGGGCCCCGTCGCTGAGGGCGTCCCAGACGCGGTAGCCGTCGCAGACGGTGGTCTGGGATCCGGAGGAGGCGGCCTTCTCGCAGAAGAACCAGGCGACGTGGGCGCGGAAGGGGCTGTTGCCGTTCTCGGTGTGCAGGCCGACCTCGGCGAAGCCGGCGTCGACCTTCTGTGCGACCTCGGAGTAGAAGTCGCGGGCCGGGTCGAGGGTGGTGGAGGTGGAGGTGGACTGCACCAGGGCGGTGAAGGAGTCCATGTCGGAGGGGGTGAATCCGCGCAGGAGCAGGAATCCCGCTTCGGCGAGCAGGTCGCGCAGGATCTTGGGGTCGACGTCCGCGAGGCTGCCGCCCTCGACGGGTTCCACCAGCAGGCCGCTGCCGGTGCCGTAGGGGGTGGTCTTCACTGCGGTGCTCATGCCTTCTCCTCGGTCGTGGCCTTGTCGTGGCGCAGCACGTGGGTACGGATGACGTCACGGCGCGGGCGCCCGGTGACGGTGAAGCAGGTGGCGTACGCGGGGTCGTCCTCGGCCATGAGGTGGACGACGGCGGCGCGCTCGATGCCGGAGAGGCGTTCCTTGCCGAAGGCGTCGATGCGCTCGCGGGCGGTGTCCTGGTCGAGGCCGGCCTCGATGACGAAGAGGCCGTGCACCTGGTCGAGTCCGTCGGCGACGATGGCGGCCTCGCGGATGAAGCCGAGTTCGCGGTAGCGCGCTTCCACCCATTCGGGGGACACGTTGCGGCCGCTGGAGGTGATCACCATGCTCTTCTTGCGGCCGGTGATGCGCAGGTAGCCGTCCTCGTCGATCGCGGCGAGGTCCCCGGTGTGCAGCCAGCCCCGCGCGTCGACGACCACGCTGGAGGGGTCCTCGCGGGAGTAGCCGGCGAAGAGGGAGGTGCTGCGGATCAACAGCTCGCCGTCCTCGGCGAGTTCGGCCTCGACGTGGTCGAGCGGGCGGCCCACGGTGCCGAAGCGGACCTGGCCGGGGAAGTTCCAGGAGACGACCGAGGAGTTCTCGCTGAGCCCGTACCCCTCGTGGACGGTGACCCCGTAGGCGTCGAGGCGCTGGAGGATCTCCGCGGGTACGGGCGCGCCGCCACAGGCGATGAAGACGGAGCCCTCGTGGCCGAAGATCCGGCGGCGCCGCTCGGGGACGCTCTCGTCGGGCTGCTGGTCGCTGAGCGCGAGGAAGAGTCCGGCGACGGTCGGCGGGACGACGAGCGCGGTGGGCCGGGCCTGGCGCAGCAGGCTGAGCATCCGGGGCGCGGCGTCGGCGGCGGTGCCGACCAGCGCGGTGCCGGGCGGCAGGAAGGAGACCGAACCGCCGGCCAGGAAGGGCATGTAGAGCCCGGCGACCTGTTCGATGAGCAGGCTCAGCGGCACGATCGAGAGGTAGCGCTCGAAGACGGCGGGCTCGGTGCGGGCCCGCAGGGAGGTCAGGAGCGCGTCCAGGCCGTGGCGGCGGATCTGGACGCCCTTGGGGGCGGAGGTGGTGCCGGAGGTGTGGATGACCTTGACGATGGCGTCCTCGGCGGGCACCGGCGGGCGGGGGAGGCCCCCGGCCGGGATCTCGGCGAGCAGCGCCTTGATGTCGAGCGCGGTGACCGGGCAGCTCTCGGGAAGCACGCCGGGGCCGCTGTCCGCGGCCCAGCGGGCCAGGGCGCGGGTGCCGCCGTCGTCGACGTAGCAGAGGTCGGCGGTGTCGAGGAGGGAGGCGGCCTGTTCGGCGGCGAAGGCGGTGGGCACCGGTACTTCGACGGCGGAGGCGAAGAGGGCGGCGAGGTCGGCGACGACCCACTCGGGGGAGTTCTCGGCGAGCAGCCCGACGCGGGCGGGGCGGCCGTGGGCGGCGGCCCAGCCCTCCAGGTGGCCGGCGAGGACCAGGGCCGCGCCGATGATCTCGCGGTAGCTCCAGCTGGCGCCCGTACCGCCGTCGCCGGACAGGACGCGGACCATGACGGCTTCGCTGTCGGCCCGGTCCAGCAGTCCTTGGGCGAGGGAGACGCTCTGGTGGTCATGCGGCACGGGACAGCACCTTCGCCTGCGGGCGGTTGCTGCTGAGCAGCCGCATGTCGACGGATTCGAAGCAGTAGCGGCCGATGGCGGCGAGCAGCAGGGTGCTCTGGTCGACCGCCTTGGCGTAGCCGACCATGGGCCGGGTGTCGTAGTACGAGCCCCAGGAGGCGAGCTCTTCCGGCTCCAGCCGGTCGGGCGAGGCGTCCGCGAGGGGGTGGAAGATGCACCCGAGGCGCTGCATGAGCTCGGCGAGCCGTCCGGTCATCGTCATCACCGCGTACGGGCGCCCCAGGCAGGCCATGACCAGCGGGATCGCCTTGATGATCTCGCCGCCGGCGGAGGCGCGGACGGAGGCGATGTTGCCGATCTGCAGGACCTGGCGGCGGCCGACCGGGTCGCCGACCTCGGACGCGATGACCTCTTCGATCGGGGCGTCGAGGTAGCGCTCCAGCAGGATCGGCTCGTCTTCGGGGAAGGAGAGGCCCGCGCAGGCGAGGACCTGCTCCTGCCCGTTCTCGTCCTCCTCGAAGAAGGCGAGGAAGCCGTCGGGGTCGGGGTTGATGGTCGCCTGGTACTGCCGGGCGAACACGGCGCGGGCCATCTCCCTGGCGACCAGCCAGTCCGGGGTACCGCGCTCGGACAGCGTGATTCTCATGTGTGGTGCGCCCCCTTACAGGGTCGGTTACAGGGTCGAGTGGGCCGAGAGGACGGACCGGCTCACCGCCTGGACGCCGGGCGAGCGGCGCGTGATTGGCTTGGCCCGGACGGCGAGTTCCGCCGCGTGCAGGGCGCTGTTGATGGAGGTCTCGGCGAGGATGCCGGGGGCCGCGACGGCGTCGCCGATGAGGTAGACGCCGTCGCCGCGGTCGACGGCGGGGCGGTCGCGCCAGCTCAGGCCGGGCAGGTCGAGGGCGCCGGTGCGGCCGCGGGAGACTCCCTCGCGGCGCCACTGGATGCGGTCCTGCCAGCCGGGCGTGGTGAGGTCGAAGAGCTTTTCGAGGCGGGCCAGGGCCTCGGCCTTCGACTCGCCGGGGCGGATGGGCATCTGGCCCTGGAAGAGGGCCTGTCCTTCCGGCGCGAGCGAGGGGTCGTGGTCGGAGTACTGCGAGGTGAAGCCGCCCTCGTCCATGTCGAAGGAGACGTTGCCGTCCTTCTTGGAGTGGGTGACGGCCATGTCGAGCAGGGCGGCGGTGCCGCTGGGCCAGTCGAGGGTGGGGTCGCCCAGCAGGCCGCGGGAGGCGGCGAGCGAGGTGGCGACGATGACCGGGCCGTCGGTGGGCAGTTCGGTGATCCGGGAGTTGGTCTCGATGACGACGCCGTGGGCCTTGGCCCGGCGTTCCATGCGGTCGATGACCGTGCCCCAGCCGCCGATGAAGTAGCGGCTCGGGAGCGGGAAGCGGGGGGTGCCGACGCGCAGCAGCCGCTCCCAGACGAAGGCGGCGGAGAGCCGGCCGGGGTCTCCGTCGAAGAGGATCGGGCCGAGGAAGCCGAGGGCTTCGTTGACGGTCTGCTGCTCGAAGCGCTCGCTGGCCCAGTCCTGGAAGGAGCGGTCGATGGGGACCTCGATGTCCCGGTGCATCCAGGTCATCTTCATGTAGCCGCCGGGCAGGGTCATGCGGAGCTTGCCCTGGTGGCGGAAGCGCATCCGCGTCCACTCGTGGAAGGACAGGCGGACGTAGTTGCCGGCGAGGCCGCGCTGGAGCAGCCAGTTCCAGCAGGGGCCGTTGTCGAAGAAGGTGTGCGGGCCGTCGTTGGTGACGTAGGGCCCGGTGGCGGAGCGGGAGCGGCCGCCCAGGTGGGCGTGCGCCTCGTGGACGGTGACGCGGGCGCCCTGCTCGGCGGCGGATATCGCCGCGGTCAGACCGGCGAGCCCGCCGCCGATGATCGTGATGTTCGCCATGGTTATCGCACTCACTCACCTTGGGGATGCGCGGACTCGCCGCGGTTTCGGCGGGCCGTTCTCAGCCTGGGCGGGCCGCTTCTCGGTCTCGGCGGGCCGCTCTCAGCCGTCGAGCGTGGCCATGGCGCCCGCGGGATAGCGGTCTCCCGCCAGGCTGCCGTGGGGGGCGATCCGGTCGAGGGCCGCGAGGTCGTCCGCGCTGAGTGCGACGGCGGACGCGGCGATGTTCTCTTCCAGGTAGGTGACCCGCTTGGTGCCGGGGATGGCCACGACGTCCTCGCCCTGGGCCAGCACCCAAGCCAGCGCGAGCTGGCCGGTGGTGACGCCCTTGGCGGCGGCGAGGGCTGCCAGTTGCTCGACGACGTGCAGGTTGGCGTCGAGGTTCTCCTTCTGGAAGCGCGGCGCGACCCGGCGGAAGTCGTGCTCGGCCAGGCCGTCGAGGGTGCGGATGGCTCCGGTGAGCAGGCCGCGGCCGAGCGGGCTGTAGCCGACGAAGCCGATGCCGAGTTCGCGGACGGTGTCGAGGACCCCGTTGGCCTCGACGTCGCGGGTGGCGAGCGAGTACTCGGTCTGTACGGCGCTCAGCGGGTGGACGGCGTGGGCGCGGCGGATGGTGGCGGCGGAGGCCTCGGAGATGCCGAGGTAGCCGACCTTTCCGGCGGCGACCAGGTCGGCGAGGGCGCCGAAGCTCTCCTCGACGGGGACGCCGGGGTCGACGCGGTGCAGGTAGTAGAGGTCGAGGCGGTCGGTGCCGAGCCGGCGCAGGCTGCCTTCGACGGTGGAACGGATGTATTCGGGCCGGCCGTTGAGCTTGCCGGTGATCTGCCCGTCGGGGCTGACCTCGTTGCCGACCTTGGAGGAGACGACGACCTCGTCCCGGCGCCCGGCGATGACCCGGGCGACGAACTCCTCGTTGGAGTGCGGCCCGTAGAAGTCCGCGGTGTCGAGGAGGTTGACGCCGAGTTCGAGGGCCCGGTGCGCCGTGCGCAGGGCCTCCTGGTCGTCGGCGGGGCCGTAGGCGAAGGTCATGCCCATGCATCCGAGCCCCTGCTCGGAGACCGCCAGCCCCTGGCTGCCGAGCTTTCGTTGCCGCATCGTCCACGCCTTCCCGGGTAGTTTTCGTCCCTAGAAACTCTAGCAGTGATAACCCAAAGGGCTAGCAATGAAAGAGTCAATACCTAAGCTAGACAGCAGGCCTGACTGAGTGCCAGGTCGTTCAGCCGTTCGCCACCAGTTCGGAGCCGACCGACGACCAGCCGTGCCCCTGCTCGGCGGCCCCGCCCTCGGCCAGCGCCGCGTACGGATCGGCCCCGAAGACCTCGCCCGCCGCGCCGCGCAGCCACACGTCGAAGGCGTTGCCCGACTCCCGCAGCCGCTTCGCGGCCCCGGCCGGATCGCGCGCCTCCAGCTGGAGCACCACCACGGACCGGCCGCCCAGTTCCTGCACGGCGAAGGACTCCTGCAGGATGCCCGCCCGTCGGCGCGAGGCCTCGTACTCGCGCCGGCGCTCGCCGGACAGCTGCGCCTGGACGTCCTGCCAGCGCTCCGCCCGCCCCGCGGGCAGCTCCAGCACCACGGTCGCCGGCTTCACCGTCCGCCGGGCCGCCGCCTTGGCCGCGCCGCGCGCGGCCGGGGCGAGGCGCCGCATGCCGAGCACCTCCAGCATGTTGGACTCCACGCCGATGCCCCAGCGCTCGGCGATCAGCCCGTTCTCCAGCAGCCGCCACACCACCACGCCGGTGAACTCGATGTACTGCCCGGTGGCGGGCATGCCCAGGAACTCGCCCAGGTGCGTGCCGCGCCAGGTGTTGTGGATGACCACGTGGTCCCCGGCGGCGCTCATGTCCTCGATGGTGACGTGCAGGTCGGGGAAGCCCTCGCGCAGACCCGCGATGGTGTAGGTGACCCCCTCCAGCCCTTCCGGGGCGCCCGGCAGCGGCTGGTGGTCGATCATGTCGGGGCTGTAGATCCGGTCGACGATGGAGAAGTCGCCCCGGTTGACGAAGGTGTCGAAGACCGAGCGGATGGTCTTCTTGTTGCGCTCCTCGACGCTCTCTCCGACGCTCACTGCGGTAGCCACCTCGGCGCGCTCCGTCTCTTGTA
Organism: Streptomyces sp. NPDC098789; assembly: GCF_044759975.1. Lineage (NCBI taxonomy): Bacteria > Bacillati > Actinomycetota > Actinomycetes > Kitasatosporales > Streptomycetaceae > Streptomyces > Streptomyces sp. NPDC098789. The sequence goes on from NZ_JBIWAJ010000021.1 coordinate 108,720, forward strand.
TCGACACGATCCATCCGTCCTTACGTCGTCGCTCTTACGTCGTCTCTTACGTCGTGTCTCTTACGTCGTCACTTGGCGGGGGTCGGGGCGTCCCAGGTCAGGGTGAGCCCCGCGTACAGGTAGCGGCTGGCCTCGATCGCGAGCAGCAGGACGGTGTCCCCGGGCGTGATCCGGCCGTCCGCCCAGCCCGCGTCCAGGGCGAGCGGCACCGCGGCGGAACCGGTGGCGCCGACGTCGGTGAGGTTCTCCACGATGTTCTTGCCGAGCGTCGCCTGGTCCTCGGCGGAGAGACCGGCGGTGCCGTACTCGCTGGCGAAGTACTCGGCGTTGCCCTCGGGCAGCACGCAGTGGTCGATGTCGGCGAGCGCGAGTCCGGAGCGGCGCAGCATGTCGTGGATGCCCTCGACGAAGACCCGCGGCCCGAACTTCGCGGTGCCGGGGATGTCGAGGCTGATGTCCATCAGCCGCTTGCGCCGCTGCTGTTCGTGCAGCGGCGCGTCGGTCCCGCCGCCGGTGATCAGCATGCCGGGCTTGCGCGCCCCGCCCATGGACCGCGTCGCGAAGACCTGGCGGCTGCCCTCGTGGGCGGAGCCCTCCTCACCGGCCTTCAGCACCAGCGCGCCGGCTCCGTCGCCGAAGGTGTAGACGGTGAGCCGGTCGCGCATGCGGACCTTGTACGGGTCCTTGTCGAGGAAGATCGGCGCGAGCAGCGGGGAGACCGCCTCCGAGCCGATGACCAGCGCGGTCCCGTAGGTGCCGTCGGCGAGCAGCCGGCGGGCGATGTCCAGGGCCTGTACGGCGCCCACGCAGCCCGCGCGGACCTCGATGACCGCGCAGTCCTCCAGGCCGAGCTGCTCCTGGACGTAGGTCGCGGCGACCGGCAGCAGGTAGTCGGGGCTGGCCGTGGACATCACGATGAGGTCGACCTCGGCGGCCTCCACGCCGGCCCGCTCCAGGGCCTGGCGGGCGGCCGCGGTGGCCATCGCGGAGGTGGAGGTGCGGTGGGCGCCGGTGGCCGGGTCGATCAGCCAGTGGCGGCGCTCGACCTGGATGCCCTCCAGGACGTCGTCCGGCAGCGGCCCGCAGACCTTGGCCAGGGCGTCGTTGTCGAGGGGGTCACCGGGCAGGTGGGCGCCGGTGGCGAGGATCGACACGTGGCGGGTGGGACCGGCCGAGCCGGTGCCCGAGGCGGTGCCGACGGGTGCGGTGCTGGCTGACATGGTCAGTTCTCCGTTGCGGGACGCAGGACGAGGCTGATGTGGGTGCCGCCGAGGGAGGAGCTGTTGATGAGCACCGGCCCGCTGTCCAGGCCGTTGTCCCAGCCGGTGACGGCGAGCAGCGCGGCCAGTTGCGCGCCCGCGCCGACCGGCTCGCCCAGGATCCGCTTGGGGCTGTGCACGGGCGGCCCGTCGACCGCGGCGACGCGGCCGGTGGCCAGGGCCTCGGGGGCGTCGGCCCGTTCCAGGCCGGCCGCGTTGGCCCAGATCCCGGCCAGCTCGGCCGGCTCCACGCCGGCGTGGGCCAGTGCCTCGCGCATGGCCCGCTCCACGCCCTCGCCCCCGTCGTCCCAGCGGCCGATGCCCTGGGCGTCGGAGGCGGTGCCGTGTCCGGCGAACTCGGCCAGCACCTTCGCGCCCCGGGCCCGGGCCGTGGACTCCCGCTCCAGCACCAGCGCGATGCCCGCCTCGGCCAGGGTGTACCCGGATCCGGCGAAGAGCGGCAGCTTGCGGTAGGCGTCCAGGACGCCCGGCGAGAGGTCCTCGACCGCGGGGCACAGCACCGCGTCGGCGCGGTGCTGGAGCAGCAGGTCGTGGGCCACGGTCAGGGCGGAGGCCCCGGCCGCGTGCCCGGTGGTCACGGTGGAGGTGGGGCCCTTGGCACCGACGTTCATGGCGACCTGGCCCGCGGCCGCGTTGAAGACCGTATTGGGGAAGACGGCCGGGCTGCCGTGCGAGGGGCAGCCGCCCAGCACCGGGAGCAGGAACTCCTCGATGCTGCGCATCGGGCCGAGGCCCGTGCCCAGGACCACGCCGACGCGCTCGTCGGCGGTCAGGCCCGCGTGCTCCAGGGCGCCCTTGCAGGAGGCCACGGCGAGCTGGCCGAGCCGGTCCATCCGGCGGGCCACGCGGGGTTCGATGTGCGCGTGCGGGTCGAACGCGGCGCGGGCGACGCTCAGTCCGTCCTCGTCGACGCCGAGCGGGCGGCCCTCGCTCCAGGCCCGCCACAGCGCCTCGGCGCCGTCACCGGCCGAGGTGATCGCCGCGAAGCCGGTGATCACGATCTTCTCGACGGCGGGCGGGGCCGGGACGGTGAAGCGGTGCCCGGAGGGCCAACCGAAGGCGACGCAGGCGTTGGCCCCGGCGAAGGCGAAGTTGTTGGACAGCGCGGCGCTCATGGCCAGCGAGCGCCCGGGGTCGGGCACCGCGTCCAGGCCGCACTTGGGGTCGACGCCGGTGAAGTTGGCGGTGGGCGGGGCGATCTGTTCGACCAGCGCCTTGACGGTGACGATCGCCTCGACCGCCCCCGCGGCGCCGAGGAGGTGGCCGATCATCGACTTGGAGCTGCTGAGCGCGGTCTTCTCGGCGGCCTCGCCGAAGGCGGCGCGGACCGCGTTGGACTCGGCGGAGTCGTTCTTGGGGGTGCCGGTGCCGTGCCCGTTGACGTAGGCGACGTCCTCGGGGGCGATGCCCGCGGAGGTCAGCGCGCCGCGGATCGCGCGCGCGGCGCCCTCGCCCTTGGGGTGCGGGGCGGTGGCGTGGTAGCCGTCGGCGGAGAGCCCGTAGCCGAGCACCTCGGCCAGGATCGGGGCGCCCGCGGCGCGCGCCACGGACTCCTCGGCGAGTACGAGCATGCCCGCGCCCTCGCCGAGCGAGAGGCCGTCGCGGTCCCGGGAGTAGGGCGCGGCGGGCTTGGTGGACAGGGACTGCAGGCTGGTGAAGCCGGCGAAGGCGGTCTCGGTGAAGGCGTCGGAGCCGCCGACCAGCATGGCGTCCGCGCGACCCGCGCTGATCGCGTCGGTGGCGTGGGCGATGGCGTGCGCGCCGGAGGCGCAGGCCGTGTTCACCGACAGGGAGGGGCCCTTGAGGCCGAAGGCGCTGCTCAGCGCCTCGGCTATGGCCTGCGGCGGGACCAGCAGGAAGTGTCGGCCGTCGTCCTCTGGCGCGGTGCCCTCGTCCGCTCTGCGGGCGAGCAGTTCGGCGCTGCGCAGGCCGCCGTTGCAGGAGCCGAAGGCGACGCCCCAGCGGTCGGCGGGCAGCGAGCCCAGGCCCGCCTGCTCCATCGCCTCCTCCGCCGCGAGCAGCGCGAAGTCGGCGGCGGGTTCGCGGACCTGCCCGCCGAAGGCGGCCAGGTAGTTGTAGGCGGGGCGGCGGTCGGTGGAGACCTCGCCGCCGATCTCGGTGTCGTAGCCCACCATGGACATGCCGCGGACCGGGCCGATGGCCGTGTGTCCGGTGCGGATGCCCTCCCACAGCGCCTCGGCGCCGTCGCCCTGTGCGGTCACGGCGCCGACGCCGCAGATCACCACGGTGCGGGTGCGGCCCGGGCCGTCCGGCGGGGTGGTGTGGTCGTACACGTCGTCGGTCATGTCCGCGCTCCTTTCGGGTGTGCCGGTCATGAGACCCGCCTCAGCGCCACCGCCACCGCCTGGCCCTCCAGGCCGCGGGCGAGGGCGAGTGCGCTGTCGGGCCGGGTGTCGCGCGGGGTGAGCGGGACGAAGTCCAGGTCACACTCGGCGGCGGGGTTGTCCAGGTTCAAGGTCGCGGGGATGATCCCGGAGTCCAGGCTCAGCGCGGCCACGGCCGCGTTCAGCGCCCCGGCGCCGCCGACCAGGTGCCCGGTCTGCGGTTTGACGCTGCTGATCTGGGCCGCCTTGGCGGACGTACCGAGCGCGTCGTGCAGGGCGATGGTCTCGCTGGCGTCGCCCTGGACGGTGGCGCAGCCGTGCGCGGCGATGTAGCTGCCGTCGGGGAAGATGCCGCCCGCGTCGGTCAGGGCGCGGCCGATGGCCCGGGACAGGCCGCGTGCCCGGGCCTGCGGGCTGGGCGGTCGTACGCAGTCGTTGCCCGCGCCGAAGCCGGTGACCTCGGCGTAGCAGTGGGCGCCCCGGGCGAGCGCGTGTTCGCGCTCCTCCAGGACGAGCAGGGCGGCGCCCTCGCCGAAGACGGAGCCGGAGCGGTCGCGGTCGAAGGGGCGGAAGGCCGCGTCGCCCAGTTCGGGGCGGGTGGTCAGGACGCCGAGGCCGTCCATCTTGGACATCGCCCACCAGCCGGTGGCGTCGTCGTAGCCGCCCGCGACCACGATGTCGGCCTCGCCGCGGCGCACGGTGCGCATCGCGCGGCCCACCGCCATGGCGCCGGAGTCGGCGGTCCCGGCGAAGTAGGCGTTGGCGCCGCGGATCCCGTACTTCTCGGAGATGTGGAAGCCGGCGGCGGGCTGGAGGCCCTCGACGAAGAAGAGCGGCGCGACGACCGAGGAGGCTTCCTGGCCGAGCTTGTGGAGGTCGGGGGTGCCGTCCTCGGCGCGGATGGCCTGGAGCTGGGCGATGAGTTCGTCCATGCGCGGCATTTCCTTGTTGCTGCCCAGGAAGAGGCCGGCCCGGTGCCCGAGGTCCTTCTCGCCGTCGAGTCCCGCGTCGCGCAGCGCCAAGGTGGCTCCGGCCAGGGCGAGTTGGTCGCCGCGGCAGAGCATCCGCAGGGTGCGGCGGCTGGCCCAGTCGGTGGGCTGGAAGTCGGGGATCTCGGCGCCGATGCCGGTCTTCAGCGGGGCCGGGTCGTAGGCGCGCAGCGGGCCGATCCCGCTGCGGCCCGCCAACAGGGCCTCCCAGGTCTGCGCCGCGCCCTGTCCGATCCCGGTCATCAGGCCGATGCCGGTCACCATGACGCGCCGCCTGTTGTCGCTCATGCTGTGCCCTCCCAGGGCTTCTCGGCGTGCGCGAGGGTGAGGACGCGAGCGGCGGCGACCACCCGGCCCTCGACCTCGGCGGTGGCCCTGACATCGGTGCTGCCTTCGGTGCGGCCGATCACCTCGACGGTGATCCGGACCTGGTCGCCGGGTCCGACGAAGTGCTTGAAGCGCACCCCGCGCACGCCCGCGAGGCGCCAGTCGGCGCCGTCGCCGGCCACCGCCTTGGCGAGGGTGGCCATGGACTCCAGGAGCAGGACGCCCGGCAGGATGGGGTGGCGCGGGAAGTGGTGGTCGAAGGCGGGCAGGGTGGCCGGCACGTTGCGGATGCCCACGCCCCGCTCGCCCGGCACGAGTTCCTCCAGCCGGTCGAAGCCCGGGACGGCGGCGGTGGCGAGCGAGGTGGTCACACGTCCTCCCGCGGGGCGCCGATGACGATGGCGGTGTTGCTGCCGCCGAAGGCGAAGGCGTTGATCAGGGCCGCGTCGACCTTCATCGGGCGCGCGGTGTGCGGTACGTAGTCCAGGTCGAGGCCGCGGTCGGCCTCGTCCAGGTTCACGGTGGGCGAGACCAGGGAGTGCCGCATCGCGTTGATCGCGGCGAGGACGCCCAGGCCCAGGCTGGCCGAGGTCAGGTGGCCCGACATCGACTTGGGGGCGCTGACCACGATCTTGTCCACGTCGGCGCCGAACACCTTCTTGATGGCGACCGTCTCGGACTGGTCGTTGCCGTGGGTGCTGGTGCCGTGCGCGACGACGTAGTCGATGCCGCCGGTGCCCAGGCCCGATTCGGCGAGGGCGCCCTCCATGGCCTGGATGGCGCCGGAGCCGTCCGGCGGGGAGTCGGTGATCCGCCAGGCGTTGAGGCTGGAGCCGTAGCCGAGGACCTCGGCGAGGACGGTGGCGCCGCGCTCGCGGGCGCTGTCCATGTCCTCCAGGATCACGGCCACGGCGCCCTCGCCGATGACGAAGCCCGAGCGGTCTGCGGCGAAGGGCCGCGAGGCGTGCGTCGGGTCGTCGTTGTAGCGGTCGGTGAGCGCGCCCAGCAGGCTGAAGCCGAGCAGGTCCAGCCAGGTGGTCAGCGAGTCGTAGCCGCCGGCCACCATCATCTTGGCGTCGCCCTCCTGGATGGCGCGGTACGCCTCCCCGATGGCGTGCCCGGATCCGGCGCAGGCGGTGGAGATGCCCATCATCGGGCCGGTGCCGCCGACCATCCGGGCCATGGCGGCCAACGGGACGTTCTGGTCGTCGGTCAGGGTGACCGCCGGGGGCTGGCAGATGAAGGCGTCCGCCTGCCCGCTGGTGGCGCGCAGGTGGCCGATGTCGAGGAGGGCCTGGAGTTCGGGGCGGCCGACGCTGGCGCCCATGGCGACCCCGCGCTCGTCGGCGGCGTACACCTCTTCGGAGACCTGGTCGATGCCCGCGTCGCGGACCGCCTCCCAGGCGGCGGCGACGCCGAACTGGCCGACCCGCGAGAGGTGCTTGCGGCCCACGTGCGCCGGAATGGCCTTGGCGGCGTCGAAGTCCTTGACCTCGGCCGCGATGCGCACGGGGAATCCCGTGGCGTCGAAGGTGGTCAGCGCGCCGACGCCGCTGCGCCCGGTGGCCAGTCCCTCCCAGGTGGTCCCGGCGTCGTTGCCGAGGGGGGTGACCGCCCCGATTCCCGTGATGGCCACGCGCCTGATGTCGCTCGTACCGCTCATCCCACCGGACCTCCGCCCTGTAGCTGCCGCGCCATGCGCGCCGTGTTCGCCGGGTCGTCGAGCCGCTCGGCGTCGATGAGCGCGCACAGGATGCCGCTCGCGTCCAGGACGGTCTCGCCGTCCACGGTGACCGTGCCGTCGAGGATCGCGGCCTCGTCGGTCATCGATTCGATCCTGGCCTCCATGCGGAGCACCTCACCGGGCCGTACGGCGCGGCTCGCGGTGGCGTCGCCGACGGCGAGGAGCGCCGCGCGCAGCCGGTGGTCGGTGCTGAGCATGATCAGCCAGGTGGCCGACTGGCACAGGGCTTCCAGGGCGAGCCCGAAGGGCATCGCGGGGCCGCCGCCGGTGTGCTGCCAGTAGTCCTCGTCGACGGAGGTGACCTTGCGAGCGGTGATGTGCTCGCGGGGAGTCCAGGATTCGATCCTGTCGATCAGATGGAATCGCATCGTCGTCTCTTCTTCCGGTCCTTTCGATCCTCGCGGTCCGTTACGGACGGCCGATGCCGAGCTGGGCGGAGAACCCGCCGTCGACGCAGAGCAGTTCGCCGGTGGTGTAGCCGGAGTCGGGGCCCGCCAGGAACACGGCGGCCGCGGCGACCTCCTCGACGGTGGCGAAGCGGCGCAGCGGGATCTGCTTCTTGATGGACCTGCCGCCGTCCTTCTCCATCACCTCGCCCACCAGTTCGGTCGGGGTGAAGCCCGCCAGGACCGCGTTGACGCGGACGCCGAAGCGCGCGAACTCGATCGCCGCGGCGCGGGTGAAGGAGTTCAGCGCGCCCTTGGAGGCGGAGTAGTTGGACTGGCCGATCCAGCCGGTCTCGCCCATGGCGGAGGAGATGTTGACGATGGTGGCGTTGCCCGCCGTCATGAACTGCTCGCTGACGGCGTGGGTGCAGTGGTAGGCACCGCCGAAGTTGACCTTCATGACGTTCCACCAGGCGTCGGGCTTGGACTGGTAGATCAGCCCGTCGTCGCTGATGCCGGCGTTGTTGACCAGGATGTCCAGGGCGCCCAGCTGAGCGATGGCCTCCGCGACCAGGCGGGCCGCGTCCTCGGGGTCGGCGACGTCGGCGCCGATCGCCACGGCCCGGCCGCCCGCCGCCTCGATCTCCTCGACCACCGCGAGGGCGTCCTCCCGGCGCGAGCGGTAGTTCACCGCTACGGCCGCCCCCTGTTCGGCCAGGGCCAGGGCGATGGCCCGGCCGATGCCGCGCGAGGCACCGGTGACCAGGGCGGTGCGGTCCTTCAGCTTCATCTGTCTCTTCCCGTTTCTGCTGCGAGGCGGGCGCCTGGTGGGCTGGGGGGAGGGAGCGGCAGGGTCCTGTCGTCAATGGGGAGCCGGTCAGGCCCGCGGCGTCCGGCGCCGTGCATCGCAAGGCGGAGGGGCGCCCGTGTACTGGACGTACTCGGGCGCCCCGACAACGCCGCGAGGCGCGGTGCCGGGCGTCGCGGGCCAGGCGCCACTTTGACGACAGGGCCCAGGGGCTCCGGGGCACCGTCGTCCCGGAGCCCCCTGCCGGGGACCGTCGTCCGGTCGGGCGGGTCGCTCGGACCCGCCGACCCGGTCGTCGTCTCAGGCGGCCGCGGCGGCGCGGGCGCGCTCGGTCAGCAGGTCGGTCAGGTTCTGGACGGTGAACAGGCCCAGCACGCCCTCGGCCGTCAGCGGCTCGCTGAGCTGGCTGCGGTCGAACTGCGGCAGGACCTTCTCCAGGTGGGTGAGGCCGGTGTCGTTGACGACCTCGTTCTCGTCGCCGAACTCCTCGTCCGGGATGCCGCCCTGGAGCAGGTTGGCGATGTCGGCCACGGTGATCTTCACCTTGGTGGCGCGCTCCACGCGGAAGAGGATGTCGAGCAGGTCGATCGATTCGGCGCCCAGCTGTCCGAGCAGGGTCGCCTCGGGCACGGCCTCGGCCTCGTCGATGCCGAGCGCGTCGGCGATGGCGGCCTGGACCGCGGAGAGGTAGTCGGTCGAAGTGGTGGCAAGGGTTTCGGGCACCGTGGGCTGCCTTTCAGAGGGTGGGCAAGAACAGGACGGGAAGGCGTGCGGGTGGGGCCGGAGGTCAGGCAGCGGCCGCCGTGGTGGCGGGCTCCGGCCTCAGGTCGCGCAGCAGGGTGGTGATGCGGCGCGCGTCGTTGGTGCTGCGGACGGGGGCGTCGGGCGCGACGCGGCCGGCGAAGCCGCTGAGCACCCGGCCGGGACCGGCCTCCAGGTAGCCGCCGACGCCGAGCGCGGCGGCCGCCTCCAGTACGCCGACCCAGCGCACGGGTCCGGCCAGCTGACGGCGCAGCAGGTCACGGGCGTGCGCACCGTCGCGGACGAGGGCGCCGGTCACCGAGCTGATGACGGGCACCCGGGGCGCACGGAAGGCGACCCGCTCCAGCGCGGCGGCGAACTCGTCCTCGATGGCGCTCATCAGCGAGCAGTGGAAGGGCGCGGAGACCTTGAGCTGCACGGCGCGCTCCGCGCCGGCCTCCAGGGCGAGCCGGGCCGCCTCGGCGACCGCCGCGCTCTGCCCCGAGATCACCGTCTGGCCCGCCTCGTTGTAGTTGGCGACCTCGACCACCCCGAGCGGGGCGGCCGCCGCACAGACCTCTTCGATCCGGGCCGGGTCCAGGCCCATCAGCGCGGTCATCGCGCCCGAGACCGTCCGCGAGACCCCGGCCATCAGCTGGCCGCGGATCCGCACCAGCCGCAGCGCGTCGTCCGCGTCCAGCACCCCGGCGGCGATCAGGGCGGTGTACTCGCCCAGGCTGTGCCCGGCCACCGCGCCCGGTACGAAGCCGGTCTCGGCGCGCAGCACCTCGTACACGGCGAGGCTGGTGGCGACGATGGCGGGCTGGGCGATCTCGGTCGGCGCCAGGGCCTCTTCGGGGGCCGTGGTGCACAGCTCGGTCAGGGCGAGCCCCGTCGCCTCCTCCGCCCGGGCCAGGACGCGTCCGGCCGTGCGGGGGTGTTCGCGAAGGAGATGTCCCGCCATGCCCGCGCGCTGCGAGCCCTGTCCGGGAAACATCGTGAATAGGTTGTCGATCATCCCCGTTCCTACCTCACTGACTTGTGGCCGATAGGTCATCGAGCCGTCGGCGACCGGTTTTCGACTCTGCGAATCTGGCACTCCGATCTGGCGCATTCCTCGAATTGACCTCGACTGGCGCCGAAGGCCCGCCATTGACGGGGAATGCGGACCGCCACAAACTGGCCGACATGGTGAGGATGAGCGCACAGGAACGGCGTACGAGCGTCGTCCGGGCGGCGATGCGCGAATTCGCGCGGGGCGGCTACGACGGCACCTCGACCGAGAGCATCGCCCGGCGCGCGGGGGTGTCCCAGCCCTACCTCTTCCGGCTCTTCCCCGGCAAGCGGGCGATCTTCCTGGCGGCGACGAGCCGCTGCCTCGGGGACATCGCGGCGCTGTTCGCCGAGGCGGCGCGCGGGCTGACGGGCGAGGAGGCGCTGCGCGCGATGTCGAACGCCTACACCCGGGTCATCGTCAAGGAACCGGACCGGCTGCGGCTCCAGATGCAGGTGTACGTCGCGGTCGCGGCCGCGGAGGCCGCGGGCGACCCGGCCTTCGGCGAGGCGGTGCGCGCGCAGTGGATGGAGGTGTGGGAGACCGTCGAGGCGCAGCTGGGCGGCGACCCGGGGGCGACGACCGCGTTCATGGCCCACGGGATGCTGGTCAACGTGCTGGTGTGCACGGGCTTCCCGGCGGGCCACCCGCTGTGGTCCCGACTGCCGGTGGAGGGGCCGCCCTTGGCGGGCTCGACGGCCCGCGCGCTGCCCGGGTGACGCGGCGCGGGGCCGCCCACCCGGGCTGGTGCCGTGCGATGACGGACGTGCGGGCGTACGGAGATACGGACGTACGGGCCTACTCGGCGCCGGGTGCGGACGTGGCCGCCGGGGTCCGGTCCGGGGCGGCGGGGGCGCGGTGGCGCCCGGTCTGCCCGGCCCAGCGGGATCCGTAGGCGACCTGGCCCTGTTCGGCCGCGGCGAAGGCCTTCGTGTTCCAGTTCTTGCGCATGAACGCCTCCCGCACCTTGATCAGCAGCGGGTTCTTCACGGAGCCCATCTGCCCGATCCGCCAGGCGATGTTCTGCAGCGGCGCGGTGCGCTGCTGGCGCTCGCTCTCGTAGCGGCGCAGCGCCGAGACCGGGTCGCTGCCGGCTCCGGCGAGGTGCTCGGTGAGCACGAGGGCGTCCTCCAGGGCCTGGCAGGCACCCTGTCCGATGTTGAAGGTGATGGGGTGCGCGGCGTCCCCGAGGAGGGTGACCCGGCCCTGGCCCCACTGGCGTTCGGGCTTGCGGCCCTCGACGTCGCCGCGCAGGATCCACTCCTCGGGAGTGGCCTTGAGGATGTCGGCGACCGGTCCGCCCCAGCCCGCGTGGCGGCGCAGCAGCATGTCCCGCACGCCGGGCAGGTCGCGCCCGCCGGGCTCGCCGTTGGCCACGCTCATCCAGTGGACGAGCCCGGGGGCGACGTCGTAGTAGGTGAAGCGGGTGCCCGGCCCGAACATGGCGTTGAAGGTGCCCGGGGGGATGTCGGCGTGCTCCATCTGGGCCCGGCCGCGCCAGGCGATGTAGCCGCTGTAGCGGTTCTGGGCGGGGCCGAACATGGCGTCCCGGACGGCCCCGTGGATGCCGTCGGCGCCGATCAGCAGGTCACCGCGCTCGGTGGTGCCGTCGGCGAAGCGGACGGTGACCCCCTCGCGGTCCTGGTCGAAGCCGACCACGTGGGCGCCGGTGCGCACCACGTCACCCTGGAGGGCGTCGCGCAGGATGCCGTGCAGGACCGAGCGCTCGACGGCGATGGTGGGCGCGCCGTAGCGGGCGACGAAGTCGCCCACCGGCCAGGCGCCGAGGACCTCTCCGCGCCAGGTGCTGAAGTGGGCGGTCTCCTGGGCGGGGGCGATCTCCAGGACCTCCTCGGCGACGCCGAGGTAGTCCAGCGCGAGGACGCCGTTGGTCCAGATGTGCAGACCGGCCCCGCCGTCGCGCAGTTCCTCGGCCCGCTCCAGGACGAGGGGTTCGAATCCGCGCTGCTGGAGGGCGAGGGCCGCGGCGAGGCCGCCGATCCCTCCGCCGGCGATGAGTATGCGACGGGCATGTCCTATGGCCATCTTGTGTGCTCTCCTCGTGGCTGCCCGGGCCGGTCCGGGACCGGTCGTGAACTCCCTGGCCGACTAGTGGAGTTGTCAACGCTAGCATTCCAAGCATCGAACTTGATAGTCTCAGCAGAACATCTAGCGTCGCTACAAAGGTGGTTGTGATGGAAGTCCTCCTGCAAACGCTGGCCGTGATCGCCACCATGGCCAACGCGGTGGTCTACGGCACCGACGTCTTCGGCGCACTCGTCCAGCGCCCGGCCCTCGCCCACGTCGACGACGCGACCCTCACCAGCGTCATGGGCCAGACCCACCGCTTCGGCGACGCCCGGATGGTCGTCCCCGGCGTCACCGGCCTGGTCTCCACGGTGCTCACCGCCGGCCTGGCCGGCTTCGAGGGCAAGCCCGTAGCGTCCATCGCCGCGGGCGTTTCGGCGCTGGCCCTGGTGATCTGGCTGACGATCTACAACAAGGTCAGCGTGCCGGTGAACAAGGCGCTGACCAGCGCCGCCCTGGAGTGCAAGGTCGCCCCCGACGCCCGCGGCCTCCAGCGCACCTGGGACAGCGTGATCAACGTCCGGGTCCTGCTCCAGGCGGTCGCCCTCGGCGCGATGTGCGTGGTCCTCTCCACCACCTGAGACCCGCGCGGCGGGGGGGCGGGGGGGGGCCCCCCCCCGGGGGGGCCCCCCCCCCCCCCCCCCCCCCCGCGGCCGCTCCTACTGGAGGGCGATGTTGCCGAGGACGTCCGCGTCCGAGTTCTCTTCCACGCCCTCGGTGACCTCGCCGGCGGCGCCCGGCGCCACTTCCGACTCGGAGCCCGTCACATTCTTCTTCTTGCTCGCCACGATGCTGTCTCCTTCAGACGCGGAACACGCACGAATACCTCATCGAGATTCACCGGACGAAACCGTCCGCGTCAAGGTCCTTTCGGCTCACCCCAGCGCAATTCCAGAGCCCCTCCAGGAAATTGCGGAAAAGTACCATGGGACCGGGATCCGACACGGGGAGACGCCCATCATGACCACTGCCCCGCACACTCCCGCCGCCGACGTGCTCGCCGAACTCACCGCGGTACTGGCGGGAATGACCGGCGTCGAGGTGCACGCCGTCGACGCCGAGCGGCCGTTCACCTTCCTGGGGATCGACTCCCTGCTGGGCGCGCAGTTCCTGAGCGCGCTGGGCGCCCGCTACGGCATCGGGCTCCCCTCCGACGCGCTGTACGAGCACCGGACCCCGGCGGCACTGGCCCGGCACATCGCCGGGCGCCTGCACGCGCCCATGACCTCCTGGTCCCCGCTGCGGCCCGTACGCCGCCCGGCCGCGGTCGCCGTGGCGGCCGACCCCGTCGGCCTGACCGAGGTGCTGCGCGGCCAGCTCGCGCAGATCCTGCGCTGCACGCCCGAGGACATCGATCCCGCGACCCCCTTCACGATGCTGGGCCTGGACTCCATCCTGGCGGCGGAGTTCATCGCGGGCATCAACCAGACCTGGGACCTGACGGAACAGACCGCCCTGCTCTACGAGCACCCCCACCTCGCGGCGATGGCGGCGTACGTCACCGCCCGCGTGACCGGCACCCCGACGGCGTCCCCGGCTCCCACCGCTCCGACGCCCCCCACCGCCCAGGGCCCGGGACTCGACCTCGAAGCACTCCTGGACGCGGTACGTGACGACGTCCTCAGCATCGACGAAGCCGCCGCCCTCCTCGCCGCGCGCTAGCGGCTGTCCAGCGGCGCCGCGCCCCCTGACCCCAGCCGAATCCAGCCCCGCCGCCGATTGACCGGGAACCACCCCGATCCAGCCCCGCCGCCGATTGACCAGGGATCACCCCGATCCAGCCGCCGGCGATTGACCGGGGATCACCCCGATTCCAGCCCCGCCGGCGATTGAGGCGCCCCCGGAGGGCCAACACACCCGCAGAATCCCACCGCACCGGCCCCCACCCCCCGGGAACCACCCGGCCGGAGACGAAAGGCACGCCAGGAGATGGAAGACCGGGAAATCCTGACGCGGTTCAAGAGCGGCACCCTGGAGCGCCGGCGCGCGGTGGCCCTGCTCACGGGCAGCCCGACCGCGGCCCTCGCCACGAGGCCCCGCCGCGCGGACCGCCACGCGGACGGCCACGCGGCCCCCGCCCCGCCGAGCGCCCCGCGGACCCCCGAGCCGTGCGCGGTCATCGCCTTCCAGGGCCGCTTCCCCGGGGCCGACGACCTGACCGCGTTCTGGCAGCTCGCCCTGGCCCCCGGCACCACACCGGACGCCACCCCCCGGGCCGACGCCCCCGCCGCCTCCGCCACGGACACGGCCACGGCCCCCGGCCGCCCCGCACCCCGCCCGACCCCACCCGCCGGAAGCACCACCCTGGCCGCAACGGGCCGCATCACGGCCACCGCACCCACGACCACCGCACCCGCGTCCAGCGCACCCGCACCCCACCGCCCCGCCCCCGACGCCGAGGGCCACTTCCTCGACGGCGTCGACGCCTTCGACCCCGACCTCTTCGGCATCGACCCCGCCGCCGCGGCCCGGCTCGACCCGCAGGAGCGGCTGTTGCTGGAGAGCGCCCGGCAGGTGCTGGAGGGCGCCGGTTGCCACGGGGCCCGGCTGGACGCCCTCGGCTCCCCCGACGGCGCCACCGCCTCCCGCGGAGTCGGCGTCTACACCGCCGTCGCCTCCCACGACTACGCCCTGCTGGACCCCGCCGGGACCCCGCACGGCGACCCCGCCGGGCGGCTCTCGCGGCTGCTGGACCTGCGCGGGCCCAGCCAGAGCGTGGACACCGGAGCCTCCTCCTTCCTGACCGCCCTGCACCACGCCCTCGCCGCCCTGCGCGCGGGCGAGTGCGCGGCCGCCCTCGTCGGCGCCGCCGAACTGCACCTGCACCCCGGCCGGCTGCGTCCCGGGGACGGGGAGGGGGTCGCGGCCGTCCTCCTCAAGCCGCTGTCCGCGGCCCGCGCGGACGGTGACCGGGTACATGCCGTGATCCTCTCCAGCGCGGTCGGCCACCCGGGGCGCGGACCCCACGCACCGCTGCGTGAGCGCCTCGTCCAGCGGGCCCTGGCCACCGCCCGGGTCCCGGCGGCCACCGTCACCGTGACCGAGGACTCCCGCAGCGCGGCGCCCTGCGTCGGCCGGGCCGGGGCCGCGACCGGCGCGGCCGCGCTGGCCCGGGCCGTCCTGCAACTGCGCCACGCCACCCTGCTCCCGGCCCCGACCCCGCTACCGGCCGACACCGGCCGCGCCCAGCCCGCCCCCTGGCCCGCCGGACCGCCCCGCCGCGCCCTGGTCGGCGTACACGAGGACGGCGCCCCGCAGGCCGTGCTCGTCCTGGAAGAGGCCCCCGCCCCCGACCCGCGACCGGACCCGTACCCGGAGCCCGTCGGCGGTCCGCGGCTGGTGCTGCTGTCGGCGCCGACCCCCGAGCACCTGGGCGCCACCGCCGGGCAGCTCGCCCGCTGGCTGACCGACCCCACCGGAGCGGCCCGCGGGGCGGTCTGCGACCTGGACTCGGTGGCGGGCGAACTGCGCTCCGGCCGCGCCCCGATGGACTGCCGGCTCGCCGTCGTCGCCAGCGACGTGCCGGCGCTCGCGGGCGCCCTGGCCGCCTTCGCCGCACCGCCCCGGGCGCCGGGAGCGACCGCCACCGACCCCGACCACCCGTACGCACCCCCCGTACGCAGCGCCGATCTGCGCGCCGCCGGCGCCCGCGATCCGTTGCTGCTCGGGGACCTCGACGAGACCCGCGCCTACGTCGACGCCCTCTGGCGCGGCGGCCGGCTCGAACAGCTGACCCGGCTGTGGCTGGCCGGGGTCGACGTCCTGACCGCGGACCGGGCACCCGGCACGCGACCGGTCCTCGACCTGCCGACGACCGCGGCCCGACCCCGCTCCTTCTGGTTCCCCGCGCCGCCTGACGACGGCCGCGCCGAGCGGGGAGACCTCGGGTGAGCGGCGGCACGAACCGGCAGCAGCTGGTCGAGGCGGCAGCCGCCCAGCGGCCCGTCGCCGAGGCGGTGACCCTGTGGCTGTGCCCCAACGACGAGGTCAGCCCCGAGCTCGCCACCCTGCTGGCAGGGCACTGGCTGGACGCCCACGAGCACAGGACCGCGGGGAAGTTCCTCTTCGAGCGGGACCGCAGCCAGTACCTCATCGCCCACACCCTGGTGCGCCGCGCCCTGTCCCTGGAGGCGGGCCTGTCCGAGGCCGAGCTGGTCATCTGGCGCTCCGCCCGCGGCCGGCCCTTCCTGCGGCCCTCCCCCGACGCCCTGCCGCGCGGCGGCGCCCAGTTGGACTTCAACCTCTCCCACGCGGGCGGCTACAACCTGCTCGGCATCGTGCGCCACCAACGCATCGGCGTGGACGTCGAGCGGATGGACAACCGCGACGCCCAGGCCATCACCACCATCGTGCGCACCTTCGCGCCCACGGAGCGGGACTGGGTGGACGAACTGCCCCCGGGACGCGAGCGCGACCGGCGGGCGCTGCGCGTGTGGACCCTCAAGGAGGCCTACTCCAAGGCCCGCGGCCTGGGTCTCGGACTGCCCTTCGACAGCTTCGTCTTCACGATGGACGCCGAGCGCGGCGTGCACGCCTTCGAACCGCCCGAGGACGACACGGCCCGCCCGTGGTGGTTCATCGAGCTGGAGCCGGTCCCCGGCGTCCTGGTCGCCGTCGCGGTGCCCGCCGACCCCGGCCAGGACGCGGTGGTCCAGCTCAACCAGGGCTTCCCGTGGAGCCGATCCGACCCGAAGAGTTTTCCGTTGCCGAAGCCGGTCGGCGGAATCCAAGCATCCGTTCCGGCCTGACACCCTTCGAATCCTTTACCGATAATTTAAAAACAATCGCGGATCCTCGCACTCTCCGGATCACCCTCCGGAAAGTTGATCTATATCGAGATCTATCGAGATCCACTTTCCTTCGGACACCCATCCACGGCCACATCCAGCCCGCCCTGACCTGCAAAAAGGCCGAATTCATACCGTTCTGATTGATCGTCATGGAAGGGCGCTTGAGGACCACTACAGGAAATAGGGAAAAACCTACTGCCCCCGCTAGCGTGCCTGGAGCGGGGGCAGTTTTCTGCCCACCGGACGGAAAAGACAAGGAACTCGACGAGTACGGAGGAGACCGTGAGGATTCAGGTTCTGGGTCCGTTGAGTGCCGAGGTCAACGGGGGATCCATCGTTCCGACCGCGGGTAAACCACGGCAGGTTCTGTCGCTGCTCGCGCTCTATCCGGGGCGCGTCATGCCGGTCCCCACCCTCATGGAGGAGATCTGGGGGACGCAGCCGCCGCAGAGCGCGCTGACCACCCTCCAGACGTACATCCTCCAGCTGCGCAGACGCCTAGGCACCGCGATGGGGCCCGACGCCCCCGGCGGGGCCAAGGAGGTACTGGCCACCCGGCACGGCGGCTACCTGTTGCAGATCCCGGAAGAGAGCGTCGACGTACACGACTACGAACGCCTGGTCCGCGAGGGCCAGGCGGCCTTCGAGACGGGCGACAGCCAGGTCTCGGCGGCCCGCTTCAAGGCCGCGCTGGACCTGTGGCGCGGACCGGCCCTGGTCGACGTCCGCGTCGGCCCGATCCTCGACATCGAGGTGATGCGCCTGGAGGAGAGCCGGCTCGTCACCGTGGAACGGCGGATCGACGCGGACCTGCGCCTCGGCCGGCACGCCGAGCTCATCGCCGAACTGACCGAACTGACCGCGCGCCACCCCCAGCACGAGGGACTGCACTCCCAGGTGATGGTCGCGCTCTACCGCTCGGGCCGGCAGGCCTCGGCACTGGAGGTGTACCGCAAGCTGCGCATGCGACTCATCGAGGACCTGGGCGTGGAACCCTCCCCGCAGCTCCAGCGGCTGCACCAGGCGATGTTGTCGGTGGACCCGCAGCTCGACGTCTTCGCGGGCCCCCGCCACACCTCGACCTTCGACCTCTTCGCCGCCTGAGGGCCCGCCCCGGGCCGGTACCCGTACCTCCCGGGGCGCCCCCCTCCCCGTGTACGACCTCCCCCGCTCCTCGAAGGCCTCTCCAGCCCCGGTCCAGCCGGGGCGCGGACAGTGATGGGTCATCACCGGCCGCTCGGAGCCAGGAGGTCGCACGTGCCCATCCTGAGGTACCTGGAGAACCCGCTCGACGACCTGCTCCGGCGGGCCGCGGCCCGCGGGGGCGACGCACCCGCCGTCACCACCGCCCGTACGACGCTCACCTTCGCCGCGCTCGACCGGGAGGCCGACCGGATCGCGCACGCCGTGCGCCGCCTCGCCTCCCGCCCCGGCGCCGTGGTCGCGGCGGCCGCGAGCCTGGACGCGGTGTTCCCCGCCGTCTACTACGGCACGATCCGCAGCGGCCACCTGCTCGCCCTCGTCGACCCGTTGACCGGTCCGGCCGCCCTGCACGAGATCCTCACCACAGCCGCGGCCGAGATCGCCTTCGTGCCCACGGCCCTGGCCGAGGTGTTGGTGAAGCTGGAGGACCAGCTGCCGCACCTGCGCACGATCGTGGTGACGGACGCCGTCGGCGAGGTGACCCCCGGGTCCGCGCTGGCGCTGTCCAGCGCGCTGGCCGGAGCACCGGACACACCGCTACGGACGGGCCCCCCGGCCGACGTGGACGGCGTGGCCTGCCTCCACTTCACCCCGCACGCCCACACGGCGACCGGGCTGCGGGCGGTCCGCTTCAGCCACCGCAACCTCATCGCGGGCGCCGCGCAGACCGCCATCGCCCAGGGCCTGGACGCGACCTCGGTCACCGTGAACCACCTGCCCTTCTACCACCCCGCCCACCTCAACGCCGCCGTGCACGCGGGTGCCTGGCAGGTGCTCTGCGCGGACCCGGCGCCCTGGGCCGGGATCGCGCTGGCCGCGCGGGTGGGCGCGGGCCACTACTACGGGCTGGCGAGCCGGCTCGCCCGGCTGGCCGCCGACCGCCGCTTCGCGCCCGGGCACCCGGACCTGCCCGGCCCGGAGCTGCGCGCGGTGCTCTGCGGCGGCACCCCGCTGGAGCCGGCGACCGCGCGGCGACTGCGCGACGTCCTGGGCGCGCCCGTCCTCCAGGGGTACGGCCTGAGCGAGGTCTGCACCCTCTCGCACCACCAGGTGCCCGGCTCCCGGCCGGACCTGGGCGCGGTCGGCGTCCCGCTTCCGGGCACCGAGTGCCGGGTGGTCGCGCCCGCCGGGCGGCAGCCGGTGGCGGTGTGGTCGACGGGCGAGGTCGAGATCCGCGGCCCCCAACTGACCGCGGGCTGCGGGGCGGACGGTTGGCTGTCCACGGGTGACGTGGGCTACCTCGACGAGGACGGCGGCCTGTACGTCGTCGACCGCCTCGGCTCCGTCTTCACCTGCGACGACGTCCTCATCGCGCCGTCCCTGATCGAACGGGTCATCGGCGAGGACCCGCGGGTCGCCGAGTGCGTCGTCGCCGACTGGCCCGACCCGGCGCGCGGCGCCCTGGTCTGGGCGGGCGTGGTCCTGCGCCCCGACGTCCCCGCCCGCGGCCTGCTCGACACCCTGGACTCGATAGCCGAAGCGGCCAACGCCCGGCTCTCGGCGGGCGAACGCATCCGCCGCCTGGAAGCCCTGGACACCATCCCCCGCACCCCCACCGGCACCCCCGCCCGCCACCACATCCGCACCCGCCTCCAAGCCCTCTCCACAGCCGAATCCACCCCCTGACCCCCCACCCCAGCCCCGCCGGCGTCTGAGGCACCCCCGGAGGGACCAACCGCCCGCGGCACCCACCCCCGACCCGCAACCCGCACCACCGCCCAAGGCGCCACCCCAGCCGGCCAATTCCAGCCCCGCCGGCGTTTGAGGCGCCCCCGGAGGGACCACCCACAAGCGGCACCCCCCCCCCCCCCCCCCCCCCCCCCCCCCCCCCCCACCCCGCCCCCCCCGCCCCCGCCACCCCGCCCCCCCCCCCGCCGGGGGGGGCGCCCCCCCCGGAGGGACCACCCACAAGCGGCACCCACCCGCCCCACAACCCCCACCCCACCGGCGAAGCCCTACCGCACCGGCACCGAAACCCCCTCCAACGCCCGCGCCAACGCATCGGCCGTAGCCTCCGCCCCCGCAACCCCCGTCATCACCACCGTCACCGAAGGAACCACCGGCCCCGCCACCAACGCCCCCGCCAACGCCTGCGCCACCCCCGCCCCCGGCCCACACCCGCACAGGAACAACCGCCGCCCAGGAACCAGCACCCCGTCCAACACGGACGGCACCACACCCACACCGACACCCACACCCACACCCACGCCCCCCAACCCCCCCGAACCCCCCACACCCGGCGCCCACAACACGACCACCGTCTCCGCCCCCCGATGCCGCCGCGCGAACAGCTCGTACGCCCCCGCCACAACCCCCGGCACGGCCACCAGGCAGATCACGTCCGCCCCGGCCCCGCCCACCCGCAGCGTGCGTACGGTCACCCGCCGCGGCAGCGGCGGATGCGGTGCCACGGACGGCACCTCGACGTGCGCCAGCAGGGCCAACGCCTGGCCCACCGTCGTCCCCGCGTCCGGCATCTGCGCCAGCGCCCGCAACAGCCCCAGGCACTGCCCGAGCGCCGCCGACGCGTCCTCGTCGGCCACGCTCGCCCGGTCGTACACCGCACTGAGGGCGAGCGCCCCGCCGCGCTCGTGCCGCGCGTTCAGCGTGATCGGCAGGCTGGTGCCACCGGCCACGGTCCGCGGCTCGTCCACCTCGATCCCCGCCGCCTCCAGCTCGGCCCGTACGCCCGGCGGGAGTTCGGGCCGGTGGTCGAAGGACACGACGGTGTCGGTCAGCCGTTCGCCGTCACCGCGCCCGATCCACGCCCGGATCCGGTCCCCGGACACCCACGGGTACGCCGCCAGGTCGAGCAGCGCGTCCCGCACCTGCTGGAGCAGCTCGGCCAGCGGGGCCGCCGGGTCCACCCGCACCGTCATCGGCAGCGGATGCCCGAGCACCCCCGGAATCCCCGCGGCCCCCGGCAGCGCGATGTCCCGGGGCCCGAGCTGCACGCCGAAGCTCACCCGCAGCGGCCCGGCCGCGCCCGCCGCCCGGTACAACAGCAGCGCCCACACCACGTGCAGGGCGCTGCTCTCCCCGGCCCCGCGGGCCGCGGCCCAGGAACGCAGCCCGGAGCTGTACGGCTCGACCAGCCGCCTGCGCTGCCGTCCCGAGCCGCTCTGCCGGGTGTCGGCGCCCCGCCGACCCACCGCGGTCGCGGCATGGAGCGGAGGACCGGTCCGCGTCCACAGCTCGCGCGCGCCCTCGCTGTGCTGCCGGGCCAGCCAGTCGGCGTGGTCGCGCAGGTCCGGGCGCCGCTCCCCGCCGGGCAGCACCCCGCCGGCCAGGTAGGCCCGGTAGAACTCGCGCAGCAGGAGGTGCACCCCGCGCTCGTCGAGCAGCGCCCGGTGGTAGGTCAGCAGGACCCGTACGGGCTCCGCGGGCCGCCCGTGCAGCAGGGTCAGCCGCAGCAGCGGCGGCCGGTCCAGGGCGAAGGCGTGCAGCCGGTCGGCCGCGAGCAGTTCGGGCCAGCCGATCTCCCCGTACGCGCGGTGGACCACGTCGACGTCGGCGCGCGGGTGCAGCACGATCCGGGCCACCACCGTCCAGTCGAAGGCGGCCCGCAGCACCACCTCCCGGTCGGCCACCGACTGCCAGGCCGCGGCGAAGCGCGCCGGGTCGAGGGGCCCCGACCAGTTCCAGTGGAGCTGCTCGATGTGCCGGTCGGGGCCGCCGTGCCGGGTGACCGCCTCCCGCAGCAGGTCCCGCTGGTGGCCGACCAGCGTGACCGGTTCGCCGGCCCCCGCACGCGGGCCGAGCAGATCGGCGAGCAGCTCGGCGCCCGGCCCGCCCCCGGCGTCCCCGGCCGCACCCGCCCCGGGGACCAGTCGCAGCGTGTGCCGCCCCGGCCCGTGGCACTCCAGCGTGACCTGGAACTCCCGGTGGCGCCCCGCGATCCGCGCGGCGAAGAGTTCGGCGTCGGCGTCGTCGCGCAGTCCGCGCACGCCGAAGACCAGCGTGCGACCGGGCGTACGGCGCCCCGCCTCGCACACCACGGCGAGGACCGGCCCCGGGCTCCTCGGGCCCGATGCGCCGGTCATCCCCGTCCCGGCCTTCCCCCGGCCGCCACCGGGAGCTGGAGGAAGCCCGGCCTATCCGACCCGACCGGCACGACGGCCCCCGACCCGGACGCGACACGGCACGGGCACGGCAGTAGGCACGGACACCAACATCGGATTCAACATCGGCATCGGCATCAGCATCGGCATCGGGCTCGGACTGTGCGTGGGCTGCGCTGCGGCGAGTCCCCTTGCCTTCACGGCGTACGCCTTCCCTTGGCCCGGCCGGAGGTTACCGGTCCAAAAAGCGTAGTAGGCCCGTCGGTTCGGGGACCCTTTCCTCAAGTGGCCCTGCAGCGCGCCGCGAACCGGAGTCCGCCGGCGCCGCCACGGGCACCGCGCCCGCCCGCACCCGCCGGTGCGCCTCGCTGACCAGATAGCGGCCCTGGACCAGATGCGTGGCGAAGGTCCACCGCTCCTGCGGGTCCCCGCCCCCGGAGTCCCCCGGCACCTCGGCCAAGACGGCCCGCGCCGCACCGCCGCCCACCCCGAGTGCCCCCGGGACCCCGCCCGCCCCCGGCCCGATCGGCTCGATCACGAAGCCGAAGCCGGCGAAGCTCCGCCGCATCCCGTGCCCGAGCGCCTTCGTGTACGCCTCCTTCAGCGTCCACAGCCGCAGCATCCGGGCCCTGCGCTCCTCTTCGGGCAGCAGGGCCAGCTCCGCGTCCTCCGCCGGGGTGCACACGTGCTCGCGCAGCAGCTCGAAGGAGATGTCCCGCGCCGCGGGTTCCGCGTCCACCCCGATCGGCCCGGTCCGGCTCACCCCGACCACGATCAGCTCGTCGGTGTGCGCCAGGCTCACCTCCAGCTCGCCACCGAGCCCGCGCAGCACGGGCCGACCGCCGGGCCGGTACCCGAGGTCGAGGGTGTCCACGGGCACGTTCAGGGCACTCGCGGCGGTGTACTTCATGACCAGCCGGGACACCGCGAAGCGCATCCGCCCCGCCGCGGTCGGCCCCTGCCGGTAGCGCGGCCAGTCGTGCCCGAGCAGCGGCCGCAGCGCCGGATCCAGCAGCGCGGCCGTCAGCCACTGGCCCCAGGTGGTGCAGACGACCGCCCGGCCCTCGTCGTCGAGCCGGTCGCCGAGCTCGTCCCACGGCCCGTCGGGCCCGGCGACCGCCAGCGGCGCGGACCCCGGCCCGTACTCCGCCTCCACCGCTCCTGCCCCCGCCCCTGCCGCGTTCACCACAGCACCCGGGTCGCGTAGAGGTCGCAGTCGACGCCGAGCCGATCGCGCCCGTCCAACTCCGCCCACACCCGCTGCTGCGCCTCGATGTCCGCGGGCC
The DNA here is from genome assembly GCF_044759975.1 of Streptomyces sp. NPDC098789. Lineage (NCBI taxonomy): Bacteria > Bacillati > Actinomycetota > Actinomycetes > Kitasatosporales > Streptomycetaceae > Streptomyces > Streptomyces sp. NPDC098789. The sequence goes on from NZ_JBIWAJ010000021.1 coordinate 131,822, forward strand.
CGCCCGGGCCGCCGGGACCGATGCCGAGCCGGGCCGCGATCCGCGTGGCCGCGAGCAACGGCCAGTGTTCGCCGCCCAGGAACAGGCCCCGCCCCGCGGCGGCCCCCTGCACTCCCAGCACGGCGGCCGCCAGCAGCAGCATGGCCTGCCGGTCGGCCAGCGCCCGTACCGCCGGATCGGCGCGGCCCGCGTGCGCGGCGGCCAGGCCCGGCCCGTGCAGCGTGCGCTGCTCGCTCACCAGCCGGCCCGCCACCCGCGCGAGCGCCGCGGTGACCGCCTCGCCTCCCGCGACGGCGGTGGAGAGCCGGGCCGCGGCCCCGGTCAGCACGCCGACGAGGGTGTCGTCGCCCTCCGGCGCCGGGGGCACGCTCCGGGCCGGCATGGCCTCGCCCAGCCGGAACAGCACGGCGCCGGTGGTGTCCGACCGCCGTTCGAAGGCGCAGGCCAGTGCGGGCAGTTCGCGCACCAGGTCCGTCTGGTAGGCGGACGTGTCCGCCGGTCCGGCCCCGGACCGGGACGCGTCCGCCGCCAGTTTGGCCACCATCCGCCGCTCCGGGGAGTCGGCCGGCCGCCCGCACTCACCGAGTACGAGGTCCAGCTCGTCCAGCACCCCGCCGACCACCAGCACGGTCGCGTAGCCGACGGCCGCGCGCACGGCCCGCCCGCCCCCCTGCGGCAGCGCACTGGCCCGCAGGCCCACCGCCACCAGGGCCTCGCAGGCCAGTAGGTCGGCGAAGGCGGCGGCCAGCGGGCCCCGCCACTGCCGGACCTCCGGTTCGGTCCGACCCCGCTCGGCGACCATCCGTACCGCCGCGCGCAGCACCGTACCCGTGGTGGCGGTCAGCGCCGCCGGGCCGAGCAGCGCGGCGAACTCCCCCGCCCGCTCGGGCACCGGCTCCTCCCGCTGCGTCGCGGCGATCAGGGCGCGGGCGCCGTGGGCGTAGCCGAGCGCCAGGTCCCGGCGCAGCAGCGGGCGCAGCACGCGCACGAGGTCGTCGGCGGCGGTGAAGCGCCCGCCCCGCGCGACCGGCACGAACTCGGCCCGTACGGCGGCCTCGACGGCGGTGCGCTGCACCCCGCCGACCCGGCCTCCGGTGCCCTCGCGCAGCGCGTGGAAGCCGTAGGGGTTGGCCTCGTCGTAGGGGTCGGAGAGCAGCGCCTCCAGCCGTACCGCCCGCAGCGCGACGTCCACGGTGGGCGCGAGCGCGGCGTAGGGGTGCGCGAGCGCGAAGTGCCGCGTCCGCAGAGACCGTTCGACGACCGGCCCGACCTGCTCGGCCGGCTCGACGTCCGGGAGGACGACCGCACGCTCCTGCACGGGACCGGACCGGATGAGCGCCATCGAACTGCTCCTTGTCGTAGACGAGGTCGTGCCCACCGAAGGGTGGTCGGAAAGGCGAAGGTCCCGAGGGCCGCTCATCGCGTGCGATCCGTCATCGCAGCCTGCGCACGGCGCTCTGCGCGTGCCACTTGGCCAGTCCGAGCACCTCTTCGCTCGCCCGCCCCAGCCAGCCGCGCACGTACCTGCGGGCCTCGGCGAGGCTCGTCCCCTCGCCCAGCACCCGCCCGACGGCCTCCTCGCTCAGCATCACCTGCTGCGCGCAGACCACGCGGACCCCGTCCTCGTCGGGCACCAGGGACCATTCGCCGCTGTGCGCGGCGATCGGTTCGGGGGTGACCAGTTCCTTGTAGACGATCCGCCCGGCCGAGGGGAAGCACAGCCGCACCGCCCGCGTGGACACCGTCCGCCCGCCCGGCGCGGCGCAGGTGTCCACGACCGCCACCTGTACGCCCGGCACGTCCTCGATGACGCTGGACCACTCCACGTGCGGGACGGATTCGCTCCAGTCCCCGATCCGGTAGAGGAAGTCGTAGACCAGCTCGGCGGAGCCCTGGACGTGCACGCTGTCCTCGAAGGAGAACAACAGCCCGTCCATCCGCTGCCAGCGCTCGGCGGTCTCCTTGAGGTGGGCGAGCTGCGCGTCCAGTTCCGCCCGCCACTCCCGTTGGCTGCGCTCGCTCTCCGCGGCGGGCAGACCGATCAGGGTCCGGCGCTGGCTCAGGGTCACCAGCGAGCCGGCGTCGCCGTCCGGTTCGACGCTCCAGGTACCGGACACGGGCGCGCCCAGCCGGGCGGTGTCCTCCTGCTCGAAATCGACCGCGCGGGCGTGGGGGCGCAGCACCCGTCGGACGTGGAAGGAGCGGACCCGGTCCCCGGCCACGTCCCACAGCCGCAGCCGCTCGTGTTCGCCGTCGAAGTCCATCCGCTCGACGTGGACGGGGGAGGGCAGCAGGAGGGGCCAGCGCACGGCATCGGCCAGCAGTCCGTAGACCACGCCGGCCGGGGCGGCCACCCACGCCGTCTGCTCGCTCGCGTGCACACGCTGCGACGACATGAACGCCCCTTTCACCTCTACGGGTGCCCTCCAGGGTGCACGTCCCGACTCGAACCTCCCTCAAGCCGTTCGTCAGGCGGAAGCGGACCGGCTGCTCTCGGCCAGGGCGTCGGCCAGCATGCGCCAGATCTCGGCGGCCAGGTCGATGTTGGCGTCCTCCTGGGCCTGTTGGGCCAGGGCGCGCAGGCCCTGGATGCCGGCCGGGTCGCCGCCGAGGATCAGCAGCTGGTGGCGGAGCATCTCCAGTCGGACCTGGTCGCGGTACGTCATCCTCGGCGCGTCCCCGGCCAGTTCGCCGAGGAGGGCGCGCGCGTCGTCGTAGCGGGCGGTGGCGAAGGCCAGATCGGCCTTGAGCGCGGTGAGGTCCTGGCGCAGCGCGGGCGTGCCGACGAAGGCGAGGGCGGCCTCCGCCTCGGCGGCCCGGCGCTGGGCCTGTTCGGGGTCGGCGGGCAGGCGTTGCAGGTGGAGCCGGGCGGCGGCCAGGCGCAGCCTGAGCCAGAGCACCAGGTCCTCCTGGCTGCTGAAGCGTTCGAGCGCCTGCTCCAGGCAGGCCTGCGCGCCGGGGTAGTCGCCCTGCCTCATCCGGACGGCGGCGGCCGTCCACATGGCTTCCGCCCACAGCGCGTCCGAACGTCCCTCGACCAGCGCGGTCAGCTCGTCGGCGTGCGCCCGGGCCTCGCCGATGCGGCCCGCCTCGGCCTGTACGGAGATCAGCGCGAGCAGGGCGGTGGCCCGGTCCTCCACGCCCAGGTCCTCGCCGAGCGCGAGCCGGTGCGCCTCGACGGCCGCGTCGAGGGCCGGGGTGATGTCACCGAGGGAACGCAAGCAGCGGGCGAGCCGGGTCAGTCCGCGCACGCGCAGCTCGGTGACACCGACCTCGTCGCCGAGCGCGACGAGCTGCCCGAGCCGTTCGCGTTCGGCCGCGTGCTCGCCCTGCAACCGGTCGGCCTGCGCGAGCAGCCACAGGGCCTGCCAGCGCAGTACGGGACTCTCGTGGGCCTCGGCGGCGAGGGCCTGGCGCAGCTCCTCGATGGCGTCGCTGGAGCCGGTGGACGCGGCGAGGGTGAGCGCGTGGGCCAGCGATCCGGTCGCGGGCTCCTCGAAGTCGGAGGGTTCCAGACCGAGTCGGCCCGCGAGGTAGGTGACGGCCCGTTCGGTGGGCTGGCGGGCACCGGACTCCAGCCGGGAGAGGTAACCGGTCGACATGCCCTCCCCCGCGAGCGCGGTCTGGGACAGGCCCCGGGCCATCCTTAACTTCTTCAGGCGGTGTCCGAACGCGGGCTGTCGCAGCATGAGCATCCCTGGGGTGAGCGGGGCAGGAGAGTCGCCGGGAGAACCGCACCGAGCGTAGGCCGCCTGGCAACACCCGGGCAAACCTTTGCCACGATCCGCCGCTCCCCCTCATCCCACCCTCATCCACTCCTCGAGCGTTCCTCCACCAAATCGAGGCAGACTCTCCAGAACCCGGCCCCGCACCCGGCCGGGACCTGCTCTTTTCCGACGCCTGGGGGTCGACGATGAGGCCATCGGTGTGCGCACCACGCGCGGCAGTCCCGGCTGCCGCTTTCCCGCACATCGGAGACGACACCATCGACCCACCCCAAGAAGCCCAATCGGACGAAGACATCGGCTGGCCCAAACACTGACCCACGAACCCAGCCACCCCACCCAGGCACCAGAACCCCGCCACCCCAGCCCCACGCAAGCGAAGGCCCCACCACCTCAACCACGCGCAGGCGACCTGGCCCCGCCGTCCCAGCCCCGCAGGGGCACCCGGCCCCGCCACCCCACCCCGCGCAAGCAACCTCGCCCCACCATCTCAGCCCCGCCGGCGTTTGAGGCGCCGCCGGAGGCAACACCAGCCACCCCGCCCGGCCCCCCCCCCCCCCCCCCCCCCCCCCGGGCCCCCCCCCCCCCCGCCGGAGGCAACACCAGCCACCCCGGCCCGCCACCTCAGCCCCGCGGGGGCAACCCGGCCCCGCCACCTCACCCCCGCACAGGCACCCCGACCCTGCAACCCAAGCCTCGCTCAGGCAGCCCGGCCCCCGCCCCGCGCACGCAACCATGCCCCGCCATCTCAGCCCCGCGCAGGCAACCTGGCCCCGCCATCTCAGCCCCGCCGGCGTTTGAGGCGCCGCCGGAGGCAACACCAGCCACCCCAGCACCGCACAGGCAACCCGGCCCCGCCACCCCCCCCCCCCCCCCGCCCCCCCGCCCCGCCCGCGCCCCCCCCCCCGCGGCCCCCGCCCCCCCCGCGGCCCCGCGCCCCGTGGCCCCCCCCCCCCCCCCCCCCGCCGGGGCCCCCCCCCCCCCCCCCCCCCCCCCCCCCCCCCCCCCCCCCCCCCCCCCCCCCGCCCGGGGGGCGGGCCCCCCCCCGCCGGAGGCAACACCAGCCACCCACCCCCCGCGCAGACCCCGGCCCCGCCATCCCCGGCCCGCCATCCCCGCCCCGCCGGAGGCACAGGCAACCCGGCCACCCCCACCCCACCCCACCCCACCCACCCCCGCGGAAGCGAAAGGCACACCACCCCCGCCACCCCCTCAAGCCCGCCCCGAGCCCCCCTGGACCCGCCCCCGACCCCCTACCCCACCCCCCATTGCCACCCGCACACCCACCCCGGCCAGAGCCACCGGCAAGCCCGCACCCCCCACCCCCAAGGGAGCCATCGCCGCCCCCAACGCCCCCTCCGTCAGCTCACCCCCACCCCCCGCCGCATAACCGTCCGGCCGCACCAGGACCCACCCCCCGGCAGAGAGCCCCAGCGCCTCCCGAACCCGCCCACGCGGATCCACCAACGGCCTCGGCCCCGCCCCGGACCCAGACCCAGCCCCACCCGCCCCCCGCGACCACCCCGCCCCGCCCCCCACGACCGTCCGCACCGACAACCACCCCGCATGCCGCGCCGCAGCCGCCCGCGCCACCTCCACCGCCTCGCCCGTACCCTCCGGCACGTACAGCAACGACCACCGCACGTCCCGCAGTTCTCCCCGCAGCTCCTCCGCGACGACCCGCGGACCCCCCGCCAACCCCCCGGGCCGCCCCCCGTACGCCAGCCCGAGCCCCGACATGTCGCCGAGCACCTTCCGCTGGATGACCCGGTGCAGCAGCCCGGTCCCCCGCACGACGCCCATGACGGCCGGCAGCGCCGCCCCCGCCATCGCGTTCGTGACCTGCGCCAGCACCCCCGTCCGCTGCGCTGCCCCGAGCAGCGACCGCGCGACCGGCACCCGCTCCTCCTCGTACGTCCGCAGCAGCTCCGGCCCCGTCCAGCCCTGGTCGACCATGGCCAGCTTCCAGGCCAGGTTGTACGCGTCCTGCACACCGGTGTTCAGGCCGTGCCCGGACGCGGGACCGAAGACATGCGCCGCGTCCCCGGCGACGAAGCACCGCCCCTCGCCCATCCTCGTGGCCACCGCTCCCCGGAAGGTGTGCACGGCGCTCCAGAGCGGCACACCCACCCGCACCTCGCGCCCCAACCCGGCCGACAGTTTCGCGGAGAGCCGCAGTTCCACCGGACGCCCGTCCCCGACCACGTCGGCGGGCGACGAGTCCAGCAACCGCCAGTGCCCGACGCGCCGGTGGGGGATCAGCAACAGCGCCTGACCACCGACGTGCACCCAGTGCACGGTGTCCTGCGCCAACCCGACGAACCCACCAGCCAACCCACTCACCCCACCAGACGGACCAGACGGACCAGACGGGCCAACCCCGCCACCCCCACCCACCTCCACCACCGCATCCGCCAACTCCCAGACCTCATCGGCCCCCTCCACCCCCGGCAGCCGCAGCCGCCCCCGGACCGTGCTGTCGGCCCCGTCGCACCCGACCAGCCACGGCACGGCGCAGGCCTCCCGCCGCCCGCCGGAGTGCTCCAGGTACGCCCGTACACCGTCCTCGTCCTGCTCGAAGGACGTCAGCCGCACGCCCCATTCCACCTGGATCCCGAGGCGGGCGGCGGCCTTGCGCAGGACGGCCTCGGTACGGGCCTGCTCGACGACGACGGTGAAGGGGTACCGGGTGGGCGTCGAGCCGTAGTCGGCATCCAACCGGACCGGCCGTCCACCACCCGCGGTCATCGTGAACGCCCGGTTGCGGCGACCCTGTTCCAGCACCGGCCCCACCACGCCCATCTGGTCGAGCACCTCCAGCGTCCGCGGATGCAAGGTGACGGCCCCGCGCCCCCCACCCCCACGCCCACGCCCACCACCGACGCCACCGACACCGCCCGGACGCCCCGGCCCGGCGGCCGCGTCGACCACCCGGACCCGCAGACCCCGGCGGGCCAGTTCGTGCGCGGCGGTCAGCCCGACCGGCCCGGCCCCGACGATCAGTACCCGTGCGCCGGTCCCACTGCTCCGCGGCATGGCGCCGCCCCCTCCCCGTGGGCCGTCAACCCGCCTCCGTGGGTACGGCGTACACGGCGTTCACGGCGTTCCATCCTCGGCGGCACCGCTCGCAACCGCCCGGACACCCGCTGGAGGAGACAACCGGCAGAGGCCACGGAAGCAAAACCACAAAACCAGGACCACCCACGGAAGGCCCCGCACGGAAGGCCCTGCACGGAAGGCCCCAGACCCCAACCCGACGTATCCACGGCACACGGGTGACCCACCAGCACAGACATGTGATCCCATGATCATATGAAGAGGACCCTTTATCTGCTCTGCTCCGCCGCCCCGCCCGTCTTCGACGTGGCCCACGTCATCGAGGACGCGCAGGCCCGCGGCTGGGACGTGTGCCTCGGTCTGACCCCCACCGCGGCGCACTGGGTGGCCGGGAGCCTCGACGGACTGGCGGCACTGACCGGGCACGCCGTGCGATGGCAGTACAAGCTGCCCGGCGAGCCGGACGTGTGGCCCGCCGCGGACGCCCTGCTCTTCGCCCCCGCCACCTTCAACTCGGTGAACGCCTGGGCCCTCGGCCTCACCGACCGCTTCGTGATCGGTTCGGCCGCGGAGGCCATCGGCAAGGGCACGCCCGTCGTGGCGATGCCGTGCGCGAACGCCGCCCTGGCCGCCCACCCGCAGTTCGACCAGAGCGTGGCCGTCCTGCGGGGGGCGGGCGTCGACTTCCTCTACGGGGAGGGCGGCTTCGTACCCGGCCCCGCGGGCCCGGACGCCCCCACCCACTTCCCGTGGGCCGCGGCCCTGGACGCGGTGGACCGCCGCGTCGCCACCGCGAACGGCGGCGCGGTCTGACGTCCCCCGGGGCCGCCGCTCACTCCCCCGTCACGCCGTCGATCGCCTCGCGCAGCAGATCGGCGTGGCCGTTGTGGCGGGCGTACTCCTCGATCATGTGGGTCAGGACGTAGTGCAGGGAGTAGCTCTCGTCGATCTTGCGCTCCTCGTCCACGTACCGGCCGGTGACGTCGAGGGACTCGGCCCCGTCGACGATCGCCCGGGACAGCCCGCAGGTCCACTCCCACTTCTCGAAGGCCTCCTGCGGGTCGGCGTCCTCGACCTCCCACTCGGTCCACCGCCCGGCGGCGTCGCGCGGCCAGTACCCGCGCACGTCCTCACCGTTGATGACGTTGCGGAACCAGCCCCGCTCGACCTCGGCCAGGTGGCGGACCAGCCCGAGCAGGGTGAGCCCGGTGGTCGGGATCGGTTTGCTGCGCAGCTGTTCGGCCGTCAGGCCCGTGCACTTCATCATCAGGGTGTCGCGCTGGAACTGGAGCGTGCTGGTGAGCGTGGCGCGTTCGTCGCCCACCTGGACCGGAAGGGTTCTCTGTTCGTCGAGCATCGGGCGATCATGCACACCACGCGCCCGCCCCCACCCGGGATTCCACGTACTGGACACGCCCCGGACCACCTGCCGGACCACGTTCCGGACCGCCCCCTCCGGCCGGACCACCCACGGATACGCCTCACCGGCGGGCACCCACCTCCGCCCCAGCCGGCACGGCCCGCCGCCCACCCCGCTGCCCGGGCACCAGACCGGCCAACAACCCGGAACCCGCTCCCCAACCCACACCCACACCCACACCAGGACCAGCACCAGCACCAGCACCAGCACCAGCACCAGCACCAGCACCAGCACCAGCACCAGCACCAACCATGTCCACTCCAGCCACATCCACCCCAGCTCCGGCCCCGGCCCCGACCTCCGCCTCCGCCTCCGGCGCCGCCCCGCCCCGCGCCCGGTACCACGCGGCCGCCACCCCCAGCCTCCGTAGCGGCCCGGGCCCCGGGTCGACCCCGCCCAGTTCCCAGGCCGTGTCGCTGCGGTACCACATGTCCCCGGCCAGCAGCGAGAACTGGCGCTCGCTCACCCACCCGGGCCGCGCCCGCAGCCCCGCCAGGCAGGCGTCCCACCCCAGCGAACCGCCCGCTCCCGGCGCGTGCGGCAGCACCCCGTACTCCGCCAGGGCCCCCATCAGCGCCCCGTTGCGCACCGGCTCCGGGTGCCCCGCGTGCAGCACCCCGCCCGGCAGCGCCCGCGGGGTCACGGCGAGGGCGGCAACCAGACGTGCCAGGTCCATGACATCCACGAAGGAGGCGAGCCCGTTCCCCCCGGCCCAGCCGACCGGCACCCGCCGAAAGGCGTCCACCAGCGCCGGCACGGCCCACCGGTCCCCGTACCCGGTCACCAGCGGAGCCCGCAGCACCGTGCCGCCCGCCGCGAGCACCGGCGCCTCCCCCGCGAGCCGGCTGCGACTGGCGGCCGACACCGGAGCGGGGTCCAACTCGCCCTCCCCCGCGCCGCGGTGCGGCCCGGGCCCGTACACCGCGCAGGTCGAGAGGTGCACGATCCGCGGTACTCCGGCCCGGCGCGCCTCCGCCATCAGGGCCAACGTGCCGCGGACGTTGACGTCGTCGCAGCGCCGCTCGTCCCCGCCGACGTACGACGCGAGCGAGAGCAGGACCGAGGCCCCGTCGCACAGCCCGCGCAAGGAAACGGGATCGCCCAGGTCCCCGCACACCCCGCCGGCGCCGGCGCCCGCCCGCCCGCCCGACACCCGGCGCTCCCGCGAGAGGACGCGCACCGGCACCCCCTGGCCGACCAGTCTGCGCACCACCGCCGAGCCCACGAACCCGGTTCCCCCGCTGATCACGATCATCACGCCACCCCCGGCCGACTGCCCCACAGAAAAAAAGAGAACGCCCTTTATGTTATGAGGGCGTTCTCTCTTCGCGCAGGCGTTCGGCACGGTTTCCCGCACATCCCTACCCGGACGGCGCGGCCATCACCCGACGACCGTCACCCGGCAGTCACTCCCCAAGACACTCCCGCCCCAGCGCCCTCTCCCGCGCTCTCTCCCTCTCCCGGAAGAACGCACGCACGTCCCCCACCAACAACTCCGGCACCTCCATCGCGGCGAAGTGCCCACCCCGGTCGTACGAGGTCCACCGCACGACGTTGTCCGTCCGTGCCGCGACGTGCCGCAGCGGGATGAAGTTGTCCCGCGGGAAGTCGGCGAGGGCCGTCGGCGTCGCCGACGACTCCGGGGGTCCGCCGTAGTACGCCGCGTGCGCCCGCTCGTAGTAGATGCGCGCCGCCGACCCGGCCGTGCCGGTCAGCCAGTACAGCATCACGTTCGTCAGCACCTGGTCCCGGTCCACCGGGCACCGCGGATCGGTCCACTCCACGAACTTCTCGCCGATCCAGGCCAGGAGCCCCACCGGCGAATCGTTCAGCCCGTACGCCAGGGTCTGCGGCCGGGTCGCCTGGATGTCCGCGTACCCCTGCCGCTCCCGCGCCCACACCCGGTAGCGCTCCCAGGAGGCCACCGTCCGCTCCCGCTCGGCCGGGCTCAACCCGGCGAGTTCCGCCTCGCCCGGCGCGGCGACGGCGCCCGCCCCGGGCAGCAGGTTCAGGTGGACCCCGATGACCCGCTCCGGCCGGATCCGGCCCAGCTCCCGGGAGATCGCGGCCCCCCAGTCGCCGCCCTGCACCCCGTACGCCGGGTACTCCAGCCGCTCCATCAGTTCGGCGAAGGCCCACGCGACCCGCTTGAACTCCCACCCGGTCTCGGTCGTGGGCCCGGAGAGGCCGAAGCCGGGAATGCTCGGAAGCACCAGGTGGAAGGCGTCGCGCGGATCCCCGCCGTGCGCCCGCGGATCGGTGAGCGGCCCCACGACCCGCTCGAACTCGACGATCGAGCCCGGCCACCCGTGGGTCATCAGCAGCGGGGTCGCGTCCGGCTCGGGCGAGCGCACGTGGGCGAAGTGCACCTGCGCCCCGTCGATGACCGTGGTGAATTGCGGCCACTCGTTCAGCCGCGCCTCGGCCGCCCGCCAGTCGTAGCCGTGGCGCCAGTGCCCGGCCAGCTCCCGCAGGTGGTCACGGGGAACGCCGTAGTCCCAGCCCACTCCGGACAGTTCGGAGGGCCACCGGGTCCGGTCCAACCGCTCCGCCAGGTCGTCCAGCTCCCGCTGCGGCACGTCGAGCCGGAAGGGCACCACAAGATCATCGTCCATGGACCGGATGCTAGTGCGCCGGCGTGCCGGCGCTCCGGCGGCATCAAACAACGCCAAACGGCATCAAGCGGCATACAGATCGAAGGTCGACCCCCGCTTCGGCCCCGCCGCCACGTCCAGCGCCGGATCCACCGTCAGCATCGCCTGGTGCAGCCGCTGCAGTTGCGGCGAGGGCTCCACGCCCAGGTCCTCGATCAGCCGGGTCCGCAGCCGCCGGTAGACGTCCAGCGCGCGCGCCTGCCGCCCCGACCGGTACAGCGCCACCATCGCCTGCGAGTGCAACCCCTCGTGCTGCGGGTGCCGGGCGATCATCTCCGCCAGCTCCGCGAGCAGTTCCCCGTGCCGCCCGAGCCGCAGGTCGACGTCGATCCGCCGCTCCATGGTGACCAGCCGGGACTCCTCCAGCCGCATCACCTCGATCTCCAGGATCGGTCCCACCCGTACGTCGACCAGGGCCGGCCCCTGCCACAGCGCCAACGCCTTGCGCAGCTGCGCCGCCGCGCCCTCGTCGTCCCCGGCCTCGAAGGAGGCGTGGCCTCCGGCGACCAGGGTCTCGTACTCGAAGACGTCCAAGCATTCCGGCGGTATCTGGAGCAGGTACCCCCCGTGCCGCGTGGCCAGAATGTCCTTGGCACCGCCGCCCGCGCCGTCCAGTCCGCCCGGCTCCGCACCCGGCCCGCCCGGGCCCATCGCGGTGCCGAGTCTTCGGCGCAGCTGGAGTATGTAGGTCTGCAGCGTGGTCAGCGCACTCTGCGGCAGGTCCGTGCCCCAGATCTCCTCCATGAGGGTGGGCACCGGCATCACCCTGCCCGGATACAGCGCGAGGAGGGTCAGGATCTGCCGCGGCTTGCGCGCTGTCGGAACGATCGATCCCCCGTTGACCTCGGCACTCAACGGACCCAGAACCCGAAACTTCACGGTCTCCTCCGCACGTCGTCGAGCTACCTCGCTTTTCGGCCGTCCCCGGCCTTCGACTCACGAAAGATAGCCGGGCCCCACGCGATGTCACCGCATTCTCAAGTCCCTTTCGAGGCCACCTCCATGGGGCTTGACCGGCGCCCTTCCGACAGCTGCTAGATTCCGCTCGAAGGCGTACGAAATGACGTACGAAGGGGGATCGCCACCGTCATGGAATTCCTTCTCCTCGGTCCGGTCGAGGCACTCGATCCGCGTACGGGCGCCCGTAGCGCCCCCTCGGGAGCCAAACAGCGCGCCCTGCTCGGCGCGCTCGCCGTGCACCGCGGCCGGGTCCTCTCCGCGGACCGGCTGATCGACGAGCTCTGGGGCGACGCCCCGCCCGCCGCCGCGGCCGGCGCGCTCCAGGCCCACATCGGCCGGCTGCGCCGCTCCCTGCACGCGGTCGACGGCCGCGACCACATCGCCACCGGACCGGCGGGCTACCGACTGCGCGGCACCGCGTGCGGAACGGACGCGGGCGCCTTCGAACGGCTGTCGTCCGAAGGCCGCGCCGCCCTCCCGACCGATCCGGTACGCGCCGCCGACCTGCTCCGTCGCTCGCTCGCCCGGTGGCGCGGCGCGCCCCTGGAGGGCGCGTCGGGCGGCCGGCTCTGCGCGGCGGAGGCGGACCGCCTCGGGGAACTACGGCTGACCACGCAGGAAGCCCTGTACGAGGCCTGCCTGGCGGAGCCGCACGCCGACCACCAGTTCCTGGCCCGGGAACTGGAGCGCCTCACCGCCGACCACCCGACCCAGGAGCGCCTCTACGACCTCCTGATGGTGGCGCTGTGCCGCGGCGGCCGCCGCTCGGAAGCACTGGGAGTCTACGAACGGGCGCGCCGACGGCTGCGCACCGAACTCGGTGTGGAGCCGGGCCCCGCACTGCGCGCCCGGGCCGCGGAAATCCTGGAGGACCCCGCGGAGAGCCCCGCCTCGGGAACGGCCGCGGCACTCCTCGACCTCGGCAGCGAAATATCCCGCCTGAGCGCCCGCGTGGACGAACTCACGCGCCGCCTGAATTCCGCTGGAGCACTCACCGGCTGACGCAAAGCAGTAGAAAGAAAGAACTGGGGACGGAATCCAGAACCAAAGAACGTCAAGAAATGAACCCGGAACCAGCCCCGGCCCCAGCCCCAACGGCCCCGACGCCATCGAACCCGTCCCCGGGCTCGGACTCCAGCGCGGACTCCAACCCGGACCCCGACCCCGACTCCGGCTCCGCCTCCACCCCGACCCCCGCCCACAGCGGCGCCGCCGCCCGCGTCCGGTACTCCCCTTCGTGCCCGGCAGCCACCACGCTGGGCAGGAGCAGCGCCCACAGATCCGTCACCTTGCGCTGTAACTCCCCGTACGGCATGCCGGTCCCGGACATGCCCTCGATCCCGCACGCGGCGGCCGCGACCAGCGACTCCGCGTTCTCCCAGCGCCGTTCCGCACACAGCTCACCCGTGTCCCGGGCCTGCCGCAGCAGCGTGCACACCACGGTGAGCCACGTCCGCTGGAAGTCGATCACAGGCGGCTGGTGACCCGCGCACTCCTTGGTGATCCGGAAACTCGCCGGGATCGCCGGGTCCTCGTGCAGCATCCGCGCCATCCAGTGCGTGGTGTCGATCAGCGCCTGTAACGGGGAGGCCCCGCCCTCGCGCAGCGACCGTACCGACGCGTGCAGCAGTGCGCAGCCCCGCTGCTGCACCGCCTCCGCGAGCTCGTCCTTGGAGGCGAAGTGGAAGTACAGCGCCCCCTTGGTCACTCCGGCGGCGCCCGCGATCTCGCCCAGGGTCGCGTTCGCGTATCCATTGCGGTGGAACAACTCGGCCCCGGCGCCGACGAGCCGCCTGCGGGTCCGCTCCGACCTCTCCTGCACCGCACCGTCCCCTCTCGTCCCGCGCAGCCGAGCCGCGGCACTCGCCGTCACACCCTCGTGCCCACCGCTACGCCGGTCCGCGGCCAGGGCCGCACCCGCACCCGCACCCGCACCCGACATCAGACGCGGACGAGCCGCTCGCCGCCCGCGTCCGTCGCCTCCGCCAGGCTCTCGGGGCCGGCCATCAGGATCGAGCGCTGCAACCGGCGCAGCGCGGCGGACGGTTCGAGCCCGAGCTCGCGCACGAGCATGCCGCGCAGCCGCTGGTAGACGTCCAGGGCCTCACCGCGCCGTCCGGAGCGGTGCAGGGCGAGCATGAACTGCCCGTGCAGGTTCTCGTGCGTGCGGTAGCGGCTCGCCAGCACCGTCAGCTCGGCCAGCAGTTCACGGTGCCGTCCCAGTCGCAGGTCCGCCTCGATGCGCTGGTCGAGCGCGCACAGCCGGGTCTCCTCCAGCCGCCGGGTCTCCATGTCGAGCTGCACACCGCCCTGTACGTCGGCGAAGGCGGGGCCCGACCACAGGGCGAGGGCTTCGCGCAGCAGCCGCGCCGCACCGGGGAAGTCCCCGGCGTCCATCGCGCGGTAGCCGGTCCCGGCCAGCCGGTCGAACTCCCGCACGTCGCTCGTGCCGCCGTTGCTGTTGAGCAGGTAGCCGCCGGGCAGCGTGACGAGGACGTCCTTCGCGGTCCGCCCTCCGGCGACGCCCGCGGGTGCACCCCCCTCGGAGTCCGCGGCCGGGTCCCGTTCCTGCTCCAGCGCCGTCGCGATCAGTGCGCGTAACTGCAGGACGTACGTCTGCAGGGTGGTCCGTGCGCTGCGCGGCGGTTCGCCCGCCCACAGCTCCTCGATCAGTGCCGACACCGGCACGACCTGGTCGGCATGGAGCGCAAGGAGCGCCAGGACCTGCCGGGGCTTGGGGGCGGTCGGCGTGATGGAGATTCCGTTCTCCCGCACGGCCAGTGCGCCCAGTACATCGATGTCCACGCCGTACTCCCCTGTCCTTGGATGAGTCGCAATCTCAGTAGAAAACAGGACCGACGGTTTGTCAATATCAAACCGGTTGCGCTGTTTTGCAGCCCAGTCGCGCCCTAGCCGCACTCAAGAACCCACTCTGAACAGGGGAGTTGTACGTCGATCAACGCACCGGAGCGCACTCAGCGGCCCTAGGCCACCCCTCAACGGGTCCTACAGATCGGCCCCCGGAGGTCAAGAAGCAGACCAAGCGGTCTCGTTCAGCACCCAGCCCCTGAGCCGACACCCGACCCGGCACCCGACCCAGCACCCGGCTCCACACCCGCACCCGCACCCGCACCACCATCAGCAGCAGCAGGAGCAGGAGCACCCGAGCCACGATCACCACCCCCGCTCCCACCCTCACCCCCACCCCCGGAGGCCCCCGCACCCCGCCCCACCCACCGCCCGGTCCCCTCGGCCACCAGCCCCCCGAGCACCCCCTGCGCGGCGAGCCGCGGCAGCATCAGGATCCAGAACCGGGTCAGGGTCTCCCGCGAGACCCAGTCCCGCTCATCGGCGCCCAGCACCTCCAGCCCCACCATCGAGGCCACCACCGCGTTCGCCGCGTCCTGCGGCAACACCCCGTCGGCCAAGGCACCCCCGCGCGCCGCGGACCGGACCACTTCGTCCACCCACACCTGCCACTGGCGCCGCAGGTCCACTCCGCTGCCCCGCGAGACGTCCGCGCACAGTCCGAATCCGGCCCGCACCACGACGTCCTCCGCGAGCAGGGCCATCAGCTCATGCGTGGAATCCACCAGCACCTGCAACGCGTTCGCGGCCAGTTCGGCCGCCCCGCCCGGCCGCCCCGAGGTGATCCGCCGCAGTGCCTCCACCGCACGGTCCTCCACGGCTTGGGCCAGCGCCGTCTTGCTCCCGAAGTGGAAGTGCAGACCTCCGGCGCTCACTCCGGCCCGCTTGCTGATCATCGCGATCGACGCGGTGCCGAACCCCTCCTCGGCGAACACCTCCGCGGCGCAGCGCACCAGGGTTTCACGCGTGCGGGCGGCACGTTCCTGCTTGACCATGGAGTCTCCACAAACCGCCCTCGCGGTTTGCCCAAGGGGGCAAAAGATCTTCAGCCGACACAGTCGGCGCCCCCGCTGGAGCGGCGCTCGCGCCGCGCCGGAGCCGGCAGGTGAACGGCGCTCGACCACCGGCCCCACCGGGGCCGGCCGGTCACCGCCCCGTGGACCCGCCGCCGGGACCCCCCGACCTACCGCCGCCCCGCGAACCCGACACCCGCACCCGCACCCGCACCCGCACCCGCACCCGCCACAGCAGCACCACCGGCCCCACCGGCCCCAGCGCCCTCCGCGGCCAATGCCTCCAACTCCAGGGCCACCCGGTGCCCGCGGTCCGGCGCCATGTCCAGCCGGCCGAGCATCGCGGGCGTCGAGATGCTCGGGTAGATGTGCTGGTAGACGGAGGCCACCCGGTCCTCGATGTCCTCACGCTCATTGAGGGTCTGCGAATAGATCTGCGCACCCGTCCAGCACGCCGAGAGGATCCAGGCCGTCTCGGCGGGGTCCACGTGCGGCAGCAGTTCGCCCTGCTGCTTCGCCTGGACCAGCAGTTCACGGGTGAATTCGATCCAGCCCGGCACCGATCCGCCCCCGAAGATCTCGCGCATCCCGGGACCGAGCGAGAGCCGCGCCCCCGCGCTGAGCATCGGTTCGAACTTCATCCGGTGGGCCAGCAGCATCGCCACGTCGACGAGCTCCTGGAGCTTGCTCTCCCTGGAGGGCACCCCGGCCTCGCCGAACTGCTCGTCGAGCACGCCCTGCGCCAGCTCCTGCTTCGAGGCGAAGTGGAAGTACAGGGCGCCCTTGGTGACGCCCGCGCGCGCGAGGATGTCCGCGATGGTGGCTGCGTCGTAACCGCGCTCGTCGAAGACCGAAGCGGCCGCCTCCAAGATCGCGCGACGCGTACGGACCGCACGTTCCTGTCGTGCCACGGTGCCTCCGTTGTCCAGGGTCGGTTCAGGCTGGGTCCTGCGAACAGGATCCACCACCCCTGATAAAACCAACCAGAAGGTCCGTATTTTATCAAGCAGACTATAGCCACCCCTTGATCCCCACGGGCGTCGCTTCCCCGCCCGACCCCGCCCGACCCCGCTCGGGCCCCGCCCGTCCCCGACCGCCCCCGTCCGCCCCGCCTCCCCCCTGCACCCCAACGGGTCGAACCGCCCGGGCGCTCCCTCGTCACCCCATCGAGCTCCTCCGTCCGAACGACGAAGGAGCCCGACGCATCTATGTCAAGTCGACGCGCACAACGCCCTTTTGAACCAACGGCAGGCCGCCGGCCACAGCACTAGCGCGCCGCGCCGAGGAGCACCGGAAGCTCCTTGAACCCGTTGGAGATGAACGACTCGACCTTGCGCAGCTCAGCCGGCCGGACGGCCAGCGAGAGGTCCGGGAAGCGCTCGAAGAGCCTCTGCAATCCCACTCCGCACTCCAGCCGGGCCAGCGAGGCGCCCAGGCAGTAGTGCGTGCCGAACCCGAAGGACAGGTGTTCCCCGCGGGTGGTCCGGGTGAGGTCGAAGCGATCCGCGTCCGGGCCGTGCACCTCGGGATCCCGTCCGGCCGAGGCGAACGAGACGACGATGGGGGCGCCCCGGGGGATCACCACCCCGTCCTCCATCTCGATGTCCTCGACCGCGAAGCGCATCAGGGCGTAGGTCGCGGGCGGCTCCAGCCGCAGCGCCTCCTCGACCGCGTCCTCCCATGAGGCCTTGCCGCTGCGCAGCAGCTCCAACTGGTCCGGGTTGCGCAGCAGTTCGTAGACCGCGGAGCAGATCAGGTTCACCGACGTCTCGTATCCGGCCGTGAACAGCAGGATCAGGTTGTCGATCAGCTCCTTCTCGCTCAGCCGGGAGCCGTCGCCCTCGTCACGGGTGTTGATCAGGGCCGTGGTCATGTCGTCGCCGGGGTGCTCCCGTCTGTGGGCGAGCAGCTCCGTCATCGTGACGTAGAGCAGCTCCGCGTTGGCCTGGGCGTCCTCCGCGGTGATCGTCGTGTCGAAGAAGCCCTTGATGATCCTGTGCAGCGGTTCCCACGACTGCTGCGGGATCCCGAACAGCTCGAAGACGATCCGGGTCGGCAGGTCGTGCGCGAAGGCGGTGCGCAGATCCACCGCCTCGCCCTGCGGCAGCGCGGCCATCCGGTCGAGGAGCTCGTCCGTGACCTCCGCGATCCTCGGCAGCATCCGGGCGACCCGGCGCGCGGTGAAGGTGGCCACCACGGGCTTGCGCAGCCGGGTGTGCTCCGACCCGTAGGCGGTGATCATGTTCTGTACGGACACCCAGATGGCCAGCGGCCATTCCTCCCCGACCTCCCCGTTGGCCCAGGCGGGCCAGTGCCGGTAGGCGTCCTTGGAGACCCGGGGGTCGACCAGCAGCCGACGTATGGTCTCGCTCCCGCTGATCACCCACCCGGTCACCCCACCCGGCAGGACCACCGGAGTAGCCGTCCCCCGCTGGTGCAGCATGGCCGCCTCGCCGTGGATGTCGGACCCGGACGGGTCGAGCGCATAGGGGCACTGACGGTTCATTCGGTGATCTCCAGTTGGTCGGCGATGGATCGGCGATGGATCGGCAATGAACTGACGACACATTGGCGACGAAGTGCGCAGGCTGCTCCACACCCCGTATTCCAAACCGCTCAACCGGTTTCTAACTCACCAGCGGCGGGCTCAAGTTTGGCACCGGCCCCACTCGCGCGCCAGCAGAGCCGAGCGAGTCGACCTACACTCGATGATGGCTTGAATTCCCCTCACGGACCCTTACGTGCCAACACCCCTTCGGACCGGGGCATATGACCGGAAGACCAGCTCTCACTTGGCGCGGAACCTCGCGGTCTCCGCCAACGCTGTCCGACCGGAACTTCGCTGGTGGGACCCGCCCGACAGTGCCCCAAACCCCTCGTCCGCGATGTTGACATTGGTACACGTGCGACATGCGGACACCTTTAGCACCTTGCAAACAAAACCGGAGAGTACGTATCTTGCGTCTCGCGTGCGTTGCCCATCCCATCCGTCGACACGGCTCTGTGGAGAGGTCCATGACGATGCTGACGATCCGGAAGAACCCCCCGATCCACCCTCCGATCCACCCACTGGAGCCGACGGGGGCACCGTGGACCCGCTGCAACGAGGCCCCCGCCCCCCGGCTGACGACCACCGTCCCCCGGGAGTACGTCCACCGCTCCTCGCTGGCCGAGGTGTTCCTCACCGGCTGCGACCTGATCGGCGCGGACACCTTCTCGCTGACCGGCCAGTGGCCCCGCGCCCACACCTTCTTCACCAGCCCCGACGGCACCAGCCACGACCCCGTCCAGGCCGGTGAGACGATCCGCCAGGTCGGCCTCTACCTCTGCCACGCCGTGTACGGAGTCCCCCTCGGCCACAACGTGCTGCTGTGGAGCCTGGACTTCGCCTCCGACCCCGACCAGCTGCGCATCGGCCGCGGCCCCAGCGATCTCGTCATGGTCGCCACGTGCACGGACTTCGGCTGGCAGGGCAGCCGTTTCAGCGGCTTCCTCCAGGTCGACATCCACCGCTCGGGCCGTCTCGCCGCCACCGGCACCGCCCGCTTCACCTGCGTCGCCCCCTCGACCTACCGACGCCTGCGCGGCGACCGCGCCCGCACCGGCCTGGCCCGACCCCTGGAGCGGCGCACCCCGATACCCGCCGCGGCCGCCGGCCGGCTGCTCCCCTTCGACGTGGTGCTCTCGCCCACCGAGGAAGAGGGCCGCTGGCTGCTGAGCCCCGACCTCGACCACCCGATCCTCTTCGAGCACTCCAACGACCACCACCCGGGCATGGTCCTCGTCGAAGCCGCCCGCCAGGCGGCCTGCGGGCTGCGCCCCCTGGACGAGTTCGTCCCCTCCGCGGTGTCCACCGAGTTCGGGCACTACGCCGAACTGGACACCCCGTGCTGGATCGAGGCGACGTCCCGGACCCCTTCCATCATCGACGTCACGGGCCACCAGGAGGGCCGGACGATCTTCCGCTCCACGGTCACCGGCACGGTCACCAGCACCGGCACGGTCACCGGCACCAGCACCGGCACCGGCACGGTCACCGGCACCGGCAGCCAGCACCTCGCCGGTTCCCTCGTCACCGGTGCCGCCCTCTGACCTCGCCCCGGTACCAGTCCCCGTAGGCCCCGAAGGCCTCCTCGAAACGCGGTCCGGACGCCACCGACACCTGCCCCCAGAGCCGCCGGGTGTCGTACCAGTGGTCCACCGCCAGCAACGACACGTGCCTGCGCACCACCGGATCGTCCGCCGCCCCCAGCAGGCACACCGCCCCGTCGAGATCGACCTCTCCCCGGGGCAGCGGAAGCCCCAGCTCCCGTGCCACCGTGCCCACCAGTTCGCGGGCCGTCACCGGCACGGGATGAGCCGCGTGCAGCACCCGCCCCGCTCCTCCCAGCTCCTCCCCCAGGTCCTCCCGCACGGCGAACTCGGCGAGCACGTCGGCGAGTACGTCCACGGCGATCATCGAGATCCGGGCGCGCCCGCCGTCCACCCAGTGCGGCAGCCGCGCCATGAGGCCCACCAGCGCGGGCACCATCCACCGGTCCCCCCGCCCGAAGACGAGGTGCGGACGCAGCACCGTCCCGCCCGCGGCCAGGACCATCCGCTCCCCCGCCAGCCGGGTCACGCTCGTCACCGACCCGGGGCCCTCCGGCAACACCCCCTCCGGCTCACCCCGGTGCGCCCCGTCCCGGTACACCGCGGCCGTCCCCAACTGGACGATCCGCCGCACCCCGGCCCGCTCGGCCTCCGCCAGCAGCGCGCGCGTCCCCTTGACGTTGACCGCTCGACACTCCTCCTCACCACCCCCGATCCGCGAGGCGAGGTGCAGCACGGTCCCGATGCCGTCGCACGATCCCCGCAGCCCGCCTCCGGCGAGATCCCCCCGCACCACCTCGACTCCGGGCACTTCCACCGCCGTCCGGTGCACCAACACCCGCACGTCGACGCCGGCTCCGGCCCGCTCCCCGCAGCCGGCTCCGCGCGCCAGGCGCTCCACGACGTGGCGTCCGACGAACCCCGCCCCACCGGTGACGAGAACACCGTTTCCCCCCACGGTCCACCTCTCCTCAAAACCCTTACGGACACCATCACATCGTGTTACCGTCTCGCCCGTGACAGTGGGTAACAGCTTATTGCTGGCGGGAAAATCGGCGCTGATCACCGGCGCCAGCGCAGGCATAGGCGCGGCCGCTGCCCGGGTGTTCTGCCGGGAGGGCGCGGCAGTCACCCTGATCGCACGCCGCGAGCCCGAGCTCGCCGCACTCACCGAGGAGCTCCGCGGCAGCGGTCACCGGGCCCAATACGTCGTCGGTGACGTGACCCGCGTCGAGGACGTGGCCCGCGCGGTGTCGGCCGCGCTGTCCGCCCACGGCTCCCTGGACGCGGCGTTCAACAACGCGGGAGTCGGCGCCGAGCCCAAACCCCTGCACCTCCTCGACGAAGACGTCTACGACAGCGTCATGGACACCAACGTCCGGGGCGTCTGGAACTGCATGCGCCAGGAGATACGCGCCATGCTCGCCGCCGGCACGGGCGGCACCATCGTGAACAACAGCAGCACCGCCGGCCTCGTCGCCACCCCCGTGACGGCCGCCTACATCGCTTCGAAGCACGCGGTCCTGGGCCTGACCAAGGCCGCCGCCGCCGAGTACGCCCCCCAGGGCATCCGCGTCAACGCGATCGCCCCGGGCTCCACCCGCAGCGAGATGATCGACGCCTGGCTGAAGCAGAACCCGGCCATGGAGGAGATCCTCCTACGATCGGCCCCCCTCCCCCGCATCGCCGCCCCGCAGGAGATCGCCGAGTCCGCGGCCTGGCTCTGCAGCGACCGCTCCTCCTTCGTCGTGGGCGCCACCCTCTCGGTCGACGGCGGCTGGACCACCCGCTGAAGCCGCGCCCCGCCCACTCGTGCCGGGCCGGCCGGCCCGAAGCCGAATGGGCGCGGCCGGCCCGGGCCGCTGAGGTGGACCCTGTCCTGTCCGGTCAGATGATGGGGCCGAGGCCCGTGCGGGTGAGGTAGGTGCGGTACCAGTCGACGGTGCGGGCCAGGCCTTCGTCCAGGGTCCAGGCGGGGGTCCAGTCCAGGGTGCGGGCGGCCTTGTCGTTGGCGATCTGCTGGTGGGCGATCTCTCCGGGTTGGGAGGGAGCGGGGACCGGCTGGATGTCCTGGCGGCCCATCAGGTGCTGGATGCGGCGCACCACGTCGACCGGTTGCAGGTTCAGCCCCATGGCGAAGTTGTAGGCCTGTCCGGCGCCGTGGCCGGCGTCCAGGGCGGCTGCCATGGCGAGGTAGGAGGTAACGGCGTCGGCGACGTAGAGGAAGTCGCGGGAGAACGGACCCGCTGCGGCCTGCCTGACCACGGGGGCCTGGCCGTGGTGCAGGCGTCGGATGGTGCCGGGGATCAGGCGGCTCCAGTGCAGGTCGCATTCACCGAAGATGTTGCCGTAGCGGCCGACGGCCACGGGCAGCCCGTAGCCGGTGTGGTAGCTGCGGGCGAGCAGATCGGCGCAGCTCTTGGAGACGTCGTAGGTGCCTTGGCCGGCCATGGGCATGTCTTCGGTGTAGGGCAGGTGGGGACCGTTGCCGTACGCCTTGTCGCTGGAGGCGACCACGACGCGGGCCACGTCGTTGACCCGACAGGCTTCCAGGATGTTGTAGGTGCCCTGGATGTTGGTGTCGAAGGCCTGGCGCGGGTTGTAGTGGGCGACGGTGGTGGTGGCGATGGCGGCGAGGTGGAAGACGGTGTCGACCTGCTGGTCCCGGATGAGCTGGTCGACGGCCGCGTAGTCGGCGATGGTGCCGACCTGCACGGTGACCTCTTCGAATCGCGGGGCCGGCGCGACCACGGCGCCGAATTCGTGCTCGGGTACGAGGGTGGAGACCTTGGCTCCGTGGTCGAGGAGGTGGGTGGTGAGGTTGGAGCCCAGGAAGCCTGTGGCACCGGTGACCATGACGTGGCGGCCGGAGAAACGGGTGGACCAGGTGGTGTCGGTCATGGTTCAGGTGCTCATTCCGGTGGTGACGACGTGGTCGGCGTAGCGGGGGACCCAGGTGAGCTTGCCGCTGTCCAGAGAGAGCCAGTGGGGGGACAGTTGCTTGACTCCGGTGCCGAGCCGGTGGTGGATCGCGGAGGTGGGGTCGTAGATGTCGGCCTGGCCTCCGTGGTAGAGGGCGCTGGCCATGACGTCGAGGGGCTCGGCGCCACGCAGCGCCGGGATGAACTCCGCGACCCCCGCGAGGATGGTGCGGGCCAGGGTGTCGTGTTGCTCGGGAGGGAACGATTCGTCCAGGAGTGGCCACCACTGCGCGGGGACGTGATCCTTGGCCGTGGCGACGTTGGAGACCGGTTCGTACATCATCAGTCCGGTGCCGTCGCCACAGTTGGTGAAGGTGCAGAAGGGGCCGTGGGCCACCAGCGCGGAAGGCGTGTCGAGTTGTTCGCCGGACAGGCGCACCCGCAGCAGCGCCCGCAGCCGGTAGACCGTGTCTGCCGGTGGCCTCGCCCCGGTGTGGGCCGCGATGTCCGCGTCCAGGCGGCGACGCGAGATCCAGCTGGCGTTCAGGACCCGCCGGGCCCCCACCACCGTGCCGGCTCCGCGATCCACCCGCACCTCAAGGTCGAACCCCCCGCCGTCCGCCTCCCCTCTGGGGCGGGCACCGACGACGTCGTGGCCGGTCAGCACGGTGATCCTCGGATGATCGCGCACGGCCTGCGTCACGCGCCGGGCCAGTGCGGGCAGGTCGACGAACGACTCCACGGTCTGCGCCATCACTTCAACCCTGGCCGGGTCGATCCCGGGGTTCCACGCCCCCCGCTCGAGCACGCGGAAGAATCGTTCCGGCTCACCGAAACTCACCGACCGCTTCTCACACTGCTCCTGGTAGGCGGCGCGCATGCGCTCCGCGGTGTCCACGAGCTGGGCGGCGGTACTGAAGGAGTCCTTGGCGAAGGCCAACAGGCTCGCGTGGAAAGGTAGTCCGCTGCCGGGGTCGCCTGGGATCATGACGTCGCCGAACTCCTCAAGGAAGTCGAACGCGGCTGGAATACATCCCAACGCGGTCTCCGGGCTTCCTAGATAGTGCCAGCCCAAGTGGATCCGCCCCATGTTCGCGCGCGCGAGGCACCTGCCATCAGTCGTCCGGTGCGTTCCAACACCGTGACCTGGAACCCCGCGTCGGCCAGCCGACGCGCGCAGTGCAGCCCCGCGAACCCTCCGCCGATGACCACGTAGTCACGATCGGGCCCACGCACGTCGGACGGTAATAAACGCAATTCGCACACTCCAAGTGAGAAATGGGACCCCGGACCGCCCCGATGCCGCATCGGCGCAGGACCCAAGGGGGTGCAGAGGATCTGCTCGCCCCGACTGCCGCAGCCCCCAGATGATCAACCTAAGCAGTCAACGAGAGAGACACGGATCGGTTTCCGCCAATCTGAAAGTCTCACAGCGACCCGTCGTGCCACGACGTGAATGGGAGGCGCACGTTCCGCACCCTTCGTTCTTCGTTGCTCGTTTCCGTGGTGTCCGTGTCGACTCGCGAGCAGGGAGCCACAGTGCCGTTCCCCGCCGTACCGTCCCCACCGCCCGCGCTGCTGGCCGCTCGGGTACAGGACCCCTATCCGTACTTCGCGTGGCTCCGCCGGCGTGCGCCCGTGCACCCGGACCGCAGGCCCGGACGGTCCATCGTCCGGCAGGTCTCCCGGTACGCGGATGTCCGGGCACTGCTGACCGACGCGCGGCTGAGCAAGGACCCGGCCCGAGTACCCGGCTACGTCGCGGGGCCCACCGGGTTGAACCGGGGAACACCCCGATGGACAGCCAAGACCCCGTCCAGGTCGCCGAGCCCCACCCCGGCGTCCTGCTCATCACCCTCAACAGGCCCCACGTCCGCAACGCCATCCTGATCACCGCCGCCGACACCGCGTTCTTCGCCCTGCCCGAAGTCGCCTGCGGACTGATCGCCGCCGAGGGCGGAGCCATCCGCCTGCCCCGCCGTATCCCCTACCACGTGGCCATGGAGATGCTCCTGACCGCAGCCCCACTGCCCGCACCGGACGCGGCCGGGTACGGACTCGTCAACCAGCTCGCCCCCGAAGGCCAAGCCCTCGACGCAGCCCTCGCCCTGGCCCACCGCGTCCAAGCCCACTCCCGTGAAGCCGTGCACGTCACGAAGTAGATCGTCCAGAACACCCGCGGCCTCGACGACCACGCCGCCTACACCGTCCAGGACCCCCTCAGCACCCCCGTCTTCATGACCACCAACGCCACCGAAGGCGCTCACACGTTCACCGAGAAGCGACCTCCGGCCCGGCACGGAGCCGAGGCAGGACCGCTCGACCGTTAACGGCGTTAACGCCGTTAACGCCGCAGCACCACCTCCCACGCCTCCCCGTTGCACGGCCTCGGCGTTAACGGCGTTAACAACCGGACCACAACACTCCACTTAACGGCGTTAACACCCCACCACTCCGCGCACTAAAAAGTACTTGTCGACTGGTTTTTTTAACCCCTCCCCCACTAGATTGACCAGGCATCTAAAGACACCGCAGACACCGCGGACACCCCAGATCACAAACCACAGACCACAGACACACAAATCAAGGAGACCGCACGTGGCGAGGGCCAGGCAGGAACGGGCTGAGATCACCCGCCAGGCGATCCTGGACGGCGCGGCCATCGCCTTCGACCGTTCCGGTTTCGGCTCGACCAGCCTCAGCGACGTGGTCAAGCACGCGGGGGTCACCAAGGGCGCCCTGTACTTCCACTTCCCGTCCAAGGAAGCCCTGGCCCGCACCCTGATGGAGGAGCAGTTCCAGGTCGCCGAGGGCGTCCCCGCCATCGTCGACCCCGGCCTCCAGACCGCGATCGACCTGTCCCACCAGATGGCCCACGGACTGCGCACCAACGTCCGGATCCGCGCCGCCATCCGCCTGGTCGTCGAGTTCGGCTCGTTCACCGACCCGGACCCGACCCCGTACAACGCCTGGATCGAGACCTCCTTCAGCTGTCTGAAGCCCGCCCAGGACCGCGGTGACGTCCTCCCGCACCTCGACGCCCGGGACCTCGCGACCTATCTCATCGCCTCGTTCACCGGCGTACAGGTCACCTCCCACGTCCGAACCACGCGCGAGGACCTGCACACCCGGGTCACCGACCTCTGGAATTTCCTCCTCCCGGGCATCACGCCCGGCCCGCGCATCCCCTTCTTCGACCCGTCAGGTTCGCCCGAGTGTCGGGCCGCCCTCGGCCTCCCGGCCCCGGACTCCCCCTCGGTCCCGGTCGGCTGACGACGTGTCCAAGGCGGTCTCGTACACGCCGTGGTGAACCACGGGGGTGCTCGCCACGGCGTGTACGAGACCGCCTTGTCGCGTCCACTTCCCTGCCCGACCCCCATTCGCCCCGGGCCGGCGCCCCAGGTCGCCCCAGGTCAACCGGCGATCCGCCGCTGTCCTCCCGGGGCGCAGCCGTGCCCCCACCGGGCTCCACATCCACTCCGTTAGCAAAACTCAAGCGTGGCGCCCACATCACCCTCTGAACGTTAGTAAAGTCCCTCTCATGACTTCGCCCTCGTCTCAGAACGACCGAGAGAAGGTCGTCTCCAAACTGCCCCCGTGGCTGCGCCAGGAGTTGAAGATCCGCACCGCACAGCTGCGGGTGGACATCCAGGACGCCGTACACCAAGGCATTTCTCACTGGAGCGCCCTCGCTTCCGCCCCCTCCCCCGTCGACACCTCCGGCGCCGAATCGTTCTCCACCTGGCTGCCCGCCGGGCAATGGGAGTCATTCCGCTCCTCTTCCAAGGACCGCGGCGTCTCCCTCATCCAGGGGCTCGCCCAATCCGTCCAGCTCTGGCTGGAGATGAACCCGGCCCCCACGGTCAAGCGCCCCTCCGTGGTCCGCCGCATCATCGTGTGCAACCAGAAGGGTGGGGTCGGCAAGACCGCCATCACCGCGGGTACCGCCGAAGCCCTCGCCGAGGACCCGGACAGCCTCCACCCGGTCCGCATCGCCCGCCAACTGGCCCGCCTCGCGGCGGACGAAGAAGCGCACCCCGCCGATGGGCACCCCGGCGAAGGGCGCCCCGCCGAGGGACATCCGACCGAGGCCCACGCGACCCCGTTCGACCTGGAAGACCTCCCGGGCCTCGGCATGCGCGTCCTGCTCGTCGACTTCGACCCGCAGGGCCACCTCACCAAGCAGCTGGGCCAGCAGCCGCTCCCCATCGGCGGCGACAGCCTCACCTGCCACATGGCGAGCGAAGCCAAGGGCCCGCTCTCGGACCTCATCGTTCCCATCGCGGATGACCGCTTCGGCGACCGGTTGCACGTCCTCCCCGCCTGCACGGACGCCTTCCTGCTGGACGTCCGCCTGTCCACCGTCCGCGCCCGCGAGGCCGCCCTCGAACGCGCCCTCGCCCCGGTCGAGGCCGATTACGACGTGATCCTCGTCGACTGCCCCCCGAGCCTCGGCCTCAGCATGGACGCGGCCATCTACTACGGCCGCCGCCGCGACGCCGAACAGCCCGGTGCCTCCGGTGCGCTGATCGTCGTACAGGCCGAGGACTCCTCCGCGGACGCCTACGATTTGCTCACCTCCCAGATCAACGACCTCCGCGACGACCTCAGCCTCGACATCGACTACCTCGGGCTCGTCGTCAACCTCTACGACGGCCGCCGCGGCTACATCGCGACTTCCTCCCTCCAAGCCTGGATGGACATAAAGGATCCGCGTGTCGTCGCCATCGTCCCGGACCTCAAGGAACAGCGTGAGGCCGTCCGCGTGAAGCAGCCGCTGTTCGTCTACGCGCCCAAGGGCGACCAGGCGGTCGCCTTCCGCGCACTCGCCAGGGAGATCTCATGAGCAAGGCCGACAAACTCGGGGTCTCGGCCTCCTTCGCCCGCGCCCAGCCGGTCGGCGTCAGCTCCCGCCGCGCGGCCATCGCCGAAGCCACCGGAGCACCCACCTCGGGGATGGTCCCGCCGTCCGAGGTACCGATCGAGGCGCTCGCCCACAACCCGTTCAACCTCCGCGAGGACCTCACGGAGATCGACGAGCTGGCCCAGTCCCTCATCTCCCGGGGCCAGCTCCAGCCCCTCGCCGTCGCCACCCGCATGGCCTTCATGGAGGCCCACCCGGGTCAGACAGACGGCCTGGGGCGGGCCCCGTACGTCGTCATCGACGGCAACCGGCGTCTTGCCGCAGCACAGCTCGCGGGCCTCAAGACGATGCACATCCACGTCAACGACTCCCTGTCGACCTCCGCCGCGGACATCCTCGAATCGGCCCTGATCGCCAACGTCCACCGCGTCGACGTGGCCCCGATGGACCAGGCCCGCGCCCTCCAGGAACTGGTGGACGTACACGGCTCGCAGGCCCAGGTCGCCAAGCGCCTCGGCAAGACGCCCGCCTGGGTCTCCCAGCGCCTCACCCTCCTGAACCTCACTCCGACCCTCCAGGACAAGGTCGACACGGGCGAGCTGAAGGTGGAGCCGGCCCGCAGGATCGGCCGCCTCCCGCAGGAGTCCCAGGCCGCGGCGGCGGCGGAGAGCATTAACGCCGTTAACCCCCCGCGCCAGCGCACCCGACCGACCCCGACACCCGTTAACGGCGTTAACGCCGTTAACACCACGCCCCCTCCCGCGGCACCCGCCAACGCCCCCTCCCCCGCTCCCACCCCCCGCATCACGATCACCACGGAATCCCCGGAGACGATCGCGGACGCCCTCACCGCCCATCTGACCCCTGACGACCTCAAGGCCGTCACGGAACTCCTCATGACACGCATCTGACGCAGTCCGCACTCACGGTGGGGGCGCTGACGGCATTAACGCCGTTAACGCCCCCACGTGCGTTTAGTGTGCGTTCAAACGTGCGACTCGACTAGGCTGCCCCCGGAGGTAGGTACATGCCCGACGAACAAGAGAGCCTCTTCGCAGCGGTCGACGCCCTGTTGGAAGAAGCCGCCGCCCAGGACGCGCTCCCGCACCCGGACGAACGCAAGCGCCTGCGCGAAGCCGCCGGCCTCAGCCAGGACCAGATCGCCAAGGCCCTGTCCGTACGCCGCGAAACGGTGACCTCATGGGAAACCGGCCGCACCGAACCCCGGCCCCCCAAGCGCGCCGCCTACACCCGCCTCCTGGACGGCCTGGCCACCCTCCACCCCATTAACGCCGTTAACACCCCCACACCCCCCACCCCCGACACCGCCGCTGCCACCCCCACCGCGGCGACCCCGCCAACGCAGCCCCCACCACCAGCACCCCCGACCGTTAACGCCGTTAACGCCCCCCAGCCGCATCCCCAACCCACTCCCCCCACTCCCCCCGCTCCCCCTATTCCCCCCACTCCCCCCGCCCCCCGCACCCAGCACCCGTCCCGCCCAAGCCCGCGCCCCACCTCCCCCACCCCTCCTCCCCACACCCCCCTGGCCGTCCTGGACGGCAACGCCCAAGCCCACGCCACCAACGGCCTGGTCCTCCCCCTCCCCCCCAAGGCCGCCACCGACCTCCCCACCCTCATCTCCTGGGCCCTCAGCGAGGACGCCGACCTCCGCTCCCCCCGCCTCCACCGCAACGGCAAGGACGGCGACCCCCTCCTCGTCCTCACCGCCGAGGCGACCGAGGCCCTCGGCCTCCCCCTCACCCTCGCGGACCGCCGCGGCCTCCGCCTGCCCGACGACCACCCCGTCGTCCGCCGGCTCGCCAAGGCCAAGTGGCAGCTGACCCGCCGCGGCTTCGGCCCCTGGGCCCGCGTCTACCGCCCGGCCTCCCCCACCACCGGCCGCCAGTGCGTCCAGCTCGCCGTCCTGCCCTGGGGAGCCCTCGACCCGCGCGCCTGGGGCGAGGAGACCGCCGACCTCCCCGCGCCCGAGATCGCCCTGCTCCTCACCACCTACGCCACCCGCGTCCTCACGCCCCGCGGCTCCACAGCCGTCACCGGCCTCGAACTCATGACGGCCCTGCGCCCGCCCACCCGCGCCGCCCGCAACCCCGAGACCAACGTCTGGGAATCGGCCCCCGTCCACGGCTCCCTCACCCGACCCGTCGACCCGGCTCCCCCGGAGGCCCCCGACGAGCACCCGGTCGTCGCCGCCCTCTACCCCCGGGCCCACCAGCGAACCCCGGACCAGGTCCTCGACGAAGAGGCGTACGACTGGATCCGCGACCCGGAACTCCTCACCGACGCCGAGTGCGCGCGCACCCACGCGGTCGGCATCGACGTCAACATGGCCTTCGCCGCGGCCGCGAACCGCCTCACCGTCGGCCTCGGCCCGGCGGTCCACACCCCGGCCCCCCGCTTCGACCCGAAGGTCCCCGGCTGCTGGCTCGCCGACCTCTCGTCCGTCCCCCTCGACCCCCGCCTGCCGAACCCCTTCACCCCCCACGGCAAGCCCCCCACCGGCCCCGCCTGGTACGCGACCCCGACCCTGGCCTACGCACAGGAGCTCGGCCACGCCGTCGCACCCACCGAGGCCTGGCTCCGCCCGGACAGCGGCTCGTACCTCGACGCCTGGTACACCCGCCTGCGCGACGCCTACATGGCCACGATGGCCGACCTGGGCGTCACCGCGGACCTCACCGACGAGGCGTTCCTCCGGGCCATGGCGGTCCACAAGCAGCACGACCCGGCCCTGGCCTCCGTCCTCTCCGCCATCAAGGCCACGGTCAAGGGCGGCATCGGCAAGCTCCGCGAACGCCCCCAGGGCGCCGGCTACCGTCCGGGCGAAGCCTGGCCCGCCCTCGAACGCCCCACCTGGCGCCCCGACATCCGCGCGGCCGTGATCTCCACGGCCCGGGTGAACATGCACCGCAAGATGCGCAAGCTCGCCACCGCCGACCTGTACCCCGTCGCGGTCCTCTCCGACTGCGCTGTGTACCTGTCCAACGGCCCGAGCCCGCTGGACTTCCTCCCCCGCACCCCGGACGGCAAGCCCCTGCCCGGCGGCTTCCGCCTCGGCGTCAGCCCCGGCATGGTCAAGCACGAGGGCACCCAGCCCCTCCTCTGGGCCGTCGGCCTCCTCGACGAAGGCCACAACCCCGCCCGCCACATCAAGGGCCACGACGCAGCGGCCGACGGAGAGTAGACGAGCATGTCCGGCAACATCGAAGACGGCCTGGCCCAGGCGGACGAGCACAATTTCACCCGTCCCATTCCGAAGTCCGCCCAGGCCCGGGTGAAGTTCCTCCTCAAATCCGAGAAGAACTCGGTCAAGGCGGTCGCCCAACGCCTCGGCATCTCCCCGCGCACCGTCGAGCGCTATCTCAAGGGCCAGATCAAGACCCCCCGCCCCGAGCTCGCACGCCGCCTCGAAACCGAAGTCCGCAAGAGCTGGCAGCCCCTCGTCCGCAAGCGCGCCCGCGCCAAAGCGGCGAAGTCCACCGGCCTCGTCGTCGAAACCCGCGCCCGCTTCGGCTTCACCGCGGCCCCCGGCACCACCGACGACGGCCGCATGCGCCGCATCACCCAACACCTCCCCCCGGAGTACGCCTCCCGCCTCTTCGCGGCCCAGGAAGCCGGCGCCACCGAAGCCGAGCTCCGCCACATCACCGCCCAGGGCCTCCAGGACGTCTACTTCCGCGACCAGGGCTCCCGCGCCTCCGGCCTCCTCGTCGACTTCACCGACATCGACTACATCGACTTCGACTTCTGACCAAGACCCGCAGGAACACCATGCACAACGCAGTAGCCGCCATGGTCGCCCTCGCCATCACGGGGGCACTTCGGACCCTTCGAGTGAGTCCGGGCCCAGCAGGTCCGCAGCGACCACGGTGACGTCGCCGCGATCAAGGCCGTACGGAAGAGCCACACCTACCGCTCGTCCTCGCAAGGCGGTACGTAGACGAGCTGCCCACGCCAAAAGCGATCACGCACTGACCAGACGAAGCCACCGATCGACCACTGTGCCGTAGCAGTTCTGACCGAAGTCGTACGGGTCGTCGCCCCTCCCGATCACGAGGCGCGACGCCCCGGTGCAGCATCCGGACGTACGACGACGCCCCGAACCGGCACTGCCCGGACCGCCGTTCCGCGCCGGCCGCCACGCGGTACGACCCCGCCTCCCGCGCCCCCCTGGCCCTCTTCCGCACCGCGGCCTCACAACCCGCCCCGGTCCGACCCCGCCAGATGGCCCGTCAAGGCCCCTCAGCGCCCCCCTGAGCCCCTATCCCCCCGACCTGACCATTCGGTACCCACCCGCACCCCAAAATGCCGAGGGGCGCCACCGAGCGGCTTCAGCCACTCCACGGCGCCCCATCAACGGACAACTTCCAACGAGCCCTAGCCCACGGCGTGCAAGGTCCGCCTCCGCTTGGCCTCGACGGCCTTCTTCGCAGCGTTCTGCGCGGCCCGCTTCTTCCGCTGCTCAGCGAGCTGGTCCTGATACTCCGCCACCGCGCGGTGGTAGCTGTCGACGTACCCCCGCGCGTCCAACCGCTCGTCCATCGGCATCTCGTTCACGGCCGCGACCGCGTCCTCGAACGAGTTGTATCCGGCCAGCATCGGGTTGATCTGGTAGATGCCGTTGCGAACCTTCCGCACCAGCCGCGCCAACTCCAGGCTCCGCAGCGCCGCGTTCACACTCGGCCGGCTCAGATCCAGCATGCCGGCGATCGAGGCCTGGTCGATGAGGATCCGCCCGCCGGGCTCGCTCAACGAACGCAGCTTCAGCAGCACCCGGTAGGCCGCGGGCGGAAGGTCCAGGTCAGAGAGAAGCCCGTCGGCGTTGACCGCAGCGAATCGCAAGGTGCTCACTGAGCTGTCCCTTCTTCCTTGCGCTGTCGTCGGCTAAGCCGGCGCGCAGCGCGCTCTTTGGCCCGTTCGGCCCGCAGTTCCTCGATCGCCTGCCGCATGTGGTCCAGCGACGGGAACCGCACCAGATCCGGCAAGCTCGTGTCACCGCGAATCTGCGAGATGGTGCTGGACTGCTCCACCTTCACAAACTCACCCGTCGTCTCAGTACCCGGGATGAACTCGGCTACTCGGTAACTGTAGGGCGGGTTGAACTGATACACACCCCGCCTCACCTTGAAGACGATCCCATGAGACATGACCGTGTGGAGCGCCTCGGACGTCTTTGTCCGACTGACATCAAGGATCGTAGCCATCTCCTCCTGAGTCAGCGGAATCCGCCCCCCCGCTCTCTGACACGCGATGAGCAGCAGGATCACGCGCAACGGCAGTGCTTCCCGGAAGTACTGGGCGATCACCAGGAAGAACTCAAGGCTGTCCATCGAGAACGCGTTTGGCTGGCTCTGAGTCCCGTAGAACTCCAGGGGCTTGCGCTCGCCGTCCAGAGTCAGCTTCCGACTCGGGTACCGCTTGGCCAAGCTGTCCAGATCCTTGACGGGCGCCAGCGGCTGACTCCACGCCGAGATCGCGTCATCAACGGGCAGATCAGGACGCGGCGCGCGCGACGGACTCTGCCGACGGCGCTGTGGCTCTGATGACACGAGGATGCTCTCCACTTCGTTGATCTGCGGAAAGCAGTATGTCAACAAGGGTGACACTAGTGTCACGCTCGTTGACGTTCGGCGTGTCTTACGTCCCCCCAG
The DNA here is from genome assembly GCF_044759975.1 of Streptomyces sp. NPDC098789. NCBI lineage: Bacteria > Bacillati > Actinomycetota > Actinomycetes > Kitasatosporales > Streptomycetaceae > Streptomyces > Streptomyces sp. NPDC098789. The sequence continues at coordinate 165,068 of NZ_JBIWAJ010000021.1, forward strand.
GGGGGACACATCTCGGCCACGCCCCGCCCGAAGCCCCCTCCGGGCCTCTCGGAGCATTCTCACCCCTCCCCCCGACGCCCGTCCGACGTATCTCCCACATTATGTCAGCCTCCCCGACGTTTTAGGCCAAAAAGCGTCAGCGGCACTGACGTTTTGTAGCCGCTCTGTCCCCCCACCAGCGACACAACGCCCGAGATATGTCCCTCCTGAGGGGACATATCTTTCCCCCCGCACCCTCCCTGACCTGCGGCTACGCATCTCCGTACCCTCTATAGGCCGGCGGTCGGCCCGCTGCGCGCACTCAACGTCGTCCGCAAGGCACTTCTCCCCGGTTCTTCCTGACAGAGCGTCAGAAGTTGTGGATCTTCGGCAGCTCCCGGACAGCCTGTCCAGAACAGTCCTGAATCTGACTGATTCCCATTTCTATCCACAACCCCTTTTGAATCAGAGCTGTCCGTCAAGAGTTAACGCCGTTAACTCCCCTGCACCAAAGGGTCATATGGCCCTCGCTTCCATTTCTGAGCACGTCCGATCAACCAACTTTCAGTTGGTCATCCCACCCCTGTCAGAACCGAGCAGGAAGCAGAACAACAGTTCAATCCGGAACCTCTTTTGCCCCTCTGACCTGGAAGAACATCGTCATCCACCCTCCAGACAGCCCTGAGAGCTAGGTTCCGACGGACCTCCTGGACCAGGGCCACCAGCTCATCAACAGCTCGCCGCGGAGCGGTCAGGACCTCCGTCCTCAACGCCGGCCTTTGAACGGCGCAGCAGGTCAACCACCGAGCTCAACAAGGTGGCCCTTGCAGTTCAGCGAGCGCAGCGAGCGTCATCTCTTCCCAGGGCGCCTCAGCTACTGGGCCCCCCGCCTGTCGCAGCCCGCTTCGGCCTGCGAATTAGGTCACCACGGAGCGAAGCAAGGTGGGGCCTGTAGTCGAGGCGAACGCAGCCAGCGTTAACCCTTTAGCCCCGCAGCCGCTAGCACTTGCCTGCCCCCTCGCCAAGCACCACCAAGCGCAGCACTGTGCGCTCGATCCCTAGGCGCGCAGCGGCTGGGGACCCGGGCCTTCGGCCCGGTTTGACCTGCGGGGCAGGTCAAGCACCGAGCGCAGCGAGGTGGCCACTCCCGTTCAGCGAGCGCAGCGAGCGTTCTCTCTTCCTAGGCGCGCAGCGCCTAGGGCCCTTGGCCCTTCGGCCCGGGTTTGACCTGCGGAGCAGGTCAAACACCGAGCGAAGCGAGGTGGACCGTGTAGTTGAGCGAGCGCAGCGAGCGTTCTCCCTCCTTAGGCGCGCAGCGCCTAAGGCCCTTGCCCCCGAAGGGGGCAAGTTGACCTGCGGAGCAGGTCAACCACCGAGCGCAGCGAGGTGGACCCTGTAATCGAGCGAGCGCAGCGAGCGTTCTCCCTTCCTAGGCGCGCAGCGCCTAGGACCCCGGGCCAAAGGCTCGGGTTTGACCTGCGGAGCAGGTCAACCACCGAGCGCAGCGAGGTGGACCCTGTAATCGA
>NZ_JBIWAJ010000022.1:0-163378 GCF_044759975.1 Streptomyces sp. NPDC098789
GCCGGACACGTCTACCTCTCCCGCCCCCCGCTGTACAAGATCAAGTGGGGCCGCGACGACTTCGAGTACGCCTACTCGGACCGCGAGCGCGACGCGCTGGTCGCGCTGGGCAAGAGCAACGGCAAGCGGATCAAGGAAGACTCGATCCAGCGCTTCAAGGGTCTGGGCGAGATGAACGCCGAGGAACTGCGCATCACCACCATGGACGTGGACCACCGCGTGCTCGGCCAGGTCACCCTGGACGACGCGGCGCAGGCCGACGACCTGTTCTCGGTGCTGATGGGCGAGGACGTCGAAGCCCGGCGCTCGTTCATCCAGCGCAACGCCAAGGACGTTCGGTTCCTCGACATCTGAGTCGGCTCAGCTGACTGCCTGAAAGGATCTTTGACCAGCAATGGCCGACGAAACCACCCAACCCGCTCAGAACGCAGAGAACTCCGCGGAGGAGCAGCCCGTCATGCGGATCGAGCCCGTCGGGCTCGAGACCGAGATGCAGCGCTCCTATCTCGACTACGCGATGTCCGTCATCGTCTCGCGCGCCCTGCCCGACGTCCGGGACGGCCTCAAGCCGGTCCACCGGCGCGTGCTGTACGCGATGTACGACGGCGGCTACCGGCCCGAGAAGGGCTTCTACAAGTGCGCCCGCGTCGTCGGTGACGTCATGGGCACCTACCACCCGCACGGTGACAGCTCGATCTACGATGCCCTGGTCCGCCTGGCCCAGCCGTGGTCGCTGCGCATGCCGCTGGTGGACTCCAACGGCAACTTCGGCTCCCCGGGCAACGACCCGGCCGCCGCGATGCGCTACACCGAGTGCAAGCTGATGCCGCTGGCCATGGAGATGCTCCGGGACATCGACGAGGACACCGTCGACTTCACGGACAACTACGACGGCCGCAACCAGGAGCCGACGGTCCTGCCGGCGCGCTTCCCGAACCTGCTGATCAACGGCTCCGCGGGCATCGCGGTCGGCATGGCGACCAACATCCCGCCGCACAACCTCCGCGAGGTCGCGGCCGGCGCCCAGTGGGCGCTGGAGCACCCGGAGGCCTCGCACGAGGAGCTCCAGGACGCGCTCATCGAGCGGATCAAGGGCCCGGACTTCCCCTCCGGCGCGCTCGTCGTGGGCCGCAAGGGCATCGAGGAGGCGTACCGCACCGGTCGCGGCTCCATCACGATGCGCGCGGTCGTCGAGGTCGAGGAGATCCAGAACCGCCAGTGCCTGGTGGTCACGGAGCTTCCGTACCAGACCAACCCGGACAACCTGGCGCAGAAGATCGCCGACCTGGTCAAGGACGGCAAGGTCGGCGGCATCGCCGACGTCCGTGACGAGACCTCGTCGCGCACCGGTCAGCGCCTGGTGATCGTGCTCAAGCGCGACGCCGTCGCCAAGGTCGTGCTGAACAACCTCTACAAGCACACCGACCTGCAGACGAACTTCGGCGCGAACATGCTGGCGCTGGTGGACGGCGTGCCGCGCACGCTGTCGATCGACGCGTTCATCCGCCACTGGGTGACGCACCAGATCGAGGTCATCGTCCGGCGCACGCGCTTCCGCCTGCGCAAGGCGGAGGAGCGCGCCCACATCCTGCGCGGTCTGCTCAAGGCGCTGGACGCGATCGACGAGGTCATCGCGCTGATCCGGCGCAGCAACACGGTCGAGATCGCCCGCGAGGGCCTGATGGGCCTGCTGTCGATCGACGAGATCCAGGCCAACGCGATCCTGGAGATGCAGCTCCGCCGCCTCGCGGCCCTGGAGCGGCAGAAGATCGTCGCCGAGCACGACGAGCTCCAGGCCAAGATCAACGAGTACAACGCGATCCTGGCCTCCGAGGAGCGGCAGCGCCAGATCGTCAGCGAGGAACTGGCCGCGATCGTCGAGAAGTTCGGCGACGACCGGCGTTCCAAGCTGGTGCCCTTCGACGGCGACATGTCCATGGAGGACCTGATCGCCGAAGAGGACATCGTCGTCACGATCACGCACGGCGGCTACGTCAAGCGGACCAAGACCGAGGACTACCGCTCGCAGAAGCGCGGCGGCAAGGGCGTGCGCGGGACGAAGCTGAAGCAGGACGACCTGGTCGACCACTTCTTCGTCTCCACCACGCACCACTGGCTGCTGTTCTTCACGAACAAGGGCCGGGTCTACCGCGCGAAGGCGTACGAGCTCCCGGACGCCGGCCGCGACGCCCGCGGTCAGCACGTGGCGAACCTGCTGGCCTTCCAGCCGGACGAGCAGATCGCGCAGATCCTCGCGATCCGCGACTACGAGGCCGCCCCGTACCTGATCCTGGCCACCAAGGCCGGTCTGGTGAAGAAGACGGCGCTCAAGGACTACGACTCCCCCCGTTCGGGTGGTGTCATCGCCATCAACCTCCGGGAGACGGGCGACGGCAACGACGACGAGCTGATCGGCGCCGAGCTGGTCTCGGCCGACGACGACCTGCTGCTCATCAGCAAGAAGGCGCAGTCGATCCGCTTCACCGCCACCGACGACTCGCTGCGCCCGATGGGCCGCGCCACCTCGGGCGTGAAGGGCATGAGTTTCCGCGAAGGTGACGAACTGCTCTCCATGAGCGTGGTCCGGCCCGGTACGTTCGTCTTCACCGCGACCGACGGCGGATACGCCAAGCGGACGCCCGTGGACGAATACCGCGTCCAGGGACGTGGCGGTCTGGGCATCAAGGCTGCCAAGATCGTGGAAGACCGCGGATCGCTCGTAGGGGCGCTCGTGGTCGACGCCACCGACGAGATCCTCGCCATCACCCTGAGCGGTGGTGTGATCCGTACGCGCGTCAACGAAGTCAGGGAGACCGGCCGTGACACGATGGGCGTCCAGCTGATCAACCTGGGCAAGCGCGATGCCGTGGTCGGCATCGCTCGTAACGCCGAGGCGGGCCAGGAGGCTGACGAGGTCGACGAGACCGAGGACGCCGAGGGACAGGCCACCGAGGTCGCCGAGGGCACGCAGCCCTCGGCTGGGGAGCACGAGGAGTAAGCGTGAGTGGAGCCACGGGCGCCGGACCGGCCAAGACTGGAGCGAACGGTGCCCGTGGCCCCGCCGCGGACTCCCAGGGGGGAACCGTGACGGACACCCGAGAGCCGAAGCCTCAGACCGGTTCGGCGGGCGGCCCGAGCCGTCCCGCACAGCCGCAGCAGTCGTCGCAGGCCTCCTCGGCGCCTTCGGGCCCGGGGGCGCCCAGGGGCGCCGGCGGCGGTGCGGCGCAGCGGGGGCCGCAGACGGGCGTGCGTACGGCGCCCAGGACGCGCAAGGCGCGACTGCGGGTGGCCAAGGCCGACCCGTGGTCGGTGATGAAGGTCAGTTTCCTGCTGTCGATCGCGCTGGGCATCTGCACGATCGTGGCGTCGGTGGTGCTGTGGATGGTCATGGACGCCATGGGCGTCTTCTCGACCGTCGGCGGGACCATCAGCGAGGCCACCGGCTCCAACGAGAGCAACGGCTTCGACCTCCAGTCGTTCCTGTCGCTGCCGCGCGTCCTGATCTTCACCTCGGTGATCGCGGTCATCGACGTGGTGCTCGCGACGGCACTGGCCACGCTGGGGGCCTTCATCTACAACCTCTCCGCGGGCTTCGTGGGTGGCATCGAGCTCACCCTCGCCGAGGACGAGTGAGCTACGAATGACCTGCGCGGACGCCCTCCGGCAGCGGATTTTGGACTGACCCGGTCTGTGCGCTAATCTTCATCAAGTCAGCGCACAGCGCCGAGGGGCTATAGCTCAGTTGGTTAGAGCGCATCCCTGATAAGGATGAGGCCACAGGTTCAAATCCTGTTAGCCCCACAGTACGGATTCGGTCCGGCGGAGATTCTCCGCCGGACCGTTCTCGTTCCCGGCCTCCGCCCGCGCGGGGCAGGGGTGTTGGGCCGTCGGGGGGCTTCCCAGATAACCGATCGGTATCGGTCGGTGTGTATAGTCGGGCGGCAGTAGTCCCCAACGTCAACGAAGGACGAGGTCGCGCGGTGAAGAAGCTTCTCCTGGTCGCACTGGCCGCCATCGGCGGGCTCCTCGTGTACCGCCAGATCCAGGCGGACCGCGCCGAGCAGGACCTGTGGACGGAGGCAACTGACTCCGTGCCCTCTGGTTCCGGTGTGTGAGACCGAAGATTGAGCTCAGGAAGCCCCGACTGCCGCTGCGGTCGGGGCTTCGTGCTGTTCCGGGGCTTCGTACTGTTCTGACCCAGCTTATTGCATTATGCAAAGATTTTGGTTGCGTCGGCGAATTCGGGGCGGGGTGGGCGTGATGACGCGGGTGCTCTCGGCTGTGCTGCTGGCGGGAACCGCCCTGGTGGGGGCGGTCGACGCGGCCCGCCCGGCGGCGGATCCGGCGGCCCCGCCGCCGTACCGGCCGGCTTCCGGTGCGAAGGCGGTGAGCGGCGCGGGGACCACCGCGGACGCTCCGGCGCTGGTCGCGGGGGCGACGTACGAGGACACCGTGGCCCCCGGCGAGCGCTACTACCGGGTGGTGCTGGACGCGCGCTCCAGCGTCTACGTCTCGGCCGTCGTACGGCCGGCCGCCGGTGCCAGGGTCGGGTACGCGGACGGGATCGAGCTGACCCTCATGACCACCGCGGGGCGGGCCTGTCCGGGCAACCCCGGCCGGGCGTCCTTCGCGTCCGAACCGGTGCCCCTCGCGGCGGTCGGCGCGCGGCTGTCGGCCGAGGACGCCGAGTGCCAGGCGGCCGGGGTGTACTTCGTCAAGCTCGTCCGGAACTCCGCCAAGGACGGCGACCGGGCGCCCTGGCCGGTGGAACTCCAGGTCATGCGCGAACCCGCCCTCGTCCCCGGCGGAGCGCCGACCGCCGCCCCCTCGGCCTGGCCCTCGACCCCGCCCGCGCAGCCCGGCACCGGACCCGTGGCCCGGGCGGGCGGCAGCGGCTTCAACGACGCGCGGGCGCTCGGCCCGGGCGTCTGGCGCGACGACCTGCGGCCCGGTCAGACCCGTTGGTACCGGGTGCCGTTGGACTGGGGGCAACAGCTCGCGGTGGGCGCGGAGCTGGCGGGCGCCCGGATGACGAAGGAGTACGGCACGGCGTACGAGGGGCTCACCGTCAGCCTCTACAGCCCCTACCGGAGCCTGGTCGGTTCCAAGGGCACCCCGTACGACGGAAAGCAGGCCGCGGCCGGGCTCGGGCCGACACCGCCGGTGGCCTACGAGAACCGGCTGTCCGACGACCGGGGGGTGCGGCCGGTCCGGGTGGCGGGCTGGTACTACCTGGCCGTGACGATGGGCGGGAAGGTCGGCGAGTTCACCGAGGACGCGGTCCCGGTGCCGCTGACCCTGCGGCTCACCGTGCGGGGCCGGGTCGCGGCCGCGCCCGCGTACGCCGAGGACCCGGCGCAGGGCGGCTTCGGCGTGGGCGCGCGGGACCGGACGGCGGCGCGGGACGGGCTGACGGCGCCGGAGGCACTGGCCGCGGCCGGGACCCGCGGGGCGATGCGGACCGTGGCCGCGGGCGGCTTCGGGGCGGGGGCGCTGCTGCTGGCCGTGCTGGGCGGGTGGGTGCTGCTGGCGCGGCGCGCGGGGCGGGGGCATTGAGGGTGCGGGCGGCCCTGGGCCCGGCCGCCGGGTCAGAGCCGGGTCAGGGCCCAGGTGCCCACGGCGAAGCACACCAGGGCGGCCGACAGCAGGGCGGCGGTGGCCTTCGGGCCGGGCGGGGCGGGGAAGCCGCTCCGGGTGGGGGGTGCGGGGGGTGCGGGAGGCGGTAGGTGGAAGCTGCCGGTCGATGACGGTGCCGGGTCGGGCGCGTGCGTGGGTGTGGGTGGCGGGCTCGGGTCGTACGCCGTCGGCGCGGGCGGGAGCACCCCGGTGGTGGGGGCGTCGGGCGCGGCCGGGGACCAGGACGCACGACTGCCCAGGGGGCCCTGGGGACCGAAACCGGCGGGGAGCGGGCCCAGTTGGTCGAACACCTCGACGGGCTCCGCGTCCGGTGCGGGCGGGGGCAGCAACTCCACGGCCCCGGCGAGGGCCTTGCGGGCGCCTGTGGCCGTGCGGAAGCGGTTCTCGGGGTCCGGCTGCAGGAGGGTGGAGATGACGTCCCACAGGGCCGCCGGGACCCCTTCCGGGGCGTCCGGGGTGCCGTGGGCGAGGAAGTGTTCGACGAGGGACCGTGCGTCGGGCTTGCGGCCCAGCAGGAGGTAGAGGGCGACCAGCCCGACGGCGAACAGGTCGGCGGTGAAGTCGGGTTCGGCGCCGAGCAGCTGCTCGGGTGCGAAGTAGCCGGGAGTGCCCAGCACGTAGTCCGTCGCCGTCAGGCGGGGCTCGCCCTTGCGCAGGGAGATGCCGAAGTCGGACAGCCGCAGGTGCGGCCGTCCGGTTCCGGTCGCCTCCAGCAGGATGTTGGCCGGTTTGATGTCGCGATGGACGACGCCCTCGGCGTGCACCGCGGCCAGACCCGACAGGAGCTGGTCGAGCAGGGTGCACGCGAAGCGGGGCGGCAGGGGCCCGTAGTCGCCCATGACGTGGCCGAGGGATCCGCCGCTGACGAGGTCCATGGTGAAGAGGACCTTGTCGTCGTCGGCCGCCCAGCTGGCCGGGGCCAGCACGTGCGGGTGATCGATGCGGAGGGCCTGCTCGCGCACGAAGCGGAGCAGGGTGTGGGCGTCGCTCTGCCGCAGGACCTTGGCGGCGACGTAGCGGCGGCGCCTGTGGTCCCAGGCGCGCCACACGGCGCCGACTCCTCCACGACCGATCGGGTCGATCAGCTCGTACCGACCGGCGAAGACCTCACCCATCGCTGCGCCCGTCCCCCCGCTCTGCGCTCTCCGTCCTCCGTCGGCCCGTCCGTACCGCGTCAGTACGGACGCGGTACCGCATCCATCAGTAGCCCGGAGGCACGCATCAGTTCTGGTGTGCCTCGTAGTGCGCGACGGCGTCGGCCGTGCGCCCGGCGCCGTACACCCGGAGGAACTCTGCCAGTTCCGGGTGGCTGGCGGCGAGGGAGTCCGCCGCGTCGATGATGTCACCGGCCGCGGAGACCGAGCGCAGCAGCGACTGGATCTCGCGGACCACCCGCTTGACGGTCGGGGCTCCCGAACTGGCCGTGGTCTGAACGCTGTTGCTGAGGACCGAGCCTCCCTGGGTCTTCTTGATCTCGTCCATCCGGTCGGTGGCCTCTGCCGCACTGACGCTGCCGTCGGCCACCTGGCCGGCGAGATCCTGGAGGGCCTGTACGCGCTGCACCACGGCCGGGTTCCCGATCTTGGCGCGCTGACCGCTCATCAGCTGGGACAGCATGGGCGCCGACAGTCCGAGGACGGCAGCGAGGCGGGCCTGGTTCAAGCCGAGGTCATCTATGAGCCGGCGGAAGAGCGCGCCGAGCGGCTCCCCGTACCAACTGCGCTGGAGTTCCCTGGCTCTGGCGGTTGCCTCTTGCTGTACTGCGTCCACTCTTACTACTCCCCTTCGCTGGTGCGAACCTCGCGAGCATCTTACGGAGAGTGGTCGCGGGACGGGAGTCCCTATCATTTTGCGGGATCTGGCAGTACACCCGGTACTCTGTTCTGCGGAACGACTCCTCCTTCACAGGGGGACAGGCGCGTCCGTTTTCGGGGCCTTAGCTCAGCTGGTAGAGCGCTGCCTTTGCAAGGCAGATGTCAGGAGTTCGAATCTCCTAGGCTCCACATGCTAGATGCCCTCTGACCTGCGGAAACGCGGCTCAGGGGGCATTTTTCGTGCCCATCGGGCCCATGTGTCGACAGCCCCGCCGGATGCGCGCCGCGCCCCGGCCGCGTCCCCGCCGCATGCCCGCGCGCTGTGGACCGGGTCGCCGGCCCGGGGGCCGAGGGCGGCCCGCCGCGCCGGACGGGTCCCGGCCGTCTCGCGGGCGATGGCTCCGGGTCCCCGCCGGGCCGCGAGGTGCGGTGGTGAAAAGCCTGCTGATGGCTCTCGGATTCATTCCGGTAGGTCCATGCAACCGCGGCGGTATCTCGGGGGAACAGAAATGGTCTGTGGTTCCATGATGCTCGGTTCCGTTCGAGAGGATCATGGAACAGCAAGGTGGGGAAATGTGTAGCGCGCTGACAGGACTGGCTGGAATTGTCGCCCTGGCGGTAACTTTCGGAACCGGAGTGGTGGAGCGTGACCTGGGGGGGGTACCGGTATCCGCCGGGGACGGGACTTCTCGTGGAGGGATGGTCTCCGCTATTCCAGGATGACCCGGGGAATGTCCATCGTGGCGAACAATTCCTCGGCGCTGAGCCCGTTTTCCCGGGCCGGCTCTTGAAGGCCGAGTGCCGTTTCGGCGCTCACCAGACCGTGCAGGCCGTGCGCCATTCCTATGCGGTACCCGATGTTCAGCGCCCTTTGATAGGCGCTCCGGTGCAGGCGCAGCACGTTTGCGTAGTCGCCCGCGTGGCGGTGGACGAGCCCCGCGATGTTCTCGACCTCGCACTGCCAGGTCGCCGTGCCCAGGGGCCTGACCAGCGCGAGTGCCTGGCCGATATGGGCCGTGGCCTCCTCGCCCCGTCCCCTCCGTTGGCAGAGGACGGCCCGTAGGGCCAGGGACATGGCCCGGTTCCTGGGCATTGCCGAGTTCTCGCCGAGTGCCAGAGCGCGGTCGAGCCACTTCTGTGCCGCCGTGCCTTCTCCTCGGTCGAGGTGGGCGATGGCCAGATCGTTGAGGGCCGCTCTTTCGTGCTCTTGTTCACCCACGTCCCGGCAGAGCGTGGCGGCCCTTTCCGCGGCGAGGATGGCTTCCGTGGAACGGCCTTGCCACAGGTGCAGGCTGCTGATGTTGTACAGGGCGATGGATTCCCGGCGAACACTGTCGAGTTCGCGGTGGAGCTCGATTCCTTGCAGGAGGAGGTCGTACCACCGACGGGCCGCCCGCGCGTCGGGGAACGACGGCAGGCCCGGGGCGCCGGCGCTCGGCGGATATCCGGTCGGCCGCAGGCCGGGAAAGAGCATGCTGCAGGCTTCATTGGTCACGCCGAGGTAATAGTGCAGCAGCTTGCCGACCGCGGTGTCCTTCTGATTGCGCGCGGACTCCTCCCACAGGCTTAGGGCGAAGCTGCGGACGAGGTCGTGGAAGGCATACCGCCCCGCCTCGTGCTGCAGCAGCAGTTGCGAGTCGAGGAGGTCCTCCAGAATCCGTTCCGCGTCTCTGGGTTCCACGCCGAGCAGGGCCGCCGCCGTCGGGGGATCGAAATCCGGTCCGGGGTGAATTCCCAGGAGCATGAACGCCCTGCGGTGTTCCGCTCCCAGAGCGTCGTAGGAGAGCTGGATGGGATCGCCGGTTTCATCAAGGCCGTCCTGACCGTCCGCGAACGCGCGCTCGTACCCAGCCTGAACCACTCGGGCCCCGGTGAGCGGATCCCCCTCGACGCGCTGCGGCTGCGGGTGAACACCGAACTCCGCCCCTGGCCGGCACCGGAGGGGCGACTGGTCGCGGGTGTGAGCTCGTTCGGCATCGGCGGCACCAACTGCCACGTGGTGCTCTCGGACCGGCCGGCCACGAAGGCGGCTGCGGACGCGGAGCACACCGACGGTGCCGACGAGGGGGCCGACGAGGGGGCCGGGGCACTCGCCTGGGTCCTGTCGGCGGGCATGGCGGCGGAGTTGATCGACACCTGTCCGGTCTTCGCCGACCGGATCGGCGCCTGCGCCGACGCCCTGGCTCCGTATGTGGACTGGTCGCTGACCGACGTCCTGCGCGGTGTCCCCGGCGCGCCCGGCGTTCCACGCCGCCCCGGCCGGGCGCCCCCGCCGATCTGGCCCACGCCGAGGCGCTGATCGGGGCGGCCGGCGCCTACGTGTACGCCACGCTCGAAGACGCGCGGGCCGCGCAGGCGGCGGGCCTGCGAGCGGAGCGCGGCACGGCCGCGCTGGCCCGTCAGTTCGCGCACCGGGCGTGCCGGGAGGCGGTCCAACTCCTCTACGACGCCGTGGGATCGGCCGCGGTCTACAGCGAGCGCACCCCGCTGGACCGATGCCTGCGCGACCTCATGACCGCGGGCCAGCACGTCGCGTCCTCGGCGAAGATCCTCGACGGCGTCGGCGATCTGCGGCTCGGGGGCGATCCGGCCTCACCCCACCTGTGAGTGGAGCGTGAGGTGTGCCTAGCGCCGGCGAGCGTTGTTTCACGTGAAACAACGACGCACGAAACACCGGCCGTTGTTTCACGTGAAACGTGGAACAACGACCGGTGGGATCAGGGGCTCAGGCAGGGCGCCCCGGGCGCAGCAGGGTCGCGGCCAGGGCGACGGCCAGCAGGAGCAGACCCGAGCCGATCCCGAAGGCCACGTGGTAGCCGCCGGTCAGGGCCTCGGCCGTGCTGTGCCCGGCGCGGGTGAGGGACTCGGTGCGCGAGGCCGCCAGGGTGGAGAGGACCGCGACGCCGAGGGCCATGCCGATCTGCTGGGTGGTGTTGAAGAGGCCCGAGGCCAGCCCCGCGTCCTCGGCGCCGGCCCCCGACATCGCCAGCCCGGTCAGGGCCGGCAGGGCCAGGCCGAAGCCCGCCGCGAGGAGCATCACGGGGAGCAGGTCGGTCACGTAGTCGGCGTGCACGGGCAGACGGGTCAGCAGGAGCTGGCCGCCGAGCAGCAGGACGAGACCGGTGAGCAGGACCGTGCGTCCGCCGAACCGCGAGATCAGGCGGGTCGAGATGCCGAGCGAGGTCACGCCGATCACCACGGCGGCCGGGAGCATGGCGAGCCCGGTGGCGGCGGCGCCGTAGCCGAGGACCTTCTGGAGGTAGAGGGCGACCAGGATCTGGAAGGAGAACAGGGCGGCGATCATCAGCATCTGGACCAGGTTGGCGCCGACCACCGTGCGGGACCGGAAGATCCGCAGTGGCACGAGCGGCGTACGGGCCTTGGCCTGCCGGACGGTGAAGGCGGCGAGCAGGGCCAGCGACAGCGCGCCGAGCCCGAGGGTGTGCGCGGAGGTCCATCCGTACTGCTCGACCTTGACGACGGTGTAGATGCCGAGCATCAGCCCCGTGCTGACCAGGACCGCACCGAGCACATCGGCGCCCGCGCCGAGTCCGAGCCCCCGGCCCTTCGGGAGGGAGGGCAGTGCCAGCAGCAGCGCGGTCAGCCCGATCGGCAGGTTGATGAAGAAGATCCAGTGCCAGTCGAGGGCGTCGGTGAGCACGCCGCCGAGCACCTGGCCGAGGGAGGCTCCGGCCGCTCCGGTGAAGGAGAAGACCGCGATGGCCCGGGCCCGCTCACGGGGTTCGGTGAACAGGTTGATCAGGATGCCGAGGCTGACCGCGGAGGCCATCGCGCTGCCCACCCCCTGGAGGAAGCGGGCGGCTATCAGTAGTTCCGGGGAACCGGCGAAGCCGGCCAGGAGGGAGGCGCCGGTGAAGACGGCGGTCCCGGCCAGGAACATCCGCTTGTGGCCGATCAGGTCGCCGAGCCGCCCGGCGAGCAGCAGCAGGCTGCCGAAGGCGATCAGGTAGGCGTTCACCACCCAGCTGAGCCCGGCGGGGGAGAAGCCGAGGTCCTGCTGGATGGCGGGCATGGCCACGGTGACGATGCTGCCGTCCAGGACCGTCATCAGCATGCCGGTGGAGAGGACGGCGAGGGCGGTCCAGCGGGAGCCCAGCCCACCTGCGGGACGGGCCGCCGGCGCGGCCGGGGCCTGGGCGGCGGCCGCGGGTACGGGCACAGGTGCGGGTGCGGGGGCTTCGGCAGGTGCGGTGGGCATCGGGCTCTCCGTTCGATGGCCGTCGGCTGCGGTGCAGCGGGGCGATAGGAAGGACCGTAGCAGATAGTTTTGTTGCAGACTATTTCTTTCGGATCTAATTGTTAGGCTGGATCCATGACTGCAATGGAGCCGACCCGGACCCAGCCCGACCTCTCCTTCCTGCTGGACCACACCAGCCACGTGCTGCGCACCCGGATGGCGGCCGCCCTCGATGAGGTCGGCCTGACCGCGCGCATGCACTGCGTCCTCGTGCACGCCCTGGAGGAGGAGCGCACCCAGATCCAGCTCGCGGAGATCGGCGACATGGACAAGACGACGATGGTGGTGACCGTCGACGCCCTGGAGAAGGCCGGTCTGGCCGAGCGCAGGCCCTCCTCCCGGGACCGTCGGGCGCGCATCATCGCGGTCACCGAAGCGGGCGCGGAGCTGGCCGAGCAGAGCACCCGGATCGTCGACCGGGTGCACGCCGAGGCGCTCGGCTCGCTCGCCGACGACGACCGGGCGGCCCTGCTCCGGGTGCTGAACCTGCTGGTGGAAGAGGATCTGGCGATCCCCAGCGAGAGCCCGCGCCCGGCCCGCCGGGCCCGCCAGTAGGGCGCCGCCGGCCGCCCCTAGCGCACCGCGCGGCCCGCCCTCGGCCCGCCGGAGCGTCCCCCGGATGGCGTAGTCACGCGGCCGGGCGGCGCGCCGTGGCAGAGAGTGGGGGAAGGCACCGAGCCAGGGGGCACACCACGCCGGAGGCGTCACACCATGGGAATCTTCGACTTCCTCAAGTCCGACAAGCAGAAGGCCCGCGAAGCCGCGGAGAACGCCAAGGAGCAGGTCGAACAGCAGGCGGCGGCCGCACCCGCGGCCATGCCGAGCTCACCCGCGGACACCGCCACCAAGTACACCGACGCGTCGGCCACGGCGACCAAGGAGGCCGCGGACCGGATGGCGGCGCAGGCCCGGGCCGCCGCACAGGCGGTCACCCCGCCCAAGCCCGCCCCGGCCGCGCCGAAGCCCGCGGCGGCGGCGCCCGCGCCGCACCGGCCCGCTCCGGCGGCGCCGAAGCCCGCGCCCGTCGCGAAGAAGCGCACCTACACGGTCCGGTCCGGGGACTCCCTCTCCGCCATCGCCCGCCGCGAGCTGGGCAACGAGGCCCGCTGGCGCGAGCTGTACGCCATGAACAAGGGCGTCGTCGGCTCCAACCCGGACCTGATCCGCCCGGGCATGGTGCTCACCCTCCCCAACTGAGCGCCCGCCCGTCCCCACCCCGCACGCCGATGGGGCCCGGATCCACCTACGGATCCGGGCCCCATCGGGCGCGTCGAGTTCTCGGGGGAAACGCGGGAACGCGGGAACGGCTACGGCTGCTGCTCGTCGGCCGCGGTCCGCTCCTTCGCGGCCAGTTCGTCCTCGAAGCTCGCCGCCTCGTCGTCCCGCGCCGACAGCTCGGTCGCCGCGGGCGGCTCCACCAGCCAGTCCGGGTTCGACTGCTGGTCCCACCACTTCCACGCGGCGAAGGCGCCACCGGCCAGCAGGCCGAAGAGGGCGGCGCCCTTGAACAGCCGGCCGCAGCGCGCCCGTCGTTCGTTGCGCCGGACCAACTGCTGCACCTCCTGCGCCGACACCTGACCGCGCAGCGCCGCCAGCGCCGCGGTCGACCGCGAGGCGGCTTCCTCCGCCACCGGCTGCGCCGCGGCCAGCGCGCTCTCGAACCTCGGCGCCGTGTAGTCGGCGGCCTGTCGCGCGGCCTGCCGGGTCCGGGTCACGGCACGCGTCGCCGCCCGGTCCACGTTCGGCGGCACGTGCGAGCGGGCCGACATCACGTGGGGATGGAGATGGCTGTCGTAGGCGGTGCGGGCCTGCCGGGCGGCTTCACCGGCGGCGTAGGAGACCTTCGGCGTCAGCCGTACGTTCGCCTCGTGCGCGTACCGCGCCGCGGCGTCCTTGGCGGTACCCGCGTACGGCGCCACCACTTCCGCGGCGTGCCGCATGCTTTCCCTCGCGCTCTCGGCCGCGGCGTGCACGCTGTCCTTGCGGGTCACGGGATCCTCCTCCTTGGGGGCGGACACGGTTCGGCGGACACAGCTCACCTTTCCACCCTTTGTCGGATCATGCCTGCGATACCGCACCGTGGCATGGCCGACAGGGCATCCGAGTGGCCTATTTCCTCTTCGCGGAGCACTCCGTGGGAAGATTCGGGCGACCAGTGACGACGATGGAAGGCAGATTTCGTGGCCGCGAAGCTTATCGCCACCCTCAAGACGAACCACGGCGACATCGAGATCGAGCTGCTGGCGAACCACGCCCCGAAGACCGTCCGGAACTTCGTGGAACTGGCCAAGGGCGACCGTGAGTGGACCCGTCCCTCGGACGGCCAGAAGACCACCGACCCGTTCTACGACGGCACCGTCTTCCATCGCGTGATCAGCGGTTTCATGATCCAGGGCGGCGACCCGCTCGGGAACGGCACCGGCGGTCCGGGGTACCAGTTCGCCGACGAGTTCCACCCCGACCTCGCCTTCACCAAGCCCTACCTGCTGGCCATGGCGAACTCCGGGCCGGGCACCAACGGCTCGCAGTTCTTCATCACCGTCGCCCCCACCGCGTGGCTGACCCGCAAGCACACGATCTTCGGCGAGATCACCGACAAGGCCAGCCAGGCCGTCGTCAGCGCCATCGCCTCCGGCGCGACCAACCCGCGCACCGACCGTCCCGTGGAGGACGTGGTCATCAAGGCCGTGGTGATCGAAGAGCGCTGATCAGCGCTGATCGGGGCCGATCGGCGCTCCTGGGGGTCCGACCGGGAACCATGCCCTCCGCCCGTCCGTACTCGTTACGACAACGGCACCGCCGCGACGGAGGGGACCGATGGAAAGCGACAGGTCGGACACCGGACGGGTGCCGGGCTGCTACCGGCACCCGGACCACGAGACCGGGATCAGATGCACCCGCTGCGAGCGCCCGATCTGCACCGACTGCATGATCAACGCCTCGGTGGGCTTCCAGTGCCCGGAGTGCGTCCGGTCCGGCTCCGGCACGGGCCACGTCGCGGCGGCCAACACCCCGCGGGGCATCGCCGGCGGGGTCGTGGTCGCCGACACCGCCCTGGTCACCAAGGTCCTGGTGGGGATCAATGTCGCGGTGTTCTTCGCGGCCCTCCTCGCCCCGGCGGTGCTGGTCCAGCTGGAGCTGCTCGGCCGCTACGTCGACTACCTCGGCGGCCCGCTCGAAGGCGTGTCCACCGGCCAGTACTACCGGCTGCTGACCTCGGTCTTCCTGCACGAGCAGTGGTGGCACATCATCGGCAACATGACCGCCCTGTGGTTCCTCGGCGCTCCCTTGGAGGCCGCGCTGGGCCGGGCCCGCTACCTCGCCGTGTACCTGCTCTCCGGGCTGGGCGGCAGTGCGCTGGTCTATCTGCTGACCCCGCCGAACATGCCGACCCTGGGTGCGTCCGGGGCGATCTTCGGGCTGCTCGGCGCCACCGTCGTGCTGATGCGGCGGATGCGGTACAGCATGCGCCCGATCATCGTGATGGTCGTGCTGATGCTGCTGCTGACCTTCGTACCGATCGGTGGGATCGGCGGGACCGGGGAGATCTCCTGGCAGGCCCACATCGGCGGATTGATCACCGGCGCGCTGGTGGGCCTGGGCATGCTGCTGCCCCCGGCCGGGGCCGGGAAGCGGCGGGCGCTGGTCCAGTGGGGGACCTGCGCGGCCGTGTTCCTGCTGGTGGTGGCCGTGGTCCTGGTCCGGACGACAGAGCTGGTCTGAGACTTTTCCGGGCGGACACCGCCCGGAAAAGTCACACCGGCGTCAACTCTCCACAGAGTTATCCACAGATCTTCTGCCTTTTTCCTCAGGTGTGGATGACGCTGTGGATAACTCATGGGGAGAGCTTGCTTCGGACCGCCGTTACTGCTGTGCCACCGTCGGGCCACCGCCGCGTCGGGGTCCGGTCACTTCCACTGCGTGGACACGCCGAAGCCTGCCGCGATGAAGCCGAAACCGACCACGATGTTCCAATTGCCGAGTGATTCGATCGGCAGCTGGGTGTCGGTCACATAGAAGACGACAATCCAGGCGAGACCGATGAGGAAGAACGCCAGCATGACCGGGGCTACCCAGCTGCGGTTCGTCAACCTGATCGTCTGCGCCTGCTTCGCCGGCGGCGGGGTGTAATCGTCCTTCTTGCGGATACGTGACTTCGGCACGAGGGTCTCTCCTGTCGATGCGCTGGGGACCTTGCCTCCCCCGGGCGTCCGTTAGCGTAGTGGGTCTGTGGCGTTGAAGGAGAAGGGTACGTTGAGCAATTCCGACGACTCCTCCGCGGGTCCCCGTCGCCGGCTCAGGCCGGTCCGGCTGCTGACGGCCGCGGTGTTCGCCCTCGCGGGCCTGATCTTCGTCACCAGTTTCAACACGTCCAAGGGTACGAACATCCGCACGGACGGCTCACTCCTGAAGCTGTCCGACCTCATCCACGAGCGCAGCCAGAACAACGCCGAACTCGACGCGGACACCGCCGCGGTGCGCCGCGAGGTCGACGCGCTGGCCGAGCGGGACGACGGCAGCAGCAAGGCCGAGGACGCCAAACTCGCGGCCCTGCGGGTCGCCGCGGGCACCGAGGAGCTCTCCGGGCGGTCCGTCTCGGTGACCCTCAACGACGCCCCGCCGAACGCCACGGCCCGCATCCCCAACGTGCCCGAGCCGCAGCCCAACGACCTGGTGATCCACCAGCAGGACCTCCAGGCCGTGGTCAACGCCCTGTGGCAGGGCGGAGCCCGCGGGATCCAGGTCATGGACCAGCGGCTGATCTCCACCAGCGCCGTGCGCTGCGTGGGCAACACCCTGATCCTCCAGGGCCGGGTCTACTCGCCGCCCTACAAGGTCACGGCGATCGGCGACCCGGGCGCGCTGCGCAAGGCGCTCGCCGCCTCACCGGCCATCCAGAACTACCAGTTGTACGTCAACGCCTACGGGCTGGGCTGGAAAGTCGAGGAGCAGAAGGCGCTGACACTTCCGGGGTACTCCGGCACAGTGGACCTCCACTATGCGAAGCCCGTGGAGTCCGCGTCCGCATCCGCGTCCTGAGCCGGCCGGGTCGACCGGGTCGACCGAGCTGGCCGGGTCGACCGCGCTGACCGGGTCGACCGAGCCGACCGGACCGGGGCGCCGCCGGCCGTCCGCCCAGGCCGTACTGCGGCTGCTGGTACGGACGTTCAGCGAGGTGTGCCTGACGGTCGGCACGCTCATCGTGCTCTTCGTCGGCTACGTCCTGCTGTGGACCGGGGTCAAGGCCGACCGGGCCATGGACGGCGAGATGGACCGGCTGCACGACCGCTGGTCGGCGGCCGCCGCACCCGTGGCGGCGACCCCCCGGGAGCCGGGCCCCGCCCCCGCCCCCGAGCGGGGCCAGGTCTTCGCCGAGATGTACATACCGCGCTTGGGAGCGGACTGGAACAAGCCGGTCCTGGAGGGCACCGCCACCGACGTCCTCAAGAAGGGCCTCGGCCACTACGCGGGCACCGCGCCCCCGGGCGGCGAGGGCAATTTCTCAGTGGCCGGACACCGGCGCACCTACGGAGATCCCTTCAAGGATTTCCCCGAGCTGCGCCCCGGCGACCTGGTCATCGTGAAGGACGCCTCGGCCTGGTACACGTACACCATCCGGAACGAGCCACTGCGCACTCTGCCGACGGACGTCGAGGTGGTCGATCCCGTACCCCGCAAGTCCCCCTTCACCTCACCCGGCCGCTATCTGACCCTGACCACCTGTGATCCGGAATGGGGCCACAGCCACCGGTTGATCGTCTGGGCCGAACTCACCCGGACCAGGGCGGCCGCGCAGGGCAAACCGGAGGGATTGGCCGGCTGACCCCCCGCGCACGCCCGCTGCCTTTAGGCTGTTGCGGTACCGCCCCTGCGGTACGTGGAGGGAAAGGGACGCGGACGGCATGTACGGCTGGATCTGGCGGCATCTGCCGGGCAACGCGTGGGTACGCGCGCTGATCTCCCTCGTGCTGATCCTCGCGGTGGTGTTCGTGCTCTTCCAGTACGTCTTCCCGTGGGCCGAACCGCTCCTTCCCTTCAACGATGTGACCGTCGACGAGGGATCGGGAGCCACCGGGTGAACGCGCGCATTCTGGTCGTGGACAACTACGACAGCTTTGTCTTCAACCTGGTCCAGTACCTCTACCAGCTCGGTGC
The DNA here is from genome assembly GCF_044759975.1 of Streptomyces sp. NPDC098789. NCBI lineage: Bacteria > Bacillati > Actinomycetota > Actinomycetes > Kitasatosporales > Streptomycetaceae > Streptomyces > Streptomyces sp. NPDC098789. The sequence continues at coordinate 17,866 of NZ_JBIWAJ010000022.1, forward strand.
CGAGTGCGAGGTCGTGCGCAACGACGAGGTCGAGCTCGCCCACGCCCAGGACGGCTTCGACGGCGTCCTGCTCTCCCCGGGCCCGGGCACGCCCGAGGAGGCCGGGGTCTGCATCGAGATGGTGCGCCACTGCGCGAGCACCGGCGTGCCCGTCTTCGGCGTCTGCCTGGGCATGCAGTCGATGGCGGTGGCGTACGGCGGGGTCGTCGGCCGCGCCCCCGAGCTGCTGCACGGCAAGACCTCCCCGGTGGTCCATGAGGGCCAGGGCGTCTTCGCGGGCCTGCCGTCCCCCTTCACCGCGACCCGGTACCACTCCCTCGCCGCCGAGCCGATGACGCTCCCGGACGAGCTGGAGGTCACGGCGCGCACCGAGGACGGGACCATCATGGGGCTGCGCCACCGCGAGCACGACGTCGAGGGCGTGCAGTTCCACCCCGAGTCGGTGCTGACCGAGTGGGGCCACAAGATGCTCGCCAACTGGCTGGTGCGCTGCGGTGACGCGGACGCGGTGGCACGTTCGGTGGGTCTGGCCCCGGTGGTGGGCAAGGCCCTCGCGTGACGACCCTCGCGCCGCCTCCCGCGCCCCCCGGGGGCCGGGCCGCGCGGCGCAGGGCCGCCCAGGAGGCCGCCAAACGCTCCTCGCGGCGCGGTGGCAGGCGCCGCAGGGCGGGTGGCGCGGGAGGTGACGCACCGGGCGGCGGCGCCCCGGGCGATGTCCGTGCGAGTGCTGGTGCTGTCGCCGCGAGCGGTCCCGGAACGGGTCGTGCGGCGGCGGCTCGTGCGGCGGGTCGTGGCGGTACGCGCCGACGCGCGCGACGGCGGCCCGGCGGCGGCCCGGTGGTGGTCGCGAGCAGACTGGCCGGCGAACTCTTCATCACCCTCGGCGTGGTGATGCTGCTCTTCGTCACCTACCAGCTCTGGTACACGAACGTGCTGGCCGAGCGGCAGGCGAGCGGCGCCGCGGGGACGCTGCGCAGCGACTGGGACACCGACAAGGCGGCGCCGCCCGTCGCCGCGTTCTCCCCGGGCCAGGGCTTCGCGATCCTCTACGTCCCCAAGCTGGACCTGAAGGTTCCGGTGGCGGAGGGGATCAGCAAGCCGAAGGTGCTGGACCGGGGCATGGTCGGGCACTACGGCGGCGAGGGTTCGCCGCAGTCGGCGATGCCGTCCGACAAGCAGGGCAACTTCGCGCTGGCGGGCCACCGCAACACCCATGGCGAACCGTTCCGCTACATCAACCGCCTGGTGCCCGGGGACAAGGTCGTGGTGGAGACGCGGGACACCTACTACACGTACGAGATGACCTCGACGCTGGCGCAGACCCCGCCGACGAACGTCTCCGTGATCAAGCCGGTGCCCGAGGGATCGGGCTTCACCGCCCCCGGCCGGTACATCACGCTGACGACCTGCACCCCCGAGTTCACCAGCACCTACCGGTTGATCGTCTGGGGGAAGATGGTGGACGAGCGCCCGCGCGAGAAGGGCGCCCCGCCCGCGCTCACCCAGCCGTAACCCCCGCCGTAAACCCAGCCGTCATCCCCGCCGCCCCCACGGCCGACGACCCCACAGCCCGCACCCGACAGAGGACGAACCCGCAGTGTCACGTGCCCGCCGCGCCGCCCCCCGCGCCCGAGCCGGCCGCAACCGGCTCGCCGGCTTCCTCAGCCTGCTGGGCGAACTGCTGATCACCGTCGGCCTGGTGCTGGCCCTGTTCGTGGCGTACTCGCTGTGGTGGACGAACGTCCTCGCCGACCGGCACGCCGCGCAGCGCGGCGATTCGGTCCGTCAGCAGTGGCAGGCGGCCCCGCCCGCGACGGCCCCCGAGGCGGGCGCCCTCGACACCGGGGACGGCATCGGCTTCCTGCACGTACCGGCGATGAAGAACGGCGAGGTGCTGGTCAAGCGCGGGACCTCGGCCGACGTCATCAACGACGGTGTCGCCGGGTACTACACGGAGCCGGTGAAGTCCGCGCTGCCGTGGGACAAGCAGGGCAACTTCACGCTGGCCGCGCACCGCGACGGGCACGGGGCGAAGTTCCACGACATCGACAAGGTGAGGACGGGCGACGCGGTCGTCTTCGAGACCCGCGACACCTGGTACGTCTACAAGGTCTTCGCCGAGCTGCGCCAGACCTCGAAGTACAACACCGACGTGATCACCCCGGTCCCGAAGGAATCGGGGAAGACCGCGCCCGGCCGCTACATCACGCTGACGACCTGCACCCCGGTGTACACCTCGAAGTTCCGCTACGTCGTGTGGGGCGAGCTGGTCCGTACGGACAAGGTGGACGCGAAGCGGACCCCGCCGCCCGAGCTGCGCTAGCGGGCCGTCACCCCCGTGGCCGGTGGGGCCCGGGAGGGCCCCTGGAGGGTCCTGTGCCGCACGCGAAGGAAGCTCTGGCCCTAGGGCCAGAGCTTCCTTCGTCATCCCGTGTACCGGCCGCGTGCGGGTCCGGGCGCGCCGCGGGTCAGCGGCGGTTGCCGATCCCGCCGAGGAGCCCGGTCCCCTGGTTGTTGCCGTTCTGCTGGCCCGGCACCGTGTTGACGTTGATCGCGGAGCCGGCGGCCACCGGCTGTCCGAAGCCCGGGTCGCTGCTCAGGATCACCGCGTTGTCGTCCGAGGGGCCGGACAGGACCGTGCCGATGGTCAGCCCGCGGGACGCCAGCTCCTGGCGGGCCTTGGCCAGCGTCTTGCCCCCGAGGAAGGGCACGGTGGTCGCCTGGGCGGCCCTGGCGATGGTGACGTTGACCGCGGTTCCCGGCTCGACCTGCGTACCGGGGGCCAGTTCCTGACCGATGATCGACTTGGGCGGCGCGGTGGAGTCGCCCTCGGTGGTGCTGCCGAGCTTGAGCTTCAGGTCGCTCAGGGTCTTGGACGCCTTGTCCGTGGTCATGCCGGTGAGGTCGGGAACGACCGCCTTCGACGGTTCCTTGGCCACCGTCAGGGTGACGGTCGAACCCTTCTCGACGGAGCTGCCGCCCTTCGGGTTCTGCTCCAGGACGGTGCCCGGGGTGCTCTCGGACTCCTGGGACTTGCGCTCGACCTGGAAGCCCTTCTCCTTGAGCGCCGACTCGGCCTGGTCGAAGGGCAGCCGCTTCACGTCGATGACCTGGACCTTGGGCGCGCCCGTGGACACCTTCACCTTGATGACGGTGTCCTTGTCGACCTTGGTGTCGGGCGCCGGGTTCTGCTCGCAGACGGTGCCCTTGGGCTGCGCGTCGCAGGGCTCCTCGGCTTCCTTCTCGATCTTCAACCCGATGTTCTTCGCCCGGTCGCTCGCCCGCTCGAAGGTGTCGCCGATCAGCTTGGGCACGGACGGCCGGTTGTCGGCGGTGTTGTTGAAGAGGGAGCGCCCGATCAGGATCGCGCCGACCAGGACGAGGATCCCGGCCGCGACGAGCAGGAAGGTGGAGGCGCGGTTCTTCTTCTGGCGGCGGCGCGGGCCCTGGTCGTAGCCGCCGTGGCCCTGGTCGCCGTAGCCGTAACCGCCGTCGCCGGGCGGCATCGGCGGCATCATCGAGGTCTGTCCGGCGTCGGCGGAGCGCAGGGCGGTGGTCGGCTGGTCGTAGCCGTTGTGACCGCCCTGGTTCTGGTCCGGGTACGGGTAGGCGCCGTAGCCCGCGCCCATGTTCGCGGCCGCGGCGACGGGCTGGCCGTCGAGGCAGGCCTCGATGTCGGCGCGCATCTCGTCGGCGGACTGGTAGCGGTAGTCGGGGTCCTTGACCAGTGCCTTGAGGACGATGGCGTCCATCTCGGGCGTGATCTCGGGGTCGAAGTTGCTCGGCGGCTGCGGTTCCTCGCGCACGTGCTGGTACGCGACGGCGACCGGGGAGTCGCCGATGAACGGGGGCCGGACCGTGAGCAGCTCGTACAGCAGGCAGCCCGCGGAGTAGAGGTCGGAGCGCGCGTCGACCTGCTCGCCCTTGGCCTGCTCCGGCGAGAGGTACTGCGCGGTGCCGATGACGGCCGCGGTCTGCGTCATCGTCATGCCGGAGTCGCCCATGGCGCGGGCGATGCCGAAGTCCATCACCTTGACCTGCCCGGTGCGCGTCAGCATGACGTTCGCGGGCTTGATGTCGCGGTGGACGATCTGGGCGCGGTGCGAGTACTCCAGCGCCTGGAGGATGCCGATGGTCATTTCCAGGGTGCGCTCGGGCAGCAGCTTGCGACCGGAGTGCAGCAGCTCGCGCAGGGTGGAGCCGTCGACGTACTCCATCACGATGTACGGGATCGAGATGTTGTCGACGTAGTCCTCGCCGGTGTCGTACACGGCGACGATGGCGGGATGGTTGAGCGAGGCGGCCGACTGGGCCTCGCGCCGGAACCGTGCCTGGAAGGACGGGTCGCGGGCGAGGTCGGCGCGCAGTGTCTTGACGGCGACGGTACGGCCGAGCCGGGTGTCGTGGGCGAGGTAGACCTCGGCCATGCCACCGCGGCCGAGCACGTGGCTCAGCTCGTACCGACCGCCGAGGCGACGCGGCTCTTCCATAACGTTCCAGCCCTCTCCGTCAGTCCCTACCGCACCCGTGTGAGGTACGGCGGTGCGCTGTCCGCGCAAAGGCTACCGGCCGCGTGTTGCGGATCGGCCCGTGACCACAGGCCGATACCGGACCGGTACCGTGCGCTCCCACGTGCGCGGGGACCGTGATCCGGGTCACCGCGGGCCGGGCGCGGTGACCGCGCCGGCCCGCGGCACGGGCGGGTCGTATCGGGGCCATTCCCGGCTCAGCCCTGGTTCTTGAGCACGGCGTTCATGACCGCGAGGGCCACGGGCGCGGCGAGACCGCCACCGGTGATGTCCTCGCGGTCGGCCGCGCTGTCCTCGATCACGACGGCGACGGCCACGGGCGCGCCCTTGTCGGTCTTGGCGTAGGAGATGAACCAGGCGTAGGGGCGCTTGGCGTTCTTCTCGCCGTGCTGCGCGGTACCGGTCTTGCCGCCGACCGTGACGCCGTTGATCTTGGCGCCGGTGCCGGTGCCGTTCTCGACGACGTCGACCATCATCTGCTGGACCTTCTGCGCGTTCGCGGCGGAGAGCGGGCGGCTCATCTCCTCCGGCTCGTGCGTCTGCAGGACGTCGAGGTTGGGCGCGGTCACCTTGTCGACCATGTACGGCTTCATCAGCTTGCCGTCATTGGCGATCGCGGCGGTGACCATGGCCATCTGGAGCGGGGTGGCCGCGGTGTTGAACTGGCCGATGGAGCTGAGCGCGTTGCCCGGCTTGTCCATGGTCTTGTCGTAGACGCTCGTGAACGCGCGGACCGGGGTGTCGATCTTGTCGTTGTTGAAGCCGAACTTCTCGGCGGTCTTCACCATGTTGTCCCGCCCCACCTTGTTGCCCATGTTGGCGAAGACGGAGTTGCAGGAGACTTCGAGGGCCCGCAGGAGGCTGGCCTTCTCGCACCCGGAGGCGTGGTTGACCATCGGGGTCTTGGTGTCCGGCAGGATGTACGGCTCGGGGGTGTCGGTCGGCGCGTTGATGTCGGAGACGACACCGTTCTCCAGCGCCGCGGCCGCGGTGACGACCTTGAAGGTCGAGCCGGGCGGGTAGGTCTCGCGCAGGGCGCGGTTGACCAGGTTCTTGTCCTCGCTGTCCTTGAGCGCGACCCAGGCCTTCTCGTCGGCCTTGGAGTTGCCCGCGAAGGTGGAGGGGTCGTAAGAGGGGGTGCTGGCCAGCGCCAGGATCGCGCCGGTGCGCGGGTCGATGGCGGCGACCGCGCCCTTCTTGCTGCCGAGCGAGGTGAACGCGGCCTTCTGGGCGGCGGGGTTCAGCGTGGTGACGACGTTGCCGCCCTGCTTCTTCTCGCCCGTGAACATGCCGATGGTGCGGTCGAAGAACAGTCGGTCGTCGTTGCCGGTGAGGATGCCGTCTTCCAGCGACTCCAGCTGGCTGGAGCCGAAGGCCTGCGAGGCGTACCCGGTGACCGGCGCCCACATGGGGCCGTCGAGATAGGTGCGCTTGAACTTGTAGTCGCTGCCGTTGGTGACGACCGAGCCGGTGATGGGCTGGCCGCCGCCGACGATGATGTTGCCGCGCTCCGCGGAGTACTGGGCGATCTGGACCCGGCGGTTCTCCTTGCGGGTGCTGAGGTCCTCGGCCTTGACGTACTGGAGCCAGTTGGTCCGCAGCAACAGGGCGAGGACGAGCAGCCCGCAGAAGATCGAGATGCGACGCAGGGGCTTGTTCATGAGGGGCGGACCACCTGGGTCATCTCGGAGTCGGGGGACGGTGCCGGGGCCGGTGCGGGGCGGCGTGCGGTGTCGCTGATCCGGATGAGGATCCCGATGAGAGCCCAGTTCGCGAGGACGGAGGAGCCGCCGGACGCGAGGAACGGCATGGTCATGCCGGTGAGGGGGATGAGGCCCATGACGCCACCCGCGACGACGAAGACCTGGATGGCGAAGGCGCCGGAGAGGCCGATCGCGAACAGCTTGCCGAAGGGGTCGCGGGCGGCGAGCGCCGTGCGCACGCCGCGCTCGATGATCAGGCCGTAGAGCAGCAGGAAGGCCATGACGCCCGCCAGCCCGAGCTCCTCGCCGACGGTGGAGAAGATGAAGTCGGAGTTGGCGGCGAAGAGGATCAGGTCGGAGTGGCCCTGGCCGAGGCCGGTACCGAGGACCCCGCCGGAGCCGAAGCTCATCAGGGACTGGCCGACCTGCTCGCAGGCGCCCGAGGTGGCGTAGCAGGCGAAGGGGTCGAGCCAGGCGGTGACGCGGACCTTGACGTGGCTGGCGGTGGTGCCGACCACGACGGCGCCCGCGACGCTCATGAGCAGGCCGATGACGATCCAGCTGGTGCGCTCGGTGGCGACGTACAGCATGATCACGAACATGCCGAAGAAGAGGAGCGAGGTGCCGAGGTCGTTCTCGAAGACGAGGACGAGCAGGCTCATGCCCCAGATCATCAGGATCGGGCCGAGGTCGCGGCCGCGCGGCAGGTAGAGCCCCATGAAGCGGCGGCTGGCCAGCGCGAGCGCGTCGCGCTTGACCATCAGGTACCCGGCGAAGAAGACCGCGATGATGATCTTCGCGAACTCGCCGGGCTGGATCGAGAAGCCGGCCAGGCTGATCCAGATCTTGGCGCCGTAGACGTCGGCGCCCAGGCCCGGGATGACGGGCAGGATCAGCAGGACGAGCGAGACCGCCATGGAGATGTAGGTGAACCGCTGGAGCGTGCGGTGGTCCTTGAGCAGCAGCAGCACGCCCGCGAACAGCGCGAGGCCGACCGCCGTGTAGAACATCTGGTTCGGCGCGGAGGGGGAGAAACCGCCGAACTGTCGCTTGGCCAGGTTCTGGAGCCGCTCCGACTGGTCCAGGCGCCAGATGAAGACCAGGCCCAGGCCGTTGAGCAGGGTGCCCAGCGGAAGCAGCAGCGGGTCGGCGTACTTGGCGTACCGGCGCACGACGAGGTGGGCCAGGCCCGCCAACAGGCCGAGGCCGAGCCCGTACGCGAGCATGCCCGGAGGCAGCTTGCCGTGCACCGCGAGACCTACGTTGGCGTAGGCGAAGATCGGGATGACCACGGCGAACGCGAGCAGCAGGAGCTCGGTGTTGCGCCGGCTCGGCAGCTCGATGGCGCCGATGGTGGTCGTGTTCGTGACAACGCTCATGGTGTGGCAGGCCCCCTGTGCCCGCGTCTGTCTACTGCTTCCCGCACTGGCCGACCAGCTTCTGCTCCTCAGGAGTCAGGCTGGCGCTGGGCGCCGGGGTCTGGTTGGGCTGGCCCTCGGCGCTGCGGCGCGCCTCTTCCTTCTTGCAGGCCGAGACCTGGAGGGCGAGTTCGTCGATCTTCTTGCGGGCGCTGTCGAGGCTGCCTTCGCTGATGGTGGCCTCGACGAGCTTCTGCTGGAAGGACGGCAGGTACTTCAGCTCGATGTCCGGCTGGTCCGTCTCGACCGACGAGAGCTTGATCCAGGCGAGATCCTGGCTGATCCCCCGGTAGAGCGCGACGTGCCCGTCCTTGGCGCCGACGTAGTACTGGGTCTGCGTCCAGCGGTGGGCGGCGTACAGCCCGCCGCCGATCAGCCCGGCCACGATGAGCAGGGTCAGCGTGCGGGTCGTCCACTTGCGCCCTTTGCTGCGGCGCCGGCGCGGGTGGTCGTAGGTGTCGTCGTAGGCGGAGGAATCCCCGTCGTAGCCGTCGGCGTCGCCGAAGCTGCCGTACGCGCCGCCACCACCGCCGGCACTGGGGTACCCCGCGTCGGGAGCGGCGCCGTAGCCGGGGCCCTCGCCGCTGCCGGGGGGGCCGAAGGCGCCGGGGGGCGGCGGGGAGGCCTGGCGGCCCAGCCCGGAGGCGCGGCCGGCCGGGGTCTGCATGGCGTTGCCGCCGTCGAAGAGCTGGTGCTGGTTCTCGGCTACCGCGCCCACGACGACCGGGGTGTCGTTGAGCTGGGCGGCGAGGGTGTCACCGCTGTCGGTGTCGAGGACGTCCGCGACGATGCAGGTGATGTTGTCCGGGCCGCCGCCGCGCAGGGCGAGCTGGATCAGCGCCTGCACGGTCTCGTGCGGGCCGTGGTAGTCGGCGAGGGTCTCTTCCAGGGTCTGGTGCGAGACCACGCCGGAGAGGCCGTCGGAACAGATGAGGTAGCGGTCGCCGGGCCTGACCTCGCGGATCGAGAGGTCGGGTTCCACGTGCTCGCCGCTGCCCAGGGCTCTCATCAGGAGTGAGCGCTGGGGGTGGGTGGTGGCTTCCTCTTCGGTGATCCGGCCCTCGTCGACCAGCCGCTGGACCCACGTGTGGTCCTGGGTGATCTGGGTGAGGAGGCCGTCGCGCAGCAGGTAGGCGCGGGAGTCACCGACGTGCACCAGGCCGAGGCGCTGACCGGTCCAGAGCAGGGCGGTGAGCGTGGTGCCCATGCCCTCCAGCTGGGGGTCCTCCTCGACCATGACGCGCAGCTGGTCGTTCGCGCGCTGCACGGCCGTGGCCAACGAGGTCAGGATGTCGGAGCCGGGGACGTCGTCGTCGAGCTGGACCAGGGTGGAGATCACCTCGGAACTGGCGACCTCACCGGCGGCCTGGCCGCCCATGCCGTCGGCGATCGCGAGCAGGCGCGGACCGGCGTAGCCGGAGTCCTCGTTGCCCTCGCGGATCATGCCCTTGTGCGATCCGGCGGCGAACCGCAGGGACAGACTCATGCGCACCTGCCCAGTCGACGACTCCGGGTACAACCGGTCTCGAGCCACACTGCCCACCCTCCGGTCGGGAGCGCGCGCGGGTCCGTCGCCCCAAGGGGACGGACCGCCGCGGCTCGCTCGCTCCGCTCGCTCATTCTCGTACTACTTCCGCAGCTCGATGACGGTCTTGCCGATGCGGATCGGGGCGCCCGGAGGAATGGGCGTCGGGGTGGTCAGCCGGGTCCGGTCGAGATACGTGCCGTTGGTGGACCCGAGATCCTCGACGATCCACTGGCCGTCACGGTCGGGGTAGATCCTGGCATGCCGGCTGGAGGCGTAGTCGTCGTCCAGCACGATCGTGGAGTCGTGGGCCCGGCCCAGCGTGATGGTCTGCCCCTGGAGGGCGACCGTGGTGCCCGTGAGGGTGCCCTCGGAGACGACCAGCTTGGTCGGCGCACCGCGGCGCTGGCGCTGCTGCGGTGGCGCGGCCTGACGGCCGCCGCCCGACTGCTGCTGTTGCTGCGGGGCGCGGTTGTCGCCGCCACGGCGTGAACCGCGCTGCGTCACCCGCGTCCCGAAGAGGTCGCTACGGATGACCTGGACGGCCACGATGACGAACAGCCACAGAACGGCCAGGAAACCCAACCGCATGACCGTAAGGGTCAGCTCTGACATTGCCCCCGCTTCACCCTTCGGCTTGCCGATAAATGATGGTCGTGTTGCCCACGACGATCCGCGAGCCGTCGCGGAGCGTAGCGCGGGTGGTGTGCTGCCCGTCCACCACGATGCCGTTGGTGGACCCGAGATCCTGGATCGAGGGAGGCGTTCCGGTCCGGATCTCACAGTGCCGGCGCGAGACGCCGGGGTCGTCGATCCGCACGTCGGCTTCGGTGCTTCGGCCGAGTACGAGCGTGGCGCGCGAGATCTGGTGGCGGGTGCCGTTGATCTCGATCCAGCAGCGCGTGGCGCCGCCGCTTCCCGGCGCCTGACCAGCGGCCGGACGCCGCTGGGGGTCGCCCGGAGGGTTGTGGGGCATGGGCGGGGCGGCGACGGGCGGATACCCGTAACCGCCGGCACGGCCCTGGCCGGGCGCGGGCGAGGGCGAGGGCGAGGGCTGAGCCTGCTGGGCCTGGCCCTGATCGCCCGGCGACTGGGAGGTGCTGGAGGCGAGGGTGCGACTGCGGACCCGGTACAGACCGGTGTCCAGGTCGTCCGCCTTCTCCAGGTGGACCTTGATGGGACCCATGAAGCTGTAGCGCTGCTGCTTGGCGTAGTCCCGCACGAGGCCGGCCAACTCGTCGCCGAGCTGACCGGAGTAGGGGCTCAGCCGCTCGTAGTCGCCGGCGCTCAGCTCCACGATGAAGTCGTTGGGGACGACGGTCCGCTCGCGGTTCCAGATGGTCGCGTTGTTGTCGCACTCGCGCTGCAGTGCGCCCGCGATCTCGACCGGCTGGACCTCGGACTTGAAGACCTTGGCGAAGGTGCCGTTCACCAGACCTTCGAGTCGCTGCTCGAACCGCTTCAGAACTCCCATGGGGCACCTCCTCCGTCGTTGTCGCCCTGTACTGCTTACTGATCGTATCCACGCGTGGCGGATTCGGCTGGTTCCCCTCCGGGTCCGTGCCGAGGAGTGTTGGTCCTCACAAGGGATCGTAGGGTCGCCCGGAGAACAGTGTCCCGCACCCGGAGCGCTGTCCGGGAGGGGCTGGCGGGACTGCCGCCGGGAGCTGGGGAAAGCGATGTGATTCCACCCCCTCTGACGTGTTAGTGTTCCGATGTCGCCAGGGGAACGGCCCGCAAGGGAGGAACCGCTGGAGAGCTACTCGGGCGAGTGGCGGAACGGCAGACGCGCTGGCTTCAGGTGCCAGTGTCCTTCGGGACGTGGGGGTTCAAATCCCCCCTCGCCCACGTGTGAGAAGCCCCGCAGATCATCGATCTGCGGGGCTTCTTCGTTGTGCTCCGGTGTTCCCCGCCGCTTCGGTCGGTGCCGGCGGATTGTGGGCTGTCCGACTTTCGTCGGCGCGGGCGCGACGAAAGTGGGCGGACGGGCGGTGCCGGCGCTGTCTAGGGTCGGGGCGTGAATGCGACGGCGAGGATGCGGGCGGGCCTGGACTGGCTGAGGGGGCCCGAACCGTGGACCGCACGGATGGTGGCCGGCGACCTGGTGTTCGCGGCCGTGCTGGTGATGGTCGGGCTGGGCGTCGAGGAGTTGGACCACGGCTCCCCCCTTCGGATGCTGGGCAGCGCGGTGGCCGTGCTGCTGCTCACCCTGCTGCGTCGGCGGCTGCCGGTGACCACGCTGGTCGTGGGCTCGGCGCTCGCCGCGTACCTGCCCGGTGCGTTCCTCGTCACGATCCTGCTCGGCTGGTCGGCGGGCCGGCGCATCGACGGGGCGGTGCGGGCGCTGGGTGCCTTCACCGTCGCCTTCCTCGCCTCGGTCGGGCTGAGCGTCTACAAGGACTGGGCCCACGGCCGGATCGTGCTGGTGATCGTCCTCGACACCCTGATCTTCCTGGCCGTGACCGTCATCCCCGCGCTCGCCAGTCGCTACTGGTCCCAGCGCCGGACGCTGCTGCGCGCCCTCCAGGAGCGCAACGCCCAGCTCGTGCGCGAGCAGGCGATCGTCGCCGGACAGGCGAGGCTGCGCGAGCGGCAGCGGATCGCCCAGGACATGCACGACAGCCTGGGGCACCAACTGGCCCTGATCTCGGTGCACACCGGCGCGCTGGAGGTCGATCCGGCGCTGACCGATCGCCAGCGCGAGGCGGTCGGGGTGCTGCGGCACGCTTCGGTCGCGGCCATGCACGAGCTGCGCGAGGTCGTCGGCATCCTGCAGGACGGGGTCGAGGCGCCGGTACCGGTGGAGGAGTCCGCGGGGCCCGCGGCGCGCGGGATCGCCGGGATCGCCGGGATCGTCGAGGCGGCGCGCGCCGCGGGCACCGACGTCCGGCTGACCACCACGGGACGGCCGAGAGCGCTCGTCGCGGCCTGCGACCACGCGGCGTACCGGATCGCCCAGGAGTCGCTCACCAACGCCTACAAGCACGCACCGGGCGCGCCGATCACGGTGGAACTGCGGTACGAGGACGACTCCCTGGTGGTGGAGATCGCCAACGGTCCGGTCGCCGAACCCGGCGCCGGCGAGGTGGTCTCGGGAGGACAAGGACTGACGGGGCTGCGCGAGCGGGCCCGGCTCGTCGGCGGGATGGTCCATGCCGGAGCGATCGAGGGCGGCGGCTTCCGGGTGGCCGGGGTGCTGCCGTACGGAACGGAACCGGCCGGTGTGCGGGAGAGCGGCGCGGCGGAACTGGCCGATGACTTCGGGCAGCAGCTGCGGGCGCCGTTGGGCAAGGGCGTGGCCGCGCCCGTGGCCGCGCCCGTGGACTGGTCCGCGGTGGACCGGGAGCTGAGGCGGGGACGCAGCAGGACCGGCGGCATCGCGTTGGGCTGCGGGATCGCCTTCGCGGCGCTCGTGGTGCTGGCGATCGTGATCGGGGCCGCCGTGACGCTGCTGGTGGGCTCGGTGAGCGACGTGACGATCAGTCGGTCCGACTACGACGGCGCCAGGGTGGGGGAGGCGGAGGACGTGGTGCGCGGCCGGTTGCCCGAGGCCAACGGCATCTTCACCGACGGTCTGGAGGACAAGGGCCCGCCGGTGCCGGAAGGGTCGCGCTGCATGGCACTGTTGGCCACCGGGAACGGGGAACTGACCACCGACAGAGTTTTCCGGTTCTGCTTCAAGGACGGCAAGCTCGTGGAGAAGCAGGCGTACGAGGTCAAGCAGTAGCAGCGGCGGGAGCGGGCGCGGGTGACTGGCGTGACGGGGACGACGGAGCCGACGGGGGCGCCGAGCGGTGCGATCAGAGTGGTGATCGCCGACGACGAACCGCTCATCCGAGCCGGGATCAGGATGATCCTGACCTCCGCCCCGGACATCGAGGTGGTCGCCGAGGCCGCGAACGGGCGGGAGGCCGTGGAGCTGGCGCGCGCCCACGCGCCCGACGTGGTGCTGCTGGACATCCAGATGCCGGTCATGGACGGGCTGGCCGCGCTCGACGAACTGGCGCGGGCGGCGCCCTCGGCGCACGCCTTGATCCTGACGACCTTCGGGGAGCGGGAGAACGTGCTGCGGGCGCTGTCCCACGGCAGTGCGGGCTTCCTGCTGAAGGACTCCGCCCCGGCCGAGCTGATCGGGGCGGTCCGGGCGGCCGCGGCGGGGGACGCCTACCTCTCCCCGGCGGCGACCCGGCACGTCGTGGACCAGCTGGCGTCGGGCCGGTCGGCGGGGCGCGCCGAGGAGGCCCGGCGCCGCATCGCGGCGCTGAGCGAGCGCGAGCGCGGGGTGTTGGCGTTGTTGGGCGAGGGGCTCTCCAACGCGGACGCCGGGCGACGGCTGCACATGAGCGAGGCGACGGTGAAGACGTACGTGAGCCGCATCCTGGCGAAGCTGGGATGTGAGAACCGGGTGCAGGCCGCGCTGCTCGCTCGGGACGCCGGACTCTGATGTACCCCTTGACCCCCCTTCCCCGGCTCTGTCCCGATCGGTACGGTCATCCGCGGACGAGCAGTGATCCAGACGTGCAGTGGTTCTTCCGCGCACGTGATCTAGCGGGGGCGGCACACATGGCGGCGGTACCGGACCGGGGCGCGGCGAAGGCCAACGGCAGGACCCACAGCAGGGCCTCGGGCAAGGCCGGTGGCAAGGCGGCGACCGCCGAGCGGATACCGGAGGTCGCGGGGTACGCGGCGCGGGCGGCGGCGACCGGTGCGGGCTCGCCCCGGGCCGAGGGCAAGGCGCTGCGGGCCCGGGTGCCGCGCGCCGCGCACGCGCGGTTCGTACCCGTGGCCGGACGTCCGGACGCGGTGCGCGCGGTGGAGGAGTCCAACGTCGGGCGGGTGGCGGAGCTGACGCCGATCCGGGTGGGGCGGATGGCGGCCAACCCCTTCGCGTTCTTGCGCGGGGCGGCCGGCCTGATGGCCCACGACCTGGCGGCGACGCCGGTGACCGGGGTGGGCGCGCAGATCTGCGGGGACGCCCACGCGGCCAACTTCGGGCTGTACGGCGATGCCCGGGGGCGGCTGGTCATCGACCTCAACGACTTCGACGAGACCGTCTTCGGGCCCTGGGAGTGGGACCTCAAGCGACTGGCCACCTCGCTGGTGCTGGCCGGCCGGGTGGCGGGGGCCGATGAGGACACCTGTCGGGCGGCCGCGCTGGACACGGTCGGCGCCTACCGCCGCACGATGCGGCTGCTGGCCAAGCTGCCGGCGCTGGACGCCTGGAACGCCATCGCCGACGAGGAACTGGTCTCGCACACCGACGCCCGGGATCTGCTGGGCACGCTGGAGCGGGTGTCGGAGAAGGCCCGTAACAACACCAGTGCGCGGTTCGCCGCCAAGTCCACCGAGGTCGCGCCCGACGGCGGCCGCCGTTTCGTGGACGCGCTGCCGGTGCTGCGGCGGGTCGGGGACCAGGAGGCGGCGGCGGTCGCGGCCTCGCTGGGCCCGTACCTGCACACGCTCCAGGGGGACCGGCTGCCGCTGCTGGCCCGGTACGCGATCCACGACGTGGCTTTCCGGGTGGTGGGCACGGGCAGCGTCGGGACCCGTTCCTACGTGGTGCTGCTGCTGGACCACCGCGGTGAGCCGCTGGTGCTCCAGGTGAAGGAGGCGCGGCCCTCGGTGCTGCTGCCGCACCTGTCGGGGCTGGGCTTCGACGCCCCGCCGGAGGAGCACGAAGGCCGCCGGGTGGTCGCCGGGCAGAAGCGGATGCAGGTCGTCTCCGACATCCTGCTCGGCTGGACCACGGTCGAGGGCCGTCCCTTCCAGGTGCGGCAGTTCCGCAACCGCAAGGGCAGCGTGGACCCGGCCGCGCTCGCCGTGGACCAGATCGACGACTACGGCCGGATGACCGGGGCGCTGCTCGCGCGGGCGCACGCGCACAGTGCCGATCCCCGGGTCCTGGCCGGGTACTGCGGCAAGAACGAGGAACTGGACGAGGCGGTCGCCGCCTTCGCGGTGGCCTACGCCGACCGCAGCGAGGCCGACCACGCGGATCTGGTGGCCGCGGTGCGATCCGGGCGGGTTGCCGCCGAGTCGGGTGTGTGAGGGATGTTTCACGTGAAACACGCGCTTCGGGCGGGCCGTAGGGTGGCCGGGTGAACGAGCAGACTGCCAAGGACCCCTCGGCCTCCGACGACGAGCGTCCCGAGGCGCGGCTGGAGCGGGCCGTGCGCGCCGCCGAGCAGGCGCTGATCGAGTTCGAGATCGCGGTGGAGACCTTCCGGGTGGAGGTCGAGAACTTCTCCCGGCTGCACCACCAGAAGCTGGGCCCGATGTACTCGCGGCTCGACGAGCTCGACGCGCTGATCGCCGAGGCCAGGGCGGCCCGCACCGGTGACCCCGAGGACCTGCGCAAGGCGCGGGACGCGCGGGCACTGGTCATGCCGATGCCCGGGGTGGACGAGCTGTTCCACGACTGGTTGGACTCGGACGGCATCTCCGACGACGCCGGTGCCATGCTCACCGACCAGCCGGTGCGGCCTCCGGAGCGGGTCCGCCCGTCCGAGGAGGTCCGTCGTCTCTACCGCGAGCTGGTCCGCCGGGCGCACCCCGACCTGGCGCAGGACGACGCGGAGCGGACCCGGCGGGACGAGTTCATCGCCCGGGTGAACTCCGCGTACGGGCGGGGCGACGAGCCGCTGCTGCGGGAGCTGGCCGAGGAGTGGGCGGCCGGTCCCGCGCCGCAGGAGGAGCGCCCTTCGGAGACCGAGGAGCTCTACGCGCGCCTGGAGTGGCTCGCGCGCCGCAAGGAGCTGCTGGCCGTGGTGGCGCGGGAGCTGGAGGACGGCGCGATCGGGTCGATGCTGCGGATGGCTCCGGAGGACCCCGACCGGCTGCTGGAGGAGATCGCCGAGCAGCTGCTCGGGCAGGTCTCCGAGCGCGAGGCGGAGCTGGCCGCGCTCGTCGAGTAGGGGGTGTCCGGCGGACATCCGTCGGACACCCACGAGCCGCCGGCCCGCGCCGCGGGTGGATCGGGCGGCCGGTGCGTTCGGATAGGTTCTGACCACCCCTGTTACGAGAGAAGGCGACAGCTATGAACTTCGGACCGCTCCCCTCGGTGGACGTCGCCGCGGTGCCCTCCGAAGGCTTTGTCCTCGACGTCCGTGAGGACGACGAATGGGCGGCCGGACATGTCGAGGGTGCGCTGCACATCCCGATGAGCGACTTCGTGGCGCGCTTCGGTGAGCTGACCGAGGCCATGGACGCGATCGAGGGCGCCCCGCGCGTCCACGTGATGTGCCGGGTCGGCGGGCGCTCCGCGCAGGTCACCCAGTACCTGGTGCGCCAGGAGATCGACGCCGTGAACATCGACGGCGGGATGCAGGCCTGGGACGCCGCCGGGCGCCCGATGGTGACGGACAACGGGAACCCGGCCTTCGTCCTGTAGGACCCGCGCCTCGCGCGGTCAGGTGAGGGGATGGGCGGCCAGCAGGTCGCCCAGGGCCTCCTCGTGCGCCGCCGCCGGGCCGAGCTGGAGTTCCAGCTGCTTGGCCCAGGCGTGGTAGCGGTGCAGGGGGTAGTCGGTGTCGGCGCCGAAGCCGCCGTGCAGGTGCTGGGCGGTCTGGACGACCCGGCGGACCCCGTCGGACGCCCAGATCTTGGCCACCGCCACGTCCCCGGAGCTCGGCAGCGGTCCGCCCGCTCCGCCCGTCGCCGCGTCCAGCCGCCAGGCGGCCTGCCAGAGGGTGACCTCCATGGCGCGCAGGTCGATGTAGCGGTCGGCGGCCTGCACCGCGACCGCCTGGAAGCTGGCGACGGGGAAGCCGAACTGCTCGCGCTTGCTCGTGTACTGGCTGGTCATGGTCAGGACGCCCTCACCGAGCCCGAGGGCGAGGGCGCAGGTCCCGGTGGCCAGCACCTGACGCAGCCGCTCCCAGGCACCGGGTGCGTCGATGACGTGGTCCGCGGGAACCCGTACGCCGTCCAGGGTCAGCTCCGCCATCTTCTCGCCGCTGGTGGAGAACTGGTCGGCGAGGGCCAGGCCGTCGGCGCCGCGCGGGACGAGCGCGATGACCGCGTCCCCCTCGCCGAGGTGGGCGGGGACGGCGATCCAGTCGGCGCTGTGCGCCCAGGGAACGGCCGTCTGCACGCCGTCCAGGGTCCAGCCGCCGTCGCCCTCCGGGCGGGCGGTGACGGCCAGCTCGGCCGGGTCGTGGCCCGAGCGGCCGTGGGCGGCGACGGTCAGCACGCTCTCGCCGCGGGCGACCGCGGGCAGCAGCTCGGCGCGCAGGGCGGGACCGCCGTGCGCCTGGATCGCCATGGCGGTGGCGCAGTGCTCCAGCAGCGGCACCCGGGCCAGTACCTTCGCCGCTTCGCGCAGCACCAGGCACAGGGCGATGGTGTCCAGCCCGGCCCCGCCGTGCGCCGGGTCGAGGACCAGGCCGATCAGGTCGCAGGCGGCGAGCTTGGCCCACAGCGGTCGGTCGAACTCGTCGGCGACGGCGCCCGGCGTGAGCGCGGGGCTGGGCACGCCGTCGGGCGCGACGTCCGCGAAGACGGCCTTCGCCGCCTCGACCGCGGCCTGCTGCTCCTCGGTGAAGGTGAAGTCCACTGCCTGTCCTCCCGCGCGCACCGGATGTGTTTCTGTCTGACGGTGCGTCAAGATAGAACAGGTTCCTGAAAAAGCACAGGAGTACCGCGAGCGCCTCCGCGCGGCGGCCCGGGCGACCGCCGCGCGCGGACCGGATCAGCGGTCGAAGTCGATCTCCACTTCCTCCGTCACGGGATGCGACTGGCAGGCCAGCACGAAGCCGGCTTCGGTCTCCTCGGCCTCCAGCGCGAAGTTCCGCTCCATCCGGACCTCGCCCGTCACCAGGAACGCCCGACAGGTGCCGCACACCCCGCCCTTGCAGGCGTACGGAGCATCCGCGCGGCCCCGCAGCACCGCGTCCAGCAGGGACTCGCCCTCCTGGACGGGCCAGGTGCCGGAGCGGCCGTCGAGCCGGGCGGTGACCCGGCCGAGCGCGGCCGGACCGCCGCCGCGACCGGTGGCGGCGGGCGCCGCGGTGGTGGCGGTGTCCTCGACGTGGAAGATCTCCTCGTGGATCCGGGTGCGGGCGACGCCCAGCGCGCCCAGCGCCCGCTCGGCGCCCTGGACCAGGCCGTAGGGCCCGCACAGGAACCAGCCCGCCACCTCGTCCACCGGCAGGAGCGCGGGCAGCAGCGCCGCCAGCCGCTCCTCGTCGAGCCTTCCGGACGGCAGCCCGGCCTCCTGCTCCTCCCGGGACAGGACGGTGACCAGCTGGAACCGGGCGGGGTAGCGGTCCTTGAGGTCGGCGACCTCCTCCAGGAACATCGTCGATGCCGCCGTACGGTCGCTGCGCACCAGGCAGAACCGGGAGTCGGGCCGGGCGGCGAGCAGGGTCGCGGCGATCGACAGCACCGGGGTGATCCCGCTGCCGCCGACGACGGCCGCGTAGCGCGCGGTGGCCGGGGCGGCGGCCGGGTCCAGCACGAACCGGCCGGCGGGGACCATCACCTCCAGGACGTCCCCGGCGGCGATCTCCTTGTGCGCGAAGGTGGAGAACTCGCCGCCCTCCACCAGCCGCACCCCGACCCGCAGCCACTGCGGTCCGGGACCGTCGGCGGCCGGGGCGGGGGAGCAGATCGAATACGTGCGCCGGACCTCCGGCCCGTCGGCCGGCCGGCGGCGCAGGGTCAGGTGCTGGCCCGGGGCGTGCCGGTACTCCTCGCGCAGCTCCGGCGGCACCCGCAGGGTGAGCGCGACCGAGTCGTCGGTGAGCCTCTCGACCTCCGTCACCGTCAACGGGTGGAACGCGCCGTGCCGGGCCGCGGTCATCTACAGCTCCTTGAAGTGGTCGAACGGCTCGCGGCAGGAGACGCAGCGGCGCAGGGCCTTGCACGCGGTGGAGGAGAAGCGGCTGAGCAGCTCGGTGTCGGTGGACCCGCACTGCGGGCAGCGCACCGACAGGCTGATCGACACGGGCCCGCCGGCCGCGTGCGGCCGGGGCGGGGCGATCCCGAACTCCGCCAGCTTGCGGCGGCCCTCGGCGCTGATGTCATCGGTGGACCAGGCGGGCGAGAGCACGGTCCGCACGCTCACCTCGGCGATGCCGTGATCGTGCAGCACCCGCTCGATGTCGGCGGACATGGCTTCGATGGCGGGGCACCCGGTGTAGGTCGGGGTGAGCGTCACCTCGGCGCTCCCGTCCTCGCCCATCCGCACGCCGCGCACCACGCCCAGCTCGGCCAGGGTGAGCACGGGCAGCTCGGGGTCGGGCACCGAGCCCGCCAGCGCCGCCAGCTCCTCCTCCAGCCGCGTCGCGGTCACCACGAGGCCCCCGGGTGGCTGCGGTGCAGGTGCTGCATCTCCGCGAGCATCCGGCCGAAGGACTCGGTGTGCAGGCCCTGGCGCCCCGCTCCGGCGGCCCAGGCCCCGGTGCGGGCTCCTTCCGGCAGCGCCAGGCGGGCCCGCTCCAGCACCTCGCCCACCGCGGTCAGCCAGCGCTCCTCCAGGGCGGCCCAGTCCACTTCCAGGCCGGGCACCGGCTGGAACAGCTCGCCGGTGAACTTCCACAGGGAGTCCAGGGCGGCCCGCATCCGGCGCGCGCTCTCCTCGGTGCCGTCGCCGAGCCGCAGGGTCCACTGCTCGGCGTGGTCGCGGTGGTAGGCGATCTCCTTGACGGCCTTGGCCGCGAGCGGCGCGAAGGGCCCGTCCCCGGCGGCCAGCTCGGTGAAGAGCAGCTGCTGGTGGAGGGAGAAGAAGAGCTGGCGCACGATGGTGTGGGCGAAGTCCCCGACCGGCTGCTCGGCCAGCTGGACGTTGCGGAAGGCGCGCTCCTCGCGGAGGAAGGCCAGCTCGTCCTCGTCGCCGACCATGGAGAGCAGCACGCGGGCCTGGCCCAGCAGGTCGAGGGCGATGTTCGCCAGGGCGACCTCCTCCTCCAGGACGGGCGCGTGCCCCGCCCATTCGCCGAGGCGGTGGGAGAGGATCAGCGCGTCGTCGCCCAGGGCGAGGGCCGCCGTGCGCTCGGACTCCGTCAGCGGGACGGAGCCGCCGGGCGCGGTGGCCCGCGGCGGGGTCTGCGACGTGGTGGTCACAGGTGACGCACCCCCTCCGGGATGTCGTAGAAGGTGGGGTGGCGGTACGGCTTGTCGCCCGCCGAGGCGAAGAACGGGTCCCGCTCGTCCGGCGAGGAGGCGGTCACCGCCGCCGAGGGGACCACCCAGATGGAGATGCCCTCGCCCCGCCGCGTGTACAGGTCGCGGGCGTTGCGCAGCGCCATCTCCGCGTCGGGGGCGTGCAGGCTCCCCGCGTGCGTGTGCGAGAGCCCGCGGCGCGAGCGCACGAACACCTCCCACAGCGGCCAGTTCTGCGTCATACCCGTGCCTCCTCGTTCTGTGCGGTGTGCTTCGACGCGTACGCCGCGGCCGCGTCGCGGACCCACGCGCCGTCCTCGTGCGCCCGGCGGCGCTGGCCGATGCGCTCTTCGTTGCAGGGGCCGTTGCCCTTGAGCACGTCCCAGAACTCCGACCAGTCGATCGCGCCGAAGTCGTGGTGCCCGCGCTCCTCGTTCCACCGAAGGTCCGGGTCGGGCAGGGTCAGGCCCAGCGACTCGGCCTGCGGGACGGCGATGTCCACGAAGCGCTGGCGCAGCTCGTCATTGGTGTGCCGCTTGATCCGCCAGGCCATCGACTGGGCGGAGTGCGCCGACTCGTCGTCGGGCGGGCCGAACATCATCAGGGAGGGCCACCACCAGCGGTCGACCGCGTCCTGCGCCATGGCGTGCTGCGCCTCGGTGCCCTGCGAGAGGGCGAGCAGCAGCTCGTACCCCTGGCGCTGGTGGAAGGACTCCTCCTTGCAGATGCGGACCATGGCCCGGGCGTACGGACCGTAGGAGCAGCGGCAGATCGGGACCTGGTTGGTGATCGCCGCGCCGTCCACGAGCCAGCCGATGGCGCCGACGTCGGCCCAGGTCAAGGTGGGGTAGTTGAAGATCGAGGAGTACTTCTGCTTGCCGGCGTGCAGCTTGTCGAGCAGCTCGTCGCGGCTGGTGCCCAGCGTTTCCGCGGCGCTGTACAGGTAGAGCCCGTGGCCTGCCTCGTCCTGCACCTTGGCCATCAGGATCGCCTTGCGGCGCAGCGAGGGCGCGCGGGTGATCCAGTTGGCCTCGGGCTGCATGCCGATGATCTCGGAGTGGGCGTGCTGGGCCATCTGGCGGACCAGCGAGGCGCGGTACTCCTCGGGCATCCAGTCGCGCGGTTCGACCCGCTCCTCGGCCGCGACGGCCGCCTCGAAGGCAGCCACCAGCTGCTCCGTCAGGCCCGCCGCGAGGGCCATGCCCTGCCCCGTCTCCGGGGTCACTGCCACCATCACGGCCTCCTGCCGATGTCGCCCCACCGCCCGACCGACCGATCGTTCGGTTCATTCTCTTCAATGGTGAGACGACGGCCCGTAGGGTGTCAACCTCTGTGGATGGCCGAAGATCGGGGCGGGATGGTTTCGAACGAGCACGAAGCCGCGGCGGGGCCCCCGGCGCAGCCGTCCCGAGCCCCCGGAATCGCCGGTCTGTCCGCCCCGTACCGGGTCGTCGCGGCCCTGGCGCTCGGCGCCGTCGCGGTCACGGCCTGCTGGCACCTGGCCCTGGTGTTCCTGCACGTCGCGCCGTCCAACACGGTCGGCAAGCAGCACGCGCGCACGGTGGACGACTGGATCTATCCCGAGTTCGAGCAGAACTGGAAGCTCTTCGCGCCGAACCCGCTCCAGCAGAACATCGCCGTCGAGGCGCGCGCCCAGGTGCGCACCGGAGCGGGGGAGCTGACCACCACCGCGTGGCGCGACCTGTCCGCCGCCGACGCCGACGCCATACGGCACAACCCGCTGCCCAGCCACACCCAGCAGAACGAGCTCCGCCGGGCCTGGGACTTCTTCACGGGCTCGCACGACGAGGACAACAAGCCGAACGGCGACCGGGGCGCGCTCTCCGAGACCTACCTCCAGCGGATCGCCGTCGCCCGGCTGACCCGGTCCGGCTCCGGTGCGGGCGGCGGCGCGGGGGACCGGATCCTGCGGATCCAGCTGCGCTCGGCGACGACCTCGGTGGCGGCGCCGCCGTGGAGCGCGGAGAAGACCGACACCCAGACCTACTACCGGGAGCTGCCGTGGTGGACCGTGCCGAGCGTGTGAGCCCGGGCGCGGCCGACCGTGCGGGCCCCGGCGCGGCAGACCGTGCGAGCGCGGGCGCGGCAGACCGTGTGGGCGCCGGCGCGGCCGTCCGCGTCCGCGCCGGCGCCGTACGGGCGGCGCTGGGCCGGGGGCTGGAGAAGGTCACCGGGCAGGCGCTGGGCCCGTACCAGAGCGCCGTCGTCCGGATCGGGTTCTCCGCGACCTGGCTGCTCTTCCTGCTGCGCGAGTTCCCGAACCGGCGCGAGCTGTACGGTCCCGACGGGCCCTGGAGCTGGCAGCTGGCCGAGCGGCTGATCGACTCGAACCGCGCCTTCACCGTGCTGATGTGGTCCGACTCGACGCTCTGGTTCGAGATCGTCTACGCGCTCGCGCTCGGGTCGGCGGCGCTGCTGCTGCTCGGCTGGCGCACCCGGGCGATGTCCGTGCTGTTCATGGTCGGGGTGCTGTCCCTGCAGAACCGCAGCGTGTTCATGGGCGACGGCGGGGACAACGTCATCCACCTGATGGCCCTCTACCTCGTGCTCACCCGGTGCGCGCGGGTCTGGTCGCTGGACGCGCGGCGCGCGTCCCGGACCGGATCGGCGTCCACCGGGGCCGCCGGGCCGGTGCTCTGGGTCCTGCTGGGCCTGGTGCTGCCCTACGCCGCCTTCACCGACGCGGTCAGCACCGGCTGGCTGGCCGTGTTCGCGACGCTGTGGGTGGTCCAGGGCCTGTGGTGGATGGTCGAGCGCTACGAGCCGGACGGCGAGGGGCGCGCGACCCTGGACGTGATCGCCGACCTGGTGCACAACGCGGGCCTGCTGGTGATCATGGTGGAGGTCTGCCTGATCTACGCCACGGCCGGCTGGTACAAGATCCAGGGCTCGCGCTGGCAGGACGGCACCGCCCTGTACTACCCGCTGGGGCTGGACTACTTCACGCCCTGGCCCGCGCTCTCGGGGCTGCTCGCGGCCAGCGGCACCCTGGTGATGCTGCTGACCTACGGGACGGTCATGGTGCAGGTCGCCTTCCCGTTCACGCTGTTCAACCGGCGGATCAAGAACGCACTGCTCTGCGTGATGATGCTGGAGCACGCCGGGATCGCGGTGCTGCTGGGGCTGCCGTTCTTCTCGCTCGCGATGATCGCCGCCGACGCCGTCTTCCTGCCGACGGTGTTCCTGGTGTGGCTGGGGGCGCGGGCCCGGGCCCTGCGCGAACGGGCTGGCGGATCCGCGGACCGCGCCGCGGACCCCGAGCCCTCGGCGCCGGAGCCGGAGGAGGAGCCGGACGAGGAGTACGCGCCCGCGCCCGCGCCGTAAGGTCGTGCGCATGAGCAGCGCAGAGACGGCCCCGGCAGAGACGGCCCCGGCGGCCGAGGCGGACGGGACGGCCGGGGTGGTCCGGCGGTGGCGCGAGGCCGCGGGGCGGGAGGAGCTGGTGCTCCTCGACGGGTTCCACGCGCTCAAGCACGCGGTGCGCTTCGGCGCGGAGGTCACCCTGGCCGTCGCCGAGGACCGCGGGGCGCTGCTGGAGCTGGCCGACGAACTGGCCCCGGACGTCCGGGCCGCCCTGGACGGCCTCGTGCGCGAGGCGCCGCTGCGCGAGCTGGTGACCCGCGTGCACCCCACCGGGGTCGCGGCCCTCGCCGTGCGCCCGGACCGGGAGACCCTGCGGGGCGCGCTCGAACGGACCCCCCGGGGCGCACCGGTGGTGGTCCTGGACAACCCCCGCAACCTCGGCAACGTCGGCGCCGTCGTCCGCCTCGCGGCGGGTTTCGGCGCCACCGGCGTGGTGACCCGGGGCGATCTCGATCCCTGGCACCCGCACGTGGTCCGCGCGGGCGCCGGGCTGCACTACGCCACTTCGGTGGCCCGGCTGGAGCTGGAGGAGCTGCCCCCGGGGCCGCTCTACGCGCTCGATCCGGAGGGCGAGGACATCCGCGCCCTCACCCTCCCGGACGACGCCCTGCTCGCCTTCGGCTCGGAACGCCACGGCATCTCGCCCGAACTGCGCGCCCGGGCCGATCACCTGGTGTCCCTGCCGATGCGCCCGCAGGTCTCCAGCTACAACCTCGCCACCAGCGTGGCCATGACCCTCTTTCACTGGGGCGGCCCGAAGGCCTGACCAGTGGGCAGCCGCTCAGGCCTGGCGGCGCACCTCCACCACTCGGAAGCGGTTGGCCACGAACGCCCCGTCGCACAGAGCGGCGTTAGCGGCCGGATTGCCACCCGAGCCGTGGAAATCGGAGAAGGCGGCGGTCTGGTTGACGAAGACCCCGCCCGTCAGGTTCAAGGAGAGCTGCGCGGACTCCTCCAGGCAGACCTCCTCGATCGCGCGCTCGGTGTCGGCCGAGGAGGTGTACGCGCCGACCGTCATGGCGCCCTTCTCCCGCACCGTGCGCCGCAGCAGCTCCAACGCGTCCGCGGTCGAGTCGACCGCCACCGCGAAGGACACCGGGCCGAAGCACTCGGAGAGGTACGCCGCCTCCGGGTCGGCCTTGCCCGCGTCCAGCTTGACCATCACCGGCGTACGGACCACCGCGTCCGGGAACTCCGGGTTGGCGACCTCGCGCGAGGCCAGCGCGACCTCGCCGAGCCCGGCCGCTGCCTCCAGCCGCGCCTTCACGTCCGGGTTGACCAGCGCGCCCAGCAGCGCGTTGGCCCGGGCGTCGTCGCCCAGCAGCCCCTCGACCTGGCGGGCCAGGTCGGCCACGACCTCGTCGTACGACTTGTGGCCCGCGTCCGTCGCGATGCCGTCGCGCGGGATCAGCAGGTTCTGCGGGGTGGTGCACATCTGGCCGCTGTAGAGGGAGAGCGAGAAGGCCAGGTTGCCCAGCATCCCCTTGTAGTCGTCGGTGGAGTCCAGGACGACCGTGTTGACCCCGGCCTTCTCCGTGTACACCTGCGCCTGGCGGGCGTTGATCTCCAGCCAGTCGCCGAAGGCGGTGGAGCCGGTGTAGTCGATCAGCTTGATCTCGGGGCGGACCGCGAGGGTCTTGGCGATGCCCTCGCCGGGGTTCTCGACGGCCAGCGCCACGAGGTTGGGGTCGAAGCCGGCCTCGGCGAGGACCTCGCGCGCCACCCGCACCGTGAGCGCGAGCGGCAGCACGGCCCGCGGGTGGGGCTTGACCAGCACCGGGTTGCCGGTGGCCAGGGAGGCGAACAGGCCCGGGTAGCCGTTCCAGGTGGGGAAGGTGTTGCAGCCGATGACCAGCGCGACGCCGCGCGGCACGGCGGTGAAGGTCTTGCCCAGCTGGAGCGGGTCCTTCTTGCCCTGCGGCTTGGACCAGTCCGTCCGCCCCGGGACCCGGGTCTGCTCCTCGTACGCGTAGGCCACGGCCTCCAGGCCGCGGTCCTGCGCGTGCGGGCCGCCCGCCTGGAAGGCCATCATGAAGGCCTGGCCGCTGGTGTGCATGACCGCGTGCGCGAACTCGTGCGTACGGGCGCCGATCCGGGCCAGGATCTCGATGCAGACGAGGGCGCGCGCCTCGGGTCCCGCGTCGCGCCAGGCAGCCATGCCCGCCTTCATCGCCGGCAGCAGCACGTCGGGGTCGACGTGCGGGTACTCGACGCCGAGCTCCGGCCCGAACGGCGACACCTCGGCGCCCGCCCAGCCGTCGGTACCGGGCTGCTCCAGGTCGAAGCGGGTGCCGCGGACGGCCTCGAAGGCGGCGAGGCCCTCGGCCGCGGCGTTCTCGCCGTAGGCCTTGGGGTGCTCGGGGTGCGGGGACCAGTAGGCACGGCTGCGGATGGCCTCCAGCGCCTGGTCGAGGGTGGTCCGGTGCTTCTCGGACAGCTGGGGGACGGTGAGCGCGGCGGCCATCTGGGACCAACTCCTCGTTGAGCCGGGCGGGATCGAACTGCGGATCGACGGTGCGGATCGGCAAGCGGATCGGGCAAGGAAGGGCGGGGAAGAGCAGACTGGAGTTAGAGTAACCGAACGATCGGTCGGGACAAGAGGGCCCGACCGACCTGTGGATAAGTCGGTGCGGGAGGATCGGGTCATGACAGCAATCGAGCGCTCCCGCACTGTGGCGGTCGTCGGCGCCGGCACCATGGGCCAGGGCATCGCACAGGTCGCCCTTCTCGCAGGTCACCGGGTGCTGATCTACGACATCGACGAGGCGGCGGCCCGTGCGGGCCGCGCCGCGGTGCAGGACCGGATCGAGCGGCTGACCGCCAAGGGGCGGTTGGATCGAGCCGAGGCCGACGCGGCGATCGGCCGGATCGAGTCGGCCCACGAGCTGGCGGACCTCGCCGGCGCCGCGCTGGTGATCGAGGCGGTCGTGGAGGACGCGGGCGTCAAGCGCGCGCTCTTCGCCTCACTCGAAAAGGTGGTCGCTCCGGACGCCCTGCTGGCGACCAACACCTCCTCCCTCTCCGTCACCGAACTCGCGGCGGGCCTCTCCCACCCCGGCCGCTTCCTCGGCCTGCACTTCTTCAACCCGGCCCCGCTGCTCCCGCTGGTGGAGGTGGTCAGCGGCTTCGCGACCGACCCGGCGGCCGCCGGGCGCGCGTACGAGACCGTCCTGGGCTGGGGCAAGAGCCCGGTCCGCTGCGCGGACACCCCCGGCTTCATCGTCAACCGGATCGCCCGCCCCTTCTACGCCGAGGCCTTCGCGGTGTACGAGGAGCGCGGCGCCGACCCCGCCACGATCGACGCCGTGCTGCGCGAGAGCGGCGGCTTCCGGATGGGGCCCTTCGAACTGACCGACCTGATCGGGCAGGACGTCAACGAGGCGGTCACCCGCTCCGTGTGGGAGTCCTTCTTCCACAGCCCGAAGTTCACGCCCTCCCTCGCCCAGCGCCGGCTGGTCCAGTCGGGCCGGCTGGGCCGCAAGTCGGGGCACGGCTGGTTCCCCTACGGCGAGGCCGCCGCGGCGCAGGACGCGCCCGCGCGGCCGCACACCGCGGAGCCGCGGCCCGGTCCGGCGGCGGTGAGCGTCGTCGGTGACCTGGGTCCCGCCGCGGAGCTGGTCGACCTGATGGAGGAGGCCGGGATCACGGTCAGCGTCACCGGGACCGGCGGCCCGTACATCCAGCTGCCCGGCGAGGGTCAGCTGGTCCTCGCCGACGGCAAGACCTCGGTCGAATTCGCCGACGTCGTCTACTTCGACCTCGCCCTCGACTACCGCGGGGCCACCCGGATCGCGCTCTCCGCCAGCGAGGACACCTCCGAGGAGACCCTCGCCGAGGCCGTCGGCCTCTTCCAGAAGCTGGGCAAGGACGTCTCCGTCATCGGGGACGTGCCCGGCATGATCGTCGCCCGCACGGTCGCGATGCTGATCGACCTCACGGCCGACGCGGTCGCGCGCGGCGTGGCCACCGCCGAGGACATCGACACCGCGATGCGGCTCGGGGTCAACTACCCGCTCGGGCCCTCGCAATGGCACGCCGAGCTCGGCCAGGACTGGGCCTACGACCTCCTGCACCACCTCGACGAGCGCTGCCCCGGCGGCCGGTACGCGCCCTCGCTGGCCCTCTACCGGCTGGGCTACGCCGCCGACGCCGAGGACGCCGGGGCCGAGGACGCCGCCGGTGCGGACGACGACGCCGCCGGTGCGGAGGACGGGGCGTGACCACCGCGAGGCGCGACACGTACACCCCGGAGACCCTGCTGACGGTCGCCGTGCAGGTCTTCAACGAGCGCGGCTACGACGGCACCTCGATGGAGCACCTCTCCAAGGCCGCCGGCATCTCCAAGTCCTCGATCTACCACCACGTCGCGGGCAAGGAGGAACTGCTGCGCCGGGCCGTCAGCCGGGCCCTGGACGGGCTGTTCGCCGTCCTGGAGGAGCCGGGCGCGGTGCGCGGCCGGTCCGTGGACCGGGTCGAGTACGTCACGCGGCGCACGGTGGAGGTGCTGGTCGCGGAACTGCCCTACGTCACCCTGCTGCTGCGGGTGCGCGGCAACACCCGCACCGAGCGCTGGGCGCTGGAGCGGCGCCGCGAGTTCGACCACCAGGTCGCCGAGCTGCTGAAGGCGGCCGCGGCCGACGGGGACCTGCGCGCGGACGTCGACACGCGCCTGGCCACGCGACTGCTCTTCGGCATGGTGAACTCGCTGGTCGAGTGGTACCGCCCGCACTCCGGCGGGGACCGCGAGCAACTGGCGGACGCGGTCGTCCGGATGGCCTTCGGCGGCCTGCGCACGGCCGTCTGAGGACGCGCGTACGGCCGTCTGAGGACGCGCGTACGGTCGTTCGGGGACGCGCGTACGGTCGTCCGAGGGCGGGCGCGCACGACCGTTCGAGGGTGGGCCCACGGCTGTCCGAGGGCCGCGCACGCCCTTACCGGCCGGGCTCAGTCCTCCGGGGCGAGCACCGGGCCCTCGTGCACCGGGCCCGTGCCCGGGGCCAGTAGATCCGTTTCCTCGAACACCAGCAGGGTGCGGGTCGAAAGTACCTCCGGGATGGCCTGGAGCCGGGTCAGCACCAGCTCCCGCAGCGTGCGGTTGTCCGGCGTGTGGACCAGCAGGAGCACGTCGAAGTCCCCGCTGACCAGGGCGATGTGCACGGCCCCCGGCAGCTCGCGCAACTGCTCGCGGACGGTCCGCCAGGAGTTCTGGACGATCTTGAGCGTGATGTAGGCGGAAGCGCCCTGACCTGCGCGCTCGTGGTCCACGCGGGCCGTGAAGCCCCGGATGACCCCGTCGTCGATCAGCCGGTTGATCCGCGCGTAGGCGTTCGCCCGCGAGACGTGGACCTGCTCCGCCACCGACCGTATCGAGGCGCGGCCGTCCGATTGGAGCAGTCGCAGGATCGAACGGTCGATGGGGTCCAGCGGGCGCGGCGGGGCAGCCGGCGGCCCCACGGGCGGCGCCGCGGGCGGTACGGGACCCCCCGGTGCGGCCGGCGACGGACCCGCTCCGGCCATTTGTTCATCCGGCATTGCCCGATGCCTCCCTCTCCTGGACGTCCTGCCCCCATCCCAGGCCCCCGGCGCCCGTTTGTCCACAGCCTGGAGGTGCCTGTAGCCAAAATGCGCGCCGAACCGAACAATCGGTAGGTGAGGCGCCTCACACCCGGGGCTCTCCCTGCCCGCTTCCCACGAGGAGGTGTACGCCGCCATGACGGTCCAAGAGCTGCCCGGTGCCGGTGCGTCCCACCGTCCCACCCCGCCGCCCGCCTGGAGTCCCCGTACGGACGCCGCCCCGCTGCTCCCGGACCCCGCGCCGTACCGGGTGCTCGGCACCCCGGCGGCGGAGAAGCTCGACCCCGAGCTGATGCGCCGGTGCTACGCCGAGCTGGTGCGCGGCCGCCGCTACAACGCCCAGGCGACCGCGCTGACCCGGCAGGGCCGGCTCGCGGTGTACCCGTCCACCGTGGGCCAGGAGGCCTGCGAGATCGCGGCGGCACTGGTCCTGGAGGACCAGGACTGGCTCTTCCCCAGCTACCGCGACACCCTGGCGGCCGTGGCCCGCGGGCTGGATCCCGTACAGGCGCTGACGCTGCTGCGCGGCGACTGGCACACCGGCTACGACCCGCGCGAGCACCGGATAGCCCCGCTGTGCACCCCGCTCGCGACCCAGCTGCCGCACGCGGTGGGCCTGGCGCACGCGGCGCGGCTGCGCGGCGACGACGTGGTGGCGCTGGCGATGGTCGGCGACGGCGGCACCAGCGAGGGCGACTTCCACGAGGCGCTGAACTTCGCGGCCGTCTGGCGCGCCCCGGTGGTCTTCCTCGTCCAGAACAACGGCTTCGCGATCTCCGTCCCGCTCGCCAAGCAGACCGCTGCCCCGACGCTGGCCCACAAGGCCGTGGGGTACGGGATGCCGGGCCGGCTGGTCGACGGCAACGACATCGCGGCGATGCACGAGGTGCTGTCCGAGGCGGTCGGCAGGGCCCGCGCGGGCGGCGGTCCGACCCTGATCGAGGCCGTCACGTACCGGATCGACGCGCACACCAACGCCGACGACGCGACCCGCTACCGGGCCGACGACGAGGTGGCGGCCTGGAAGGCGCACGACCCGGTGGAGCTGCTGGAGCGCGAGCTGACCGCCCGCGGTCTGCTGGACGCCGAGGGCATCCAGCAGGCCAAGGACGCGGCCGAGGTGATGGCGGCGGCGCTGCGCGAGGGAATGAACGCCGATCCGGTCCTCGATCCGATGGACCTCTTCGCGCACGTCTACACGGAGCAGACCGACCGGCTGCGGGAGCAGGCCGCCATGCTGCGCGCCGAACTGGAAGCGGGGGCCGAAGCATGACCACGGTGGCGGCGAAGCCGGCGACGAAGACGGCGGCCAAGCCCGCGACCATGGCGCAGGCCCTGGGACGGGCGCTGCGCGACGCGATGGCCGAGGACCCGACCGTGCACGTCATGGGCGAGGACGTCGGCGCGCTGGGCGGGGTCTTCCGGATCACGGACGGCCTGGTGAAGGAGTTCGGCGAGGACCGCTGTACGGACACCCCGCTCGCGGAGGCCGGGATCCTGGGCGCCGCGGTGGGCATGGCGATGTACGGGCTGCGGCCGGTGGTCGAGATGCAGTTCGACGCCTTCGCGTACCCGGCGTTCGAGCAGCTGATCTCGCACGTGTCGCGGATGCGCAACCGCACGCGCGGCGCGATGCCGATGCCGATCACCATCCGGGTGCCGTACGGCGGCGGCATCGGCGGCGTCGAGCACCACAGCGATTCCTCCGAGGCGTACTACCTGGCCACCCCGGGGCTGCACGTGGTGACCCCGGCGACCGTGGAGGACGCCTACGGGCTGATGCGGGCGGCGATCGCGAGCGACGACCCGGTGGTCTTCCTGGAGCCCAAGCGGCTCTACTGGTCGAAGGCCGACTGGTCGCCGGAGGCGCCCACGGCGGTCCCGGGCATCGGGAAGGCGATGGTCCGCCGGGCGGGCACGAGCGCCACCCTGATCACCTACGGGCCCTCCCTGCCGGTCTGCCTGGAGGCGGCCGAGGCGGCCCGCGAGGAGGGCTGGGACCTGGAGGTCCTGGACCTGCGCTCGCTGGTGCCCTTCGACGAGGAGACGGTGGTCGCGGCGGTGCGCCGGACCGGGCGCGCGGTCGTGGTCCACGAGGCGAACGGTTTCGGCGGACCCGGCGCGGAGATCGCGGCCCGGATCATGGAGCGCTGCTTCCACCACCTGGAGGCGCCGGTGCTGCGGGTGACGGGCTTCGACATCCCGTATCCGCCGCCGATGTTGGAGAAGCACCACCTGCCCGGCGTGGACCGGATCCTGGACACCGTGGCCCGCCTCCAGTGGGAGAACTGATGCCCCAGGTGATGGAGTTCAAGCTGCCCGACCTCGGTGAGGGACTGACCGAGGCGGAGATCGTGCGCTGGCTGGTGGCCGTGGGCGACGTGGTCGCCGTGGACCAGCCGGTCGTGGAGGTCGAGACGGCCAAGGCGATGGTCGAGGTGCCCTGTCCGTACGGGGGCGTGGTCACCGCCCGGTTCGGGGAGGAGGGCACCGAGCTGCCCGTCGGCGCCCCGCTGATCACGGTGGCGGTCGGCTTCAGCACGGTGCCGCAGGCCGATCCGGTCACCGTCGAGGCGGCAGCGGCAGCGTCGGAGTCGGCGGAGTCGGGTTCGGGTTCGGGTTCGGGGAACGTGCTGGTGGGCTACGGGACGGACCACTCCCGCCAGGCCCGGCGGCGCCGGATCCGCCCGGCGGCGGCCGCTCCCGCGCCGGTCGCCCCCGTCGTGCCGGTGGCCGTCGCCCCCGTGCCCGCGGCCCCCGTGGCCCTCGGGCCGGTGGCGGTGATCTCGCCGCTGGTGCGCAAGCTGGCCCGGGACAACGGGCTCGACCTGCGCGCCCTGAACGGTTCGGGCCCCGAGGGGTTGATCCTGCGTGTGGACGTCGAGGCGGCGCTGCGTGCTCCGCAGCCCGCGGCGGCGCCGCTGGTGAACACAGGGGCGTCGCTCTCCCCCGCGGGCGAGCGGATCCCGCTCAAGGGCCTGCGCGGGGCGGTCGCGGAGAAGCTCTCGCGCAGCCGCCGGGAGATCCCCGACGCCACCTGCTGGGTGGACGCGGACGCCACCGAGCTGATGGCGGCCCGGGCCGCGATGAATGCCGCGGGCGGGCCGAAGATCTCGGTACTGGCCCTGCTGGCCCGGATCTGCACGGCGGCGCTCGCCCGCCACCCGGAGCTGAACTCCCGGGTGGACCTGGAGGCGAAGGAGATCGTCCGGCTGTCCTCGGTGCACCTGGGCTTCGCGGCCCAGACCGACCGGGGCCTGATGGTCCCGGTGGTCAAGGACGCGCAGGCGATGAGCGCGGAGGCGCTGTCGGCCGAGTTCGGCCGGCTGACCGAACTGGCCCGGGCGGGGAAGCTGGCCCCCTCCGACCTCACCGGTGGCACCTTCACGCTGAACAACTACGGCGTGTTCGGGGTGGACGGCTCCACGCCGATCATCAACCACCCGGAGGCGGCCATGCTCGGCGTGGGCCGGATCATCGACAAGCCGTGGGTGCACGGCGGCGAGTTGGCCGTGCGCAAGGTCGTGCAGCTCTCCCTCACCTTCGACCACCGGGTGTGCGACGGCGGTACGGCAGGGGGCTTCCTGCGCTACGTCGCCGACTGTGTGGAGTCCCCGGCGGTACTGCTGCGCGGGCTCTGACAGCCCCCGCATCGGAGGCCGGGCGGCGTCCGGGGCTCAGCGGGTCAGCAGGAGTTTGCCCACGTGGGCGCTGGACTCCATGACCCGGTGGGCCTCGGCGGCCCCGCTCATCGGATAGGTGGCGTGCACCACCGGGCGCACCCGGCCGTCCCCGATCAAGGGCCAGACGTGCTCGCGGACGGCGGCGACGATGGCCGCCTTCTCGCCCGGCGGGCGGGCCCGCAGCGAGGTCGCGCTGATGCTCGCCCGCTTCGAGAGCAGGGCGCCCAGGTTCAACTCGGCCTTCACCCCGCCCTGGAGACCGATGACGGCGAGACGACCGTCGCGCGCGAGCGCGTCCACGTTCCGCGCCAGGTACTTCGCCCCGATGATGTCGAGGATCACGTCGGCCCCGGCGCCGCCGGTCGCCCCGCGGACCTCGGCCACGAAGTCCTGCTCGCGGTAGTCGATCAGGACGTCCGCGCCCAGCTCCGCGCAGCGGGCCAGCTTCTGCGGGCCGCCCGCCGTCACCGCGACCTCGGCGCCGATCGCCTTCGCCAGCTGGATCGCCATCGTGCCGATGCCGCTGGAACCCCCGTGCACGAGCAGGGTCTCGCCCGCCCGCAGGTGCTTGCCCGGGCCCATGAACACGTTGGACCACACCGTGCACACGACCTCGGGCAGCGCGGCGGCCGTCACCAGGTCGACGCCCGCCGGCACGGGCAGCAACTGGCCCGCCGGGACGGCCACGCGCTCGGCGTAGCCGCCGCCCGCCAGGAGCGCGCACACCTCGTCTCCCACCGACCAGCCCGACACCCCCTGCCCCAGCGCGATGATCCGGCCGGAGCATTCGAGGCCGGGGTAGCGGGAGGCACCCGGCGGCGGATCGTAGAAGCCCTGCCGCTGGAGCACGTCGGCCCGGTTCACGGCGCCGGCCGTGACCTCGACGAGGACCTCGCCCTCGGCCGCCACCGGGTCGGGTACTTCGGCCCAGACCAGGGCCTCGGGGCCACCGGGCTGCGGGATGGTGATCGCATGCATGGGCCGGAGCCTACTCGGCGGGTCCCAGCATCACCGGGGGCGAAGTGCGCGGTGTCGCACGGACGATGGCGATCACCCGGTCCGTCGCCTGGAGCGGGCTGGCGTGCGGGTCGTCGTAGGGGAGCAGCCGGTGCCCGCGCACCACGGTGACCACCAGGTCCTCGGTCTCCCGGACCCGCATGCCGACTTCGGCCTTTCTGACGGGCCGTTCGATCAGGTCGAGTCCGCTGCCCTGCTGGATCAGATCCTCCATCACGGTGCCCGCGCTGGGGCTGAGCACGGACAGACCCAGCAGTCGTCCGGCCGCGCTCGCGCTCGTGATGACGGCGTCCGCGCCCGATTGGCGCAGCAGCGGCGCGTTCTCCTCCTCGCGCACCGCGGCCACGATCTTCGCGCCGCGGTTGAGTTGGCGGGCCGTCAGGGTGACCAGGACCGCCGTGTCGTCGCGCTGGGTGGCGATGACCACCTGGCGGGCCTTTTGGAGTTCGGCGCGCAGCAGGACGTCCGAGCGGGTCGCGTCGCCGACCACACCCGTGAAGCCCTCCGCGTTGGCGATGTCGATGACCTTCGCGCTGGGGTCGACGATCACCACCTGCTCCTTGGAGAGGCCGGTGGCCAGCAGCGTCTGCAGGGCCGAGCGGCCCTTGGTGCCGAAGCCGACGACGACCGTGTGTTCGCGCAAGTTCTTCCTCCAGCGGTTCAGCCGCCACTCCTCCCGGGTCCGTTCGGTCAGGACTTCCAGGGTCGTGCCGACCAGGATGATCAGGAACACCACGCGCAGGGGCGTGATCAGTAGGACGTTGACCAGCCGCGCGCCGTCGCTGTACGGGACGATGTCGCCGTAGCCGGTGGTCGAGAGGGTTACGGTCGCGTAGTAGACGCAGTCGAGGAAGTCGACCTTGCCGTTGGCGTTGTCGTGGTAGCCGTCGCGGTCGATGTAGACGATGAGGACCGTGAGGGCGAGCACGAACAGGGCCATCAGCAGCCGCCGCGTGACCTGCCGCAGCGGCTTGGTGACCTCGCGCTTGGGGAGCTTGATCCGCCGGGAGACGAGCTTCTCGTCCGCTTGGCGGGCCATCGCGTCCTGGCCGTGCAGTTTCACGTGAAACATCCCCCCGTGGCCCAGGGCAGGTCGAGGACCTCGACGTCCTGTCCGGCCCCCACCCCGCCGGGCGGTACGACGACCAGTGCGTCCGCGGCCGCGATGCCGCGCAGCATCGCCGGACCGTTGTAGTGCAGCGGCACCGCGTGGTCGGAAGTGAGCAGGACCGGAACGAGCCGGGTGTCGTACGGGTGGCCGGGCACCTCGTCGCGCGCGGGCACGGTGTAGCGGTGCCGGGGCGGGCGGCCGGCGAGGGCGCGGAGCAGCGGCTCGGCGAGGGTGAGCAGGCCGGAGACGGCGGCCAGCGGGTTGCCGGGCAGGCCCACCAGGTGCCGGGCGGCGCTCTGGTCGGGCGCGCGGTCGGCGAGCCGGGCGAGCAGCATCGGGTGGCCGGGGCGTACGGAGACCCCGTCCACCAGCAGTTCGGCGCCGGCCCTGGCCAGCACGGGGTGGACGTGGTCGACCGGGCCGGAGGCCGTGCCGCCGGTGGTGACGACCAGGTCGGCGGGGGAGCCGGTGACCGCCCGGTAGAGGGCCTCGGCCCCCTCGGGATCGTCGCCGAGGCGGCGGGTGCCGATGACATCGGCGCCGAGCTGGGTGAGCCAGGGGCCGAGCATGGGGCTCAGGGCGTCCCGGATCAGTCCGTCGTGCGGGCGGCCCTCGGTGAGCAGCTCGTCGCCGAGCACCAGGATCTCCACGCGGGGGCGCGGCCGGGTGTGCAGCCGGTCGTATCCGGCGGCGGCGGCCAGGCCCAGGACGGCCGGGGTGACCAGGGCGCCGGCGGGCAGCAGCAGGTCACCGGAGCGGCACTCCTGGGCGCGCGGCCGGATGTCCTGGCCGGTGACCACGGGCCGGTCGGCGTGCAGTCGGACCGGCTCGCCCGCGGCGTGGGCGTGCTCGCTGCGGATCACGGCGGTGGTGTCGGCCGGGATCCGGGCGCCGGTGGCGATCCGTACGGCTTCGCCGCAGGCGAGGGGGAGCGGCCGGTCGGAGCCGGCCAGGACCCCGCCGCCGTGGCGCACCGTCCAGGGGCCGGGTCCGGCGACCGCCCAGCCGTCCATGGCCGAGGTGTCGAAGGAGGGCAGGTCGGTCAGGGCGTCCAGCGGGGTCACGAGGACCTCGCCGAGGGCCTCGGCGAGCGGGGCGTGGTGGGTGCGGGCGGGGGTGAGCGCACCGGCCCGGATCGCGGTGTCCACGGCCCGGGACCAGGCGGTGGCCCGGTGTGCGCCGCCCTTGCCCGCCGAGGGCCGGCCGACCAGGGCGAGCGCTTCGTCGAGGTGCTGCTCCAGGCTGCCGCGCGCCGGCTCCGCAGGGGCGGTGTCCGGGTCACCGGACGCCGCCCCCGGGCCGCCGGTGTCCGACGCGGCGGGGGCCGCGGCGGGCGGGGGAGTGGCGGCGGGGGCGGGCGCGGTGGCCGCGGCGTGGGCCGGGGCCGTACGCGCGGGGGCACCCGCCGCGTCGGCGTGGGCGGGGTCGGCGCCCGGTCCCGCGCCCGATCCGGTGGCCCGGGCGGGGGTCGGGTGGTGTCGGGCGGTGGGGCGGGTCAGCGCGGCCAGGGCTTCGTCCAGGGCGCGCTCGGCGTCGGTGGCGTCGGCGGGTGTCATCCCGAGCCGGTCCCGTCGGCGGAGTCGGCTTCCGCCGCCCAGCGCAGGGCCAGGTCCGCGGCCTTGCGGGAGGCTTCGGCGACCGCCGCGGCGGGGTCGGCCCCGGTGGCTTCGGCCTGCGCCGCCGCGTACCCGACCAGGAAGGTGGTCAGCGGTGCGGCGGGACGGGCGACGCCGTGGGCGGCGTCACGGGCGAGGTCGAGCAGGGTCTTGGTGTCGACGGCGACGTCGATGCCCAGCTCGTTCTTGACGGCGGTGATCCATTCGTCCAGCACGGACCCATGCTCCCTGATCCGGGCGCGCGCGGCCGCGAGATCGTCCCAGGTGTCGCAGTCGAAGGAAGCGAGGGGCGCGGCCGCGCCCACTCGGACCAGTTCCAGTTCGGCGGTCAGCGCACGCAGCGGCAGCCCGGTGAGGCTGCCGTGTTCGGCGGCCAGCACGGCGGTCCCGTGGCGCAGCGATGCGGCCCGGTAGGCCGCGACGAGCGGCTGGTCGCGCCCCTCGGCGTCGCGGAGCAGGGCCCCGTCCACCGCGGCGCCCGTCGCGCCGGTGCCGGTCACGGCGGCGCACAGCGCCCGTACGGTCTCGCGGTCGAGGAAGGGCAGGTCGGCGGAGAGCACGAGCACCAGCTCGGCGTCGGTGTGCCGCAGCCCGGCGGCCAGCGCGGCCAACGGTCCGCCCCCGGGCGGTTCCTCGCGGGTCCAGCGCACCGGCCGGGACGTGGGGCGGCGGGCGCCGACGACCACGGTGTCCGCGGCGTCGGCGCAGGCGTCGAGCACCCGGTCGAGCAGGGCCCGCCCACCGACGCTCAAGGCGGGTTTGTCGGCGCCACCGAGCCGTCGCGCGGCGCCGCCGGCCAACACGATCGCGTTGTACGTCATGTCCCGAGTATGCGGGGCCCGTGTTTCATCTGGTTGACCCCGCTTAACCAGCATTTATCCAGAACCTCCCCGCGGGGCGGAGGTGGCGCTGAGGACGGGAGCAAACGGCGGCGCCCCGCCGCCCGTTGAAGGGTGGCGGGGCGCCGGGGTGCGGGGCTCCCGGCGGTGCGGGAGCCGGTGCTACAGGTACGGGCCGGAGCGGACGGCCCCGTGGCCGCCGTCCTCGTCGTCCTCGTGTCCGGAGCCGGGCGGCAGCGCGCGGCGCATCTGTTCCAGCTGCGCACGGGCCGCCATCTGCTGGGCGAACAGGGCGGTCTGGATGCCGTGGAAGAGGCCTTCCAGCCAGCCGACCAACTGGGCCTGCGCGATCCGCAGTTCCGCCTCGGAGGGGATGGCCTCCTCGGTGAACGGCAAGGAGAGCCGCTCCAGTTCCTCGACCAGCTCGGGGGCCAGGCCGTCTTCCAGCTCCTTGACCGAAGCCGCGTGGATGTCCTTGAGGCGGACGCGGCTGGCCTCGTCGAGAGGAGCGGCGCGGACCTCTTCCAGGAGCTGCTTGATCATGCTGCCGATCCGCATGACCTTGGCGGGTTGTTCGACCATCTCCGTCACCGGCACCTCGCGAGACTCGTCATCGGCGCCGCCGACCGCCATCCCGTCCTGTCCCAGGATCAGGACGTGCGGGGGGCTGTCCTGCGACCGTTCACCACTCGGCATCTCCATGCCGACCATTCTCTCGCACACCTTCGTACTCACACGGTGTGCCCCCGGACAGGCGTGATCCAACCTGTCCGGGGGCTCCGGGATCAGCCCGTGGCCCGGCGGGCCAGTGCGCCGCTGGACCGGGTGACCAGTGCGGCGAGCAGGGCGGCCCCGATCGGGACCACGACCAGCAGCTCGGCGAAGGTCTGCCACGGCAGCACGATGGGCACCCACGGCGCTGCGCCACCGGCGGGCTCGTGGCCGTTCGCCACGACGGACTCGTACAGGCGCGTCAGGTCGCGCCGCTCGACGAGCCGGAGCCCGGCCGCGGGCAGGATGCCCGACGCGCAGCCCAGGATCACGCCCATCAGGGCGACCACCCCGCACTGGAAGCCGCTGAGCGTGCGCCGTACCCGCGGGGGTGCGCCGACCGCGGCGAGCGTCTTCAGGTCGGCCTCGGAGTCCGCCTGGGCGAGGCCGGTGGCGATGCCCGCCGCACCGATGGTGATCAGACCAGCGAACAGGGTCAGGGCCATCAGGGTGATGTCGGAGGGAGCCTGGTAGCCGGCTTCGACGGATACCGCGGCGTCCGTGCCCATCCGGTCGAGGTCCCCGTCGAGCTTCTGCTTCTGGGTGGAGGTGAGGGAGCCGTCGAGGGTGAAGTAGGAGCCGAGGGGGGCGGTGGTGATCCCGGCGGCCTTCACGGCGGTCGGCGGCAGGATCAGCTGGATCCCGTACGCGTTGGCGGAGTCCGGTGCCTGGTGGACGGGGAACACCTTGTTCTCGCCCGGCAGTTCCTTGTGGGTCGAGCGTGCGGTGTCGGCCTTCTCCTTGTCGGTGATCAGCCGGATGGTGACCTTGTCGTTCTTGACGTTGCGCTTGTCGAAGGAGACGGCCTTGCCCGAGGTCAGGGCCGCCACCGTGCCGGGGTCGGTGACCGCCAGCGTGGTCAGCAGCTTCTGGTCGGCGACGACGGTCTGGTCCGAGGTGAAGTACTCGCCCCGCGCGCAGCGCCAGTCCTTGCGCAGCTTCTTCTGCTCTTCGAGGCCGAAGGAGGCGGGGCCGTTCTCCGCTTCGTCGAGGGGGCAGCGCTGTTCCTTGGGCACGATGAGCTCGGCGGTGCCGCAGCCCTTGGCGCTCTCGCCGTAGCGCTCGCAGCTGGGATTGCCGACGACGAGCCGGTCCACATCGGCCCGTACGGCCACCGGGTACCGCTGGGACAGGGCGTCGCGCACGGCGGGCACGTCGCGGTAGCCGCCCGCCTCGTTCATGATGATGGTGCCGGAGCCGCTGGGCAGCTTGGCCGTGTACTCGTGCGCGGCCTGGACGTCCTTGCTGTGCTGGTACGTCGCCACGGCGACCGTGCCGGCCACGGCGGCCAGGACGGCGGCCACGGCGGGGGCCGTGCGCCCGCGGTTGCGCACCGCGTCGCGCAGGGCGAGCCGCGGGGAGAGCGGCAGCCAGCGTCCGACCCGGCCGAACAGGCCGACCAGCATCGGGGTCATGGCGACGAGGCCCAGCTCGGCGATGGCGCTGCCGCCCGCGACGACGATGAAGCCCATGCCGGACACCGTGCCGTAGAGCGCGATGGCCGCGCCCCCGGCGAGGGCGAGCAGGCCCAGGAGCGGCAGGATCCGGTTGGACCTGCGGACCCCGCGCCGGCCGGTGAGCGAGGCGAGGACGGTCTGCCGGGACGCGGTGATGGCCGGGACGATCGCGGCCAACAGGCCGGTCAGCACGGCCAGCAGGGCGATCCCGACGAGTTCCAGCGGTACCACGTTGAAGCCGGCGAAGCGGGCGCCGAGCCTCTCCTCCAGGTACGGCCGCAGGGCGAGGGTGAGCACCACCCCGAGGCCCGTGCCGATGACGGCGGCGATGGCGCCGAGCACGAGGCCGCCCGAGAGCACGATCGACCGGATGTGCCGCCGGTCGCCGCCGTTGGCGCCGACCAGGCCGAGCTGGCGCCGCGAGCGACGTGCGCCGACCGCGAAGGCGGGACCCGCCAGCAGGCAGATCTCCAGCATGGCGAGACCGACGACGGTCGCCGCGATGGCCATGGCGGTGGCCCGGCCGGTCCGGCCGGTGAAGGTGTTGCGCTCCTCCTGCTGGTACAGCGGCACCGCGGAGTCGGCCGGCGGCTTCAGGATCACGGCGCGGGAGAGGACGAGCGCGCCCTTGGCGTTGATCTCCTTGACCATGTTCCACGTGAAACCTTCGCCGCCGACCTTCACGAGGTAGGTGTCGACGGCCCGGACGGAGCTGAGCCCGGCCTCGGTCAGTGCGCGGTCGAGCGGCGCGAGCAGGCTCCCGGGCGGGGCGAGCAGCTCCGTGCTCCCGAGGCTGTTGGGCAGTTCGTACGAGCCGACGATCATGTACGAGGTCTGCGTGCCCCGGGGAGTGACCGTGGAGCCGACGGAGTACCCGGACTCGGCCAGGAAGGCGTCGGTGGCGACGATCTCGCCGTTCTGCTGGGGCAGCCGCCCGCCGGTGAGCGTGAACATGCCCTTGACCAGCGGGCTCGCGGCGTCGACTTCGCGCATCTGGGTGCTCAGCAGCCCGTGCGTGGTGCGCACCTTCGCGTGGCCCAGGGTGTTCTTGACGCTCTCCACGCCGGCCGGGAGGGCTGCCTTGAGGGCTTCCGACCGATCGTCGTTCTTGGGCGGCACGTAGTTCTTATAGCCGCCGACGGGCGAGTAGCTCTCCGCGTCGGGGCTTTGGTAGAGGGGCGCGCCGAGGCCGGCGCTCAGCTCGGCGTCGGCGCTGCCGATCCTGCGGTCCAGGTTCTGGGCGGTGGTGAGTTCGGCGCTGCGCAGGGTGAGGTCGGCGGCGCTCACCCCGATGATGGGCAGCGCCAGCATGGCGAGGACCAGGACGCTGCGGCCCCGGGCGCGCCAGGCGTCGCGGCGGGCGATCCGCAGGGCCGCGATCCAGGAGTGGTACCAGGCCTTCACTGGGCGGTCCCCAGCCCCGACAGCAGGGAGTCGGCCCCCGTGCTCAGGGTCTCGTCGACGACGCTGCCGTCGCGCAGGAAGACCACCCGGTCCGCCCAGGCCGCGAAGCGCGGCTCGTGGGTGACCAGGATGCCGGCGGCGCCCGCGTCGCAGCGGGAGCGCAGCAGCCCGAGCACGGACTCGCCGGTCTCCGAGTCCAGGGCGCCGGTCGGCTCGTCGGCCAGGACCAGGCGGCGGTCGCCGACCAGGGCGCGGGCGATGGCCACGCGCTGCTGCTGGCCGCCGGACATCTCGTCGGGGAAGCGGTCGGCGAGCCGGCCCAGCCCCATCTCCTCCAGGGCGGCCAGGGCGGAGACCCGGGCCTTGCGGGCGGAGGTGCCGTCCAGCTCGCGGGGCAGGGCCACGTTCTCGGCGGCGGTGAGCGCCGGTATGAGGTTGTAGTCCTGGAAGACGTAGCCGATGCTGCGCCGGCGCAGGGCGGCCAGCTGCTTGCGGTTCGCGGTGGTGATGTCGGTGCCTTCGACGATGACCCGGCCGCTGCTGGGGGTGTCGAGCCCGCCCGCGAGGGTCAGCAGGGTGGACTTGCCGGAGCCGGAGGGGCCCATGACGGCGACGAGCTCACCGGGGTAGACGCTGAGGTTGATGCCCCGCAGGGCTTGCACCTCGGTGGCGCCGCTGCCGTGGGTACGGACGAGCTGGTCCAGCTGGAGGACGGGCTGTTGGGCGTCCCGGGCCGGCCGGCCGTGGTGCGGGTGCTGGTGCGGCTGCGCGTACTGGTGCTGGTCAGGCATGCGGAAGTCCCCCTCGGGACGGCTGGGCGGTGGCGGAAGCGGTGCTGCCGGCGGCTCGTGCCGGGGCGGGTCCCGGATCGGTCCCCCGGTCGGCCGTCGATGGTGCGGGCGCCGGGGCTCCCCGTTCGGCCAGGACGGAGAGCCGCACCAGCCGGGATTCGGAGTGGTCGAGCCACCGGGCCTCGGCCTCGGTCTGGAAGATCAGCTGTTCGACGACCAGCAGCCAGGCCACGTCGTCGCGTTCCTGGGACTTCCCGCTCTCGATGGCGGCGAGCGCCTGGGCCTTGAGTCGGGTGTAGTCCTGCATCGCTCGGATCGTGGCGTGGCGTTGGGACTGGATGACGGCGCGGATGTCCACGCCGGGGGCGCCCACGGCCATGGCGAGCTTGATCGACAGCTCGTCGCGGGGCGGGTTGGTGCGGTCGACGGGGCGCTCGTACCAGGAACACAGTTCCTGGTGTCCGGCGTCGGTGATGGCGTACAGGGTGTGGCCCGCGGCGTCCTCGCCGCCGGGGGCGACCAGGCCGTCACGTTCCAGCCGGGCGAGGGTCGTGTAGACCTGCCCGACGTTGAGGGGCCAGGTGGAACCGGTACGGGATTCGAACTCGGTGCGCAGCTGTGAGCCGTACCGAGGTCCCCGTTCCAGGAGGGCGAGGAGGCCATGGCGGATAGACATACTCAGTATGTATACCGAGTATGCAGACCAGGGCAACCGCCAAAAGGCCTACTCCGTGAGGGGGACCCGGTCCTTTCGGGCCCTCGCGTCAGAGCTGGCGCAGCCGCACTCCCATGTAGCCCAGACCCAGTCCCATCAGGGCGAATCCCGTACCCAGCGGCAGTATGTGCGCGGCCAGATCGGCGGCCCGTCCGCCCGGCCCGCCGCCCATCGCCTGGGCCTGCGGCCCGGGCGGCGGGCTCGGCTCGGCGCGCGGCGGGGCGACCTGCTCGGCGGGGCGCGGCCGCACCGGCAGGAGCGGCCGGGAGGCCAGGACGGTCTCCGGGTTCGCGGGCTCGGCGGCCGGTCGGCCGGGGTGCTCGCGTCCGGCGCCCGCCACGCTGCCCGCCAGTTCGTCGTCCTCGGGGCCGTCGTAGCCGGGCAGGACGTAGCGGACGGGGACGGGGACGGCGTACCCGGGCGGGGGAGCGGCGCGCACGGGCAGCGGGACGACGCGCACGGTGGGCGCGGGCGGTGCGGCCAGGGCCGCGGAGGCGGGCGCGAGGCAGGTGAGGGCCAGTACGGCGAAGGCCGTGAGGGCCAGGGGCGATGCGGCCGGACCCGACGCGGTCCCGGCGGGCCGGCGGAAGTACTGCGTCACGGGGAGCCCCTCCCGTCCCGAGCGACCGAGGTGTCACGCTCAGATTTACACGGTGGGGCAAAAGCGGCATCCCGGGCGCCCCATCAGGGGTGCCCGGGATGCCGTCGTGTCCTGCGGTGGGACTACTGCGGGTCTCCGGTGGAGACGACGAGGGTGAACTCGGCGCCGGCCTTCGGCACGTCGGACATGGCCGCGGGCAGCTGCTCCAGCACCGTGTCCTGGCCGTAGACGGCCTCGTCGCGCGTCTGGATGGTGAACTTCCAGCCCGCGGCCTGGATGCACTCCTTCACCGACCGGACGTCCTTGTACCGGAAGTCCGGGGCGTCGACCTTGGTCGCGTCCTTGTAGGACTTCGTGGCTTCCTTGCACTTCGCCACGTCGATGGTGCGGGTGGTGTCCGGACCCTTGTGGCCGGTCTTCGCCGAGGGCGACGAGCTCGCGGAGGAGGCCGCCTTCGGCTCGTCACCGCTCTTGTCGCCGCCGCTCAACGAGATCGCCGTGATCAGGCCGCCGATCGCGAGCAGGGCCACCACGATCGATCCGACGATCACCGGGGTGTTCCGGCCGCCGCCGGCGCCCCCGCCGCCCGTGGCCGCGCTGGTGGCCGCGGGCGAGATGGTGAAGGGCGGCGGGGTCTGCGGCGCGTGCGGGGCGTACTGCGCGTGCTGCTGGGGCGGCGGCGTGTGCTGCTGCTGGGGTGGGTACGCGTAGGCGGGCGGCGGCGTCTGCTGGTGCTGCGGCGCCGGGGTGGCGGGCCCGTACGGCGACGACTGGTACGGCTGCTGCAGAGCGTGCGGCGGCGGGGACTGGAACCCGGAGTCCACCGGCGGGAAGACCGCCGAGGACACCCCGGCGCCGCTGCTCACGGGAGCGCCCGTGACGATCACGGGAGCCCCGGTCTGCCCCGCCGACAGCACGCGCAGGACCTCGCCGCGCATGGCATCGGCCGTGGGGAAGCGCTCGTTCGGGTTCTTCTTCAGCGCGCGGGCGACCAGTGCGTCCATCGCGGGCGTCACGGAGCGGTTGATGGAGGACGGCGCGACCGGCTCCTCCTGCACGTGCGCGTACGCGATCGCCAGCGGCGAGTCCGCCTCGAAGGGCAGGCGGCCCGTCAGCAGCTGGAAGAGCATGATGCCGACCGAGTAGAGGTCGGAGCGCGCGTCGACGGCCCGGCCGAGCGCCTGCTCGGGGGAGAGGTACTGCGGGGTGCCCACGACCATGCCGGTCTGGGTCATGGAGGTGACGCCCGACTGCATGGCGCGCGCGATGC
This sequence comes from Streptomyces sp. NPDC098789, assembly GCF_044759975.1. NCBI lineage: Bacteria > Bacillati > Actinomycetota > Actinomycetes > Kitasatosporales > Streptomycetaceae > Streptomyces > Streptomyces sp. NPDC098789. The sequence continues at coordinate 62,377 of NZ_JBIWAJ010000022.1, forward strand.
CGAAGTCCATGACCTTGACCACGCCGCGCTTGGTCATCATCACGTTGCCCGGCTTGATGTCCCGGTGGACCAGGCCCATCTCGTGGCTGGTCTCCAGGGCCGCCAGCACGTCGCCGGTGACCTTCAGCGCCTTGTCGGCCGGCATCGCCCCGTACTGCGTGATGTCCGACTGGAGCGCGCTGCCGAGGGGCTGGCCCTCCACGTACTCCATGACGATGTACGGCATGAGCATGCCGCCGAGATCACCCTCGCCGGTATCGAACACCGAGACGATGTTGGTGTGCGACAGTTTCGCTACAGCCTGGGCCTCGCGGCGGAAGCGCTCGCGGAAGGACTGCTCCCGACCGAGCTCGCTGTGCAGCGTCTTGATCGCGACCTGCCGGTCGAGCGCGGAGTCGTACGCGAGGTACACGGACGCCATGCCGCCCTCGCCGAGCAAGTCCCGCAGCTGGTACCGGCCGCCGGCCAAGGACCCGCCCGCGTACCGGCCCTCAGTGCCGTCCTGGCTCATGACTGTCGCTTCCCCTCAAGCAGTGTGCGCACGCGTCCGACGGAGCGCATATCGCGCCCAGTCTGCCGGAGGGCAAGCCCACGTCAAGCCAGCTGCCCGATCCGTGACCACACGGGGACAGGCCGTCGAGCCGGTCGGCGAGTCGCGCCGAGGCTGTAGCGTTCATCGGAGCACTCCGAACAAGACCCACCGCTTGTGCGGCCCAGAGAGACGACGGCGAGGACTGATGGCACCCGAACCCGAGGGAAACGGCGCCGGGATGGCTGATGGTCCTGAGCACTGGGGCGCCGGCGGGATCGTGGGTGACGGCCGGTACCGGCTGACCCACCGCCTGGGCCGCGGCGGCATGGCGGAGGTGTTCGCCGCCGAGGACGTGCGCCTGGGGCGGACCGTCGCCGTGAAGCTGCTGCGCGCGGACCTCGCCGAGGACCCGGTCTCCAAAGCCCGCTTCACCCGCGAGGCACAGTCGGTCGCGGGCCTGAACCACCACGCCGTCGTGGCCGTCTACGACTCGGGCGAGGACCGGGTCGGCCCCAACGTCGTCCCGTACATCGTGATGGAGCTGGTCGAGGGACGCACCATCCGCGACCTGCTGATCAGCGCCGAAGCCCCGGGCCCCGACCAGGCGCTGATCATCGTGTCCGGCGTGCTGGAGGCCCTGGCCTACTCGCACCAGCACGGCATCGTGCACCGCGACATCAAGCCCGCCAACGTCATCATCACCAACACCGGCGCGGTGAAGGTGATGGACTTCGGCATCGCGCGCGCCCTGCACGGCGCGCAGTCGACGATGACCCAGACCGGCATGGTCATGGGCACCCCGCAGTACCTCTCCCCCGAGCAGGCGCTCGGCAAGGCCGTCGACCACCGCTCCGACCTGTACGCCACCGGCTGCCTGCTGTACGAACTGCTCGCGCTGCGACCCCCGTTCACGGGCGAGACGCCGCTGTCGGTGGTCTACCAGCACGTGCAGGACGCACCGGTGCCGCCCTCGCAGCTGCCCGAGGGCCACGCGATCCCGCAGGAGCTCGACGGACTGGTCATGCGGTCGCTGGCCAAGGACCCGGACGACCGGTTCCAGAGCGCCGAGGAGATGCGCGGTCTGGTCGGGTACGCCCTCCAGATGCTCCAGGACCAGGGCGCGAACACGGGCACCTGGAACACCGGTCCGGTCTCCATGATGCTGCCGCACGGGCGCGGCGGGGCCGCGACCACGGCCATGCCGATGGGGAACACCGGCGGCCGCCAGCAGTACCCCTCCAACGCCACGACCTCGCAGTTCCAGCAGCCGATGGTGCCGCCGCTGAACCCGGACGACGGCTCGGCCTTCCCCGGCGGCGGCGGTGGCTACCACGACGGCGGCCAGGGCCACGGGAACGGCCAGGGCGGCTCCGGCGGTGGCCGCTGGAAGATGGTCCTCTTCGCGGCGCTCGCGGTGATCGCGATCGCGGCCGGGGTGGTCTTCGCCCTGGACAAGACCGGCAGCAAGGGCAACCCCAGCACCGAGCAGAGCAGCTCGCAGACCACGCCCAGCAGTGAGCAGAGCTCGCAGAGCAGCCCCGAGACCTCGCCGTCGGACACGCCCGAGTCCCAGCGCCCGCGCGAGAGCTACTCCTCTACCCCGAGCCGGTCGCGGACGCCGAGCTACAGCCCGTCGCCGACGCCGTCCACCTCGGAGTCGTCGATCGAGCCCTCGCACACGCCGTCGTCCCCGGCGCCGTCGAAGTCGCAGTCGAGCAAGCCGTCGAGCCCCTCCCCGGACGCCCCCTAGTGGGGTAGGGGCAGGAGCACGTGGACGGGCCCGGCGGAATTCCTTCCGCCGGGCCCGCCGTCGTTCGTACTGCTCGGAGTTCGTACTGCCCGGAGTTGGTGTCGCTCGGAGTTCGTGCTGCTCAGAGGGCGTGCTGGTACTGCCGGTCGTGATTACCGGCCAGCGCGTGGACCGTCACGAACTGCGGCTCGATTCGCATGTAGACGGGGTCGAAGACCGCGCCGTCGATGAAATGCGGACCTGGACCGAAGAGTTCCAGTTCTGCCGTGGTCGGCTCGACGATCTCTGCCGTTCCGGTGAACTGCACCGACCACAACCGGGGGTCCCCGGTATTGAAGTTGTCGGCGCCGTAGGCGACCACGCTGCCGTTGCAGGCCTGGTGATAACCGAAGCCCGCGTGCATTCTCAGCACCACCTTGCCGTCGACCACGATGTGGCGGGCCAGGGCGAGGAAGGGCAGCGCGCGCATGCTGGTGGCGACCCGGCCGTACGGCACCTGGCGCAGCAGTTCGATGGCGTGGAGTTCCTCAGGGGACATGCCGTCCACTGTCCGGTACCGACACCCTGCCGGGAAAGAGGAGCCCGCCCCGATGATCGGGGACGTTGGTCCCGAATTAAACAGCGTGCCCCGTGGAATCACACGGCGAGCGTGCGGCCACGGGGCGTCGCGGTGCCGGGGTCGGCGGTGCCGGGGTCGGCGGGGGCGGCTCGGGGGAGCTGCCCTAGCGCTTCTCGGCCTGGAGGCGGGCCACGTAGGCGGCGGCCTGGGAACGGCGCTCCATGCCCAGCTTGGACAGCAGGCTGGAGACGTAGTTCTTGATCGTCTTCTCGGCCAGGTGCAGGCGCTCACCGATCACGCGGTTCGTCAGGCCCTCGCCGATCAGGTCGAGGATCTTGCGCTCCTGATCGGTCAGGTTCGAGAGGCGGTCGTCACCCTTCCCGTTCTTGCCGTCGCGCAGCCGCTCCAGCACCCGCGCCGTGGCGACGGGGTCCAGCAGCGACTTGCCGGCCGCCACGTCACGGACGGCGTGCAGCAGCTCGTTGCCGCGGATGGCCTTGAGGACGTACCCGGAGGCGCCCGCCATGATCGCGTCGAAGAGCGCTTCGTCGTCGGCGAACGAGGTCAACATCAAACACTTGATGTCCTCGTTCTGGGAGCGCACCTCGCGGCAGACCTCGACGCCGCTGCCGTCCGGCAGGCGGACGTCGAGCACGGCGACGTCGGGGCGGGTGGCCGGGATGCGGACCAGGGCGTCAGCGGCCGTACCGGCCTCGCCGACGATCTCGATGTCCTCTTCGACCGACAACAGCTCATAGACACCTCGGCGTACCACTTCGTGGTCGTCCAGGAGGAATACCTTGATTTTTCCGTCTTCGCGCACAGAATCAGTTTCACACACTCACCCCTTCCCTGCCGCAAGAGGCCGGGATAACGTGCCGTTGTTCCGGCCCCCTGCAAGGCTGTGACCAGTGGTTGTTCCCGGATCCTCGGATTTACTTGGAAATCCAAGCAAAATCGCAGGTCAAACGGGGTTTCGCAGATATGCGACGCACTGGGTAACGTGCATTGTGCAGGGCACTCGCCGGGGCACCTGTCACGCCGGAATCCCTACCGCGTCGCACCCACCCCGTGCGCGCGCACGGATTTTGGCGAGCCGCACTGGTCCCCGGAGAACCCGGGTGCCGGACCGACGGAGGAGCACACGTGACCGTGGAGAGCACTGCCGCGCGCAAGCCGCGACGCAGCAGCGGCACCAAGCGAGCGGCCGGCGCCGCGAGCGCCGGCAAGAAGGCCGCCGCTGCCGCCGCCACCGAAAGTGCCGAGCCCCAGCTCGTACAGCTGCTGACGCCCGAGGGGACCCGGGTTTCGGCCGCGGACCATCCTGAGAACGCGGAATTCCTGGCCTTCGTCGAGGACATCACGGGAGACGACCTGCGCGGTCTCTACCGCGACATGGTCCTGACCCGCCGTTTCGACGGCGAGGCCACCGCGCTCCAGCGCCAGGGCGAGCTGGGCCTGTGGGCCTCGCTGCTGGGCCAGGAAGCCGCTCAGATCGGCAGCGCCCGCGCGCTGAACGACGAGGACTACGTCTTTCCCACTTACCGCGAGCACGGCGTCGCCTGGTGCCGCGGGGTCGACCCGACCAACCTGCTGGGCATGTTCCGCGGTGTGAACCACGGTGGATGGGACCCGACCCTCAACAACTTCCACCTGTACACGATCGTGATCGGCTCGCAGACACTGCACGCGACCGGTTACGCCATGGGTGTGGCCAAGGACGGCGCGGACTCCGCGGTCGTCGCGTACTTCGGCGACGGCGCCTCCAGCCAGGGCGACGTGGCCGAGGCGTTCACCTTCGCGGCCGTCTACAACGCTCCCGTGGTGTTCTTCTGCCAGAACAACCAGTGGGCGATCTCCGAGCCCACCGAGCGCCAGATGCGCGTCCCGCTCTACCAGCGCGCCCAGGGCTTCGGCTTCCCGGGCGTACGGGTGGACGGCAACGACGTCCTGGCCTGCCTGGCCGTGACCCGCTGGGCCCTGGACCGCGCGCGCCGCGGCGAGGGTCCGACGCTGGTCGAGGCCTTCACGTACCGCATGGGCGCCCACACCACCTCGGACGACCCGACGAAGTACCGGCGGGACGAGGAGCGCGCGGCCTGGGAGGTCAAGGACCCGATCCTGCGCCTCAAGACGTACCTGCTCGCGAGCGGAGACGCCGACGAGGCGTTCTTCGAGGAGCTGGAGACCGAGAGCGAGGCCCTCGGCAAGCACGTCCGCGAGGTCGTGCGGGCCATGCCCGACCCGGACACCATGGCGATCTTCGAGAACGTCTATGCCGACGGGCACGCGCTCGTCGACGAGGAGCGCGCACAGTTCGCCGCCTACCTCGCGTCCTTCGAGGGTGGGGAGTGACCATGCCGGTACAGAAACTGACCATCGCCAAGGCGCTCAACGACTCGCTGCGCAAGGCGCTGGAGAACGACCCCAAGGTCCTCATCATGGGCGAGGACGTCGGCAAGCTGGGCGGTGTCTTCCGGATCACCGAGGGCCTGCAGAAGGACTTCGGCGAGGAGCGGGTCATCGACACCCCGCTCGCCGAGTCGGGCATCGTCGGCACCGCGATCGGGCTCGCGCTGCGCGGCTATCGGCCCGTGGTGGAGATCCAGTTCGACGGTTTCGTCTTCCCCGCCTACGACCAGATCGTCACCCAGCTCGCGAAGATGCACGCGCGCTCGCTGGGCAAGATCAAGATGCCCGTCGTCATCCGCATCCCGTACGCGGGCGGCATCGGCGCGGTCGAGCACCACTCCGAGTCCCCGGAGACGCTGTTCGCGCACGTCCCGGGCCTCAAGGTGGTCTCGCCGTCGAACGCGGCGGACGCCTACTGGATGCTCCAGCAGGCCATCCAGAGCGACGACCCGGTGATCTTCTTCGAGCCGAAGCGCCGTTACTGGGACAAGGGTGAGGTCGACGTCGAGGCGATCCCCGGCGAGCTGCACAAGGCGCGGGTCGCGCGGGAGGGGTCGGACGTGACCCTGGCCGCCTACGGACCCATGGTCAAGGTGTGCCTGGAGGCCGCCGCGGCCGCCGCCGAGGAGGGCAAGTCGGTCGAGGTCCTCGACCTGCGGTCCATGTCCCCGGTGGACTTCGACGGCATCCAGGCCTCGGCGGAGAAGACCCGCCGGCTGATCGTCGTGCACGAGGCCCCGGTGTTCCTGGGCGTCGGCTCGGAGATCGCCGCGCGGATCACGGAGCGGTGCTTCTACCACCTGGAGGCGCCGGTGCTGCGCGTCGGTGGTTTCCACGCGCCGTACCCGCCGGCCCGCCTGGAGGACGAGTACCTGCCCGGCCTGGACCGGGTGCTCGACGCCGTCGACCGCTCGCTGGCGTACTGAGGAGATTTTCGTGACGATCAGCGAATTCAAGATGCCCGACGTGGGCGAGGGCCTCACCGAGGCCGAGATCCTCAAGTGGTTCGTGCAGCCCGGGGACACGGTCACGGACGGCCAGGTGGTCTGCGAGGTCGAGACCGCGAAGGCGGCCGTCGAGCTGCCGATCCCCTTCGACGGCGTGGTCCACGAGCTGCGCTTCGCCGAGGGCACCACGGTCGACGTCGGCCAGGTGATCATCTCGGTGCGGACCGGAGCCGACGACGCGGCCCCGGCCGCCGCTCCGGTCGCCGCCGCGGCCGAGGCCGCTCCCGAGGCGGAGGCCGAGGCCGCGCCGGCCGCGCGCCAGCCCGTCCTCGTCGGCTACGGCGTCTCCACCGCCTCCACCAAGCGCCGCCCGCGCAAGGCCGCGCCGGAGGCCGTGGCAGCGGCCGCGCCCGTCGTGCCCGCCCCCGCCGTACCCGCTCCGGCGGCTCCGGTGGTCGCGGTCTCGAACGGATCGGGCAGCAACGGCTACGGCGGCCACGGGCAGCGGGGCGCCGAGCGTCCGCTGGCCAAGCCGCCCGTCCGCAAGCTCGCCAAGGACCTCGGCATCGACCTGGCGGCGATCGTGCCCACCGGTGACGGTGGCGTCGTGACCCGCGAGGACGTGCACGCGGCGGCCTCCGCCGCGCTGGCTCCGCAGCCGGTCGCGCCCGTCGCGGCTCTCGTCGCCCCCGCGGCCCAGGCCGCACCGGCCGCCGCGGCCGTGTCGGCGCCGGACGCGCGGGAGACCCGCATCCCGGTCAAGGGCGTCCGCAAGGTCACGGCCCAGGCCATGGTCAGCTCCGCCTTCACCGCCCCGCACGTCACCGAGTTCGTCACGCTCGACGTGACGCGCACGATGAAGCTCGTCCAGGAGCTGAAGGACGACCCGGACCTGGCGGGGCTGCGGATCAACCCGCTGCTGCTCATCGCCAAGGCCGTGCTCATCGCCGTCCGTCGCAACCCGGACGTCAACGCGTCCTGGGACGAGGCGGCCCAGGAGATCGTGCTCAAGCACTACGTGAACCTGGGCATCGCGGCGGCCACCCCGCGCGGTCTGATCGTGCCGAACGTCAAGGACGCGCACGTCAAGACCCTGGCGGAGCTGTCGCAGGGCCTGTCCGACCTGGTGGCGACGGCCCGCGAGGGCAAGACCTCCCCCGCGGACATGCAGGGCGGCACCCTCACCATCACCAACGTCGGCGTCTTCGGCGTCGACACCGGTACGCCCATCCTGAACCCCGGCGAGTCCGCGATCCTCGCGGTCGGTGCGATCAAGCTCCAGCCGTGGGTCCACAAGGGCAAGGTGAAGGCGCGTCAGGTCACCACCCTGGCACTGTCCTTCGACCACCGGCTGATCGACGGCGAGCTGGGCTCCCGCTTCCTCGCGGACATCGCGGCGGTCCTGGAGCACCCGAAGCGCCTGGTCACCTGGTCCTGAGAAGTCGTTCGCCGCATCAGCGAGGGCCGGTCACCCCCAGGGGTGGCCGGCCCTCGCTGCTGAGTAACGTGTGCGAATCGGGGGCCGACCCAGCACCTCCGGGAACGGGGCACAGGACATGGGACTGACCGAGGAGATTTCCGACCTGAGGGGCGGATCCGGACATCCACAGCGTTTGCTCGGCGAATTCCGACGCGCGCTCCTGCTGGCTCCGCTCGCCGACGGCGCCCTGATGTCGGGCGAGCAGGGCGGGGTCCGTTGGATCTACGCCTTCACGGACGAGGCCGCCCTGGCGCGCTTCGCGCTCGCGCGCGGCGCCGGGGACCAGGAGTGGGAGTACCTCGCGGTGCTCGGCGCCCGGCTGGCCGACACGATCGTTCCCGGAGCCGAGGGCCCGACCGGCATCGCCGTCAACGTGGCGGACGGGGAGGGCGCGATGCTCTTCCCGCCGGTCGTGGGCATCGTCCCCGATGCCGTGGCGGTGACGGCGTGAGCGGTGACCAGGACCTGGCGGTCGCGCCGGAGGCCGTGAAGAGCGTCCAGGACGGGCTGCGGGCGGCGGTGGGCGAGCTGCGGGAGGCCGGTGCCGACGCGGGCGGGGCCTCGATGGGGGCCGGGTTCAGCTCGCTGTCGATGACCGGGATGGAAGCCGGTCACGCCGGCCTGGCCACGGACTTCGAGGACTTCTGCGAACGCTGGGAGTGGGGCGTGCGCTCCCTCGTCCAGGACGCGAGCACCCTGGCGCAGGCGCTGGGGATCTCCGCGGGGACGCTGTGGGAGGAGGACCACTACATCCAGGGCGCGTTCAAGGTCGCGGCCAACTCGGCGTACGGGAACCCGCACGCGAGCGAGGACGAGATCGAGGAGAAGGGCTGGGGCGACATCTTCCGGGCGGACGTGTACAAGCCCGACTACAGCCCCGAGTCGTTCGCGAAGAGCGGCCAGGACATCAAGGACACCTGGTCGCAGACCGGCGACAAGCTGATGACCACCGGAAAGATCGGTTCGTTGAAAGACATGGTCGACCAGGCCACCGGCAGCGGGGACGGCAAGTAGATGGGGCTCGGCGACTTCATTCCGGACCCCGTCGAGGACTGGGTCGAGGACCGCGTCGAAGACGTCGGCGACGCCATCGAATGGACCGGCGACAAGGTCGCCGGGCTGGCCGACAAGGTGGGGCTGGAGGACGCGGGGGACTGGATCCGGGACAAGAGCCGCTCCGCCGCCAACCAACTGGGCGCGGACGTAGCCGAGCTGGAGCTCGGTCAGACCGACGACCCGCACAAGCTGGTCTACGGCAGCGTCTCCAAGATCCGGGCCCAGGCCGCGCACCTCCAGGACTTCAAAGCGGCCTTCGACAAGGTCGGCAGCGGGCTCAAGGGGATGGACGCGGACGGTCTGAAGGGCAAGACGGCGGACGCCTTCCGCGAATCGGTCGCGAAGGAACCGCCGCGCTGGTTCAAGGCGGCCGAGTCCTTCGGCAAGGCCGCCGTCGCCGTGGGGGGCTTCGCCGAGACGGTGGAGTGGGCACAGGGGCAGGCCAAGGAGGCGTTGGCGGACTACGACGCGGCCAAGAAGGCCTCGACGGACGCCCGCAACGCCTACAACAAGCAGGTCGACACCTACAACGACGCCATCGATGCCAAGAAGGACACCCTGCCGCCCAAACCGGGAGGCTTCACCGACCCGGGCACCGCACTCGCCCACGCGGCCCAGGAGAAGCTCGACAGGGCCCGCACGCAGCGCAACGAGGTGGCGGAGACGGCCCGCACGGCGGTCCGCGCGGCGCGGGACGCGGCCCCGGAGAAGCCCTCGTACGGCGAACAGTTCGGCGACGGGATGCAGTACCTCGACATCGCCAAGACGCACCTCACCGGCGGGGTCGTCAAGGGCACGGCCGGCCTGGTCAACTTCGTCCGCTCGGTCAACCCGACGGACCCCTACAACCTGACCCATCCCGCCGAGTACGTGACCAGCCTGAACTCGACGGTCGCCGGGCTGGTCACCGCCGTCAACGACCCCATGGGCGCGGGCAAGCAGATGCTCGACCAGTTCATGAAGGACCCGTCCGAGGGCATCGGCAAGCTGCTTCCGGAACTGATCGGCACCAAGGGCCTCGGGCTGGCGAAGAAGGCCGGTACGGTCGCCAAGCTCGCCGACGACATCCCCACCGGGCCCGGTCGCAAGGCCCTCACCGGAGACGGTCCGGACCTCCACAAGACCCCGGACGGCGAGCGGACCACCGGCGGCACGGACCCGGTGGACCTCGCCACCGGCCGGATGTACCTGCCGCAGACCGACGTGGTGCTGCCGGGCGCCCTGCCCCTGGTGTTCGGGCGCCGGGCGGAGTCCGGCTACACGGCGGGACGCTGGTTCGGGCCCTCGTGGAGCAGCACGGTCGACCAGCACCTGGAGATCGACGCCGAGGGCGTCGTCCTGGTCACCGAGGACGGCCTCCTGATCGGGTACCCGCATCCGGCCCCCGGTGTTCCGGTGCTGCCCGCCACGGGCCCGTCCCGGCCCCTGGAGCGCACCCCCGAAGGCGACTACACCCTGACCGACCCGGTGACCGGCCACGTCCGCCGCTTCACCGCGCCCGCCCCGGAGGCCGGCGTCGACGGCCGGGCCCCGATCGCGGAGCTCTCGGACCGCAACGGCAACACCATCACCTTCGAGTACGACGCCGAGGGCACCCCGGTGGGCATCGCCCACAGCGGCGGCTACCACCTGGACCTGGAGACGGCCGACGGGCGGATCGCCGCCCTGCACCTGAGCGGTGGCCCGCGGATCCTCGCGTACGACTACACCGACGGTCGGCTCACCGGCGTGACCAACTCCTCGGGCCTGCCGTTGCGGTTCGACTACGACGAGCGCGGCCGGATCACGTCCTGGACCGACACCAACCACAGCCGCTACGACTACGTCTACGACGACCAGGACCGCTGCGTCGCCGAGGGCGGCAGCGGCGGACACCTCGCCCTCACCCTCGACTACGCCGCCGTCGACCCGACCACCGGTCACCGGATCACCAGCGTCACCACCGCGGCCGGGGACACCCGCCGCTACCTGATCGACGCGCACCGCCGGGTGGTCGCCGAGATCGACCCGCTCGGCGCCGTCACCCACTACGCCTACGACCGGCAGGGGCGGCCGACCAGCCGCACCGACGCCCTCGGCGCCACCTCCCACCAGGAGTACGACGGGGCCGGCCGGATCATCCGCTCCGTCCGCCCCGACGGCCGGAGCGCGGGCACCGAGTACGACCGGCTGGGTCTGCCCGTCCGGGTGGCGAACGCCGACGGCACGGTGATCCGGCAGAGCTACGACGAGCGCGGCAACCGCATCTCGCTCACCACCTCGGCGGGTGCGGTGACGACCTTCGCCCACGACGAGCGCGGCCACCTCACGGCGGTCACCAACCCGCTGGGCGCGGTCACCCGCACCACCTGCGACGCGGCGGGCCTCCCGGTCACCAGCACCGATCCGCTGGGCGCCGTCACCCGCTTCGACCGGGACGCCTTCGGCCGCCCGGTCCGGGTCACCGACCCGCTCGGCGGGGTCACGCTCATGGAGTGGACCACCGAGGGCAAGCCCGCCCGCCGGGTGGACCCGGACGGCGCGCAGCGCCATTGGGTCTACGACGGCGAGGGCAACTGCACGGTCTTCACCGATCCGTCGGGCGGGGTGACCCGGTTCGAATACACCCACTTCGATCTCCTCGCCGCCCGCACCGGACCCGACGGGGTGCGGCACGCGTACACCTACGACGCGGGACTGCGGCTGACCGGTGTGCGCAACCCCCAGGGAGTGAACTGGGAGTACACCTACGACGCGGCGGGCCGGCTGACCTCGGAGACGGACTTCGACGGCCGGACCCTGAGCTACGCCTATGACCCGACGGGACGGCTCGCCTCCCGCACGAACGCGGCGGGCGAGGAGATCGCCTACGAGCGGGACGTGCTCGGCCGGATCGTCCGCAAGACCTCCCCGACGGGCACGGCCACCTTCGAGTACGACGTCTTCGACCTGCCCGCGGCGGTGACCTCGACCGACGGCACCCGGCTGGTGCGCATCCGCGACCGGCACGGGCGCCTGGCCGAGGAACGCGTGGACGGGCGGGCGGTCCGCTATGCCTACGACGAGCTGAGCCGACCCGTGGCCCGGACCCTGCCCAGCGGGGCGCGGACCCACTGGACCTACGACGCGGCCGGTCACTGCACGGGACTGAACGCTTCCGGACGGGACGTGGCCTTCGAGCGGGACGCCGCGGGCCGTGAACTGACCCGGCGCATCGGGCGGAACGCGACCCTGCACCACACCTTCGACGCCGCGGGCAGGCTCACCACCCGGCACATCACCGGCTCGGACCAGCGGACCCTGCAACGCCGCGGCTATGCCTACCGGGCCGACGGCAACCTGCTGGAGATCGACGACGAGACGACCGGTCCGCGCCGCTTCACCCTGGACAGCGCGTCCCGGATCACCGGTGTGGACGCCGCCTCCTGGTCGGAGCGCTACGCCTACGACGAGGCGGGCAACCAGACGTCCGCCGACTGGCCGCAGACCCACCCGGGCGCCGACGCCGTGGGCGAGCGCGAGTACACCGGAACCCGGATCACCCGGGCGGGCCGGGTCCGTTACGAGCACGACGCCCAGGGCCGTGTGGTCCTGCGGCAGCGCACCCGACTCTCCCGCAAGCCCGACACCTGGCACTACGTCTGGGACGCGGACGACCGACTGACCGAGGTCACCACCGCGGACGGGACCCGCTGGCGCTACCGGTACGACGGGCTCGGCCGCCGCATCGCCAAGCAGCGGCTCGATCCGGCCGGTGTTTCACGTGGAACCGAACGAGTTCCACGTGGAACCGAAGATGTTTCACGTGAAACAGGTGCCCTGGCTGGAGGAGTTGGCGGTGTTCCACGTGAAACACCCGTCGCGGATCCCGTGGTCGCGGAGGAAACCCTCTTCACGTGGGACGGCACCACGCTGGCCGAGCAGACCACCCTCGTGCGGGACAGCCCGCACGAGGTCACGCTCAGCTGGACGCACGCCGGTCTGCATCCACTCACCCAAGTCGAGTCCATCCGGCCCGTAGCCGCGCCGGGGGACCCGCGCGAGCTGCCGCAGCCGGAGATCGACAGCCGGTTCTTCGCCATCGTCACCGACCTGGTCGGCACCCCGACGGAGCTGATCGACGAGCAGGGGGCCGTCGCCTGGCGCACCCGCTCCACCGTGTGGGGCGCGACGAGCTGGAACCGAGATGCGAGCGCCTACACGCCCTTGCGCTTCCCCGGCCAGTACTACGACCCGGAGACGGGCCTCCACCACAACCACTTCCGGACCTACGACCCGGAGACGGCCCGCTACCTGACCTCCGACCCGCTGGGTCTGACGCCGTCCCCGAACCCGGTCGCCTACGTCACCAACCCCCTGGTGTGGGCCGACCCGCTGGGCCTGAGTGGCTGCCCGGCGGCGGGCAAGGAGCAGTTGGCACTGCCCAAGGCCGAGCGCGAACCCCCGAACATGTACGGGACGCCGATCACCTCCCGGCTGGCACGGCCGGGCGAGGAGTTCAACATGGTGCTGTCCAAGGGGCAGCCGGCCACCAGCCCCGGTGGATTCGGTACGTTCGAAGGCGTCCCCAACCAGCAGTTCGTGCGCGACCAACTGGCCATCCGCACCGACTGGAAGGACGACGTCTCGATGCTCCAGCGGTACCGCTTCCCGGACACCGGTGACCCCATCCGGATCCAGGAGAGCATCATCGGCCCGCAGACGGACCCGACGCTGGGCCATCTGCCGGGCGGGGTCAGCCAGCTGGAAATCCTGAACTACGAAGACCGCGCCCGACTGATCCCGGTCGGCCCTCCCGTGGAGATCCCCAAGTAATGACGCAGGAACCCGAGATGACGGTCGACTGGACCGCCGGCGAGAGCACCGTCCGTTGGAACGACGGCGGCGCCGCGGTCGAGAAGCGACACGGCGCGCCGCCGCAGTCGGTCATGACGTGGACGCACGACGGCGAGACCCTGGTGCTGGTGGTGGAAGCCCTGGACACCCGGCCCTTCACGCCGAAGGACAACGCGGTCGTCTACCGGGCCGACGGCACGGAACTGCTCCGACTGAGCCCCCCGGCCGACCTGTTGTCCGACCCGAACGCGGTGCTCGGGTTCTACAGCGCCTACCGGGACTCCGCGGGGCTGCCCCTGCTGGTCATCGCCACCCGCTCGGGCGACTTCCAGGGCCGCCTGGACCTGGCGGCGGGTGCGGTCCGCGACGCCCGTACCTGGCGCTGACGGCGGAGGAAGAACTCCCTTTCCCCACCGGGCACGGAATGTGATCATCGGCGGATGCCTCTTCGATTCCGCCCCGCCACCGCAGACCCCGCCGACCTCGAACGGGCCGTCGCCTACCCGGCCGACGGCCCCACCGATCCCGTTCCCGCCCTGGACGCCGACCGGGTCCGGGACGAACTCGCCGCGCAGCAGTTCCGGCCCGAGTGGACCTGGTTCGCCGAGGACGAGGAGGGCCGGATCCTGGCCCGCGCCCTGTGGTGGGGCCGCGCCGACAGCGAGCACCCGCTGGCGCTGGACTGCCTCCAGGTGCGGCCCGAGGTGTCCGACCCGGCCGAGCTGGCCGTGCGGCTGCTGGCGGCCGGTCACGAGGCCTTCGGGGCGCGGCCGCTGTACAACCTTTCGCTGCCGCACGACTGGCGGGCCACCCCCGCGCTGGCCCGCGCGGTCGCCTGGCGCGAGGAGGCCGCCCACCGGGCGGGGCTGACCGGAACCGTCGAGCGGCTGCGCTACGAGTGGACGCCCGAGGCGGGGACCGCGGAACCCACGGGCCGGCTGGTCTTCCGGGAGGGCACGGACGAGGAGTTCCTCGACTTCTTCGCCCGGCTGTCGCGCGGCAGCCTGGACCTGCACACCCAGGCCGAGCTGCGCGCGATGGACGCCGAGGCCCTGGCCCGGGACGACCTGGCCTACTACCTCGACTGCCCGGGCGAGCGGTCCTGGTGGCGCCTGGCGCACCTGCCCGACGGCACCCCGGCGGGGATGGCGATCCCCTCCCGCACCCCCTACCACCGCAACGTCGGCTACCTCGGCGTCGTACCCGAGCTGCGCGGCAAGGGGCTGATCGACGAGGTCCTCGGCGAGATCACCCGCTTCCACGCGGCCGAGGGAGCCGACCGGATCACCGCCACCACGGACACCGTGAACCGGCCGATGGCGGCCGCCTTCGACCGCGCCGGCTACCGGGTGACGGAGATCCGCCTGGTGCTGGAGGAGCCGTCCGGGCCCTGAGCTCCGGGACCTGCGGCGGGCGGCGCGGGCAGTGGCCGCAAGGCCGCGGCCGAGCGGGCGTCGACGCGGTAGCGTGCCGCCGGGGAAGGGGGACCGGGGTGTCGATCGCCGAGTTGCAGGTGTACTCCGTCGAAGAGGCGGACGTGTCCGGTGGCGTGTGCGTCGTGCGCTGCGTGGGCGGGGTCGCGCGGGCCGGACAGGTCTACGCGGCCGGGGAATCGAGGCTGGGGCTGCGCCGGATCGAGCGGAACGGGAGCCCCGTGGCCTTCTTCGCCGCGGGCCACGTGGCGACGGTGCACCTGACCGGCGCCGTGGTCGCCCTGCTGACCCGGGGCCAGGTGCTGACCGCGGTGCCGCCCGACGGGCACGCCCTGGGCGAGTTGGAGCTCTGGCTGGCCACCGATCCGCCGCTGGAGGACGAGCCAAGGCCGCTGGAGCTGCGCGCGCTGGCCGTGGGCCGGGCGCGGGACGGCCGGCTGCCGGACGGGGTGCGGCTGCGCTGGGGCCGCGTGGCGGTGGCCGCGACCCGGCGCAAGGCCGCCCGGGCGGGGGAGGACGCGCTGGTGGCCGCCGCCGAGGAGGCGGCCGTACGGGGCTACCTCCTCCAGCAGTTCGGCCCCGGGCCCGGCGGGGACCCGGCGGCGCTCTGCCGGGACCTGCTGGCACTGATCGACCTGACCCCCGGGGCGGCGGCCGACGAGGCCCGTTCCTGGCGCGACCTGCCCAAGGCCCGCATCCTGCACCTGCGCCGGATCAAGAACCTGCTGTCGTGGCTGGCGCTGGCCCGGCCGCACCTCGCGCCGGACGACCCGCTGGGCACGGCCGTGGACGCGTGGACGCGGGTCCGGCCGCGGCTTCCGTAGCCGGATCCCCGCGGGCTGCGCGCCCGCGCCGGTTCACGAGGGTGCAGCACGCCCCGGGGGTGACGTCATCGCCGCTGGTCACAGGGGTGGGTGCGCCAGTTGCTCGGCGTGTCCCAGCGTGCGCCGCAGGGCGTCGAGTTGCGGGATCTGACGGGGTGTCCGTGAGTGGGTGGCGGCGGTACGTCCCATGCCGTCATCGCGCCTGACAGGAGAGAACGTTGCGCCGCTTCACCCGCTACACCGTCCCCGCAGTCCTCTGCGTGTCCCTGCTGGCCGCGTCCCCCGGCCTCGCCGGTGCGGCCTCCCAGGACGCGCACCAGTCCGTCGTCTCCGCTTCGGCCCGGGCCATCCCGGGGACGGAGGCCCTGCTGGCGCAGGTCACGTCGCTCGGCGCGCTCGGCGGGGTCCTCACGCCGGTCACCGATCTGCTCTCCGCCGTGCTCAAGGCCCCCGACGGCAAGCTCCCCGAGGTGGACGCGGCCAAGCTGAAGAAGGCGATCGACGACGCCGTCGCCAAGCTGCCGAAGCCCCCGGCGGACGTGCCGAAGCCGCCGGTCGACCTCCCGAAGCCGCCGGTGGACGTGCCGAAGCTGCCCGTCGATCCCCCGAAGCTCCCCGTCGACGCCCCGAAGCTCCCGGTCGACGCGCCCAAGCTGCCGGTCGACGCGCCCAAGCTGCCGGTCGACGCGCCGAAGCTCCCGGTCGATGCGCCCAAGCTGCCCGTGGACGCGCCGAAGCTCCCGGTGGACGCGCCCAAGCTGCCGGTGGTCGCGGCGGCCGCCGCAGGGGCGAAAGCGGCCCCGCTGGACCTGGTCACCGTCGCCGTGGACAACCTCAAGAAGGCCGTCGACGGGCTGCTCAAGGCCTCCGGCCCCTGCGGCTGTTCGACCGACGCCGCGGCCAAGTCCACCGACGTCGTGGCGTCCCTGACCGCCCTGGTCGCGGCGCTCCTGACGGGCGGCGGACTGCCCCCGCTCCCGGTCCCGGTCCCCGCGCTGCCCGTCCCGGCCCCCGCCCTCCCGGTCCCGGCCCCGGCGCTGCCCGTCGAGTAGCCGCACCGCGCCCGCGCCCCCGCCCCGCTACCCGGTGGTGGGGGCGGGGCACGGGCGGCCCGCCCCCCTCAGGGGCTCCGCGCGCCGGTGCTCCCCCCGTGCCCCGGTGCCACCGCACGGACCCCCTTGACGGCGGTGCGCTCCGGATGGACGCTCCGGGACCTCGCATCCGTACGCATCTGGGGGGACCGGTATGCCGGAGCAGTCCGACCAGCACGACCAGCACGACCCGCACGACCCGCACGACGGGCCCGACCCGCACCGCACCGCCCGCGTCCAGCTCGCCGGGGAGCTGCGGGCCCAGCTCGCCGGAGCCGGGGCCTCGTGGACGGTGAGCGAGCACCTCGCCGACCACCAAGCCGTGCCCCGGCCCTCGCTGGGTCTGGAGCCGGGGGCCAACCTCACGCCCGCCGCCGAGGCGGGCCCCGTGGACCTGCGGGCGCTCATCGGCCGCGAGAGCGCGAACCGCGACCTCACCCGGCGCCGCGCGGCGCACGGCCTGCTGCCGGAGACGGAGCCGCCGGTCGTCGGGGCCCGACCCGCCGCCGTCGACTGGCGGGGCCGCTGGGGCTGGCCCTGGATCACCAAGGTCAAGGACCAGAACCCGTGCGGCTCCTGCTGGGCCTTCGGCGCGACCGGCCTGGTCGAGTCGATGGCGCGGATCGAGCACGCGGTGTGGGCCGAGCGCTCCGAGGGGGACGTGCACGACGGCCTGAAGTTCAGCTGCGGCCAGGGCAGCAACCCCGAGACCGCGCTGGACTGGATCAAGGTCAACGGGGGCATCTGCGACCCGGACTGCTATCCGTACACGACCCCGCCGGCCTCCGTGCCCGCCGACCGCCGCGATGCCTGGCGGGCGGACTACACGCCCAGCTGGGACCGGTCCGGCCGGACCGTGCGGATCGCCGACTACGTCCGGCTCGGCGACGTCGAGCAGCAGAAGGTCTGGCTGGACACGGTCGGCCCGCTGACGGCCTGCTTCGACGTCTACGACGACTTCTTCGGGCTCGGCTCCGGCGTCTACCGGCGCACCAGCGACCACTACGCGGGCGGCCACTGCGTGCTGATCGTCGGCTACGACGACGCGGCCGGGTGCTGGCTCTTCAAGAACTCCTGGGGCACGGGCTACCACGTGGGGGGCTACGGGCGGATCGCCTACGGCGAGGTGAAGATCGACTACTGGGCCAAGTGCGGGCTGCGCGGTACCAACGCCGACCCGTGGACCAAGCGCCGGCTGCACACCGGGAACGTCTTCGAGAGCGGCAACGGCCGCGCGCACCGCAACTTCGAGATGCTCGCGACGACCGGCGGCGGGCGGCTCCAGCACTGGTGGCGGGAGGGCGACGCGCCCTTCCCGTGGGCCCGCGCCGCGGCCTTCGGCAGCGATGCCTCCGGGCTGCCCGCCTTCACGAGCACCACCTACAACCGGAACCTGGAATCAGTGCACGTCACCACGGGCGGGCGGCTGCACCACTGGTTCTACGACCAGTCCGGCGGCACCTGGCGCGACGCGGGCATCTTCGGCCCCTCCGACGCGGCGGCCGGCAGCACGCCGGGGTTCATCCAGAGCGACTACGGCAAGCCGGGCAACTTCGAGGTGGTCCTGCGGACCGCCGACGGACGCCTCAACCACTGGTGGCGGATCAACGGCTCGCCCTGGACCTGGAACGACGGCGGCCGCTTCGCCTCGGGCATCGCCCACTACGGTCCCGCCCTGGTCCAGACCCGCGCCCGCCACCTCGACCTGGTGGCCACCCGTACCGACGGCCGCATGCAGCTGTGGTGGCGCGACGACCCGAACGGCTTCGCCTGGCGCGCGGGCGAGCTCTTCGGCACCGGGATCACCTCCGCGCCCTGCCTGATCGAGGGCCAGTACGGAGCCGCCGACGAGGACACGGCCGGGAACTACGAGCTGTGCGTGGCGGCGGGCGGCCGGATCGAGCACTGGTGGCGGGGGAACGCGGCGGGCGCGGGCTGGAACCGCAGCGCGGTCTTCGGGCACGACGCGCTCGCGGTCACCGGGATGCTCCAGGGCAGCTTCGGGTTCAATCTGGAGGTCATCGTCCTGCGCACCGATCGTCAGCTCCAGCACTACTGGCGCGACGGCGCGGGATGGCACGAGGGGCCGGTGATCGGGCCCGCCTGAGGTGCGGCGACGTGAGGAGGGCCCCCCGGTGGAGGTACGGACGGTGGCGCTCCGCGTCGGTGAGGCGTACGTCCTGCGCCTCACCGGGCGCGGGGCGCGCGGGTACGTGTGGACCTGGCAGGTGACGGGCGACGCGGACGCGGTGGAGGTGTCCGAGGGGCCGCCCGGCGGCCGGGCGGAGCCGGGCGGCCCGCCGGACCGGGAAGCGGCGCCGGTGCTGCCCGGCGCGCCGGTGGAGCGGACGTACGTCGTGCGCGGCCGGTGTCCCGGCGGGCGGGCCCGGATCCGCTTCGCCCAGGTCCGGCCGCCCTACCCCGACGAGGCGCCGTACGACGAGTTCGTGCTGGAGGTCGAGGTCGGGCCCGCCGCCCCGCCCGCGGCGGACTGAGCCGCCGGCGTCCACATCCCGGACGGGTGCCGGGTTGCACCTGTCTTGTATCTATGCTGTGCGCATGCCATCCGCCACACTCGCGCCCACGGCCGCCGAACGCGTCTACCAGCACGTCAAGAACGGCGTGCTCGACCGCCACTACGAAGGCGGGACCCTGCTCACCGAGGGCGAGCTCGCCGACGCGGTGGGGGTCTCGCGCACGCCCGTGCGCGAGGCGCTGCTGCGCCTGGAGACGGAAGGGCTGATCAAGCTCTACCCGAAGAAGGGCGCGCTGGTCCTGGCCGTCTCCGCGCAGGAGATCGCCGACGTCGTCGAGACCCGGCTGCTCGTCGAGGAGTTCACCGTCCGGCGGGCCGTACCGGCCGCGCCCGCCCTGCTGGAGCGGCTCGCGGAGCTGATCGACGAGCAGCGCCGGCACGCCGCGAGCGGCGACCTGAGCGCGCTGATCGTCGCCGACCGCTGCTTCCACGCCGAGATCGTCCGCAGCGCCGGGAACCAGATCCTGTCCCGGCTCTACGACCAACTGCGCGACCGGCAGCTGCGGATGGGCGCCCGGCTGCTGCACGCGCACCCCGAGCGGATCGCGAAGACCCTCGCCGAGCACGCCGAGATCCTGGACGCGCTGCGCGCCGGGGACGGCGAGAGCGCGGCCGCGGCGGTGCGCGGGCACGTCGGACGGGTCGCGGCCCTGGTCCGGGGTGACGCGCGATGAGCGCCTCCGTCCCCGTCCCCGTCCCGGCTCCCGCCCCCGCCGCCGACCTGCCGCCCGTGCCCCACCTGCCGAAGGACCCGCCGGGCGGGCGGCGGGCCGTCTTCGTCTGGTCCATCGGCGTCGCCGTCTACTTCGTCGCCGTCATCTTCCGCACCAGCCTGGGCGTCGCGGGCCTGGACGCCGCCGACCGCTTCCACGTGAGCGCATCGGCCCTGTCCACCTTCTCGCTGCTCCAACTGCTCGTGTACGCGGGCATGCAGATACCCGTCGGCCTGATGGTGGACCGGCTCGGCACGAAGAAGGTGCTCACGCTCGGCGCGGTGCTCTTCACGGCCGGCCAGATCGGCTTCGCGCTCTCCCCGAGCTACGGGACGGCGCTGGCCGCGCGCGCCCTGCTGGGCTGCGGCGACGCCATGACCTTCATCTCGGTGCTGCGGCTGGGCACCCGCTGGTTCCCCGCCCGGCAGGGGCCGTTGATGGCGCAGCTCGCCGGGCTGGTGGGCATGGCGGGCAACCTCGTCTCCACGCTGGTGCTGGCGCCCGTACTGCACGGGGTGGGCTGGGTGCCGGCCTTCGCGGGCAGTGCGGTGGCGGGGCTCGTGGTGCTGGTGCCGCTGCTGCTGTTCCTGCGCGACCACCCCGAGGGGCACGCGCCGGCGCCGGTGGCGCGGGGCGAAGGGGGCTACGTACGCCGTCAGATCGCCGAATCCTGGCGCGAGCCCGGGACCCGGCTCGGGCTGTGGGTGCACTTCACGACGCAGTTCCCGGCGATGGTGTTCCTGCTGCTGTGGGGGATGCCGTTCCTGGTCGAGGCGCAGGGGCTGTCGCGCGGCGGGGCGGGCGGGCTGCTGACGCTGATCGTCGTCGCGAACATGGGCTTCGGGCTGTTCTACGGGCAGTTGGTGGGGCGCCGGCAGGGTGCGCGGATCCCGCTGGCGCTCGGCACGGTGGGGGTGACGGCGCTGATGTGGGGTGCGGTGCTGGTGTATCCGGGGGAGCGGGCGCCGATGTGGCTGCTGGTCACGCTGTGCGTGGTGCTGGGGACGTGCGGGCCCGCGTCGATGATCGGCTTCGACTTCGCGCGCCCGGCGAATCCGGCGGCGCGGCAGGGGACGGCCTCCGGGATCACCAACATGGGCGGGTTCATCGCTTCGATGACGACGCTGCTGGCGGTGGGGGTGCTGTTGGACGCCACCGGGGACGACTACCGGATCGCGTTCTCCTCGGTCTTCGTGCTGGAGGCGCTGGGGGTGTCGCAGATCCTGCGGTTGCGGGGGCGGGCGCTTCTGCGGGAGCGGGAGCGGGGGGCCGCTGCCCTGACCCCGGCACCGGGCGCAGCCCCGGTCCCTGCACGGGCGGAGGTCTGAGCCCTCCACCCACCCGGGTGGGCCCGCCGGTCCGCCGCCGCCCGTGGTGGGCGGGCCCGGTGGTGCCCTCAAGCGCCGGGCCGGCTGAGTTGCCTCCGGCGGCGCCTCAATCGCCGGCGGGGCTGGTTTTGGCCCGGCCTGGTTCGTTGGCAGTGCCTCGATTGCAGGTGAGGCTGGATGTGACCGGCTGAGTTGCCTCCGGCGGCGCCTCAAGCGCCGGCGGGGCTGAATCGGGCCGGCGTCTCGGGCCCGGTCGGGGGGCTACGGCGTGACCGCGAAGTGGGAGAGGATCGCTTCTGCCAGGTCCGGGTCGCCTTCGACCTTCACGCGGTCCGCCAGGGTGTGCCAGCGGCCGCGGCCCGCGGCGAGGCGGACGTAGGTCTGCCAGTCCATCGTCAGCGTCACCGCGGGTCCCAGCGACGGCGCGTTGTCCATCGTGCCGCGGCCCTCGGCGTCGATCCGGACCGTCCGCATGAACTCCAGGGTCCCGTGCACGTCCAGCACCACCGCCGAGCCCGCCGGGGCGCCCGCGTGCTTCGCGACGACCTTCGGGAGCCCCGCCAGCAGCAGGTCCCGGGCCACCAGGGCGCCGGGGGAGTCCCAGTTCCCCGGGACGCCGAGCGCGGCCCGCAGGTCCTGCTCGTGGATCCACACGTCGAAGGCCCGCAGCCGCAGCGCCAGCTCCAGGGTCACCTGCTCGCCCAGCGGTCCGCGCACCATCGTGGTGGCCGGGTCCCGCTTCTCGTTGCGCAGCTGCCGCATCCGCCGGATGACGGTGTACTCCAGCTCCGACGTCATCTCGGGGGCGGTGTGGTGGCGCCGGACGTCCACCTGGACCTCCATGTACCGGGTGAACTCGTCCACCACGTGGAGCAGGTCCCGGGGGAGGGTGTGGATGGGGCGGGGGTCGCCGAGCTGCTCGCACTCGATGCCGATGATGTGTGACACGACGTCACGGACGGACCAGTTGGGGCACGGGGTCGCCCGGTTCCATTCGGCCTCCGCCAAGGGGAGGACCAGTTCGGATATCGCCTCGATGGAGTGGGTCCACGCATCGGCATAGGGCTGAAGGCTGGGATGGACGGTCAACGGGACCCCTCGCGTGCTGTTCAGTGGCGCGTTGTGGACGGTCGGACTGGCGGGCGGCGGCCTTGTCAAAGTTACGCTGCCGTTGAGCACCCCGGCAGTGCTTTCGTGTGACGATCGTAGGCCCCGAGTTGACGGCTTCCATGCCAGAACGGTGGTAGTGTGCGCGCCTCCCTGATCCAAATCGCGGTGAACGAGGGCGAGTCGGTGGTTTCCCGACGTGCCCGGGTGGCGGACCTCGTCCGCGAACAGAGCGGCTCCGATCTGGTGGTGCTGCCGGAACTGTGGGGCGTGGGCGCCTTCTCCTACGAGCAGTTCGAGACGGAGGCGGAGCCGCTGGACGGGCCCACCTTCGAGGTGATGTCCAAGGCGGCGCGCGACGCCGGGGTCTGGCTGCACGCGGGGTCGGTCGTGGAACGCTCCGGTGACGGCTCCCTCTACAACACCACCCTCGTGCTGTCCCCCGAGGGCGAGCTGGCGGCCACGTACCGCAAGATCCACCGCTTCGGCTTCGACCAGGGCGAGGCCGTGCTGATGGCGGCGGGCGGCTCGCTGACGACGGTCACCCTGCCGCAGACCGTGCTCGGCATCGCCACCTGCTACGACCTGCGCTTCCCGGAGCTCTTCCGCGGGCTGGTCGACGCGGGCGCCCAGACCCTGGTGGTGGCCGCGGGCTGGCCCGCCCGCCGCCGCGCGCACTGGACCCTGCTGAACCGGGCGCGCGCCGTCGAGGACCAGGCGTACGTCCTCGCCTGCTGCACCGCCGGGACGCACGCCGGGGTCGAGCAGGCGGGACACAGCCTGGTGGTGGACCCGTGGGGCGAGGTGATCGCCGAGGCGGGCCCGGGCGAGGAGGTGCTGACCGTGGACCTGGACCCGGCCAAGGTGGCGGAGACCCGGGAGCAGTTCCCGGCCCTGAAGGACCGGATGCTCGGCATCCGCCCCCCGGCCCGCGGCACCTGGGCCACGCCCTGACCGCCTGACCGCCTGACCGCCGACCGCGCACGCACCGGCCGCCGCGCCCCGCTCGCACGGGGCCCGCGGCCGGTGTTCAGCGGTCGGTGCTCAGCGGCCGCCGCCGCGCCGTTCGTCCTCCCGCGCCTCCTCCCGTTCCTCCCTCTCCTCCCTTTCCTCGTCTCGCTCCTCGCGCTCCTTCTCGGCCATCCTGATCACGCACACCGCCACCGCGAGCAGCAGCGCCGCGTCCGCCTCCTCCCGGATCACGTCCACGGCGTACGTCTCGCGGACCCGGTACCACTGGCGGGAGATCAGCGACAGCAGCTCGCCCTCGTACTCGACCTTGAACTCGCGGTCCAGGATCCGCCCGCTGACGTCGAGGACCGTCCCCTCGGACAGGGTCACGCGGTAGTGGTTGCGCAGCAGCGAGAGCCGCTTCTTGCGGATGACGGCGAGCTGCTCGCCGTCCCGCTCCAGGGTCATCGCGTCGCGGAAGCTGAACATCTTCTCGCGCAGCGTGATCAGGATCCGGCCGTCCGGGTCCTTCAGCTCCAGGGTGTCGCGGACGCGCAGCGCCTTCCCGTCGACCAGGTAGGCGTGGCGGCCGGCCTCGTCCTCGACCCAGTAGTCGTCGCCGATGGCCAGCACTTTGTCCCGAACGAGGTATTTCATGCCGTCATCGTTGCCCGCGATAGGTTGCCGCCATGCCTCTCCTCTACGTGACCGACCTGGCCTACCCGGCGCGCGGCCGCCGCTACGGCGACGAGGACGTCCTCCTCACCTCGCGGCTGCGCGAGGAGTTCCCCCTGGCCCTGTGCCACCCGCTCGACGCGCAGGCCCTGCTGCCCGCCTTCGACGCGGTGATCGTCCGCAACAGCGGGCCCGTCCTGCACCACCAGGAGGCCTACGACGCCTTCCGCGCCCACGCCCTGGCCACCGGGGCCCGGGTCTACAACCCGCTCACCGGCCGCGCCGACATGGCCGGCAAGCAGTACCTGCTGGACCTCACCAGGTCGGGCCATCCGGTGATACCCACCGTCGACGACCCCGCCGACCTGCACCTCCTGCCGCAGGTGGCCGAGTACGCCGTCAAGCCCCGCCAGGGCGCCGACTCGATCGGCCTGGCCTTCACCGCCGACCCGGCCGCGCACCTCGCGGACCTCGCGGGCCTCGCGGGCCGGGGGGCCGCCCCCGGCTCGCTCCTGATCCAGCCCCGGATCGACTTCGTCCACGAGGTGTCCTTCTACTTCGTCGACGACGCCTTCCAGTACGCCCTGTACGCGCCCGACCCGGCCCGCCGCTGGGACCTGGAGCCCTACGACCCGAGCCCCGCGGACCTCGACTTCGCCCGCACCTTCATCGGCTGGAACACCCTGAGCCACGGGATCCAGCGGGTCGACGCCTGCCGCGCCCCGTCGGGCGAACTCCTGCTGGTCGAGCTGGAGGACCTCAACCCCTACCTGTCCCTGGAGCTGCTCCCGGAGCCCGTCCGTGACGCCTTCGTGAACGCCCTGGTGGGCTCCCTGCGGTCCTTCCTGGGCTGATGGCACCCTTGACGCATGAATCCTGCCGCGTCCGCACCCCGTCGCGCCCGAGTCCGTGCCCCCGAGCTGATCGGCAAGGGCGGCTGGCTCAATACCGGTGACACCTCCTACACCCTCGCCGACCTGCGAGGACGGATCGTCATCCTCGACTTCTGGACCTTCTGCTGCATCAACTGCCTGCACGTCCTCGACGAGCTGCGGGAGCTGGAGGAGAAGCACCGGGACACCGTCGTGATCATCGGCGTGCACTCGCCGAAGTTCGTGCACGAGGCCGAGCACCAGGCCGTCGTCGACGCCGTCGAGCGCTACGAGGTCCACCACCCCGTCCTCGACGACCCCGAGCTGGCCACCTGGAAGCAGTACGCCGTACGCGCCTGGCCCACGCTCGTGGTGATCGACCCGGAGGGGTACATCGTCGCGCAGCACGCCGGCGAGGGGCACGCGCACGCCATCGCGCGGCTCGTCGAGGAGCTGGAGGCGGAGCACGCGGCGAAGGGCACCCTGCGGCGCGGGGACGGGCCGTACGTGGCGCCGGCGCCGGTCGCGACCGACCTGCGCTTCCCCGGCAAGGCGCTCGTGCTGCCCTCCGGGAACGTCCTGGTGTCCGACTCGACCCGGCACCAGCTCGTGGAGCTGGCCGCCGACGGCGAGAGCGTGGTGCGGCGGATCGGCAGCGGGGAGCGCGGCTTCGGGCCCGACGCCTTCAGCGAGCCGCAGGGCCTGGCGCTGCTGCCCGACGGCCGGGTCGTGGTCGCGGACACCGTCAACCACGCGCTGCGCGTCCTCGACCCGGCCACCGGCGCGGTGGAGACCGTCGCCGGTACGGGCCGCCAGTGGTGGCAGGGCTCGCCGACGGCCGGGCCCGCGCGCGAGGTGGACCTGTCCTCGCCGTGGGACGTGGCCTGGTGGCGGGGCCGGGTGTGGATCGCCATGGCCGGCGTGCACCAGCTGTGGACCTGGGACCCGCGGAGCGACACCGTCGCGGTGGCGGCCGGCACCACCAACGAGGGGCTGGTCGACGGGCCCGCCGCCGAGGCCTGGTTCGCGCAGCCCTCCGGGCTCGCGGCGGCCGGGGACCGGCTGTGGATCGCCGACTCCGAGACCAGTGCGCTGCGCTGGGTCGAGCCGGTGGCGGGCGAGAGCGAGGGGGACACGGACGCGTACGCGATCCGGACCGCCGTCGGCAGCGGCCTGTTCGACTTCGGTCACCGGGACGGCGCGGCGGACCAGGCGCTGCTCCAGCACCCGCTCGGGGTGACCGTCCTGCCGGACGGCTCGGTCGCCGTCTGCGACACCTACAACCACGCCCTGCGCCGCTACGACCCCGCCACGGGCGAGGTCAGCACCCTGGCGACCGATCTGCGCGAGCCCAGTGACGCGGTGCTGGTCGGCGAGGACATCCTGGTCGTGGAGTCCGCACGGCACCGGCTGACCCGGCTGCGGCTGCCGGAGGAGGCCGTCCGCGTCGAGTCGGTCGCCCACCGCACGCAGCGCGCGGCCACCGAGGTCGGGCCGGGCACGCTGCGGCTGGAGGTGGTCTTCCGGGCCCCGACCGGGCAGAAGCTGGACGACCGGTACGGTCCCTCCACCCGGCTCCAGGTCTCCTCGACCCCGCCGGAGCTGCTGGCCGGCGGCGCGGGGCAGGGGACGGACCTCTTCCGGGACCTGGTCTTCGCGGAGGGGGTCACCGAGGGCGTGCTGCACGTCTCGGCGATGGCGGCCTCCTGCGACGACGACCCGTCGAACGAGTACCCCGCCTGCCACATGCACCAGCAGGACTGGGGGGTTCCGGTCCGCGTCGTCGAAGGGGGCGCGGCCCGCCTGCCGTTGGTCCTGGCCGGCCTGGACGCCTGACCCCGGCGGGGCCGCCTCCTCCGAGGTGGGGCCGGCCACCTTCAGCCCCGCCGGCGTTTGAGGCGCCCCCGGAGGGCGGAGCCAGCCGCAGGCGCCCACCGGCCGGAGCCCTCCCTTCCCTCCGGGGACGCCTCAATCGCCGGCGGGGCTGAGTCGGCCCCTCCGGGGGCGCCCCAAACGGGCCCCCGGGCGGGGCCGGATCGGCTCCGGCGGGAGCGGAGGTGGGGCCGGCCGGTGGGCGCCTGCGGCTGGCCTCGCCCTCCGGGGGCGCCTCAAACGCCGGCGAGGCTGAACTTGCCCCGGCGGAGCCGAATTTCCCCCACCGGGGGAGGGGGGTCAGCCCTCCAGGAAGGAGACCAGGGCGTTTGCCAGGAGGTACGGGTCGTCCGCGCCGCACAGTTCCCGGGCGCTGTGCATGGAGAGGATCGCGACACCGATGTCGACGGTCTGGATGCCGTGCCGCGCGGCCGTGATCGGGCCGATCGTGGTGCCGCAGGGCATCGAGTTGTTGGAGACGAAGCTCTGCCACGGCACGCCCGCCCGCTCGCACGCCGCCGCGAACACCGCGCGCCCGCTGCCGTCCGTCGCGTACCGCTGGTTGACGTTGACCTTGAGGATCGGGCCGCCGTTGGCGCGCGGGTGGTGCGTCGGGTCGTGCCGCTCGCCGTAGTTGGGGTGCACCGCGTGACCGGTGTCCGAGGAGAGGCAGATGGTGCCCGCGAAGGAGCGCGCACGGTCCTCGTAGCTACCGCCGCGCGCGAAGACTGAACGTTCCAGCACGTTGCCCAGCAGGGGTCCGTCCGCGCCGGTGTCCGACTGCGAGCCGTTCTCCTCGTGGTCGAAGGCGGCCAGCACCGGGATGTGGTCCAGGTGTTCGGCGGTGGACACGGCGGCCAGCGCGGCGATGCCCGCGTGCACCGACAGCAGGTTGTCCATCCGCGGCCCGGCGAGCAGTTCTCGGTCACGGCCCAGGTAGGCCGGCGGCTCGATCGAGTGGACCATCAGGTCCCAACCCGCCACCGCGCCCTGGGCCAGGCCCTCTTCCTCCTCCAGGAAGGCGATCAGGTCACCCTCGTGCGCCTCGCCCAGACCCCAGATCGGCTGCATGTGCCGCTGCTTGTCCAGCTTGAGGCCGTCGGAGTTGACGGACCGGTCCAGGTGCACGGCCAACTGCGGCACGCGCAGCAGTGCGCGGTCGATGTTGACCAGCCGCTCGGTGCCGTCGCGCAGGGTGAGTCGACCCGCGAGGCCCAGGTCGCGGTCCAGCCAGGTGTTGAGCAGGGTGCCGCCGTAGACCTCGACGGCGATCTGCCGCCAGCCCTGTGACCCGGTGTCAGGAAGCGGCTTGACCCGGAGGTTGGGGGAGTCGGTGTGCGCGCCGATGATCCGGTACGGGGTGTGCGGGGTCGCGCTCTCGGGGACGTACCAGGCGATGAGCGCGCCGCCGCGCAGTACGAACTTGCCCCCCGCGCTCGAATCCCAGGCGTCCGTTTCCGACAACTGCCTGAAGCCGGCCTTTTCCAGCCGCTCGCCCGCGTTGGCGACGGCGTGGTACGGCGAGGGGCTCGCCGCCAGGTAGGTCATCAGATCGTCGGTGTGGCCGCGGTCGAAGCGGGCGGGAGAGCTCATGTGGTTCACCTTAACGACGGTCGTGTTCGTCATGGCCGGGCTGTGGCGGATAGCCCACGGACAGCCGGAGGACGAGGGCGCGGTGGTGGTGTGAACTGCGATCCCGGTCGGCTCAGCCCGGCGGACGCTCGAAGCGGCGCTGCAGCTGCCTGCGCTCGCCCCGGCGGATGCGCGGGAGCATCTCAGGGGTCTGCGCGGAGCGCTGTGCGCGCCTCTTGCGTCCGGCGCAGAAGATACATGCCTCGCCGGGCGGAGCGTCGGGATCCATCGGCGCGCCGGGATGTTCGGCACATCCCGACGCGTTGCGCGGGCGGGACAGCTCGCGGGCCACGATGAAGGCCCGGTGCAGGTTGTCGGCGACCCGGACGAACTCGTCGTCCGGTGAGCCGATCGTCAGGTGGAAGCGGTATTCGTCGAGCGTACGGAGGTACAGCCGGAGCTTCTCCAGCGTGTACGGGCCCTCCGGCACGGGGTAGCCGAGGCGGCGCTGTTCCCCCGCCGGAGCCGGGGTGGGGGCCCCGCCGCGGCCGCGCAGGCCCATCCGGCGCCGGTCGTTGCAGAGCAGGCAGCGGCCCCAGCCGTCGGGCGCCTCCGGGTCCAGGGCGCCGTTGGGGTGCTCGGGGCAGCCGGTGTAGCTCTTGGAGGGGGCCAGGGCCGAGGCCGTCTGGAAGGCGGTGTACAGCGCGTCCGCGATGCCGTCGTACTCGGTCGGGTGCGCGCCCTCGTAGAGGTCCTGGACGCCGTCGCCGAGCGCGCCCAGTTTCGCGTGCAGCTCCTTGAGGGCGTACGGCCGCCCGGTCGGGACGGAGTACCCCCTGCTGTGCTGCTCGTGTGCGCTCATACCTACGAGCGTCCCACGAACCGCCGACAACCCGTGCACGCGGTCGGCCGGACCCCAGCTGAGCTGGGAGTCCGGCCGGCGCGCGTACACCGCGTACGTCGTGGGTCCTGCGGGGCGGTGTCGGTGAGGTGTCCTTAGAAGGCGGCCTCGTCGAGGTCCATCAGGGTGTTGTCGACGGCCTCGGCCAGCTGGCGCTGGACCGCGACGCCCGGCAGGACCTGACCGGCGAAGAACTTCGCCGCGGCGATCTTGCCCGTATAGAAGGCGACGTCCTTGGCGGTGGCCGTCGGGAGCTTCTCGGCGGCCACGGCCGCGCCCTTGAGCAGCAGGTAGCCGACGATCACGTCGCCCGAGGCCATCAGCAGGCGGGTGGTGTTCTGGCCGACCTTGTAGATGTTCTTGACGTCCTCGCCGGTGGCGGTGAGGTCGGTGACCATCTGGCCGACGATGGCCTCCAGGTCCACGGCGGCCTTGGCCAGCGCGTCGCGGGCGCCGGAGAGCTCTTCGCCGCCGACGGCCTCGGCGAGGAACTTCTTGATCGTCTCGGTGAGGACGTTCAGCGAGGCGCCCTGGTCGCGGACGATCTTGCGGAAGAAGAAGTCCTGGCCCTGGATCGCCGTGGTGCCCTCGTAGAGGGTGTCGATCTTGGCGTCCCGGATGTACTGCTCGATCGGGTATTCCTGCAGGTAGCCGGAGCCGCCGAAGGTCTGCAGGGACTGGGCGAGCTGCTCGTAGGACTTCTCCGAGCCGTAGCCCTTCACGACCGGCAGGAGCAGGTCGTTCAGGCCGATGAGGGAGGAGGCGTCCTCGCCCGCGGCCTGCTTGACCTGGATCTCGTCCTGGACGGAGGCGGTGTAGAGCACCAGGGCGCGCATGCCCTCGGCGTACGCCTTCTGCGTCATGAGCGAGCGGCGCACGTCGGGGTGGTGCGTGATGGTGACCTTGGGCGCGCTCTTGTCCATGAAGTTCGCCAGGTCCGGACCCTGCACGCGCTCCTTGGCGTACTCCAGGGCGTTCAGGTAGCCGGTGGAGAGGGTGGCGATGGCCTTCGTGCCGACCATCATCCGCGCGAACTCGATGATCATGAACATCTGGCGGATGCCGTCGTGCTTGTCGCCGATCAGCCAGCCCTTGGCGGGGTGCTGGTCGCCGAAGGTCATCTCGCAGGTGTTGGAGGCCTTGAGGCCCATCTTGTGCTCGACGTTCGTGGCGTAGACGCCGTTGCGCTCGCCCAGCTCGCCGGTCTCCCAGTCGAAGTGGAACTTCGGGACCAGGAAGAGCGACAGGCCCTTGGTGCCCGGGCCGTGGCCCTCGGGGCGCGCGAGGACGTAGTGGAGGATGTTCTCCTCCATGTCGTGCTCACCGGAGGTGATGAAGCGCTTGACGCCCTCGATGTGCCAGGAGCCGTCGGCCTGCTCGACCGCCTTGGTGCGGCCCGCGCCGACGTCCGAACCCGCGTCGGGCTCGGTGAGGACCATGGTGGAGCCCCAGCGCTTGTCGACCGCGATCTCCGCGACCTTCTTCTGCGCCTCGTTGCCCTCTTCGAAGAGGATGCCGGCGAAGGCGGGGCCGGAGGAGTACATCCAGACGGCCGGGTTCGCGCCCAGGATGGTCTCGGCGAACGCCCAGATGAGGGAACGCGGCGAGGTGGTGCCGCCGATCTCCTCGGGCAGGCCCAGGCGCCAGTACTCGGAGTCCATGAAGGCCTTGTAGCTCTTCTTGAAGGACGCCGGGACGGGCGCGGTGTTGGTGGTGGGGTCGAAGACCGGCGGGTTGCGGTCGGCGTCCTCGAAGGAGGCGGCCAGCTCGTTCTCCGAGAGCTTGGTCATCTCGCTGAGGATGGTCTTGGCGGTGTCGGTGTCCATCTCCCCGAACGGGCCGGTGCCGTACAGCTTGTCGCGACCGAGCACCTCGAACAGGTTGAACTCGATGTCGCGCAGATTCGACTTGTAGTGCCCCATGGCTACGGCTCCGTTTTAAGGCTCGGGGGAGACAGGATCCTCGTACTTACCAATCGGTAATGTCATGATGCTACCCGCGGGTAATAAGAACAACCCTTGCTCGACGACTGTGACCAGCATCAAGCCAGAAACGCTGGAGAGCCGCTCAAGAGGGTCCGGGAGTGCAGCCGGCCGCCTTCCGGGCCGCGGGCTCGTACGCCGTGATCAAGGCGGTGAGGGCGCTGCGCCGCTTCGCCACGTCGGAGGGCCCGCCGTGGGCCGCCACCTCGGTGATGAAGAGCCGTGGCTGGCCCTGGAAGGTGCACTTCACGGTCGCCAGGGCCAGCGAGTCCGCCACCCAGCCCTCCCCGCCCGGGAGGGCGATCTTCTCGGGGTGCCCGGACCGGTCGAGCTTCTCCTGGATGACCTTGGGCAGGTCCGCCACCTCGGTGCTCACGTCCGTCTTCAGCGAGAGCGCCGGCTTCGCGTCCACCGAGAGCGTGCAGCGCGCACTGCCCTGCCCGAGGTCCTCCGGCTGGAGCCGCAGGGTGTCACCGGCCGGCAGCAGCGGCTTCAGGGCCGCGGCGCCCACGCCGACACCGCACGCGGCGTCCGGGACGGCGTAGCCCGTGCCCTGCGAGCACCCCGCGAGCGCGCCGAGGGCCGCGAGCAGGGCGGTGGCGGCGAGGGCGCTCCACCGGGGCCTCATCCGTTGCCCGCCAGGCCCGAGGCCCGCTGGTTGCCGTCGAAGGCGGCGCCGTTGATCTCGTGCGTCAGGGTGTAGCGGTTCTGGCCCGGGTGTGGGTTGGACGCGGCCCACTCGTCGGCCAGCGCCTGGAGCTGGCGCTCGCGGACCGTGAAGGTGTCGCCGTTCTGCCGCGAGATCTCGGCGCCGATCCGGGCCTGCTCGTCGAGCTGCCACTGGTAGGCGAGCGCGTCGACGCCGCGCTGCGCGACGTCGCCGACGACCGGGATGAAGTTCACCGCCGAGCCGAAGCCGTGGTAGATCCACTTCGCGTCCCAGCTGGGGTCGTGCTTGTCGGTCTGGATCGCCTGGTACCGGGCCTCCTCCAGGAAGCCGACCGTGGCCCCGGAGCGCAGCAGCGTCTCCTTCTGGTCCGTGGGGACGCCCGTGTGGATGTCGTTGACCATCTCGCGGTTCATGGCCTCGTTGAGCATCCCGTAGGCGCTCTGGTCGCGGGAGACCTGCTTGCTGACCTCCAGCAGCTCCTTGCGGTCCAGCAGGCGGGGGTCGCCCGCGTCGTCGGCGAGCGTGCTGGCGGTGTGGTTGACGACGTCGCTGTGCCGGGACAGCACCTTGGCCATGTCGTCGCGCATCTCGGGCGGGAAGTCGTTCCCCGTCTGCGAGAGGTACGTCAGCGAGCGGTCCAGCACCTTGCGGTGCTCGGGGCCCAGGTCGACCTGCTGGGCGTTCGGGTCGAGCGGGTTCTGCCCGGTCGCCGCCGCGACCAGGGCGTTGCCGGTCGCCTCGCGGGAGGAGTTGCCGTCGTGGCTGTTGGTCGGGGTGTCGTCGAAGACGGTCCGGTCCTTGAGGACGTACTGCGCGTTGTCGGTGGGCTGCGTCGTGTTGAAGAACTCGGTCGCCGCGTTCGGGCTGTTGGCCAGGCCCGTCATGAAGCCGGTCATCGGGTCGCGGCCGAAGTCGTCGCCGGTGAAGTTCATCTTCGGCATCGACGGGGGGCCGCCGTTCCAGTAGCGGTCCGGCATCTTCATCTTCTTCTCGGTGGCCACCAGCGCGTTCCCGTAGTCGTTCAGGAAGCGGTTGTCCCAGTCGCCGTTCCTCATCAGGTTGCTCATGAGCTGGAAGCCGTAGACCCGCGTGCCGCGCGTCTGGACCATCTGGTCGCCCTGCCGGACCATCTCGTCCTCCCAGGCGCGCATCGCCGGGCTGTCGGACTGGGTGGCCCCGGCCAGCGTGAAGCTGAGGTTCTTCTGGAAGTCGCCGAGCTGGTCGAAGCGGGCCCGCTGGAGGGCGCCGCCGTCGGAGGGGTCCGAGAGGTCCGCCCAGAAGTCCAGCAGGCCGCGCGGGCCGAGCGTGGTCGCGAACTCCTCCTGGAAGAGCCGGTCGTCCTTGTGGGCCGCGAGGTCCTTGTTGAGCTGGTCGAACTCCTCGGGCGTCAGGTCGTCGCCCTTGTTCTTGAGGAGGTTCGCGATCCGCTCCGCGTCCTTGATGGCCGCCGCGGCCACGTCCCGGTTGTAGTAGCTGGCGCCGGAGAAGCCGTACGGGTTCTGGCTCACCAGCATCGACAGCGCCTGCGCCGCCGTGGTGTCGCTCTCCGTGGCCCGCTGGAGGATCCCCTGGACGGTGTCGCGCAGCGCGATGGCGTCGGCCTCGGTGTGCTCGGGCACGGTGTGCCCCTTGGCGGCGCGGTCCGGGTGGATGTTCATGGTGACCGTGAAGCCGCCGTTGCCGGTACCGACCACGGTCAGGTTCCGGGACAGGGCCTGCTCGATGGTCGTGTTCAACTCGGTCTTGTAGCCGACCAGTTCGCCGTGGGTGTCGCTCAGGATGTTGCGGACGCTGTCCGCCTCGGTCGCCGCGTCGGCGAACTCCTTGGCGGTCTTGCCGATGAACTCCCGGGTCACGGTGGCGTTCACCCCGGCCCAGTTCGCCTTGGCCGCCTTCCCGCCCATGTCGGTGCGCGCGTCCTCGGACAGCTGCTGGAGCTTGGTCACCATCGCGGACCAGTCGCTCACGGCGGTGGCGAGCTTGCCGAAGTCCGCGAAGCGGAGTGCGTCGAGGTCCATCAGTGGTGCGCCCTTTCCTCGAAGCCCTTGTCCAGCTGCTCGTACTTGAGCTGCGTGGCGATCCAGTGCTCGCCCTCGGCGTGCGCGTTCTGCGTGTAGTCGAGGTGGTTGGAGATGTGCGCGCACGCTTCCAGCAGGCTGTTGACCTGGGAGTTCCACTTGTCGGCGACGGTGGACAGGGCGCCGCCGAGCGCGAAGTCCTTCTTCATCGCGCCGGCCGCCTCGTAGGTACTGGCCTTGGCGTGGTCCCCGTCGGTGTCCAACCGCTGGTGCAGTTTGAAGGCCGCGTCGCCGACGGCCGCGAGGTCCTGCTGCGTGACGACGAGGTCCCCTTGGGGCGACGGCCCGCCGCCGTCCTCGGCGGGCACGTGGTTGAGGCGCACCCCCGCCTGCTTGTCGGCCACCGAGGCGCGTACTTGCGCCCACTCCTGGTCGAACGACATCGGATTCCCCCGTAGAACGTGACGTCATCGGATCGATCCCGGCCAGGCTAGTACGCGCCACCCCACGGCCCCCAGGGCCTTTCGTTCCAGTACTGCTACGCCCCGGGGGCGCTGCGGAAGCAGGTGGAGACGACGGTGACGGCGAGGACCGAGGTCTTGCCCCTGTCTCGCTCGTCGATCAGCCGCAGGCGCGCCGAGAGCTTTCCGTCGGCGGAATTCGCGGTGAGTGTCGGCGTCTTCGCCGGGCTGCTGTCCGGCCCGTCCTCGACGATGGTCCAGCCGTTCGCCGGGAACGCCTTCCGCGCCCGGTCCATTGCCCGCTGCAGTTCCTCCACCGGGAGGTCGTAGATGCTCCAGGGGTGGTGGGCCTGGTGGACGTTCTCGTCGGAGTCGTACCGGGAGCATTCCAACAGGGTGGCCCTGGCGCGGGTCGTCTTCCCGTGTACGGCCAGCAGATCCAGGATCTTGCTGGAGGCCCGCTCAGTGTCCGCCTGCACGGCCTTGGCGTCCAGGGTCTGTACCTTCGGCTCGTTTCCCATGCCTGCGCAACCTGTGAGGAGTATGCATGCCAGCAGGGCATGCCCGGTGAACGCAATACCCCTATTCAAGGGACACCCTTTCGTATTTGCCCGTAATGACGTACGCCTGATTTTCCAGGCTTATAGGGTCGGTCCAGAAATCGCCGTGATTCGATGCGTTGCTCGCCATGAGGTTGCCGCCGAAGTCCTCGTCCGTCGGAATGGTTCTGTTGTCGCCCAGCCCGAAATTCCTTCCGCCCTCCCGTACGAGGTTGTCGTCACCGCCGCCGCCCATGGCCCACGTGTGGCCCGGCTTCAGGCCGAGGTCGGTGGCACGGTCCACCTGCATGCCGGGGCTTCCGACGGCGATGATGTCGTCAGCCATCGGGCCGTCCCTCCAGGTGCCGGACTGCGTCGCGACGCCGACCACCGTGCTGCCGTAGCTGTGCCCCATGACGGTTGTGTGGGACGTGGAGCCGGTTGCTTCCTGGTGTGCGGCTCGCTGGCCCTGCATGAATTGCTGAAGCGTCGGTCCGGCGTCCTGTGCATAGCGTCCGTCGGTTGCATGCGGAATGTCGTTCGGGGCGTTGTAGTCGAACCAGGTGATCGTGGATATCTTTTTGCCTGGAGCCATGGAATTGCTGGAGTCCCAGAGCTTCTCGCTGCGCGTCAGGTCCTTGTCGATGTCCGACAGCTTGGACTTCGTGCCCGGCACGTAGACCGATGTGTGGTCGGCCGTGTCCGGGTCGCCGTTGGCGAGGATGACGCGGCCGTCGTCCAGTTCGGCGTTGAATTTCAGCAGGTACGCCTCAGGGAGGGAGCTGTCGGCCGGCCGGTCGAAGCGCCGCTCGATGGCCTCCATGCCCTTGAGCCGGCCCTCCAGCCGCGCCCGCTGTTCGCCGTAACCCTTGTCGGCCCACTGCTGCCATGCCGGGTTGATCGTGTAGTCGCCCGAGCGGTTGACCGTGAACCGCGGTGAGGGCTCGGCGGGTACGGCCTTCAGGTCGGTCTCGTAGCGCGCCTTCGTCTCGGCGAGCACCATCCGGTTCGCGTCGTCGCGGACGGTGGCGGGGATGCCGTCGAGTCCGCCGATCGCGGCCGGGTACAAGGTGGCGTACTCGTCGCGCTGCTCCTGGGTCAGGCCCTTCCACCACCGGGCGTTCTGCTCCGGGTCGTCGCCCTTGGGGATCTTGTCGGCGCTCGCGTACTTCCCGGCCGCCGTCTGGAGGTCGCGGGTGTCCTGCGCGGCGTCGAGGAGGTCCGAGGCGTCGACCGTCAGGCCCGGCTTCGCCTTGAGCTTGCCGAGCACCGAGGCGTACCGGCCGTCGACCTCGGCCGCCTCGCGCAGGGCCGCCACGATCTTCTCGGCGATCTCCTCGGCCTTGCCCTTGTTGGGGTCCGTACCGCCTTCGGCCAGGCCGGGTCGGAGGGGGATGGGAGCGCCCGGCGTGGCCCGGCCCGTGCCCGATGCGGGTACCTGGACGAAGGACGGGGTGGCGGGGTACTCGACCGAGCCGTCGGGGTGGACGGTGAACTTGAGGCCCGCCGCGTCCTCCAGCGCCTGCTTGAGCTTGCGCTGGGGAGCGGCGAGTTCGGCCGCGAGCCCGTTCAGGGCCGTACGGATCAGACCGCACTCGGTGTGCAGGTACTGGTAGTTGCGGCTGAGGCCCTCCAGGTTCACGATGGCGCCGCTGGCCGCCATCCCGGTCTGGGTGCCGCGGATCTTGGCGAGGATCTGGTTGTCGACCCGGTCCTTGTCGGCGTTGGCGCGGGAGCTGACCTTGCCCCAGCCGTCCGCGGCGTCCTCGTACTCCGAGAGGTTCACGTCTCGCAGTTGCTGCCAGCTGGGCACGCGGCATCAACCCCGGTTCGCAGGCTGCGCGATGACGGCGCGGGAGAACTTCTGCTTCGTGGCGCTCTCCCGCTCGCCGAAGTCCCGGCCGGTGTTCTTGAGGGCGCCGTCCAGCCGTCCGCACTCGTCGCGGACGGCGCCGAGGCGGGCCGTCCACGTGCCGAGGATGCCGGTGAGCGCGGTGGTCGAGGCGAAGCCCTGCGTGGCGCCGGTGACGCCCTGGCTCGCGGTCTCCAGGTCCGTGACGGCCGTCGCGGTGGAGGTGCGCAGCTCGCCCGCGGTGTTTCCGGCGCTGGTCCAGGGGCCCTCGTCGGCCTTCAGGTCGGGGCCGCCCGTGCCGCTGCCCGAAGGGGCTCCGGCGGACGCGAGGCGCATCCCCGTACCGTCCTCGCCGAGCACTGCCCGCCACGTCGAACTGAGCGTCATGTGTCCCCCCGCTGCACCGCTGAAGCCTCCGTTCGAAGCTAACAACCGCACCAGGGGTCACACGTGAGTACGGGTACTCAATTCCGCGGGACGAACGGCCCCACCGCCGCCGTGCGCAGTACGTCGGCCAGTCGGTCCGCGGTGGCGACGTTGCAGTTGCCGAGGCTGATCAGGGGCGGGGTGAGGTAGACGCTGGCGAAGGTCGGCAGATCGAGCCCGAGGGAGGGCAGCGTGATCCCGTGCGCGCTGAGGACCTCCCGCAGCCGGATCATGCTGTCGCGGGCGGTGTCGTCGCTGTCGTGGTCGCTCATGGTGACTCCCTATGTCTACGGGCTGTGACGAATCGCTCACAGCGTGGCGGGGGTGCGCGTAGCGTGGGAAGGGTTCCGCGTTCGACAGCGCGAGGTGTGGAAAGGGTGAGCGGTGCCCGCTGGGAAAGAGATCGACGGGGCGGCCGGGGTGCCGGAGTTCTACGGCAAGGAGCTGCGTTGGCAGCGGGAGCGGGCGGGCCTCACCCTGGAGCAGACCGTGCGGGGCGTCTTCTACTCCGTGAGCTACCTCAGCGAGATCGAGCGGGGCAGGCGGCGCATGCCCCTGGACCTGGCGCAGCACGTGGACAAGGTGCTGGGTACGGACGGGTTCTTCGCCCGTGGGTGTGAGGACGTGAGGAACGCCGGTCGGCGCGTGGAAGGGCACTACTTCGACGAAGTCCTGGAGATGGAGTCCCGCGCGCTGGACATCGTTCAGTGGGAACCCATGCTCATTCCAGGGCCTCTGCAACTGGAGCCGTACATCGAGGCTTTGGTTCGTTTGGGCACCCCCAGGGTGACGCAAGAGGTACTGAAGGAGCGCATCAGCACGCGCCGGGCACGCTCCTGGGTCATGGAGGACAAAGAGGGGCCCGTCTCCTGGCTCGTCCTGCATGAGTCGGTGCTCCGGCAACCGCTCCTCGGGTACGCGGACATGGCCGAGCAGCTGGCTCACGTCGCGGCCGTCGCCC
Organism: Streptomyces sp. NPDC098789; assembly: GCF_044759975.1. Classification (NCBI taxonomy): domain Bacteria; kingdom Bacillati; phylum Actinomycetota; class Actinomycetes; order Kitasatosporales; family Streptomycetaceae; genus Streptomyces; species Streptomyces sp. NPDC098789. Next base: position 100,712 of record NZ_JBIWAJ010000022.1, read on the forward strand.
GCCGCGGTGGCTTCGTGCCGCAGATCCTTGCGTCCGGTGCGGGTGCGCGAGGTGCCGACCCGTTCATGTGTGGGACGACGGTGCTCTTGGAGTTCAGCGGAGCTCCTCCGGTCCTGTACACGGAATCCATGTACAGCGGCAACATGGTCGAAGAGGCGGCGACGGTGGAGCAGTACCGCAACGCCTACGACCGCCTGCGTGCTGCCGCGTTGCCGCCGGAGTTGTCCCTCTGGCTGATCGAGTCGGCGGCCGAGGACTACCGGAACGGGAAGCGGCCGCGTTCGTTCGCGTCCCGGCTCACGGCCAAGGGTGGGCCCGGCCTGCGGCCGTGACCCGGCCGTGGCCGGTACCCGCCGGTACGCCCCTGGCCGGTCGGTAGTGTGGCCCCCATGTACGGCTACGACCAGAACGTGAGCGCGGGGCAGCAGCAGTACGGGCAGCCCCAGCAGGGGTACGCGCAGCCGCCGCAGCAGCCGCTGTACCCCGAGCCCTCGCCGCCGACCCTCGCGGACGCGGTGCGGGCCTTCACGACCGGGTCGCTGTCCGCCGAGGACTTCCAGCAGATCTTCGCGAGCTCGAAGGTCTACTGCCCGCGCGGGGACACCCCCGGGTTCCTGGCGCTGCACAACACGCAGCAGCCGGTCATCCCGATGTTCACCACGCTCAAGGAGCTGCGCCGCTACGCCGGCAAGGAGTCCAAGCACTTCATCATCACCGGCGCCGAGGTGATCGACCTGCTGCCCACCGGGTACGGCTTCGTCCTCGACATGGAGGGCGACCACCGGATGGTCTTCGACGCGAAGGCCGTGGAGCAGATGGTCGACTACGCCATGCGCCGCATGTACGGATAGGGCGAACGCTCAGGGGGGCGCGTGCTCAGGGTCCACTTCACCGCCGAGGATCTGCTGGGCGTCCGTTTCGCCCCCGAGCCGCTGCCGCTCGTCGAGCTGGCGCTGGCCGTGGTGGCCGCGCAGCGCACCGACGCGCCCGAGGTCTTCGGCCGCTGGCGCCAGCGGCTGGGGCGGGAGCTGCCCCGGGCCGCGCTGCCGCTGCTGGAAGTGCTGCGCCCGGACGGCGACAACCCGGCCTTCGTGGAACCCCCGGTGCGGGACTCCGAGGAGGCGCTGGACGCCGTACGCCTGGCCGCCCCCCTCATCGACGACGCGGAGCTGAGCCGGATCCTCGCGCGCAGCCGCGGTCGGGCCGCCGTCGCGCCCTGGCTGCGCGGGCTGCGGGACGGGGACCGGGAGTCCTGGGGGCTGCTGGAGGACGCGCTGCGGGCCGCCCACGAGGTGGTCATCGCCCCGCACTGGACCGCGATCGGCCAGTCCTTCCGGGCGGACGTCGCCTGGCGCAGCCACCTGATGGCCACGCACGGGATCAAGGCCGCCCTGGCCAGTACGCACCCGGCCGCGGCCTGGGCGGGCACGGTCTTCGAGGTCGGCCGGCCGCCCGACTTCGAGATCCGGCTGGAGGGGCGCGGGCTGACCCTGATGCCCTCGCCCTTCTGGACGGGCCGGCCGCTGCTCGCTGGGCACCCCGACGGCTCGAACCTGCTGATCTACCCGGCGATGACCCCGATGCCGCTGGTGCCGCCGGGGCGGGCGGAGGGGTCGTTGGACGCGCTGCTGGGGCGCACGCGGGCGGCCGTACTGTCCCTGCTGATCCAGCAGCGGACCACCAGCGAGCTGGCCCGGGACCTGCACATCAGCCTCCCCTCCGTCTCGGAGCACACGCGCACCCTGCGCGCGGCGGGCCTGATCACCACCCGCCGCGACGGCAAGGCGGTCCTGCACACGGCCACGGGCCTGGGCGTGGACCTGCTGCGCAGCGGCGGCTGAGCGACCCTTCGGCGCGCACGTTTCGGCGGGGCCCGAAACCATCGCGCGCCCTGGTGGTGGGGCCGCACCGTATGGGTGACCGGGGGCGCCTACGGGGGTCGTCCCCGGTCGCATGGACCTTCGCGATCCACCGGACACCAAGGAGTGTCGACGTGAACGATCACAGCATGGGTCACCGCCGCGGACTGTGGCGGATCCTCTTCGCCGCACTGACGGCGGTCTGCGCAGTGACCTTCGGGATGACTGCGGCCAGCGCCTCCAGCAACATTCCGTTCGCCGGCCAGGCCGCACGGGCCGGTCTGAACGCCGGCCAGGCCAAGGCGCTGCAGGCGCGGGTCGATGGCTACCTCGCCCGCTCCGGCGGCAAGCAGACCGCCGCCAACGAGATCAGCTACCAGGGCAACGGGACGCTGACCCTGGCCCTGCCGGGCGAGGAGACGGCGCGCAGCCTGAACCCGGCGAACGCGCTGGCGTTCGCCGGCTGCAACTACTACCGCTTCTGTGCCTACTCCGGCTCCTACTTCACCGGTGACATGCGCTGGGCCGAGCAGTGCAACGTCAACGTCGGCATCCCGTTCACGAGCACGAACGGCTCGTGGGTGAACAACCAGACCCCCGGCACCCGGGCGAAGCTCAAGGGCTCGAACGGCGCGATCCTCAGCTGGACGGCCGGCGCCTACAGCGAGCAGCAGTGGGGGGTCAACTGGGGCCCGGTCTACTACATCGACGCCTGCTGATCGACCCTTGCTGATCCCGTCCGACCAGCGCTGCGGCCCCCCGGGAATGGTTCCCGGGGGGCCGCTGTTCTGTCAGGCATGGCGGAAAGTTCGAGTTTCAACTAAACTCGACGTCAGAAGGAGGTCCCGACCATGCCTGCAGTGACTGTGGAGAACCCGTTGACGCTCCCCCGCGTCGCCGAGCCCGACCAGGAGACGACCGCCCGCAAGGTGCTGGCCGTCACGACCGCTCCCGGTGGTTTCGAGGGCGAGGGATTCCCGGTGCGCCGTGCGTTCGCCGGGATCAACTACCAGTACCTCGACCCGTTCATCATGATGGACCAGATGGGCGAGGTGGAGTACGCGCCGGGCGAGCCCAAGGGCACCCCCTGGCACCCCCACCGCGGCTTCGAGACCGTCACCTACCTGATCGACGGAACCTTCGTCCACCAGGACAGCAACGGCGGCGGCGGAGTCATCAACGGCGGCGACACCCAGTGGATGACCGCCGGCGCGGGCCTGCTGCACATCGAGGCCCCGCCGGAGTCCCTCGTCGTGTCCGGCGGCCTCTTCCACGGCCTCCAGCTGTGGGTCAACCTGCCGGCCTCCGACAAGATGATGCCCCCGCGCTACCAGGACATCGGCGGCGGCCAGGTCCAGCTGCTCTCCACCCCCGACGGCGGCGCGCTGTTGCGCGTCATCGCCGGTGAGCTGGACGGTCACCAGGGCCCGGGCATCACCCACACCCCCATCACGATGATCCACGCGACGATCACCCCCGGCGCGCAGATCACCCTCCCGTGGCGCGCGGACTTCAACGCCCTCGCGTACGTCATGGCCGGGCGCGGCAGCGTCGGCACCGACCGGCGGCCGGTGCACACCGGGCAGACCGTCGTCTTCGGCGAGGGCGGCTCGCTCACGGTCCGGGCGGACGAGGCCCAGGACGCCAACGCCCCCGACCTGGAGGTCGTACTCCTCGGCGGGCGGCCGATCCGGGAGCCGATGGCGCACTACGGGCCGTTCGTGATGAACAACAAGCACGAGCTCCAGCAGGCGTTCGACGACTTCCAGGCCGGGCGGCTGGGGCGGATCCCCACCACCGCGCGGACGGGCCTGGGCCACCGCGGCGCCGGCACCGCGAACGACTGACGTCCTCGATCCGTGCCCTCAGGCCGGGGCCACCGCCCCGGCCTCCGGCGTGCTCGGCGGTGGCTGCTCGGCCGTGTACCGGGCGCGCAGCTCCGACAGCACCCCGAAGCCCGCCGCCGCCAGCGGCACGGCCAGCAGCATGCCCAGGATCCCGGCCACGCTGGCCCCGGCGGTGATCGCCAGCAGCACCACCGCCGGGTGCATCTGGACCGTACGGCTCTGGATCATCGGCTGGAGCACGTTGCCCTCCAGCACCTGCACGGCGAGCACCACGCCCAGCGTCCACAGCCCCGTGACCCACCCCCGGTCCGCGAAGGCGACCAGGACCGCCACCGCGCCGGAGAAGAACGCGCCGAGGTACGGGACGTACGCGCCGACGAAGACCAGCGAGCCCAGCCCCACCGCCCCCGGGACGCCCAGCACCAGCAGGCCGATGGTGATGCAGAGGGCGTCGATCAGGGCGATGAAGGTGGTCCCGCGCATGAAGCCCTCGACCGCCTGGAAGGCGCGGCGGGCCATCGCCACGGCCGTGTCACCGGCGGAGCGCGGCACGACCGAGCGCAGCGCGTCGGCGGCCCGGTGGGAGTCGCGCAGGAAGAAGAACACCAGCAGCAGCGCGAGGAGCGCGGTGGCGAGCACCTCGCCGACCACGCTGATCCCGGCGAGGACGCCGGAGGCGGCGGTGGCGCCGAAGCGCGTCAGCAGCTCCTTGGCGTTCTTCGCGAGGAAGGGCACGGTCTTCCCGTCGCCCCCGTAGTGCCGGGAGAGCCGCTCCACCGCGTGCCGCAGGGCGGAGAGGATCTGGTCGCCGGTGTCGAGTATCGCGGCGACCACGACGTACGAGGCCCCGCCGACCACCCCGATGATGGCCAGGCAGGTCAGGGCCGCGGCCAGCGAGCGGTTCACCTTCATCCGCACCAGGCGCCGGTACATCGGGCGAAGCAGAGCGGTGCCCAGCAGGGCCAGCAGGACGGGCGTCACCGCGGTCTGGAAGACGTCGCAGAGCCAGAGGAAGACGCCGACCACGCCGGACACGAGGAGGGCGATGACGCACCAGGCGGCGAGGCGCCGCACGGGCGCGGGGAGCAGGGAAGCGATCACCGGGCTCAGCGTAGGGCCGGGTCCCCGTCGTCCGGGAGCGGATCCGGCTTGGACTGCTCGTTCAGCTCGAACCAGATCGACTTGCCCTCGCCGCGCGGGTCCACGCCCCAGCTGTCCGCCAGCATCTCCATCAGCAGCACGCCGCGCCCGCTGGACGCCATCTCGCCGGGGTGCCGCTTGTGCGGCGGCTCGTCGCTGGAGTCGGCCACCTCCACCCGCAGCCGCCGCTCGCCCAACTCGCCGACGGCCTCGGCCATGAGCAGCGCGTCGCCGTCCGTGTGCATCAGGACGTTGGTGACCATCTCGGAGACCATCAGGACCGCCGAGTCCCGCTGGTCCTCGTCCGCCCAGTCGTGCAACAGCTCGCGGATCTGCTGCCGGGCGCCCGCGATGCGCTCCGGCTCGGCCTGGGCCACGGTCAGCAGCGTGCGCCGGACCGGCCGGGCCGGGTGCGTGAGCGGTGTGCCGCAGCCGCAGCCGGGGTCGTCGCGGCACAGCAGCACCACGGCTATGTCGTCCTCGCGCCGGTCGGCGAGCGGGCCGGTGGTGTGGTGCGAGGAGGGCCCGTGGACGGCGGCGACCAGCAGGTCGGCGAGCTTCTCCAGGCTTCCGCCCTCGTGCGCCTCGGAGTGCGTCTCGGACTCCAGGATCGCGCGCAGCCGGGCCCAGCCGGTGTCCAGGTCGTGCCCGCCGGTCTCGATCAGGCCGTCCGTGCACAGCATCATCGTCTCGCCGGGTTCCAGGGTGAACCGGGTCGTCGGGTAGTCGGTGTCGGCGTCGATGCCGAGCGGCAGCCCGCCCGCGGTCGGGCGCATCAGCACCGTCCCGTCGGTCATCCGGACCACCGGGTCCGGGTGGCCGGCCCGGGCCACCTCCAGCAGGCCCGTCCGCGGGTCGCACTCGACGTACAGGCAGGTCGCGAAGCGCGGACTGAGGTTGTCCCCGTCCTCGTAGGAGTCGGTGATCCCGGCGAGGAAGCGGGAGGCCCGGGAGAGCACGGCGTCCGGTCGGTGCCCCTCGGAGGCGTAGGCCCGTACGGCGATCCGCAGCTGGCCCATCAGGCCCGCCGCGCGCACGTCGTGTCCCTGGACGTCCCCGATGACCAGGGCGAACCGTCCCGACGGCAGCGGGATCATGTCGTACCAGTCGCCGCCCACCTGGAGGCCGCCGCCGGTCGGCACGTAGCGCGCGGCCAGGGTCATGCCCGGGATCTCGGGGCCCAGCTGCGGCATCATCGACCGCTGGAGGCCCGTGGTGAGTTCCCGCTCGGATTCGGCCACCACGGCGCGCTGGAGCGCCTGCGCGAGCATCCGCGCCACCGTGGTGAGCACGGAGCGTTCGTCGGGGGTGAAGGTCACCGGGTGCTTGAAGGCGGCCATCCAGGCGCCCATGGTGCGCCCCGCGACGATCAGCGGGAGGAAGGCCCAGGAGGTCCGGCCGAAGCGCTGGGCGAGCGGCCAGGTGGCCGGGAAGCGCCGTTTGTAGTCCTCCGGGCTGGGGAGGTAGATCGCCCGGCCGCTGCGGACGACCTCCGCGGCCGGATAGTCGGTGTCCATGCGCATGTCCGTGAAGGGGGACTCGTCCCCGGCGTCGTGCCCGTGGTGCCCGATGATCGACAGCCGGTCCCCGTCCATCCCGAAGACGGCCAGCCCGTCCGGGTTGAAGCCGGGCATCGACAGCGAGGCGGCCACCCGCAGCACCTCGGTCGTGGAGCGGGCCTCGGCCAGCGCGCGGCCCGCGTCCAGCAGGAACGCCTCGCGGGAGCGCCGCCAGTCGCCGGTGATGGGGGTGTGGACCGCCGTGGTGCCCGGCTGGGGCTCGGCGATCTCCTGGATCGTGCCGATCAGCTCGTAGTCGATCCGGCCGTCCGGGGCCGTGTGCGGCACGGGTTTGGAGCGGCTGCGCACGGTCCGCAGGACGCGCCCGTCCACGTCCATGATCCGCAGCCGGGCCTCGGCGAGGGTGCCCTCGGCGACGGCCAGGTTCACGATGCCGTTGATCTCGTTCCAGTCGACCGGGTGGAACCGGGACCGCACGGACACTTCGGGCAGGGTGACGGGCTCGGCGGGCAGGCCGAGCAGCCGGGCGGCCTCACCGTCGAGGGTGACCGTTCCGGCGGCGTTGTCCCAGCGCCACAGACCGGTGGCGATCGCCGCCAGGACGTCCTCGGTGCGCATCTAGCCATCTTTACAGGTCACCCCGTGGAGGTGCCCGTCCACACGGGCCCACGGGCGCCCCCGGCCGGACGGTAACCTGGGCAGGGTTGATTTCCACCCTGCTATCGCGAAGAACTGGATGAACGATGCATCGGTACAGGTCCCACAGCTGCGGCGAGCTGCGCAACTCTGACGTCGGTTCCGACGTCCGACTGAGCGGCTGGGTGCACAATCGTCGTGACCTGGGCGGCATCCTCTTCATCGACCTGCGGGACCACTACGGTCTGGTCCAGCTCGTCGTCCGCCCGGGCACCGCGGCGAACGAGGTGCTCTCCAGCATCTCCAAGGAGTCGGTCGTCCGCATCGACGGCAAGGTCGTCTCCCGCGGCGAGGACAACCGCAACCCCGAGCTGGGCACCGGTGACATCGAGATCGAGGTCACCGACGTCGAGCTGCTCGGCGGCGCGGCCCCGCTGCCCTTCACGATCAACACCGACGACGGCGTGAACGAGGAGCGGCGCCTGGAGTACCGCTTCCTCGACCTGCGCCGCGAGCGCATGCACCGCAACATCATGCTGCGCTCCGCCGTCATCGCCTCCATCCGCTCCAAGATGGTCAACCTCGGCTTCAACGAGATGGCGACCCCGATCCTCACCGCGACCTCCCCCGAGGGCGCCCGTGACTTCGTGGTGCCGTCCCGCCTGAACCCGGGCAAGTTCTACGCCCTGCCGCAGGCGCCGCAGCAGTTCAAGCAGCTGCTGATGATCTCCGGCTTCGACCGGTACTTCCAGATCGCGCCCTGCTTCCGCGACGAGGACGCCCGCGCCGACCGTTCGCCGGGCGAGTTCTACCAGCTCGACGTCGAGATGTCCTTCGTGGAGCAGGAAGACGTCTTCCAGCCCATCGAGAAGCTGATGACGGAGATCTTCACCGAGTTCGGCAAGGGCCGCCCGGTCACCTCGCCGTTCCCGCGGATCCCCTTCCGCGAGTCGATGGTCAAGTACGGCAACGACAAGCCCGACCTGCGCGCGAAGCTCGAACTGGTCGACATCACCGATGTCTTCGAGGGCTCCGAGTTCAAGGCGTTCGCCGGCAAGCACGTGCGCGCGCTGGCCGTCCCGGACACCGCCGCGCAGCCGCGCAAGTTCTTCGACGGCCTGGGCGAGTACGCGATCTCGCTCGGCGCCAAGGGCTTGGCCTGGGTCCGCGTGGGCGAGGAAGGGGCCCTGACCGGCCCGATCGCCAAGTTCCTCACCGAGGAGAACGTCAAGGTCCTTAACGAGCGCCTCGGCCTCGCGGCCGGCCACGCGGTGTTCTTCGGCGCCGGCGAGTTCGACGAGGTCTCCAAGATCATGTCGGGCGTCCGCGTCGAGGCCGCCAAGCGCGCGGGCCAGTTCGAAGAGGACGTCTTCCGCTTCTGCTGGATCGTCGACTTCCCGATGTACGAGAAGGACGAGGAGACGGGCAGGATCGACTTCTCCCACAACCCGTTCTCCATGCCGCAGGGCGGCCTGAAGGACCTGGAGGAGAAGGACCCGCTCGACATCCTGGCCTGGCAGTACGACATCGTCTGCAACGGCATCGAGCTGTCCTCCGGCGCCATCCGCAACCACGAGCCCGACCTGATGCTCAAGGCCTTCGAGATCGCCGGCTACGAGGCCGAGACCGTCGAGCGCGAGTTCGCGGGCATGCTGCGGGCGTTCCGCCTCGGCGCCCCGCCGCACGGTGGCATCGCCCCGGGCGTCGACCGCATCGTGATGCTGCTGGCCGACGAGCCGAACATCCGCGAGACGATCGCCTTCCCGCTGAACGGCAACGCCCAGGACCTGATGATGGGCGCGCCGACGGTGCTGGAGGAGTCCCGCCTGCGCGAGCTGAACATCGCGCTGCGCAAGCCGGTGGAGACGAAGGCGGCCGCCCCGGTGGCCGAGGCGGTCGCGCCTTCCGCCGCGGAGTAGTCGACGTACGCGAACGCCCCCGCCGGATCGGATCCGGCGGGGGCGTTCGTGTACGTGCGTGCGTCATTGCGTACGTGCGTCTCGGTGCTCAGAGGTGGTTCAGGAGGCCCTTGAGGAGGGCGGCCGAGGTCAGCTCCTGCGGAGCGGGTCCGGCGTGGAAGAAGCCGGCGTTCTCGGCGTCCAGCTTGCGCAGGAAGTCGAAGGCCTTGGCGTCGTCGTCACCGAAGGCCACGAACTGCCAGTGGATGTCGTGCGCGGCGGCCTCGGCGAGCGCCTGGCGGGCCGGGACGCGGTTGTCGGGGGCGCCGTCCGTCTGGAAGACGACCAGGGCGCGGCCCTCGCCGCCGTTCTTCTGGTAGTGCTCGACGACCTCCTCGACGGCCCGGTGGTAGCTGGTCCGCCCCATGCGCCCGAGCGCGGCGTGCTGGGCGTCGACCCAGCCGACGTGCTCGTCGAGGGTGAGGTCGGCGGCGCCGTCGATCTCCGTGGAGAAGAAGACCGTGTGCACGGTGGCGTTCGGGTCGAGGTGCGCGGAGAGCGCGAGGACGTGGTCGGCCAGGTACTGGGCGCTGCCGTCCTTGTAGAACGGGCGCATCGAACCGGACCGGTCCAGGACCAGGTAGACCGTGGCGCGGGCGTCGGTCCGCCCCTTGGTGCGGAGCACCTGGGCGGCCGCCTTGTACGCGCCCCCGAGCGCGGGAGCCCGACGCCGCACCGCAGCGGCCCCGACCAGTCGTTCCGTGTCGGGCCGGGGTTCGGCAGCGCCGGGCTCGGCTTCGGCCTCGGCTTCGGCTTCGGCCAGGACGGGCTCCGGCTCGACCTCGGCCGCGACGGGCTCGACCACGACGGGCTCGGGCTCGACCACGAGCTCCGGCTCGATCACGGGCTCGGGTTCCACCGCGGCAGCGGCCACCGGCTCGGGCTCGGCTTCGACGACCGGCTCGGGCTCGGCTTCGACGACCGGCTCGGGTGCCGCCTCGGCCGCGACGGGCTCGGCTTCGGCCACGACGGGCTCGGGCTCGGCTTCGACCACGGCCTCGACCGCTACGGTCGGCTCGGGCTCCACCGCGGCAGCGGGCTCGGCTGCGACGACCGGTTCGGCTTCCACCTCGGCCGCGACGGGCTCGGCTTCGACCACGGGCTCGGCCTCGACGACCGGTTCGGCTTCCACCGCGGCCGCGACGGGCTCGGCTTCGGCCACGACGGGCTCGGGCTCGGCTTCGACCACGGGCTCGGCCTCGACGACCGGCTCCACCGCGGCAGCGGGCTCGTGCTCGGGCTCGGCGGCAGCCACCGGCTCCGACGCGGCGGCGGCCACGGGCTCCGGCTCCCCAGCGGGAGCGGAACCGGCGGAAGGCCGGCGGGCTTCGGGGACCGTGGGGTCCGGGGTGGGGGTGGGGGTCGGGGACGGGGCGGTCATGACCGTGCCGCCGCCGTCGCGCGGGGTGGACTGCGGGGGAACCGTAGGGCTGTCGAAGGACGCCGCCACCAGCTCCGCCGCCGCGTCCAGGGGGGTGCGTTCGGCCCCCTGGGACGGCACGGCGGCCTGCGGGGCGACGGCGGTGGTGTCCGCCGAGGCCTCCGGGACCGATTCCGGGGAACGACCGAACACCTTGCGGAACAAGCTCCGAATACCCATGGGCGAGGCCTTTCACATGAGTGCGTGCGTCATTTGTCCGTGCTGTGGGGAAGATCCCTGCCCAGAGTGGACACGTAAGGTTATCGGCCCCTTGGCTGGAACCTCGGCAGGGGCACCCTTCGCGTCGTTCGCCGCTCCCGCGCGCCGCTGACCAGGGTGAACTCCCCTTGAAGGGACCCTGGTTCACCCTCTGTTCATCACCCGGTCACAGGGCCGGCCCGCCGGCCACCGGCCCGCGGGTCAACTCCCCGGCGTCAGCTTCCCGATGGGCAGCCGCAGCGTCGTCACCGCGCCCCCGTCCGCCGCGTTGGCGAAGTCCAGCGCGATCTCCAGCACGGCGGCCTGCCCCAGCACGATGGTCAGGCCCAGGCCGTGACCGCGCCCGCGCCCCGGGTCGCCGGTGCGGAAGCGCTGCGGGCCGTGCTCGATGAGGTCGGCCGGATACCCCGGCCCGTGGTCGCGGACGGCCACCACCGGACCCTCCACGGTGATCTGCACCGGCGGCCGGCCGTGCTTCTCGGCGTTGGCCAACAAGTTGGCCATGATCCGGTCCAGCCGCCGCCGATCGGTGAGCACGACCGCGTCGCGCACCACGACGACCGAGGCCGCCGACCGGCTCCCGGCGACGATCCGCTGGACGGCCCGGCCGAGTTCGACGTGGGCGAGCTCGGCCCGTTCGACGCCCGAGTCCAGTCGGGAGATCTCCAGCAGGTCCTCGGTCAGCAGATGGAGCGCCCGCAGCCGGTCGTCGATCATTTCCTTGGGGCGCCCCTCGGGCAGCAGCGCGGCCGCCGCGAGCGAGCCGGTCAGCGGCGTGCGCAACTCGTGCGCCACGTCCGCGGTGAACCGCTTCTCCGCCTCCAACCGCCCCTGGAGCGAGGCGGCCATCGAGTCCAGCGCGACGGCCACGTCCCGGACTTCGTCCTGTTCCTCGCCCTCGTCCCGGCCCGGGCCCTTCGCCAGGCCCACCCGGGCGTCCAGGTCCCCGGCGCTGATCCGGCGGGCGACGGCGGCCGTGGTGGCGAGCCGCTTGCTGATCCGGTTGGCGAGGAACAGGCCGGCCAGAGCCACCAGCCCGGCGGCGAGCGCGCTGGAGGCGAGGATCGCGGCGTCGATGTCCCGCAGCCGGTCGCGGGTGTCCCCGTACGGCTGCCAGACGGCGAGCGCGCTGTGGTCGGCGGGCCCGGCGGCCCACATGACGGGCTTGCCGTCGAGGGCGCCGACCATGCTGCCGGTCTCGCCGCGCGCGACGAGCGCGCGCAGCGGACCGGGGAGGGCGGGCGGGTCCAGGGCGGAGTTCGCCGCGCCGATCGTCGTGCCGTACTGGTAGGCGGCGAGGGCGTTCTCCAGGTCGCGGTCCACGTCCTTGCGGACCTCGCCGCTGATCTGCCGCGCCACGACGTTGTGCACCAGGACCCCGAGGACGGCGGCCACCGCGCAGCACACGGCGGTGGTGGTCAGCGCGATCTTCCAGCGCAGACTGCCCGTCAGCCGGCGCAGGGGCCGCCACCGGCGGCCGGTCACGGTCCGCTCGCCGGGCAGGGGACGGCCGGGTTCCCCGAGGTGGGGCAGTCGTCGAGGGTCAGCTGGGACAGGTTCATCAGCCCGGCGTCCGGGTCCCACACGTAGTCGGAGACCGAGATGTACTTCGGATTCGAGGTGGGCTCGCGCACCGCCAGGTGCTCGGCGGCGACCTCCACCCCTTCCAGGACCCCGCGGCGGGCCAGGATCCGGGCGATCCTGCCGTCATCCTGGACGGTGTAGACGCGCAGTTCGCTGACCCGGTCGTCGATGTCCAGGGCGGCGATCAGCTCGTCCTTGCCGTTGCCCGTGAGGTCGTGCAGGACGCCCGGCCGCAGCGGGCAGTCCGGCCCGCCGGCCGGCTCGTCGGTGCAGAGCGCGAGCCGCTGCGCGGCCCGCGGGTCGACCAGGCGCCCGGTGCCGCCGTCCTGCCGGGTGTCGGAGGTGATGTCGGCCCGTACGACGTCCAGCACGTCCACGCCCCGCATGTCACCGCCCGGGACCACGGCCAGCCCGGGCACGACCGCGGCCCGCCCGGGGGCCTGCCCGGCGCCGGGCGGGGCGGGACGGACGTCCTTCCACAGGGTCTGCGGCGCGTGGACGACGCCCAGGTCGCCCCCGCTGCGCAGGCCCTCGGTGTCGGCGCAGCCCGCCGTGGCCGCCAGCAGGGCGACGAGGACCGGCAGGACGCGCGCGTGCGGGCTCCGCATGCTCCGATGCTCTCCCGCCCCGCCCGACGGGGCCCGGGCGCGGACCCATACGGGTTACGGCAGGCCGTTACGACAGCCCGTTACGACAGGCCCTTACGGCAGCCCTTGCGCCAGGCCCTACGGCGCCGGGTCGGCGATGGCGCGGGCCGCCGCCAGTTCCTGCTGGACGGGGGAGAGGACGGAGTCCTCCGCGACGCCGTCGCGCGCGCCCGCGCGCTCCCGCGGCGGGGCGCCGGGAGCGCGGACGGACCCGGCCAGGGCGCGCAGCCCGGCGGTGACGGCGGCGACCTCCTCGGCCGGCGGGCGCTCGGCCCCGTGGTTGACCCGGACCCGGGCGGCGGTGGTGGCGTCCACGATCCGTTCCACTGCGACGACCAGCGGCCACCAGGCGGCGGCCCGGGCGCCGACGGGCGGCGGTTCGGTCAGCGCCCGTTGGAACTCGCTGCGGACCCCCGACAGGTCGCGGTAGATCCGGCGGCGCGCCTGCAACCGGGCGGTCCGCGCCGCCCGCAGCCCCGCCTCGGTGTCCTCGTGCGGCCCGAAGGCCCGCTCGACGTACCGCGCGGCGTCGTCCACCGTGTCGGCGAGCCGGTCCCCGATCCGGGTCCCCCAGCTCTCCGGCCACAGCAGGTAGCCCGCGACGAGGGTGATGGCGCAGCCGATCAGGCTGTCCAGCAGCCGGGGCCGGATCAGGTCGAAGCCCTGGTGGTTGAGCAGGTCCGACAGCAGCAGGATCACCGGGGTGATCGCGGCGGTCTGGAAGGCGTACCCCTTGGCCGAGAAGACCGGGATCAGCGCGCCGAGGGCCACCATCACCGGGACGTCCCACCAGCCGCGCGGCACCTCGGAGAGCACGGCGGCGGCCACGACCAGCCCGCCCGCCGTGCCCAGCGCGCGCAGCACGGCCCGGGAGAAGACCGAGCCGAAGTCGGGCTTGAGGACGAAGGTGACGGTCAGGGCCACCCAGTACGAGCGCTCGATCTCCACCACCGACACGAGCGCCTGGGCCAGCCCGATGCACAGCGCGAGCCGCAGCCCGTACCGCCAGGAGGCCCCGGACAACGCCATGTCGCGCACCGCGCGCCGGGCCCGCACGCCCAGCGCCGCGGGCCGCCCGAGCCGGTCGTCCACGTTGTGCATGTCCGGCTCGGCCACGTGCACGATCGCGGCGGCGTGCCGCAGGGCCGCGTCGATGGCCCGCTCGGACTGGCCGTGCGGGGCCGGCAGTTCCAGTACGAAGGCCCCCGTGCGGCCCTCCTCGACGGCGGCGGCCAGCTGCCGCACCGCCGCGGGGACCTCCGGGGGCAGCGGCCGGCCGCGCAGGTGGGCCGCGGGGGCGGCCTCGACCAGCGGGATGATCACGTTGAGCTGGGCCAGCATCCGCACCAGCGAACTGCTGCGGCCGTGCACCCGCGCCCGCCGCCCCAGCACCAGGTCGTAGGACTGGTTGAGGGCCTGGGTGACCTTCTGGCGGCGTTCCTCGTAACCGGGCCCGCCCGCGTCCTCCAGGAGCTCGGCGAGCGAGCGGTAGGTGGCCGCGACGGCGGCGCGCTCGGGGCGGCGCCCGCGCAGCGGCCAGCCGAGCAGGGTGAGCGCGAGGACGAACAGCCCGCCCGCGCTGAGCAGCAGCGGTGCGGTCCACCAGGGTTCGGGCATCGGCAGCCCGGCCCCGACCACCGCGTTGAGCAGCAACAGGAGACCGGAGACGGAGGCGACCGTACCGATCGAGGAGATCATCCCGGAGACCAGCGCGATGAGCGTGAGCACCCCGACGGCGAGCCAGCCGTGGCCGAAGACCAGGGTGCCCAGGGCCACCCCGACCCCGCCGAAGAGCTGCGGGACGGCGATGTTGAGCACCCGCATCCGGTAGGCGTCGGCCGTGTCCCCGATGACCCCGGACAGGGCGCCCATCGAGACTAGGGCCCCGTACTCCGGCTCGCCGAGGGCGAATCCGGCGGCGAGCGGCGCGGCGAGCGCGACGCCGGCGCGCGCCGCGGCGGCCCAGGGGACCGGAGCGGTGCTCGGACGCAGTCCCTTGAGCAGCCAGTCGGGCGGGGCGAGCGGATGGGACCGGGTCCGTCCGGACGGTATCTGTTCGCTGCTCATGCCGCTTCCGTACCGCCCCTCGCGAATCGGTTCTTCTGGGGCTTTCCTGGGACGTTGTGTACGTTCCGAGCTTATGGGGTCCGGCGCAGTCGACCGGTCAGCCAGGCGGCCAGGGCGACGGCGAGTCCGAGGGCGAGGACGGCCCAGGTGGTCGTGCGCAGGAAGGCCGTGAGCGCGTCGTAGACCGCGGCGGCGGCGGGCCGGTCGACGTCGGGCGGCAGGTCGTCCAGGGTGAGTCCGCGGCAGATCCGCACGGCCAGCCACAGCAGCCCCGCCCCGATCGCCAGACCCGCGCCGACGGCGATCAGGGCGCGGCGGCGGCGGGCGGCGACGGCCACCGCCGCGACGGCGAGGACCAGGGTGAGGACCGGGAGCCAGATGCCCGCGATCTGGAGCATGTGGAAACTCCTCCGGAGGGCGCCGAGGTTGTCGTACTCCATGACCTTGACCGTGAGGTGGGAGACCGGGATCCGGTCGGCGAGGGGCACGCCGTCGCCGACGAGTTCCCCCTTCACCTGCTCGACGATGGGCGCGAGGTCGATGGTCAGCGCGTCGCCCTCGCCGGTGGTCAGCGCCTGGAGGAACGCGGCGTGCGCGGCGCGGTTGGCCGCGTCCCAGGCGGTCCGGTAGGCGGGGGTGCCGGTGAAGGAGCGCAGGGCTTCGCCGAGGAGGGTCTCGACCCCGCCCTGGAAGGGGCCCGCGTCGATCTGGCCGGCGAGCGCGCGGGAGGCCTGGGTGACGACCACCTGCTGCACGGCGTGGTTCCCGGCCAGCGGGGACATCGCGGCGGTGTAGCGGTCGGCGTCGCCCAGTTCGCGGTCGGCCCAGTACGCGACGGCGCTCAGGGGCACCAGAAGTGCCACGAGCACGACGAGGACGGCCGAGAGGTAGCTGCGCACGTCACCAGCCAATGCCAGGCGGGGGCGGGGGGCGAGCGTGGTTGCTGCGTACGGGTGGTGCCGACCGGGCAAGGTCACCCGTGCGCCACGGGAGCCGGTCGGGCGGCTCCGCCCGAGGCCGCCCTTGATCCACTTGCCCGGTGCGGGCGGCGGGTGTGCCCTTGAGGGTGAGGAAGCGGGACACGCTCCCGACGGACACGCTCCGACCCAGAGAGGGAGCCCGGTCATGGCACATGCGGCACCCACCGCCCGCGCGCGGTACGCGGCGGACCTCAAGCAATCCGGCAGGGCCGCCCTGGCCCGCCCGCTGGCCCTCGGGCTGATCTACGGGGTCTACGCGGCCTTCATGAAACGGCAGATGGGACCGGTCGACGCGGGCAACGTCTTCTACGGGATCCTGTGCGGCGTGCTCTTCGCCGCCTGCCTGTTCGTGCTCGCGCGCGTCGGCCCGAAGCTGCCGCGGGAGGCCCGCGCGGCGGCGTACGGCATCTTCACGGGCATCGCGCTGGGCTATCTGTACAGCCTCACCGGCCAGAGCGTGCTGCTGTCGAGCGGCATCGCCCTCGCGGCGGCCGCGGGCGTGGCGGTGGGCGCGTTCTACCGCTACTACACGCGCGAGCCCTGAGCGGTCCCTCCACGCGCGAGCCCTGAGCGATCCCCCGGCGGTCCGACCCGCATGGGTCTTCCGGCCGACGAACCGTGGACTTTTGCCCGAGGCGGGACCCGGCGCCCCTGTCGCAGACTGACAGAGGCGCCGCTTCCCGGGCCCGGTGGTCGAACCTCACCGTCCACTCTCCGTTGCCGAGGGCCCGGGAAGCGGCGTTCCTCATGCGCGCGTTCAGTGCGTCAGGCGCGCCGGTGTTTCACGTGGAACACCGTGTTCTCACCCGCCCGGGCCGCTCACTCGCCCGGCGTGGCATCCACCGGGGCGTCGGCGACCGGCCTGGTGTCGGCCGGGAGCGGTGCGGGACTCGGGGTCGGGGGCGCCACCGTGAAACGGGCGGCTTCCGCGCGGAGCATGGCGTTCAGGGCCGCGTAGGGGTCGATGGGCATGGCGGAACCTCACAGGGGTGACAGGGGTGTGGGGGTGCGCTGCTGCTCGGCCCGCTCAGCAGCGCAGGACCACACTCCGCACCGTGCGGGGCCCGTCCCCGCTCTCCCCGCACGCGTACGGGAACGCGCGCCCCGCGGGCGCCGCGCACACCGTGATGCCCGGTGACGGGACGTGGCGCGGCGCGATGCCGCGCGCGCAGGGCCGCGGGGCGGCCCGTACCTCGGGATCGATGCCCGGATCGGATTCGGCGGGCTCGGCCGCGGACGCGGGCCGGGGGGCGGGCTCCGGACCCGCCGCGGCTGCCCCGGCGCCTGCGCCGAACGCGCAGAGCAGCACGACGCAGGCCACCGTCAGGGCCCTCGCCAGTGCCGTCCGCACCCTCCGCGCACACCGCGTCCCGCTCATTCCCGGGATGTGCCCCGACACGCCCGGGGGTGCCCCTGTGGCACCCCAGAAGCCCCCGATCGGGTGACGAACACACCCCCCACGGGCTACCTGCTGCGCCGGGTCCCCGTCAGGTGGGCGTGGACCGTGGTCTCGCCGGTGACCACGCGCAGTTCGGCGCGCTTGCCCGAGTCCGTCGCCCGGGGGGTGCCGATGTGGTCGATCGTGAAGACGGCGGTACGTCCGTCCGCGCGCGGGATCTCGATCGTCCGCCCCTTGCGCAGCGTGGCCAGCCGCAGGGTCGCGCTCTCTCCGGAGACCACGGCCGTCCCGGCCGCGCCCGGAGTCGGGCTGTCCACGTCCCAGCCGACCGCGTTGCCCGCCGAACCCGCGCTCAGCGGGAGGTCGACCCCGAGGTCGGGGATGCGCAGCCGCAGCGGGCGGGCCGCCGACAGAGGGGCGGCCGCCGAGCGGCCCGCGCCCCGGTGGGGACCGCGGCCCGCGCCGTGCCCGGCGTGCTCCTCGCGCCCGTCCTCCAGCTGCTCGACGAGCCGACGGTGTCCGGACAGGCCCAGTGCCCGGGAGGGGAAGCCCTCCGCGGGGGCCTTGGCGGAGGCGCCGGTGGCATCGGTGCCACCGGGGTCGCCGTCCGCGCCGTCGGTGTTGCGCAAGAGCACGAGTCCGGTGCACAGCAGAGCCACCGTCAGTCCGCCGGCGATCCATTTCGGGCGGTGCATGGCAGTCCCTCCAGAGTCCGGCCGGGGCGGGGGCGGCCGGATTCCTGTGAGCAGTGGACCCCCGTCGGACTGTCCCTACCGTGAGAACGACCGGCCCTTGCTGAGGTGCCCAGGGCGTGTCGGGTCGTCAGGAGGGCGTCTTCCCAGCTCGCGGCGGGTGCGCGGGCAGCTTCGAGCCGATGGCGGGCATGCCGCCGAACGGGTGAGCCCGGGTGGGGGCGCGCAGGTGCGGGCGCTCAGGTGGGGATCCCGGGTGGGGGCGCGCAGGTGGGGATGTTCAGGTGAGGACGAATGCCACGGCCGCCGCGCCGAAGAGCGCGGCGGCCAGGTGGACGGCCGGGTGGCCGTAGTCGCCGTACCAGAGGTGCCGGACCAGACCGCCGATCGCGGCCAGCGCCGTGATGATGCCGATCTGGGCGAGCAGGGTCACGTCGGAGAACTGGACCACGACGAGCAGCAGCAGGTTGACCCAGAAGGGCGCCGCGCCCGTCCAGCCCTGCCAGCGCCAGCCCTGCGGGTGCCAGCTCTGCCGCGGGACGGTGTGCCGCGGGACGGTCTGTCCGGGCCGGGTCTGCCCGGGCCCGGTCTGCCAACGCCGTGTAGCCGTTCGCATGCCGGGCCCTCCGCCGTGGTGACCGAGGCGATCAGCTGATCAGCTCGTAGGCTGAACAGCTTCCTTGTGCGTGGCGGAAGGAACAAGCAGGCGTTCGGCAAGAGTGCCGAAGCCGAGGCCGAAAACCGCCCACAGCGTCGCCTGGATGGCGAGCGAGGTCAGCCGGAACTGCCAGATGAGCCCCGCCGGGAAATCGGCGGGAACCTCGTAGATCGACGGCAGGAACGCGTAGGCGACACCGATCGCCACGACGAAGGCGGCGACGGCGATGACGCTGGCGTTCCAGTTCCCCTGCGAGGGAGCCAGCCGCCTTCCCAGCACGGTGGCCGCCGCGGCGAGCAGCACGCTGAGGGCGATCATCAGCACGTAGAGGGTGGTCCGCTTCACGACGGTGTCGGGGTCACCGACCGCGGGCGGATTGGCCGGGTACTTCAGGAAGGGCACCAGACTGACCGTGACGAACAGGCCCCCCGCGACGAGCAGCGAGGTGACCCGCGGCGTGAAGCGGCCGATGCGTCCCAGCGCGAAGCAGAAGACGAGCGCGGCGATGCCGCCGAGCGCGACCGAGTAGAGCAGGACGCCGGTGCCGAGCCCTGCGGTGGACTGCAGGGCGCGGCTGACCGGAGCCATCTCGGCGTGGTCGTGACCGGCGTTGGCGGCCTCTTCGATGGCGATCGCCGCGTCCACCTTGGATTCACCGAGGAGGTACGCGACGAGGAAGGCGGCCACACCGGCCACCAGGCCGGCGAGCATGCCCCGGATCAACAGGGCACGCACGGAAATGGAGTTCATTGGTTCGGTTCCTCTTGCCGTGGCGGAGATCAGTGGCAGGGGAAGCCGAGGAGGTGGCGGCCGTCGTGCATCCACTCGTGGATGGTGTCGCCCTGGAAGACGGCGGTGGCGCCCTGTTCGGCGCCGACGAAGTAGAGCAGGACCAGCATCAGGATGCCGACGAACAGGGCCCAGGGGGCCAGTTCTTTGAGCGAGATGGGCGAAACGGCGGCGGGAACCGTCGTGGGCACGGCGGAGTGGGCCATGGCAGGACCTCCAGGGGGAACACGCGTCCCGGTCAGTGGTGCTCTTGACGAAGGTGGCGGGTCTGACTTCCCTCCCTCGCGGGAGGATTCACAGTGGCGCGACCGTGCCGGATTCTCACCGGTGCTTCCGTCATACCGTCGTCATGTCGTCCGAGACCGTACCGCGCGAGTGGCGTGAACACCACGGCGTGTGGCCGCCGTCTCACGCCC
This sequence comes from Streptomyces sp. NPDC098789, assembly GCF_044759975.1. Taxonomy (NCBI): domain Bacteria; kingdom Bacillati; phylum Actinomycetota; class Actinomycetes; order Kitasatosporales; family Streptomycetaceae; genus Streptomyces; species Streptomyces sp. NPDC098789. The sequence continues at coordinate 120,543 of NZ_JBIWAJ010000022.1, forward strand.
CGGGCGTGCGCTCTACCCTCGCTCCATGTCCTCCGCCGCGCCCGTGCGCCTGCTCCTCGTCACCCCAGCGCTGGACCTCGCCGCCCGCCAGGGCCGCTTCGGGTCCGGCGCGCCCTGCCCGGAACATCCGGGTCTGAACGGTCTGGACACCGGCGCCTGGGCCGGCCGGACCCTGGACGAGGTGGCCGCCGAGGACCCGGCCGGGGTCCGCGGGTGGCTCACGGACCCGCACTACGCGCCGCCCGGGGGCGAGTCGGTGGCCGCGCTGACGGCGCGGGTGGGGGCGGCCCTGGCCGACCTGGCCGGGGGCCGCCACCGGCTGCCCGTCGAGCAGGCCGTCGTCCGCGCGGCCGTCGTGCACGCGCTGGAGCTGCCGCACGCCGCCTTCTGGCGGCTCGACGTGCGCCCGGAGACCGTCACCGAGCTGACCGGCCGGGCCGGCCGCTGGAACCTCCTGCTGGGGCGGGATCCCAGGGACCCGAAAGGGACGGACTAGGCGACGATCCAGTCGCTGGTCGCGATGACCGGCTGCACGCCCTCGCGGTGGATGGTGCCCTCGATCAGACCGTACGGCCGGTCCGCGGCGAAGTAGACCTCGTTGTCGTTCTTGAGGCCGAAGGGCTCCAGGTCGACGAGGAAGTGGTGCTTGTTGGGGAGGTTCAGCCGGACCTCGTTGACCCGCGGGCAGTGGTCGAGCACCCGCTCGGCCATCTGGTTCAGGGTCTGCTGGAGCGAGTAGGAGTACGTCTCGGCGAAGGCGTCCAGCATGTGCGTGCGGACCTTCTTGTACGACCGGTCCCAGTCGTGCTCCGGGTCGTCGGCGGCCAGCGCCGAGTGCGCCCAGCGCGCGGTGACCTTGGTGGCCAGGATGCGGTCGTACGCCTCCTGCAGGGTCGTGTACTCGTCCTTGATGTAGCCGTGGAACTCGGAGTTGGTCGAGTTCATCACCGTCAGGTCCTTCAGGCCCGAGATGACCTGGAGACCGGTCGTCTCGCTGTAGGTGATCTGCGCGGTGCGCACTTCCTGGCCCTTGAGGACGAAGGAGTGCTGCTCCTTGCGGGTCGGGACGGGGATCCGCTCCCAGGCGAACTCCTCGATGCGGATCTGCGCCTCGCGGATCGGGGCCTGCGAGGAGACGAAGTGCTTGGCGAGCCGGATGCCGAAGGCCTCCGGGGAGTCGATGCCGTGCTCCTTGCCGAAGGCGTACACCGTGTTCTTGGTGGTGTCGGTCGGCAGGCAGTTGGCGTTGTCGCCGGTGAGGTGGACGTCGCGGAAATCACCGCGGAGCGCGACCGAGACGTTGAGGTCGCGGATCTCTGCCCACGAACCGTCGCTGCCCTTGCGGGTGACCTTGACGATGCGGTTCTCGGCCTTGCCGTACTGGTTGTGGCCCAGGACGTGCTTGCTCATGCTGTCTTCCTTCGGGTACTCGGGAACACGGAGTCCGGTGTTCTGGATCCCGTACGCCCGGCGTCCAGCGCCCGCCCGGTGCCCTGGGCGCGCCGCTCCCCGCCGTTCGGCCCGCAGGGGCCGCCCCGGGACTGACGTGCATCCCGGTCCGTAGGTGCTTGATGGGGATTGCAGCACGTCGGCGGCCGGTTGTTCCCCGCACGGATCGTCCGAGAACCGGCGCCGCCGCCTGGGCGACCGCACAGGACGGCCGGCCCAGGCCCGCCCCGGCCCGCCCCGGGCCCCCGGCGGAGGCCCGGGCGCACGGCTCACGCCATGTGCGCGTCCGCCACCGCGAGTGCCTCGTCGAGGACGGCCAGGCCCTTGGCCACGTCCGCCGCGTCGATGTTGCAGGGCGGGGCGACGTGCAGCCGGTTGCCCGCGACCAGCGGCCACAGCCCGCCCTTCTTGCAGGCCTCGGCGAAGGCGCCCATGGGAGCGGCCGCCGCGCCCGAGGCGGCGTACGGAACCAGCGGCTCGCGCGTCCGCGGGTCCCGTACGAGCTCCAGCGCCCAGAAGGTGCCCAGTCCGCGGACCTCGCCGACCGAGGGGTGGCGCTCGGCCAGCTCCCGCAGCCCCGGACCCAGCAGCTCCGCACCGGTGCGGGCCGATTGCTCGACGATGCCCTCCTCCGCCATGGTGGTGAGGGTCGCCACCGCCGCGGCGCAGGCCAGGACGTGCCCGGAGTAGGTCAGGCCACCGGGGTAGGGGCGACGGGCGAAGGTCTCGGCGATCGCGCCGGAGATCGCGACGCCGCCGAGCGGTACGTAGCCGCTGTTGACGCCCTTGGCGAAGCAGAGCAGGTCGGGGGTGACGTCCCAGTGGTCGGCGGCGAACCACGTTCCGGTGCGGCCGAAGCCGACCATCACCTCGTCGAGGATGAAGACGATCCCGAAGCGGTCGCAGAGCTCGCGCACGCCCGCGAGGTAGCCGGGCGGCGGTACGAGCACGCCCGGGGCGCCGCCGACGCTCTCCAGGATGATCGCGGCGATCGACTGCGGACCCTCGAAGACGATCGTGTCCTCCAGGTGCCGCAGCGCCCGTGCGGCCTCCTGCTCCGGGGTCTCGGAGTGGAAGGGCGAGCGGTAGGGGTAGGGCCCCCAGAAGTGCACGACCCCGGCGGTCGCCGTGTCGTTGCCGAAGCGGCGGGCGTCACCGGTCAGGTTGATCGCCGTGGAGGTGGCCCCGTGGTACGAGCGGTAGGTGCTCAGCACCTTGGCGCGCCCGGTGTGCACCCGGGCCATCCGGACGGCGTTCTCGACGGCTTCGGCGCCGCCGTTGGTGAAGAAGATCTTGTCCAGGTCGCCGGGGGTGCGCTCGGCGATCAGGCGGGCGGCCTCGGAGCGGACGTCCACGGCGAAGCCGGGGGCCAGGGTGCACAGCCGGGCGGCCTGCTCCTGGATCGCGGCGACGACCTTGGGGTGCTGGTAGCCGATGTTGGTGTAGACGAGCGAACTGGAGAAGTCGAGGAAGCGGTTCCCCTCGTAGTCCCAGAAGTACGAACCCTGCGCCCCGGCCACGGCGAGCGGGTCGATCAGCTCCTGGGCCGACCACGAGTGGAAGACGTGCTTCCGGTCAGCTTCTTTCACGGCGTCACGGGTGCGGGCGGCTTCTGCGTTCATGGGTCGAGCGTAGTTGTCCACGATGTGGATGGGCGGGCGGAGAGGCCGACGACCCGGGCCGGGGCCGGTCCGGGATCGGGGCCGGCGCCGCGCGGGGGCCGGGCCCGGCGCCGCGCGGCCCCGGGGCGGGGTCAGACGACGTGGCGGCCGCCGTCGACGGTCAGCACGTCGCCCGTCGTGTAAGCGGCGTTCACCAGGTAGAGCGTGGCCTCCGCGACGTCCTCCGGGGTGCCGACCCGGCGCAGCGGGGTGTTGGCCGTGATCCACTCGCGCGAGCTCTCCCAGACCTCCTCGGCCCCGTCGTACCAGGGGGTCTCGATCAGCCCGGGGGCCACCGCGTTCACCCGGACGGCGGGCCCGAGCTGCGCGGCGAGCAGCCGGGTCATGTGGTTGACCGCGGCCTTGCTGACGGCGTAGGGGACGGAGCTGCCCAGGGCCCGCGTCGCGGAGACCGAGGAGATGTTCACGATCGAGGCGGCCCCGGATTTCCGCAGGTGGGGGGCGGCGGCGGTGACCATCTGCCAGGTGCCGAGCACGTTCACCTCGAAGATGTCGCGCCAGGCGTCCGCATCGGCGGCGTCGAGGTCGTCGAGGGGGATGAAGCGGGTCCGACCGGCGTTGTTGACGAGGATGTCGAGGCGCCCGTGGGCCTCGACCGCGGTCGCCACGATGCGGCGGGCGTCGGCCAGGTCGGACACGTCCCCCTGCACGTAGAGCGCCCCCGGCAGCTCGGCGGCGAGCTCCCGGCCGGCCTGCTCGCTGCGGGCCGAGTTGATCACGACGCGGATGCCCTCGGCGGTCAGCCGGCGGGCGATGGCGGCGCCGATCCCGGAAGACGAACCGGTGATCAGGGCTACGCGGCTCTCGGTCATGTGTCCTCCTGCTCGGGGTGCCGGGTGGCAAGGAAATGGATCTTAACTTATCGCATCCCGGAAGCAAGTTTCCGTAATACGGAATTGAAGCGGGGGGTTGATGAAGCGGTCGGCGCTCGATCAACCACGTGATTGAGCCCGGGGGAGCGGGGTAGGCGGGGGGCGACGGGAGGTGGGCCGGGTGATGGCGGAGCGGTTCTCGGTCGAGGCGACCCACGTGGAGGGCGCGGTCGTCCTCACGCTTTCCGGTGAACTCGACCACGACACGGCGGGCCCCCTGCGGGCGGCCCTGGAGGCGGCACTGGCCGGGGACGGCGGTGCCCGATTGCTCATCGACTGCGCGGGGCTGGGCTTCTGCGATTCCACCGGGCTCAACGCGCTGCTGCGGGCCCGGCTGGCCGCGCGGGAGACCGGCGGACGCCTGGAGCTCGCCGGGCTGCGCCAGCCGGTGGCCAGGATGTTCCGGACGACCGGGGCCGATGTGGTGTTCCGCGTCCACGACGACCTCGCCGCGGCCCTGGCGAGCGACGGGGGCGGGACCGGTGCCTGAACCCGAGCGGGCACGACCGGGGCCGGCGCGACCCACGGCCGCGCCGGCCGAGGAGACGCGGCGGTTGGTGCTGGGCGGGCCGGTCACGGGGGTGGTCACCCGGTCCCGCGACTTCACCCGGCGCGCCCTCACCGCGTGGGACTGGCTCCCGGCCGACCCGGGGGTCGAGGCCGACCGCGGGGACGACCCGGTGGCGGAGGAGGCCGCGGAGGTGGCGGAGGACGTCCTGCTGTTGGTGTCCGAGCTGGTCACCAACGCCTGCCTGCACGCGGGGGGCCCGGGCGCGCTGGTGCTGCGGCACACCGGGGGCGGGCTGCGGATGGAAGTCAGCGACGGGAGCCCCGAGCACCCCCGCCGCCGCTCGCCCGCCGATCCGTCCGTCCCCGGGGGACACGGGCTGGTGGTCCTCGAAAGGCTCTCCCGCGCCTGGGGCTGGGAACGCAACGACGTGGTGGGCGGCAAGACCGTGTGGGCCGAGGTGGCCGCACCGGTCCCGAAAAGGCCGTCCTAGCCCTGGTCCTGCGCCGGGTGCGGCTCGTCCTCCAGCAGGCCGGCGCGGAGCCGGGCCAGGGTGCGGGTCAGCAGCCGGGACACGTGCATCTGGGACAGGCCGAGCCGGTCGCCGATCTCGGACTGCGTCAGCTCGTCGCCGAACCGCAGCGACAGCAGGGTGCGCTCGCGCTCGGGCAGCACCGACAGCAGCGGCTTGAGGGACTCCAGGCATTCGATCCGGTCGTAGGCGTCCTCGTCCTCGCCGAGCACCGGCTGGCTGTCGAAGGAGTCCCCGTCGGTCTCGCCCTGCACCGGAGCGTCCAGTGAGCGCGCGGAGTAGGCGACGGCGGCCTTGCGGCCCTCGGCCAGCTCCTGCGGGGTCACGTCGAGCTTCTCGGCCAGCTCCTCCTCGGTGGGGGCGCGGCCGAGGTCCTGCTCCATCGCGTCCTGGGCCTTGGCCGTGTCCAGCCGCAGTTCCTGGAGCCGGCGCGGGACCTTCACGGCCCAGCTGGTGTCACGGAAGAACCGCTTGATCTCGCCGGTGATCGTGGGCATGGCGAAGGTGGTGAATTCCGCCCCGCGCCCGGGGTCGAAGCGGTTGATGGCCTTGATCAGACCGACCGTGCCGACCTGGATGATGTCCTCCACCGGCTCGCTGCGCCCGCGGAACCGGCGGGCGGCGTATTTGACCAGGCTGAGGTTCAGCTCGACGAGCGTGTTGCGCACGTACGAGTACTCCGCGGTGCCCTCTTCCAGGGCCCGCAACCGCTCGAACAGGGTCGCCGAAAGGGTTCTGGCGTCGGCGGTGCTCACCTTGAGCGGTTCCTCCGGTATGCCCTCCATGAGCTGGTGGCGGTCATCTGTTCGCAGCATGTGGTGCTCCTCCGACGGGTGGTCGCACTGCCTGATCGCGGCACGGCCGTCGTGCGAGCTGACCCCTCCGGTATACCCGGTGGCCCCCGGGCTTACCCGTTCGAGTGACCGGAGGCACACCCCGGGGCTGCTCAGGGAGCACACTGGAGATCCTTGAGGAGCTGGAGCCGGGACATGAGCCGGGACATCGACCGGGACACCGGTGGCGACAGCGGCCGGGACCCCGGGCCGCAGGCGCCCGCGAACCCGTGGGGCCCGCGCGCCGCCGCCGCCGACGCCCTCGCCGCGGCCGTTTCCGCGCTGACCGCCGAGGTCGCCGAGCTGTACGACGACCGCGCGCGCCGGCGGCTGCTCGACCTGGCCACCGGGGTGCTCGTCGACCAGCTCCGGGTGACCCCGGCCGAGGCGGCGGACCACCTGCTGGAGCTGGCCGTCAGCACCGGGCTCAGCGCCGGTGACCTGGCCGCCGACATCCTGAACGCCGCCGCGAAGTCCCTGGTCGCCGAGGCCCCGGCCGAAGCCCGGCGGATCCGTCGGGCCACGGCGGCCGTCCTCGCGACCGACACCGCGGGGGAGGCGGCCGTCACCCTGCTGGACGGGGGGCTGCGCCGGATCGGGGTGCGCACGCTCTACCTCTGGCGCCGGACCGGCACCGACTGCCTCGCGCTGGCCGGACAGGCCGGAGCGGGGCCGCAGGAGGCGCGGCACTGGCAGTGGGTGCCGCCGGACACCCCGCTGCACCGGGTGCTGTGGGAGGGGGCCGCCTGGTGGGGCGTGGACGACTGGCTGCCCGGCGGTACGGGGACGCGCGCGGTGCTGCCGCTGCGCCGGCACGGGCACATCGTCGGGGTGGCGCTGTGCGTCTGGGACACCGCCGAAGGCCCCGACGACCGGGTGCGGCGCACCGCCGAGCTGCTGTGCGAGCCCTGCGGGGCGCTGCTGGGCGATCCGGATCCGCCCGGGAGCCGGGCAGGGGAGGCGGTGCTGCTGGAGCTGGCCAGCGGCCCGGCGGCGCTGCTGGGGGTGGACGGCAGGCTGGAGTACGTGAACCCGGCCGCGCGCAGGGCGCTGGGCGCGGTGCGCAGCCCGGTGGGGCGGTCCGGCGCCGAGGTGTTCCCGTACGCCTGGAGCGTCCTGGGGCCCGCCGCCGTCGGGGCGGAGCCGCTGCGGCTGGGGCGGGTGGGCGGGCTGGACGACGTCCGGGTGCTGCCGCTGGGGCGGGGGCGGGCCGCGGTGCTGTGGGAGGCGGCGGCCCTGCGCCAGCGAGGCCCTGGCCCGGGTCCTGGGGCGGCTGGAGCGGGTCGGGTACTTCGCGGAGGACCTGCTGACGGGTGCCACGCACTGGAGCCGGGAGACGTACACGCTCTTCGGGATGGACCCGGACGCGCCGCCGGTGCCGCTGGCCCGGCTCGGCGCCCGACTGCACCCCGAGGACGTCCCCCTGCTGGAGGGGCTGCTGGCCTCCCTGGTGGAGGGGCGTCGCGGGGACCGGGCACTGGTCCGGGCGATCCGGGCGGACGGGGGCGTGCGGCACGTGCGGATCGCCGCCGAGCCGCTGCTGTCGGGGGCGGTGCTGGTCGGTCTCACCGGGGTCTACCAGGACGTCTCCGCGCAGCACCACAACGAGCTCGCGCTGTCGGCGGCCCACGAGGACGCGACGGCGCGGGCCCTGTTCGTGCTCCGGCTCCAGCGGGCGATCGTGCCGGAGGCGCCCTCGGTCACGGAACCGGCCGGCGGCCTGGACATCGCGGCGCGCTACCGGCCCGCCGCCCAGGACTACCTGGTCGGCGGCGACTGGTACGACGTACTGGCCCTGCCGGACGGCCGGGCGATGCTCGCGGTCGGGGACATCGCGGGGCACGGCATCGACGCGGCGACCAGCATGGTCGTGCTGCGCAACGCGCTGCGCGGGCTCGCGGTGACCGGCGCGGATCCGGGCGCCCTGATGGCCTGGCTCAACGAGGTCACCCTGGGCACCCGGGGCGGGCCCACGGCCACGGCGGTGTGCGCGGTGTACGACCCGCGGACGGGTTCGCTGCGCTGGGCCGGCGCGGGCCACCCGCCCTTGATGCTGCTGCGAGAGGGGCGGGCGGCGGTCCTGGAGGCACCGCACAACATCCTGCTCGGGGCCGTGGCGGGGGCGGGCTACGAGGAGGCGGAGCTGCGCCTGCGGCCCGGGGACACCCTGCTGCTGTACACGGACGGGTTCGTGGAACGGCGGCACGTCGCCATGGAGCGGAGCCTGGCCGCGCTGCGGCGGGCGGCCGAGCGGGTGGGGGCCGGGCCCGTGGAGACGATGGCGGACGAGCTGTTGTCGCAGGTCACCGGGGACACCGACGACGACACGAGCCTGGTGGTGGTGCGGGTGCCCCGGGCGGGCCCGGGACGGGCGTCGGGCCACGGGTCGGGCCGGGTGTCCGGCCACGGGTCGGGCCGGGTGTCGGACCACGGGTCGGGCCGGGTGTCGGGCCGGGCGTCGGGCTCAGGCGTTAGAGAGGCGTAAAAGCCGCCTACGGGGGCGTATGGGGCCCGTCAAGGACGTGCGCGGGAGGGCGTTCCAGGGGTTCCACTCGGAGGTGTCCGAAAGTCGTCCCCGGAACCCTCAGGAGCTCACGATGGCCGATCTGGCCTTCGTCGTCACCACGGTCGCGCTCTTCGCGCTGGTGGCCTTCGTCGCCAAGGGGGTGGCCAAGCTGTGACCGTCGAAAACATCGTCGGCCTGCTGGTCGCCGTCGCGCTGCTGGGCTATCTGGTCATAGCCCTCGTGTTCCCGGAGAGGTTCTAGCCCCGATGAGTCCCGTTCTTTCCGGGGTGCTCCAGCTCCTCGCGCTCGTCGCCGCGCTGGCCCTCGCCTACCGCCCGCTGGGCGATTACATGGCCCGCGTCTACTCCTCCGAGAAGCACTACAAGCCGGAGAAGTGGATCTACAGGGCCATCGGCGCGAACCCGTCCGCGCAGATGCGCTGGCCCGCCTACCTGCGTGCCGTCCTCGCCTTCTCCGGCGTGAGCGTCCTGTTCCTCTACGGTCTGCTGCGGTTGCAGGGCGTGCTCCCCGGCTCGCTCGGCTTCGCCTCGATCAAGCCGGACCAGGCCTTCAACACGGCCGTCTCCTTCGTGGCGAACACGAACTGGCAGTCGTACTCCGGCGAACAGGCCATGGGCCACGTCGTGCAGACCGGTGGGCTGGCGGTGCAGAACTTCGTCTCGGCGGCGGTCGGCATGGCCGTCGCGGTGGCCCTCGTACGGGGCTTCGCGCGCTCCCGCACCGGTGACCTCGGCAACTTCTGGGCGGACCTGGTCCGCGGCACCGTCCGCATCCTGGTGCCGATCTCGGTGATCGGTGCGCTCGTCCTCGTCGCCTGCGGGGTCATCCAGAACTTCTCCGGCATCCACCAGGTCGGCCAGTTCATGGGCGGCACGCAGCAGTGGAACGGCGGCGCGGTGGCCTCGCAGGAGGTCATCAAGGAGCTCGGAACGAACGGCGGCGGCTACTTCAACGCCAACTCCGCCCACCCCTTCGAGAACCCGACCCCCTTCTCCAACCTCTTCGAGATCTTCCTGATCCTCCTCATCCCCTTCGCGATGACGCGGACCTTCGGGCGGATGGTCGGCAGTCTGCGCCAGGGCTACGCGATCCTGGCGACGATGGCCGTGATCTGGCTCGGTTTCACCGCGCTGATGATGTGGACCGAGTTCGCGCACCACGGACCGGCGTTGCAGGCCGCGGGCGGCGCGATGGAGGGCAAGGAGACCCGCTTCGGCATCGGTGGTTCGGCGATCTTCTCGGTCGCCACCACGCTGACCTCGACCGGCGCGGTCAACTCCTTCCACTCCTCCTACACCGGGCTCGGCGGCGGCATCCAGCTGCTCGGCATGCAGTTGGGCGAGATCGCGCCCGGCGGTGTCGGTTCCGGCCTCTACGGCATGCTGGTCATGGCGATCATCGCGGTGTTCATCGCCGGCCTGATGGTCGGCCGGACCCCCGAGTACCTCGGCAAGAAGATCGGCACCCGCGAGATCAAGCTCGCCGCCTGCTACATCCTCATCACCCCCGTGCTGGTCCTCGGGTTCACCGCGCTGGCGATGGCGCTGAGCGGGCCGCGGGAGTCGATGGCCAACGCCGGGGCGCACGGCTTCTCCGAGATCCTCTACGCCTACACCTCGGGCGCCAACAACAACGGGTCCGCCTTCGCGGGGCTGAGCGCCGACACCCCGTGGTTCAACACCACCATCGGCCTCGCCATGATGCTGGGCCGCTTCCTCCCGATGGTGTTCGTCCTTGCACTGGCGGGCTCGCTGGGCGAGCAGCGGCCGGTCCCGGAGACGGCGGGCACCTTGCGCACCGACAAGCCGCTCTACGCGGGCCTGTTGGTCGGCACGATCATCATCATCACCGGACTGACCTACTTCCCGGCCCTGGCGCTGGGCCCGCTCGCCGAAGGGCTCGCCTCATGAGCACCGCCACCCCCACCCCCACGCCCACGCGGGCACCGCACCAGGACGCCCCCACCGGACACGCGCCGGAGCAAGGGCGGGTCGGCGCCGGCCTCTTCGACCCGGCGCAGCTGTTGAAGTCCTTCCCGGACGCCGTCCGCAAGCTCGATCCGCGGGTGATGGTCAAGTCCCCGGTCATGTTCGTGGTGCTGATCGGTTCGGTCGTCACCACCGTGCTGGCCCTGGGGAACCCGACCGACTGGTTCGGCTGGGCCATCACGGCCTGGCTGTGGCTGACCACGATCTTCGCCAACCTCGCCGAGGCCGTCGCCGAGGGCCGGGGCAAGGCCCAGGCCGACACCCTGCGCAAGGCCAAGACCGACACCGTCGCCCGCCGCCTCAGCGGAACCGTCGAGGAGCAGGTCCCCGGCACCGAGCTGCGGATCGGTGACCTCGTGGTCTGCGAGGCCGGCGACATCATCCCCGGCGACGGTGACGTCGTCGAAGGCGTCGCCTCCGTCGACGAGTCCGCGATCACCGGTGAATCGGCCCCCGTCATCCGGGAGTCGGGCGGTGACCGCAGTGCGGTCACCGGCGGTACCAAGGTCCTCTCCGACCGTGTGGTCATCAAGATCACCACGAAGCCCGGCGAGACCTTCATCGACCGCATGATCGCCCTCGTCGAAGGCGCGGCCCGGCAGAAGACCCCGAACGAGATCGCCCTCAACATCCTGCTGGCCTCGCTCACCATCGTCTTCCTGCTCGCGGTCGTCACCCTCCAGCCCTTCGCGATCTACGCGGGCGCCGAGCAGTCGATGATCGTGCTCACCGCACTGCTGGTCTGCCTGATCCCCACCACCATCGGGGCGCTGCTCTCCGCGATCGGCATCGCGGGCATGGACCGGCTCGTGCAGCGCAACGTCCTGGCCATGTCCGGGCGCGCGGTCGAAGCCGCCGGCGACGTCTCGACGCTGCTGCTGGACAAGACGGGCACCATCACCCTCGGCAACCGTCAGGCCAGCGAGTTCGTCCCCGTCAAGGGCACCACCGAGGCCGAGCTCGCCGACGCCGCCCAGCTCTCCTCCCTCGCCGACGAGACCCCCGAGGGCCGCTCGATCGTGGTCCTGGCGAAGGAGAAGTACGGCCTGCGCGAACGCCACCAGGGCGAACTCGACCACGCCGAATGGATCGCCTTCACCGCCCAGACCCGGATGTCCGGCGTCGACGTGGACGGCAGGAAGACCCGCAAGGGCGCCGCCGGATCCGTCATCGCCTGGGTCAAGGAGCAGGGCGGACACGTCAGCGACGACGCCGATCTCCTGGCCAACCGCATCTCCGAGGCCGGCGGCACCCCGCTCCTCGTCGCGGTCGAGGACGAGCGCGGTGCCCGGATCCTGGGTGTCATCCACCTCAAGGACGTGGTCAAGGAGGGCATGCGCGAACGCTTCGACGAGCTGCGGCGCATGGGCATCAAGACCGTCATGATCACCGGTGACAACCCGCTCACCGCCAAGGCCATCGCCGAAGAGGCCGGTGTCGACGACTTCCTCGCGGAAGCGACGCCCGAGGACAAGATGGCCCTGATCAAGCGCGAACAGGCGGGCGGCAAGCTCGTCGCGATGACGGGCGACGGAACCAACGACGCTCCCGCGCTCGCGCAGGCCGACGTCGGCGTGGCCATGAACACCGGAACCTCGGCCGCCAAGGAGGCCGGGAACATGGTGGACCTGGACTCCAACCCCACCAAGCTCATCGAGATCGTCGAGATCGGCAAGCAACTCCTCATCACCCGAGGAGCACTGACCACCTTCTCGATCGCCAACGACGTCGCCAAGTACTTCGCGATCATCCCGGCCATGTTCGCGGTGGTCTACCCGGGCCTGGACAAGCTCAACGTCATGGGCCTGGCCTCCCCCGAGTCCGCGATCCTCTCCGCGGTCATCTTCAACGCGCTGATCATCATCGCTCTGGTCCCGCTCGCCCTCAAGGGCGTCCGCTACCGACCCACCAGCGCCGACAAGATGCTCCGGCGCAACCTCGGCCTCTACGGAGTGGGCGGCCTCATCGCCCCCTTCATCGGCATCAAGCTCATCGACATGCTCATCACCCTCATCCCCGGAATCGGCTGATCAGTCATGAACAACGCAGTAGGCAACACCGCGCGCCTGATCGGCGCGGGCCTCCGCGCCCTCCTCGTTCTGACCGTGATCTGCGGGGTCCTCTACCCCCTCGCCGTCACCGGCATCGCCCAAGCGGCCTTCCACGACCAGGCCAACGGCTCCGAGGTCAAGGACCACACCGGCGCCGTCGTCGGCTCCTCCGTCATCGGGCAGGGCTACGGGGACGACCTCCGCTGGTTCCAGTCCCGGCCCGCGGCCGGGCTGGGCCAGAACACCATCAACACCCAGTACGCGCTGCTGGTCTCCGGTGCCTCCAACAAGGCGGCCGACAGCCCCGACCTGGTCAAGGCGGTCCGCGAGGCCCAGCAGAAGGTCATCGAGGACAACACGGCCCCCGGGTTCACCCCCACGCTCGCGCAGGTCCCCGCCGACGCCGTGACCTCCTCGGGCTCCGGCCTGGACCCGGCGATCTCCCCGGCCTACGCGGCCCTCCAGGTCCGCCGGATCGCCGCGAAGAACCACCTTCCGGTGGCCAAGGTGGAGCAGCTCGTCGCCGCGCACACCGAGGGCCGCACCCTGGGCTTCATGGGAGAACCCCGGGTCAACGTCCTGGAGCTGAACATCGCCCTGAAGGCCCTGGCCGGCTGAACAGGGCGCTCCGCGAACGGGTCCGGACCGCGGCGCGGTCCGGACCCGTCGGCGTGCGGCGGCGGATCAGGAGCTGTACGGGCGGGTCGTGCGGCCCTCGCGCAGGGTGGTGGCCCACCAGGTCAGTCGGTCCAGCAGGGTCTTCGCGGCGCCGGCCGCCCCCTGCGGGTCATGGGCCTGGCCGCCCTCGGCGAAGTGGTCCCAGGCGCCGTGGAAGCTGACCGAGTCCCGGATCGTGACGCAGTGCAGCTCGGCGAAGACCTGGCGCAGGTGCTCGACGGCCCGCAGACCGCCGGAGACGCCGCCGTAGGAGACGAAGGCGACCGGCTTGGCGTGCCACTGGGTGGTGTGCAGGTCGAGGAAGTGCTTCAGGTGGGCCGGGTAGCTGTGGTTGTACTCGGGGGTGATGACGACGAACGCGTCCGCCGCGATGAGGCGCTCGGACAGCTCCTCCAGCGCGGGGGTGCGCGGGGTGCCCCAGTTCGGGTGGGCGGCAGGGAGCTCCAGCGCGGCCACGTCGATGACGTCGACCTCGAAGCCCGAGTGCTCGGTGGCGAGCGCGGTGAACCATGCGGCGACGTTCGGGGCGAAGCGGCCTTCGCGGGTGGAGCCGACGATGACGGCGAGCTTGTTCAAGGGGGCGTTGTTGTCCATGGCAGGGAGGGTACGTGCGAGTCGATCTTGGTCCGCTGGTCGGGGGTTTCACGTGAAACGAATGAACTGTTTCACGTGAAACGCGGTGTTTCACGTGAAACAGCCGCTCGGGCAGCCCCTGTTGGGGCGGCCCGGGCCGTCACTCCGTGGCGATCCCGAAGTCGTGCACGAGGGCGGCCAGGCCGCCCGGGTATCCCTTGCCGCCCGCCACGAAGGACCAGTCGCCGCCGGCTCGTCGGCGGAAGGACCCCAGCACCAGAGCGGTCTCCCCGGGGCGTCCGTCGGACACCTCCAGCTGGTCGATCTCCGATCCGTCGCTGCCGAGCAGCCGGATCCGTGCGGCGGCGAAGCCGGACAGATCGGCGTGCGGATGGGCCTCGGTGTCCACTGCCGCGACCAGGACCAGCCGGTCGGCGCGGTCGGGGAGGGAGTCGAAGGCCACCTCGATCGCGGCCCGGTCCGGCGGGGTGTGGGTGCGGCTGCGTACCGAACCGTCCGGCGTGCTGTGGTTGTTGAAGAAGACGAAGTGCTCGTCACTGAGCACGCGGGTCCCCTGGCAGACGAGCGCGCACACGTCGAGCATGACCGGGCCCGACCAGGACATGCCGAGGACGTTGTACTCGGCGGAGGCGGAGGCGGTCGTGGGCGCGGCGGCGACGTCGTGCCGGGTGGCGTCGCGCTGGGCGGGCACGGACGCGGTCGGACGGCCACCGTCCCCGAGGCGGCCGCGCAGGCCGTGGCGGTGCAGCAGGTCCACCAGCTCCGGCCCGGAGACCAACTCCAGCGGCTTGCCCTGGGCGAAATGGTGCGACCCGGGCCCGAAGCCCGAAGTGGTCACCAGGACGCCCTTGTTGGCTCCCGCCCCCTGGACCGTGCCGTACAGGTCGCGCACGGCCGTCGGCGGCACGGTGTTGCGGTACCGCTTGACCTGCACCACGATCGAGCCGCCGCGGATGGGGGTCGGGTCGGTCGCCTCGACGTCCACGCCGCCGTCGTTGGACCGCGTGGTCATCACGGCCCGCATCCCCATGGCCCGGAACAGCTCGGCGACCAGGGCCTCGAACTCGATGGGATCCATGGCGAACAGATCGGGCTCCCCGTCACCGCCGTCCTGACCGCTGCCGTGCGTGACCACGCCCGAGCCGACGTCCTGCGGCGTGCGGGCCGGACGTACGGCGGTCAGCGCGTCCGGACGGGTCGACAGCTGACCGCGCAGCGCTCCGGTCAGGCAGTCGACCGGATTGACCTGGGCCAGGTGGAGGGCGGCGAAGGAGGGGCGGGTCGCCATCACCGTGGCCAGGAAGATCTGGGCCGGGCGGCCCGTCGCCGGGTCGTGGTCGTCCACGTAGCCGTTGAGGGCCACCGACTCCAGGGCGCCGAACTCGTCCGCCTCGAACAGGTCCCGCAGCACCAACAGGGCGCACTGCGCCAGCAGATCGCGGTACACGGCCCGGCGCTGGCCCACCGGGAGCGGTGACTCCTTGTCCTGGTCCGTGCTCGGCATGTACCGCACCGACTTCGCGGTCGGCACCACGTCGAAGCCCGGGAGCTCCCAGTCCAGGACCAGTTGGCGGGCCCCGGGGTCATAGGCGGCGCTCAGCGCGCGCGGCAGTTCCTCGGGCCAGCCCGAGGACGCGTACAGCGCGGCCGAGAAGTACTCGACGGCGGATTCGGGGTCCCCGGCGCGCAGCGAGGCCGCCAGCTCGGCGATCCCGGTGTTGTGCGCGCGGACCTCCCCGAGCTGTCCGCCCGCCCACCGGTCGTACTGGGCGCGGTAGGCGGCGAGCTGCTGCTGGCGCTGCACCTCGGCGGCCTGGGCCGCGTGCCAGGCCTGCGTGTACCGGGCGTGCGCGTCGGCCTCGGCCTGCGCCCGGCGACCCGCCCCGATCCCCCAGCCGGTCTGCACGGGGAACTGGTGCGGCTCCGGCATCGGCACGGGACGCGCCAGCTCCCCCGGATTGAAGGCTTCGACCTGCTCGGGCCGGCGTAGCGTGGCGATCCGGAAGGCGGGTGCGGCGCAGCCCTGGCCGAGCAGCCCCTGGAGGGCGGCGACCTGGGCTTCCAGACCCTCGGTGAGTCGGCGTGCCTCGGCGTCCCGGTACTGGCGGTAGGCCGCCTTCTGCTCGCGCAGCCCGCGGGCCGTATCGCGCTCCAGCGCCCGCTGCTGGCGATCTCGCTCCCGCTGCTGCATGGCCTGCGAGCGTTGCTGTTGGCGCTGGGCCTCGGCCCAGATCCCGACCAGTCCACTGGAACGACGACTCATCCGCCCCGGCCCTCCCCGACCCCGTGCGATACCCACGCAAACCCTAGCGGGTGACGGCATGCCTCAGGGCCGGTCGCCGCTGATGGCGACCGGCCCCGAGGGTGCGCTCGGTTCCCTGCGGGGTCCGTCCCCCGGCTGCTACTTGGGCATCAGGACGGTGTCGACGATGTAGACGGTCGCGTTGGCGGTCGGGACGTTGCCGCAGACGACGGTGGAGGTGTCGTTGACCTGGTAGGAGGTGCCGGAGCCGGTGGTGGTGATCTTGCCCTTCTCCAGGGTGTCGAAGGAGCCGTTCTCCAGCTGCTTCGGCGTGAGCTTCTCGCCCACCACGTGGTAGGTGAGGATCTTCGTCAGTTGGGCCTTGTCCGCGAGGACCTTGTCCAGGTCGGCCTTCGGGATCTTGGCGAAGGCGTCGTTGGTCGGCGCGAAGACGGTGATGCCCTTCGCGTTGTTGAGGGTGTCGACCAGTCCGGCCTGCTTCACGGCGGCGACCAGCGTGGACAGCGCCGGGTTGTGGGAGGCGGCCGTGGCGACCGGGTCCTTGGCCATGCCGTCGAAGCTGCCCGCGCCGGTGGCGGGTACGCCCGCACAGGCCGGGCCGAACGGCTTGTCCGTGCCCATCGAGTCGTTCATGGCGGGCGAACTGGCGGCCGCGCTCTGCGAGTCGGCGGCCGGACCCGACGCACTGTCCTTGTTCGAGTCCGAGGAGCAGGCGGCCAGGGCGAAGGGCAGGACGGCCGCGGTGGCGACGGCGAGAGCGGTACGGCGGAAACGAAGCGTGCTCATTGCGTTCTCCAAGGTGGTGTAGCGGTCACTCATGAGGTGGTGCCGGACGGATCGGGGTGGGTCGGGGTGGTCGGTGCCCCGGGGTCAGCCGGGGGTGACGAAGACGCTGTGCCAGCCGTCCGCTCCGTCGGGGATGGTCGGGGTGCGTCGTTCGCCCTGCAGATGACCCGCGCCGTCGGTGGCGCGGACGGTGAGGGTGTGGCCGCCGGGTGTGGTCCGCCAGGGGAAGGACCACTGCCGCCAGGTGTCGACGGTGTCCTGGTCCGCGAGGTCGGCGTCCTGCCACGGACCGTCGTCGATCCGCACCTCCACGCGGCGGATGCCGCGGTGCTGGGCCCAGGCGACCCCGCCGACCATCACCGTCGTCCCGGCCGGCGGCCGGGCGAACGGCTTGGGGGTGTCGATCCGCGCCTGGGTCTTGATCGGCGCGCGCCGGGCCCACGAGCGGCGGACCCAGTAGGGGTCGTAGGCGTCGAAGGTGGTCAGCTCGATGTCCTGGATCCACTTGCAGGCGGACACGTACCCGTAGAGGCCGGGGACGAGCATGCGGACCGGGAAGCCGTGGTCGAAGGGGAGCGGTTCCCCGTTCATGCCGACCGCGAGCATCGCGTCACGGCCGTCCATGACGTCCTCGACCGGGCTGCCCAGGGTCATCCCGTCGACGGAGCGGGCCACCAGCTGGTCGGCCGGGCCGCCGCGCGAGGGGGGCCGTACGCCCGCCTCGCGGAGCAGGTCGGCCAGCCGGACGCCGAGCCAGCGCGCGGTGCCGACGTACGGTCCGCCCACCTCGTTGGACACGCAGGTGAGGGTGACGTCCCGCTCGATCAGGTCCCGGCCGAGGAGCTCCTGGTAGGAGTACGTGCGGGGGCGGGACACGCCCTTGCCGTGCAACCGCAGCCGCCAGGTGTCGGTGTCGACCTTCGGTACGACCAGGGCGGTGTCGACGCGGTAGAAGTCGGCGTTGGGGGTGGTGAAGGGGCTGATCCCGGGGATCCGCAGGGCGGCCCGGGCCGGTACCGGCGCCGCCGGTGACGCCGGAGCGGGCAGCCGGACGGCGGCCCGGGAGGCCACCGCCCCCTGCCCGCGCCGCGCGCCCAGGGTCCGCCCGAGCGCGCCCGCACCGGTCGCCACGACGGCGGTGGCCCCGGCGACGAGCAGGAACCCGCGCCGGTCGAGCCGGCCCGCTGCCCCGGCCCCACCGGGCCCGGTCGCACCGGCCCCGGTCGCTGGCCGCGGCAGCCGCCCGATGAGCAGGTACAGGGCCGCGGCCCCGGCGGCCGCGCCCACCAGCGAGGGCAGCGCGTCGAGCGGACCGGACGCGTCGGGGCGGGTGAGGGCGGCCGCCGCGCCGAGCACGCCGAAGAGCAGCACCCCGGCGGCGCCGGCGCGCCGGTGGCGCAGGGCGAACCAGCCGAGCAGCAGGGCCAGCAGGCCGAGCGTCGCGACGATGCCGAGTTGGAGGACGAGCTTGTCGTCACTGCCGAAGTGCCGGATCGCGAAGTCCTTGACCGGGGCGGGGGTGCGGTCGATGGCCGCACCGCCGACGGCGGTGACCGGCCCCGCCTGGGGCCGCACGAACGAGGCGATCAGTTCGGCGACGGCCAGCGCCGTATATCCGGACAGCAGGCCGCTCAGCGCGGCGAGGGCGCTGCGCTTCACGGCTGATCGGTCGATGGTCACGTGGGGGATTCGGCGCCCCGGGGCGCCCGGATTGGTCGGGCCCGCGGGATCACCCGGTGGAGCGAGCGACGGACCGGACGTTGACGCCGGGCGCGCGGGCCGGGGTGCTGACGCGGGCGGGTCGGATCGCGCGGTGGGCCGGGTCGCGGGTGGGCCGGGTCGCGGCCGGGCCGATCCGTGGGGCGGTGGCCGGATCCGTGGGGCGGTGGGCCAATCCGTTCGGGCTCCGGCTCCGAAGAACAGGTGACCCGGGGTGCCACCACCCATGCCGTGCGGCGCGAAGGACTGCCCATGCAAGCGATCCATCGAAGGAGGGCGGAGCGGTGAGCCAACCGGTGCGCCTCGGCAGCGGCGAGGGAGACCGCCACGAGCGGTCCGTCCGGCCCGACCCGGCGGAACTGATGGCCCGGGTCGCGCTCGGCGACCAGGACGCCTTCGCCGCCCTCTACGACGTGATCGCCGGACCGGTCTTCGGCATCGTCCTCAAGGTCCTGCGGGACCGCGCGCAGTCCGAGGAGGTGACCCAGGAGGTGATGATCGAGATCTGGCGCGGGGCGGCCCGCTACCAGAGCGCCCAGGGCTCCGTCATGACCTGGGCGGCCACCCTCGCGCACCGGCGTGCCGTGGACCGGGTGCGCTCCGCGCAGGCGGCCGCGAACCGCGACCACAAGGACGCCCTCGGCTCGCTGACACCCCCCTTCGACGAGGTCAGCGAGCAGGTGGAGACCCGGCTGGAGAGCGAGCAGGTGCGCCGCTGCCTGCGCCGGCTGACCGAGCTCCAGCGCGAGACCGTCACGCTGGCCTACTACCAGGGCCTGACCTACCGAGAAGTGGCGCAGACCCTGCAGACCCCGCTCCCGACCATCAAGACCCGTATGCGCGACGGACTGATCCGGCTGCGCGACTGCATGGGGGTGACCACGTGAAGACCGAAGACCCGCACGCCCTCACCGGTGCGTACGCGCTCGACGCGCTGGGCCCCGACGAGCGCCACGCCTTCACCCGGCACCTCGACCACTGCACCTCCTGTGCCCAGGAGGTGCGGGAATTCGCCGCGACCGCTGCCCGGCTGGCGTCGGCGGCCGCCGTGACCCCGCCGCCCGAGCTGAAGGCGCTGGTGCTGGACCGCATCGACCTCGTGCGCCAACTCCCGCCCCGGGTACCGGCGCCGGGACGGTACGCCGAGCTCGTCACCCTGATCCGGCGGCGCGGCGGGGTCTTCGTGATCGCGGCCAGCGTCGCCGCCGCCGTCACCTTCGGGGCGCTCGCCCTGGACCAGCACGAGCGGGCCCAACGGGCCGACCGGGTGCGGGAGTCCGTACAGCAGGACGCCGAGCGGGCCGGGGCGCGCGGCGCGGCGCTCGCCGCCGTGCTGGCGGCGCCGGACGCCCGAACCGCCACCGGCCGGACCGCGACCGGGGCCCGGGTCACCGTCGTCACCTCGGCCGCCCGCGACCAAGCGGTGGTGCTGGCGCCGCAGTTGCCGGCGACGCCCGCGGGGACGACGTACCAGCTGTGGTTCTCGGAGCACGGCTCCATGCGGTCGGCCGGGCTGCTGGGCGGCGGCCACGCGCTGCTCCTGGACGGGGCGGTGCGGGACGCCACGGCGATCGGGCTCACCGTCGAACCGGCGGGTGGTTCCACGAGCCCCACCACCGCCCCGGTCCTGGTCATGGCGCTGCCCGCGTAGTGCGCCATCGGCCGAAGCGGAGGGATTCGGCCGATGTGGACGAGATCGGCGGGCCGGGCACGGACGGGAGGTCCCGTCCGTTGTCCGGGTGCCGATCTATGACATAAGGAGACAGAAATGGCCCTGTGGGACCGCGTCAAGGATTCCGCCGCGACGATGCAGACGCAGCTGGTGGCGAAGCGGAACGACCTCAAGAGCGGGGCGTTCAGGGACTCCAGCATGGCAATGTGCGCACTCGTGGCCGCGGCCGACGGCACGATCGACGCCGCCGAACGCCAGCGCGTGGCCCAGCTGATCGCGACGAACGAGGTGCTCCAGAACTTCCCGGCCGACGACCTGCGCCGGCGCTTCGACGAGAACCTGGACAAGCTGACCGCCGACTTCGACTTCGGCAAGGTCAGCGTCATGCAGGAGATAGCCAAGGCGAAGAAGAAGCCCGCGGAGGCGCGCGCGGTCATCCAGATCGGCATCGTCATCGGCGGCGCCGATGGTGACTTCGACAAGACCGAGCAGGCCGTCGTCCGCGAGGCGTGCTTCGCACTGGGCCTGCCCCCGCACGAGTTCGACCTCTGACGGACCGCCGACGGCCGGGGACCGCGCCACGGCCGGCATTCCCGGGGCGACCCCGAAGGGTTCCCCCGGGGGCTAGCCCCACCCCGGCCGTCACGCCTGCCGGATGGGACGGCGGGCTCCGGCCGACCAGGCTGTGCGCATGACGACCTACACCCGCACCAGCGCCGCTCTCGCCCTCTCCGCCGTGACCGCCGCAGCCGCCCTGACCGTGGCCTTCGCCCCGCGGGCCGACGCGGCGATCGGGGAGGTCGGAGCGGGTGCGCAGGCCACGGCGGAGAGCGCCGGGGTCCCCGCGCTTGCGTGGCACCTCTGCGAGCGCCCCGGTGGACCCGCCGGGCAGGAGTGCGCCGAGCTGCCCGTCCCGCTCGACTACCGCGACCCGGCCGGGCAGCAGCTCTCGCTGGCGGTCTCCCGGCTCCGCAGCGACCGGCCGGCCGCCCGCCGCGGCACGCTGCTGACGCTGCCCGGGGGGCCGGGCGGCTCCGGGGTGCAGCGGCTGACGCAGAAGGGCGAGGCGCTGCGGAAGGAGCTCGCGGGCGGATACGACCTGGTGGGCCTCGATCCGCGCGGCGTGGGCGCCAGTACCACCGCGAGCTGCGGACTGGCCCCCGAGGACCGCCGGCTCAGCACCCTGCGGGGCTGGCCGGGCGCGGACGGCGGCATCGAGGAGAACGTGGCCCGCGCCCGCCGGGTGGCCGAGGCCTGCCGGACCAACGGCGGTGCGGTGCTGCGCAGTTTCACCACCGCCAACCAGGTCCGGGACATGGACCGGCTGCGCCGGGCCCTGGGCGAGCGGAAGCTGTCGGCCTGGGGGACCTCCTACGGCAGCTACGTCGGCGCGGTCTACGCCCAGGAGTACCCCCAGCGCACCGACCGTTGGGTGCTGGACAGCAGCGGTGACCCCGACCCGGCGCGGGTGGCGCGCGGCTGGCTCGCGAACATGGCGCAGGGGGCCGACGACCGGTTCCCCGACTTCGCGGCCTGGGCCGCCGATCCGGCCCGCACGGCCGAGGGCCTGCGGCTCGCCGAGCGCCCCGAGGAGGTGCGCCCGCTCTTCCTCGCCCTGGCCGCCACGCTCGACCGCACGCCCAGGGCCTCGACCACCGAGGGGGTGCCCCTCACCGGGAACCTGCTGCGCCAGGCCCTGCAGAACGCCCTCTACGGTGACGCGGCCTTCCCGGGCCTCGCCCGGCTCGTCCGGCAGGCCCAGGACCCGGCCGCGACCCCGGTCCTGCCGCCCGAACTGGCACAGCCGCTGCGCGACGAGGACGCGGCGATCGCCGTCGCGGTGATCTGCAACGACGTGAAGTGGCCCGGTGACGTGCAGGGTTACGCCCGCGCCACGGCCGCCGACCGGGCGGCCCACCCGCTCACCGCCGGGATGCCCGCGAACATCACCCCCTGCGCCTTCTGGAAGGACGCACCGGTCGACAAGCCCACCCGGATCACCGACCGGGGCCCCTCCAACGTGCTGATGATCCAGAACCTGCGCGACCCCGCCACCCCCTACTTCGGGGCTCTCGAGATGCGCGCGGCCTTCGGCGACCGGGCCCGCCTGATCACCGTCGACCACGGGGGCCACGGCGTCTACCTGGGCAACGGCAACGCCTGCGGCGACCGCGCGGTGACCGACTTCCTGACCACCGGCCACCGCCCGGCCGAGGACGTGCGCTGCGCCGCGGGGGAGTGACCGCGGTCGACGGCCCGGGCGGACACGACGGCCCGGGCGGACACGACGGCCCGGGCGGACGCGGCGGACCGTAATCTGACGGGTATGCGTCAACAACAGGAGCGCCAGGGGTGGGTGCGGCGCGTCGGGGCGTGGTTGCTGGGGGCGGCCGAGGTCGAACCCCGCTCGCTGGCCGCCGCGTTGGGCCTCGGCGAGGAGGACCCCGGGCTACGGCGCCTGCGGCGTGCGGCGCCGGTGCGGTACGCCCGCGTCGAGCGCCTCCACCGGGCGGCCCAGCGGTCCTTCGAGCAGCGCACCCGGGCAGCGGTGTGTCGCGAGCTGGAGCACGCGGTCCGTACGGCCCTGCGCGAGACGGCGGAGACGGCGGAGACCGCGGAGATGGCGGAGACCGCGGAGGCGGTGGAGGCGACGGCCCCGCCCGTACCCGCGCCCCGTACCGACGTGCTCCGGGTGGAGGCCGACGCCGCTGCGCGCGCACTGGCGGCGGACGCGGTGCTCGCGGGGGCGCGGGGGCTGAACACGGGCCTCTCCGTGGGGGTGCTGTTCAGCCCCGTGGCCCTCGTGCTGGCCCTCGTCGCGGCCGAGGCGCTGCCGCCGTTGTTCGGGTCGGCCCTCGGCTGCCCTGAACGGCTCACCCTCATGCAGGCCCTGGTCTGCTTCTCCGGCGGGGCGCTGGGGGCGGTCCTCAGCGTCGTCGTCAGGCTGCGCGACGCCCCGGGCACCCGGACCGCAGACACCCGCACGCTCGCGGAGGCGTCGGCGGAGACCTCCGGGGAAGCCGTCGGGGACACGCCTGTGGACGAGGCGGCGGACGAGGCGCCCGACGTTCCGGGCGATCCGGTTCAACTGGCCCGGCTGATGCGCCAGGAGGGCTGGTACCGGGTGGTCGTCGGCTGGTTCCTGGCCGTGTCCCTCTTCGTCCTCATCACCGGCGGGATCCTGGCCCTGCTCACCCCGCCCGCCGTCCCCGACGGCGCCTGCGGGGCCGGTCCGCTGTCCGCGGCGGACCACCGGGCCCTCATCAAGGGCTTCTTCTTCTGGGGCGGCGTGGGCTTCCTCGCCGGGCTGAACGAGCGCTGGGCCTACGGTCTGCTGCGTCGCGGCGGCCCGGGCGCGGACCCCGCTACTCGTTGACGAGGACCGGGACGGACAGCACCGCGCTCGCCGGAACCTCGGCGAACTGACCTGCGGGAACCGTGAAGTCGATGCCTTCGCCGGCCGCGCGCGGACCGTCGTGGTGCGCGGTGCCCTTCGCGTCCTCGCCCTCCTCCTGGTACTGGAACTTGGCGGTCCCCAGGAGGTGTCCGCTCGCGTCGTAGTACGCCGCCCCGACCTCCAGGGCCAGGACGTCACTGATGTCGGAGGTGATCGCCAGGTGGCCCGTGACGGACGCCTTGTCGGTGAGCTTGAGGGCGGTCAGCTTCACCCGGTCGGTGAAGGGGCCCTCCTCGACGCGGACCTCGCCCTGTGCGGCCGGGTGCGCCAGTACGGCGGCCGGCGCCGGCGCGCCGCGCGGCGCGGGCAGGACGACGGGGGCGGCGGATCCGGCCGCGTCCCCCGCGGCCTCGGCGCCGTCGGCGGCCGTGCCGCCGGAGCAGCCCGAGGCGAGTGCGAGGACGGCGGCCGCGGCGGCGAGCGCACCGGCGGTGCGGCGGGTGAGGTGTCTCATCGGAAGGCTCCTGAACCGGCCCGGGGCCGGGAGGACATGGTCCTCCCGGCCCCGGCCGTTCGCTCGGTGGGTCAGTGCTGCTGGGGCGACTTGCCGAACAGCGAGCGGTACAGCTTGCCGTACAGCTCGGTGTTGTTCTGGCTCGCGGCGAAGGCGCTGCCGTTCGGGCCGTAGGCGAAGATCGGCACGTCGGCGCCGGTGTGGTTGCCGGACAGGTAGGTCAGCCAGAGGCTGGCGTCCGGGCTGCCGTCCTTGACGCCGGCCGGGTCGTTCGGCGTGCGGAAGGTGGCGGGAGCGAAGTTCTTCGCGTCACCCGAGCCCGCGCCGTTGACGGCGCCGGTCGAGCGCACCGGGTCCTTGGCGCCCGAAGCGGAGCGCGAGGGGGTGCTGTTGT
Source organism: Streptomyces sp. NPDC098789 (assembly GCF_044759975.1). Lineage (NCBI taxonomy): Bacteria > Bacillati > Actinomycetota > Actinomycetes > Kitasatosporales > Streptomycetaceae > Streptomyces > Streptomyces sp. NPDC098789. The sequence goes on from NZ_JBIWAJ010000022.1 coordinate 145,002, forward strand.
TGGCGGTGTTGCCGGCGTCCGTGTTGGCCGGGGGAGCGACCGCCTCGGCGTTGGTGTAGGTGCCCTTTTCGATGATGTTGAAGCCCGCGCACTCGTGGTCCGCGGTGACGACGACCAGGGTGTGACCGTCCTTCTTCGCGAAGTCGGTGGCCACCTTGACCGCGTCGTCGAAGGCCTTGATCTCGCCCAGGGTCTGGGCGGCGTCGTTGGCGTGCGAACGCTTGTCGATCTGGGCGCCCTCGACCTGGAGGAGGAAGCCCTTGCGGTTCTTGTCGTACCCGCCGCGGTCGCCGAGCAGCTGGATCGACTTGCGGGTCATGTCCGCGAGGGTCGGCTCCTGCTTCTGCACGGCGTCCGCGGGGAGGCCGGCCTTGGCCTGCTCGACGGTGAGGTTGCCGCGGTTGAAGAGGCCGATGACCTTCTTGCCGTTGGCGTGGCTCAGGTCGGTCTTGGTGGCGACCTTCTGGCTGGCGGCCGTCTGGGCCGGGAGCTTGGGGTCACCGAAGTTGCCGAGGACCTGGTAGCCCTGCGCCTGGAGGGACTTCTGGTCGTCCGGCTCGAAGCGGGCGAGGCCGCCACCGAGGATGACGTCGGCGGTGCCGTTGCGCGCGATCTGCTCGGCGATCGGCGTGACCAGCGTCTTGTCCGCGGGCGCGCTCTCGTACGTGCCGTCCTCCTTCTTGGGGAGGCAGGCGGCGTCCGAGTACGTCGGGCCCTGGCAGCCGCGCAGCAGCGCGTGGCTGAACTGGGCGGCCGGGGTGGCGTCGGTGATCTCGGCGGTGGAGACGTTGCCCGTGGCGAAGCCGGCCTTCTTGGCCTGCTCCATCAGCGTGACGACGCGCTTCTCGTACGAGTCGACGCTCAGCGCGGCGTTGTAGGTCTTGACGCCGGTCGACCAGGCGGTGGCCGAGCTGGCGGAGTCGGTCACGAGCGCGGGCTTGTCGCTGCCCTTCTCGACGGCGTAGGTGGCGACCGCGCCGGTGAAGGGCAGGGTCTCCATGTTCAGCTTGCCGGAGGCGCCGTAGAACCGGTCGCGGGCGGCCGTGACGTGGGTGCGGCCCATTCCGTCACCGAGCAGGTAGATGACGTTGCGGATCTCTCCCTGACCGCCGTGCTGGGGAGCCGAGTTGGCGGTGGTGGCGGCCGAGGCCGCCAGGGCGCCGGACAGGGCCAGTACGGTCAGCGTCTTGGCAGGTCTGCGTCGCATGATGCGGGGGGTCCCCCTCGGAAATGAATGGCGCGGGCGGACCGACGCTAAGAGCGGGACATGAACACGGCGGTTTCTCCGAGTGACGTGGAGTCGAACAGCGCCCGGCCGAAATCGCCCGTGTGTGCGTTGTCGGGCCCGTGCCGGACCGTTGTCGGGCCCGTGCCGGACCGGTGTCAGACCCGTGCGTCATCCTTCGGGACATGGACATCCGCGCTGATTGGGCCCTGGAACTGCAGCTGGACGCCGTCCGGAAGGAGGCGGTCGACGAGGGCGTGCGCGCGGCCGTCGACGCCGTCACCGGTCACATGAACGGCGGGCGCGGCCGCGGGCGCAGGGGCGGTCGGGCGCTCCTCGACCTGCTCGGCGAAGCCCGCGCCAGGGCGGCCGGCGCGGGGGAGTGGCAGGTCGTGCGCCTGCTCCAGGACTCCGTGGACTACGCCGAGGGGCGGATCCTGAAACCGGACTTCGAGGAGCGCTACCGGCTGTTCCAGGACGGCGCCGAGCGCAGCGACATCCTGCGGGACTACGTGGGCACGACCCTGTGGGTGGGCGGTCAGGTCATGGCGATGAAGGGCGGGGAGTTCCTCGCCGAGCGTCCCGCCGCCACGGCGCCGGAGCTGCTGGAACACCTGCGGTCACTGGGCGAGGACGGTCGGTTCGTGGAGGCTCCGGCGGAGCGCCCCGGGCGCTACCGGATACCCCGGGGGCGCGCGGAGATGGCGCTGTGGATCGAGCAGCTGCTGCGGCGCGAGCGGATCGAGGTGAGCGACCCCGGGGCCGAGGCGCGCCGGATCGCCGCCTCGCCCGAGGCGCTCGCCCTGCTGGCGTCCGACCGGGACGGCCGGCTCGCGCTGCGCGCCGCCGAACTCCAACGGCGCGCGCGGCAGCTGGCCGCCCTGCGCGCCGTGGCCGAGGACCGCGGCGCGCGCGAGGCCGACCTCCAGCGGGCGCTGGAGGGCCAGCACTGGATCTTCGGCGGCCGGTACGTGGGGGAGGCGGTCCAGCGGCGGCTCGTCGTCGGGGACGAGGTGGACATCCCGCTGATCCGCGGCGACGGCTCGCTCCACGTGGTCGAGCTGAAGCGGTCGATGAGCCTCGCCGGGCCGCTGGTCAAACGCCACCGCGGGGCGTGGGTGCCGGCCGCCGAGGTGCACGACGCCGTGGGGCAGGCGGTGAACTACCTGGTCGGGCTGGACGAGAACCGCGAGCGGCTGCGCGCCGACTTCGGCATCGAGACCCGCCGGGCCAGCGCGCTCGTCCTGATCGGCCATCCGGCGGCGCAGCCGGAGGTCCCGGAGCGCGAGGTCAACGAAGCCCTGCGGACCTTCAACGCGCACGTGACCCGGGTCGAGGTGCTCACCTACAAGGAACTGATCGACAACGCGGAGCGTTCGCTCGGCGCGGCTGCCGGCTCCCGGTCCCGATGATCGCCAGGGTGGGTGGCCCAGGCCGACGGGACCTGGGCCACCCACCGCACCGGAGGCGCAGATGACCGAGGCCGCACCCGCACCCGCAGGCGTACCCGCCCCTGTGCCCGTGCCCGCCCCCGTACCCTTCACGACCGCCGAGGTCCACGGGCTGCGGGAGGCGCTGGAGGAGGTCGTCGCCGACGGCGCGACCCCGGGCGGGGTCGTCGTCTGCGGCACCGCCGCGGGGGACCGTACGGTGGTGTCGGCCGGGATCGTCTCCCCCTTCACGCACCAGAAGTGCCCGGGCGCGGACACCGTCTACGACGTCGCGTCCCTCACGAAGGTCACCGCGACCTGGCCGCTCGTCGGCCGCGCCGTCGCGAGCGGGCTGATGGAACTGGACGCGCCCGTACGGGATTTCCTGCCGCCGATGGAGGGACACCTGCCCGGCGCCGCGGTGAGCGTGCGCCGCCTGCTCTCGCACACCTCCGGGCTGCGGGCGGCCACCCGCTTCGACCTGTACGACCTGACCGCGCGCCCGCTGCACGAGCTGATCTGCGCGGAGCCCCTGGAGAACCTGCCGGGCACGCACCGGTACATCAACCGGGGGTACGTCCTGCTCGGCCTGGCCCTGGCCCACGTCCACGGCGAGCCGCTGGACCGGCTCGCCGCGGCCTTCTGGGCGGAGCTGGGCATGGGGGACACCGCCTTCGGGCCGCTGCCGCAGTCCGCGCGGGTCGCGCCGACCGAACACCGCGACGCCCACGACCGGCTGTGGGGCGCGGTGCACGACGAGAACGCGGCCGCGATGGGCGATGTGGCCGGCCACGCGGGGGTGTTCGCCCCGGCCTCGGACCTCGCGACCTACGCCGAACACCTGCTGTCGGCGGGCCCGGACGGCGTGCTCGGCGGCTGGCTGCGGGAGAGCCTGGTGCCCGTGGCGGAGATCGACCCCGGGGTGGACCGGGGGCTCGGCTGGATCGTGGCCGCCGGCGGCGCCGTGGCCTACCACCACGGATTCACCGGGACCAGCCTGTTCCTCGCACCCACCACCGGCCGGTACGTCGTCATCACCAGCAACGCGATCCACGACGGCCCCACCGCCCGCACCCGGATCACCCCTCTGCGCGAACGCGCCCTCGCAACGGTGTGAAAAAACCGTGCACCCCCAGGTCAACGGACTGGGGGTGCACGGGCTCCGGGGACCGTCGGGGGTGTCGGGGGCCCGGAGGGATCAGGGGGTGGGGCGGGAGGGGGTCAGAGGGTGCCGAGCGATTCCCGCGCGGTGGTGCGGTAGAGGCCGACCTTCGGGGCGGCGACCTTTCCCGGCGCGGTCAGCGGCAGGCTGGTGCCGTCCGCGTTCGGCATGTGCTCCGCGTCGGCCAGGACGTTGATCTCGTCGGCGACCGGTCCGCTCCCGCCGCCGGGGTTGAGGTCGACGGCCGCGTAGGCGGTGGCGCCGGGGCGCACCGGGTACGCGGGGGCGCCGCCCAGCCCGTCGGGGGCGACGGCCGTGATGCCGAGCGCGGCGCCCTTCGCGCTGAAGCCGATGGTCGGGTGGTAGGCCAGGCCGCAGGCGGTGGAGCCGTTGTTGGTCACCGTGATGACGCGGACGGTGGCCGGGAGGCCCTGCGCGGAACCGACCTTGACGGTCAGCTTCCGCGCCGAGCAGGGGTGGCCGTAGGCGTAGGCGTCGTCTCCGGTGCCCGTGCCCGTACCCGTGCCCGTGCCCGCCTTCGCCGGGGAGGCGGTGCCCGCCCCGGCTCCCTTGCCGTCCGACGGGGCGCCGGAGGCCCCCTGCGCGCCCGTCGCCGAGGCCCCGCCGGCGGTGCCGGGCGAGGCCGCCCCGTTCGCACCGGGGCCCCTGTTCGCCCCGTCCGCGCCCGCCGCCGCCCCGCTCGTACCGCCGCACGAGGTCAGGGCCAGCGTGAGACCGGCCGCGATGATGGCGGCCCGGCTCGCGCTGTGGAGGCGACGGGTGGTGCGCATGAGGGAACTCCCCGGTTCTGAACGGTCGTCACGCGAAGTCGTTCCCGCGTGGACACCACTGTGCCGGGGACCGCTGGCGTCGTGGTCACGCCGCGCTGACGTTCCGCTGACGTCACCGGCGCGGGTGGGGGACGACCACCCGCCGGATCACGCCCGTACGTTCTGGCGCGCCCGCACCTTGTCGTACCGGCTGCGGTAGGCCGTGTCGTGCGCGGCGGGCGCGACGTACTCCTCTTCGGGTGCTTCGGGTGCTTCGGGTGCTTCCGGTGCGTCCGCTTCTCCGTCCGACAGCTGGAGCAGCGCGCCGAGCGCACGCTCCGCGCCCTCGTCGAAGCCGGTCGACTCGGCCTCCCGCGCGGCCTCGTCCAGGCACCGGATGCCCTCGGTCCGCTCGCCGAGACCCACCAGCGCCTCGCCGGTCGCGGCCAGCAGCAGCACGCGCGAGGGGGACTGCGCGTCCGGGGCGTGGGCGGCCCGCGCGGCCGTCGTGCTCTCCAGCGCCTGGTGCCAGTCCCCGGAATCCAGTTGGTGCCGCGAGAGGTGGTAGAGCGCGAGGCGTTCCGTGGTCGGGTCGCCGGCCGCGCGGGCCAGCTCCGCCGCCCGTACGCACCCCCGCGCGGCCTGGTCGAGATCGCCGAGCGAGGCCTGCGCCAGGGAGAGGTTGACCAGGGCCGTGGCCTGGCCGCTGCGGTCGCCGGAGCGGGCGGCCAGCAGGGGGGCGGCTTCGAGGTGCGGCAGGGCCTCCTCGGTGAGGCCCTCCTCGGTCAGCACCCACCCCAGGAGGGCGAGCACCCGGGACTGGCCGTGCAGGTCGGCGTCGGCCCAGGCCGAGTCGAGGGCCGTGTAGAGCAGCGGGGCCCAGCCGTCGAGGACCCGCCACACCATCAGCGGCCACAGGGACAGCGCGATCCGCCAGGCCCGGTCGTGCAGGGCGGCCGCGTGCGCGGCCGTCGCCGCCAGGGCCAGGTCCTCGCGCTGCGCCGCGTACCAGGCCATCGCCTCGTCGCGGTCGCGGAAGTCCCGTACGTAGGCGGGCGCGTGGAAGTCGGCGTGCAGCGGGAAGCACGGCTGCCCGTCGCGCTCGGCGGCCCCGGCCGCCGCGAGGCCGGTCGCGATGTAGTGGTCCAGCAGCCGCGGCAGCGCCCGCGGGTCCGTCTCCATGTCGCGGGCGTAGAGCCGGACGAGGTCGTGCAGCACCCACCGCCCCGGCGCGCCGTACGTCAACAGGTGCGCGGCGGCGAGCTGGTCGAGGGCCGCCTCCGCCTCCTCGACGCCGGTGCCCGCCAGGGCCGCGGCCACCCCGCGGTCGATGTGCGTGCCGGGGTGGCGGCCGAGGTGGGCGAGCTGGTGCGCGGCGGCCGCCGGGAGGCGGCGCACCGACAGGTGCAGGGCGGCGCGCACCCCGGTGTCCTCGGCGTCGAGCAGGGCCAGCCTGCGCGTGGTGTCGGAGAGTTCCTCGGCCATGGCGGTCAGGGTCAGGTACGGCTGGTCCGCCAGCCGCGCGGCGGCGACCCGCAGGGCCAGGGGCAGTCCGTCGCACAGCTCGGCCAACCGTCGGGCGGCCGCCGGCTCGGCGAGCACCCGGTCGGCGCCGAGCACCGCGGCGAGCAGGTCCGTACCGTCCTGCGGTCCCAGGACGCCGAGCGGAACGGGCCGGGCCGCGTCCGAGGCGATCAGGCCGCGCAGCCGGTAGCGGCTGGTGACGACGGTGACGCACTCGCTCCCGCCCGGCAGCAGCGGACGCACCTGCTCCGAGGCGCGCACGTTGTCGAGGACGACCAGCAGGCGCCGGTCGGCGGTCAGGGAGCGGAACAGGGCGGCGGCGCGGGTCACCGACTCCGGCACGCGCAGCGGCGCGACGCCCAGGGCCAACAGGAACTCCCGCAGCACGTCGATGGCCGAGGCTTCGCCCGTGTCGCTGAAGCCGCGCAGGTCGGCGTGGAGGCGGCCGTCCGGGAACCGCTCGTGGTGCAGGTGCGCCCAATGGACGGCGAGGGCGCTCTTGCCGACCCCGGCGGGTCCGGTGACCAGGCAGACCGGCGCCTCCGCGGCGGCGGCCCGCGACAGCTGCGCCAACTCCGCCTCGCGGCCGTGGAAGCCGCGGGGCGCGCGGGGCATCAGGTCGAGGGCGTCGGCGTACCGGGCCGGCGGGGCCGGGGTACGGGCCGGTGCGCCCGCCGTCCCGGGAGCGGCGCCGCGGTGCTCTTCGCCGCGGTGGTCCTGGGCGCGGGCGGTGTGCGCGGTGCGGACGGTGTGCGCGGGGCGGGCCTCGTGGTCGTGTCGGCAACCCTGTCCATGTCCCTGCCCCTGTTGCAGGGGCCCGCGCCGGCCGTCCTGGCCGCGCTGGCCGCGCAGGGCCACCGCGTAGGCGTCGCTCAGCTCGTCGCCCGGATCGACCCCGAGCTCCTCGGCGAGCAGGCGCCGGGTCTGGTGGAAGCAGTCGAGGGCCTCCGAGCGCCGGCCGGCCCGCTGGAGGGCCGTCACCAGCGCGGCGGACAGCGATTCCCGCAGCGGATGGGCGCTCGCCTCGGCGCGGAGCACCGCCGCGGCCTGCGCGTGCGCGCCGAGCCGCCCGTACCCGGCGGCCAGGTGCTCCACGGTGGTCAGCCGCATCTCCTCCAGCGCGTCCGCGGCCGCCTGCAGCGGCGGTGTGGGGTGCACGCCGGTCAGCGCGGGCCCCTGCCACAGGGACAGGGCCTCCTGGTACATGACCACGGCGTCCGCGACCGACTGCTGTGCCTGGGCCCGGGTGACCAGCTGCTCGAAGCGGTGCGCGTCCAGCAGCGCCTCCGGCATCCGCAGCACGTACGCCGCGCCCTGGGTGGCCAACTCGACCCCGTACGTGGACGCTTCGGCGGCGTCGAGCAGGGTGCGCAGCCGGGACACGTGCCCCTGGATCACGCTGCGGGCGCGCGCCGGGGGCTCGCCGTCCCACAGCGAGTCGGTGAGCTGTCGCAGCGGTACGGGATGGTTGGGGCGCAGCAGCAGCGCGGCCAGCAGGCTGGCCCGCTTGGCGGGTCCGAGCGGTAGGTCCCCGGCCCCCCGCGCGATGGTCACCGATCCGAGCAGACGGAACTCCACCTGCTTGCACCCCCCCGGAAGCAAAGAAACGTCAGCATATCGTCACGGCCGAGCCCCGCCCCGCGCGATCCGCCCCGCCCGATCCGACCGCCCGATCCGACCGCCCGGTCCACCCGCCCGCCCCTGACGTAAGGGCCCGTCGTCAGGCCGGTCGTACGGACGCCCCGGCGCGCGCGGCCCACGCGGTGCGTTCGGTGCGGACCGCGAGGTCGTCGCGGCGCAGGATGCTCCCGGGGCCCCCGGTGTCGAGCAGCCGCTCCAGCGCGGTGAGGTCCCGGGCGTCGAGGGTGGCGGCGGCGCCGTCGCGCAGGCGGCCCAGGCTGCTGAGCGCGTAACGGCCGACGGCCCCGTTGCCGGCGCCGTCGACGTGCACCGCGATCGTCCGCTCGCCCTCGACGGTGAAGCCGGCGGCGGCCAGCTCGGGGCCCCAGTCGGCGCCGCGGTGCGGCAGGTGCTCGGTGTGCCGGCTCGCGAGGGCGGCGTGGCAGCGGTCCTCCAGGCCGGGCCGCTCCCGCGGGGCGTCGGCGGGCAGGAAGCGCGGGAAGCCCGCCAGCTCGACCACGGCGAAGAGACCGCCGGGCGCGAGCAGCCCGCGGACCGTGCGCAGGGTGCGCCCGGGATCGGCCATGTGGTGCAGCGAGGCCGATGCCCAGACCAGCTCGGGGCCGGCGAGGTCGGGGCCGGTGAGGTCGGGCCACTCCCCGTCGAGGTCGGCCCGGACCGTGCGGACCCGGTCGGCCAGGCCCAGCTCCCGGGCGCGCTCGCGCAGCCGGTCCAGGTGGACGGCCGACGCGTCGACGGCGGTCACCCGGGCGTCGGGGAAGCGCGCGAGCAGGGCGAAGGTGCCGGCCCCGGTGCCGCACCCCAGGTCCACGATCCGGCGCGGTGCGGCCGTGACGGGCAGCCACGCGGTGAGGGAGTCGGTGTGCTCGGCGAGCACGTCGGCGTCGAGGTCGAGGATCTCGGCCTGGTCGTGGGAGCCGGCGGGCCCGGAGGTGTGGGCGTGGCCGTGGCCCTGGCCCTGGCCAGGGGTGTGGGTGTGGGTGTGGTCATGGGACGACGGGGAGGAGGGGGAAGGGGAGGGGGATGCGTGGGTCATGACGGCCACGCTAGGAGGGTCGTGCCGTTACGGCAGCACGCCTCCCGGTATGCGCAAGAAGAAGACCGCGCGGGCTGCCGAAGGCGCAAGCGGCCGGCCCCTCAGGTGCCGTCGCCGCCCTGGTGGCCGCGGCGGGCGTCCCGGTCGAAGAAGCCCAGGATCTCGCAGGGCCCGCCCTCGGCGCCGATGGCGTGCGGCAGCATCGTGGGGAACTCCACCGCCTGGTGCGTCTCCACCCGGACCCGCCGGTTCCCCAGCAGCAGGACCGCGGTGCCGGACAGGACGACCAGCCATTCGCGGCCCGGGTGGGCCCGCATGCGCGCGGGGACGTCGGGCGGCGGCTCCGTCATCCGCCGGCGCACCACGCTGACGCCCGGGTCCGCCTTCATGGTCCAGCGCATGCTCCCGTGCGCCGCGTCGACCACCGGGTGGCTGACCACGTCGTCGGCGGCGGTCTCGACGAGCTGGTCCAGGGAGGTGTCCAGGGCCCGGGCGAGGGTGACGAGCTGGTCCAGCGCGAGGCGGCGGCCGCCGGTCTCGATCCGGCTCAGCGTGGACTGGCTGATGTGGGCGCGCGCGGCCAGCTCGGCCAGGGACCAGCCCTGCGCCACGCGCAGGGCCCGGATCCGTTGGCGCACGAGACTGTCCAGCTCGCCGTCTGCTTGCGTCACGAGCAGCAGCGTATGCCGGGACGGCAAGCGGGCGCGCGGCGAGGAGTCGCCCCGCCGCGACGGTCGGTACGTGACGGCCGGCGCCGACCGTCCTTTACCGGGCGCGCGGGGTGGGTGATGCTGACCCGGCGTTGGAACGATGATCGACGGGGCGGGAGCGCCGGTCGGTGCAGAGGGGGAGACCGCCGTGGTGCGCGTGGAACTGTTGGGGCCGGTAAGGGCGTTCGCCGAGGACGGGACGCCGGTCGAGGTCGGCGGGGCACGGCTGCGGATGCTGCTCGCCCGGCTCGCCCTCGAAGAGGGCCGGACGGTGCCCGTCGACTCGCTCGTCGGCGGCCTGTGGGGCGAGGAACCGCCGGTCGACGCGGCCAACGCGCTCCAGGCGCTGGTGTCCCGACTGCGCAGGCCGCTGCGCGGATCCGCGGCGGTGGAGTCCGCCTCCGGCGGCTACCGGCTGGAGCTGCGGGCCGAGGACCTGGACGTCCACCGCTTCGAGGAGCTGACCGCCCGGGGCCGGCGCGCCCTGGCGGCCGGTCGCGCCGAGGAGGCGGGGCCGCTGTTCGCGACGGCGCTCGGGCTGTGGCGCGGCCCGGCCCTCGCGGACGTGCGGGGCGCCCCCTACGCCGGTCCCGTCGCGACCCGGCTGGACGACCTGCGCAGCGCGGCGGTCGAGGACCGCTGCGACGCCGAGCTGCGGCTCGGCCGGCACGGGGAGGTGCTGGCCGATCTGGAAGGGGCCGCGGCCGAACGCCCGTTGAGCGAGCGGGTCGCCGGGCTGCGGATGCGGGCCCTGGTGGCCGCGGGGCGGCAGTCCGACGCCCTCGCCGTGTACGAGGCGCTGCGCGCGCGGCTCGGCGACGAACTCGGCGTCGACCCCTCGGCCGACCTGCGGGAGGTCCATCTGTCCCTGCTGCGCGGCGAGTTGGAGATACCCGCCGAGCAGGCCGAAGCCGCACCGAGCCGGCTCCCCGCCCGACTCACCAGCTTCGTCGGCCGTGACGACGAACTGGAAGGTCTCGCCGCCCAGTTGGCCGGCGGCCGGCTCGTGACCATCGTCGGACCCGGTGGCGCGGGCAAGACCCGCCTCTCCTTCGAAGCGGCCACCCGGGACCGGGCCCACGCGCGCGGCCGGGTCTGGTTCGTGCCGCTCGCCGGCGTCAGCGCACCGGACCAGCTGGCCGACGCCGTACTGGGCGCCCTCAGCTCCACCGACGGACGCCTCTACGACGCGGGCCAGGGGCAGCGGGCCACCCCGGTCGAGCGGATGGCCGGGCTCTTCGGCAGCGGCGACGCCCTGCTCCTGCTCGACAACTGCGAGCACCTCGTCGAGGCGGCGGCGGAGCTCGCCGCCGAACTCCTCGACCAGCTGCCCGAGTTGCGGATCCTCGCCACCAGCCGCGAGGCCCTCGCCATCACCGGCGAATCCCTGTGCCACCTCGGCCCGCTCGACAGCCCGACGGGATCGCCCGACCCGGCCGAGGCCGTACGGTCGCCCGCCGTCCGGCTCTTCGTCGACCGGGCCACCGGAGTCCGGCCGGACTTCACGCTCGACGACGCCAGCCTCGACCCCGTGGTCGAGGTCTGCCGACGCCTCGACGGGATGCCGCTCGCCCTCGAACTGGCCGCGGCCAAGCTCCGCTCGATGAGCGTGGACCAGATCGCGCGCCGCCTCGACGACCGCTTCCGCCTCCTCGCCTCGGGCAGCCGCACCGCCCTGCCCCGCCAGCGCACCCTGCTCGCGCTCGTCGAGTGGAGCTGGGACCTGCTGGACGAGGCCGAGCGGGTCCTCGCCCGCCGGCTGTCGGTGTTCCCGGGCGGCGCCGGCGTCCCCGCCCTCGAAGCGGTCTGCGCGGACCCCTCGCTGCCGGTCGCCGACATCCCGTACGTCCTGGACGCCCTGGTCGAGAAGTCGCTGGTGCACACCGTCACCGAAGGGGCGGGCGAGCCGCGCTACCGGATGCTGGAGACGGTACGCGCGTACGCGGCGCGCCGGCTCGCGCAGGCGGAGCCCGGTGACGCCGTCGCCCGGCGCTTCGCCGCGTACTTCCTGGCGCTGGCCGAGGAGCACGAGCCCCGGCTGCGCACCGGCGAACAGTTGCGCGCGGTCCAGGTCTTCGACGCCGAGCACGACAACCTCGTCCTCGCGCTGCGCACGGTCACCCTGGCCGGGGACACGGACCTGGCGGCGCGCTTCGCCGGTGCGATGTCCTGGTACTGGGGGATCCGGGGGATGAGCACGCAGCTCGACGCGCACGCGCATCCGTACTCCGAGGAGGCCGGCGGGGGCACGGCGGCCGAGGGCGACTCGGCGACCGCGCGCGAGTTCCACCCGGCCCTGCTGCTCCTGCGGATGTCCCGGGCCTCCTACCCGGCGGGCGCGGCCGGCCGGAGCCGCGCGGGCACACCGTCCGCGGACCCGGCGCCCGCGGACCCGCTCGACTCGCCCGACCCCTGGGTACGGGCCAGCGCCCACCTGGCCCGGGACTTCGCCCTCACCGAGCAGGGGGACCTGGTCACGGGCGCCGGTTCCCGGATCGAGGCGCTGCGCGGCTTCGAGCGGGTCGGCGACCGCTGGGGGCTGGTGATGAGCCTGCTCCCGATCGGCCGCGACCACTCGCTGCGCGGCGAGTACCCGCAGGCCATCGCCACCTTCGAACGGACCGTGGCGCTCAGCTCCGAACTCGGCACCGAGGACTACCTCTACCTCAGCAAGGCCCGGCTCGCCCGCGAGCGCCGCCGCAGCGGCGACCTGGCGGGCGCCTTCCGGGACCTGTACGCCGCGCACCGCCAGGCCCGCGAGCGCGGACAGCTGCGCCTGGAGGCCAACATCCTGGTGGGCCTGGCCAACGTCCACCGCCGGGCCGGTGACCTGGCGCAGTCCGACGCCACCCTCGACCGGCTCGAAGCGCTGGGCGCGCGCCGCCCCGCGCTGCGGGAGTTGGCCCGCGACCTGATCGTCAGCACCCGCATCGAGAACCGCCTCGCCGAGGGGGACGCCGTAGCGGCCAGGGCGCTGCTGCCCGAGGCGGCCGGTTCCCTCTTCGGCCAGGGAGCGGGCGCCGCGCTCGCCTGGGTGGCCGAGTTGCTCGGCGGACTGCGGACGGCGGAGGGCGCTCCCGAGGAGGGGGCCCGGGCGCTCGGCATGAGCCAGGTGATGCGCGGTGCCTTCGACTGGGGCGAGCCCGAGTGGCGCGAGCTGGTCGAGCGCATCGTGGCCGCCACGGGCCGGGAGGAGTTCCAGCGGGCCTTCGACGAGGGGGCCGCGTACTCCCGCGAGGACGCCCTGCGCTGGCTGGAGGCGGAGACCCTGCGGTCGGCGGCACCCGGCGCGTGAGGCGCACCCGGTCACCCGGTCACCCGGTCACCCGGTCACCCTGTCACCCGGGCGCCCGTGTGGACGTGTGGACGTGCGGACGTGCGGACGACCGGGCGGGGGTCCGCTCCACCCCCGTGGGTGCGGACCCCGCCCGGTCGCGCTCGTCACCGCGGACCGGCTTGCTCGGAGCTCGGGTCCGCGCGGCTCATCCGGCGTTCTTGCGGTAGGCGCGCACCGCCAGCGGGAAGAAGACCACGATCACGCCGGCCATCCAGGCGGAGGCGCCGAACAGCGAGTCGGCGACCGGCCCGCCGTTGAGCAGGCCGCGCACCGCGTCCGCCACCAGCGAGACCGGGTTGACGTCGGACCAGGCCCCCAGCCATCCGGCCATGCCGTCCCGGGGCACGAAGACGTTGCTGGCGAAGGTGAGCGGCAGGATCAGGACGGTCATCAGGCCCTGCACGGACGCGGGGTTCTTGATCAGCATGCCGAGGTAGACGGAGATCCAGGAGAAGCTGAGCGCGAAGCCGACGAGCAGGGCGAGCGCGGCGAGCGCGGCGACCGGGCCGGTCTGCACGCGGTAGCCCATGACCAGGGCGAGGACGGCCACGGTGGCCAGGCACAGGACGTACCGGACGAGGTCGGCCAGGACGGCGCCGATCAGGGGGCTGGAGCGGGCGATCGGCATGCTGCGGAACCGGTCGAAGATCCCGGTGCTGGCGTCCGCGCAGAGCGAGGCGCCGATGCCGATGCTCGCTTGGAAGACGGCCATGACCATGACGCCGGGGACGACGAGCCGCAGGTAGCGGTCGGTGTCGCCGCCGGACATGGCGTCCCCGAAGAGGTAGACGAACATCAGCAGGCTGATGATCGGGGTGAGGACCACGTCGACCAGCTGGATCGGCGACTTCATGAACTTGGTGACGCCGCGACCGGCGAGGGCGAGGCTGTGCCGCGCGGTCCGCGCGGGTCCGATCCGGCTCGGGGAAGCGGCGTCGGCGCCGCGCGACCGGGTGGGGAGGGGCTGGGCGCTGAGGGACTGGGTGCTCATGACGGATGACCTCTCGGGAGAGTCTGCGCGGGGGCGGGGGCGGGGCGGGGCGGGCCGGGGCCGGGGCTCAGGCGGCCGCGGCGGGCCGGTCGGCGGCCGGCCGGTCGGCGGTGACGGTGGGCGCGTGTCCGGTCAGCGCGAGGAAGACCTCGTCGAGGCTGGGCAGGCGCAGGCCGAGCTCGTCGGCGGTGATCCCGGCGCCGTCCAGGCGGCGGGCGACCGCGGCGACGACCAGCGGGTCGTCGGCGGGCACGGTGAGCACGCCCGAGTCCTGCGCCGGGGCGTGTCCGGTCAGCTCGGTGAGCATCCCCGCGACCTGCGCCAGATCGGCGGGCAGGCTCGGCCGGACCTGGAGGATCTGCCCGCCGACCCGGCGCTTGAGTTCACCGGGGCGGCCTTCGGCGACCTTGCGGCCCTTGTCGAAGACGGTGATGGAGTCGGCGAGCTGGTCGGCCTCCTCCAGGTACTGCGTGGTGAGCAGCACCGTGGAGCCGTCGGCGACCAACTGGCGCACCACGTCCCAGACTTCCTGCCGGGCGTGCGGGTCCAGGCCGGTGGTGGGCTCGTCCAGGAAGAGCACCTGGGGCCGACCGACCAGGGAGGCGGCCAGGTCGAGGCGCCGCCGCATGCCGCCGGAGAAGGTGGCGATCGGCTTGCGGGCCGCCTCGGCGAGGGAGAACTTCTCCAGCAGCTCCGCGCCCCGCGCCTTCGCGTCCCGCCGGGACAGGCCGAGCAGCCGCCCGATGAGCACCAGGTTCTCCTCGCCCGAGAGGCTCTCGTCGACGGAGGCGTACTGCCCGGTGAGCCCGATCAACTGCCGTACCCGGACCGGGTCCTTGAGGATGTCGTGGCCGCCGATGCTGGCGTGTCCGGCGTCGGGGCGGGCCAGCGTGGCGAGGATGCGCACGGTGGTGGTCTTGCCCGCGCCGTTGGGCCCCAGGACGCCGACGACCTTGCCCGCGGGGACCTCCAGGTCGACACCGTCCAGGGCGGTGAAGTCCCCGTACTTCTTGACCAGTCCTTCGGCCCGGATCGCGTATCCCATGCTCAACAACTCCTCGTCAGGTCATCGCCGTTCTCGATGACCCGGACGATGCCGGTCCCGGCTGACAGCCCCCGGACAGCCCGCTGACAGCGCCCGCCACCCGCTGTCAGGCGGGGACGGGCGCTGTCAGGAGAGTTCGGGCGCTGTGAGGCGAGGTCCGGGCGGGGACTGTCGGCGGGGGCCGGGCGGGGCCGGGTGGGGTCAGGCCGCGGCGGCGGTTCGTGCGCGGTCCGGGGTCTCCTGGTGCGCGACGCGGCGGCGCCGGGTCGGCAGGCCCAGGGTCGGGTTGGCGACGCTCCAGGCCGCGCCCTTGCAGATCATCTCCTTGTAGCGGGCGGCCGTGCGGCCCGTCAGGGCCCGCTCCACGGCGCGGTCGTCGGCGGTGACGAACTGGATCAGCCCGTTCGTCCGGCCGAGGGAGATGCACTGCTGCGCGTAACGGATCCCGATGGCGGGGACCTCCGCGCCGGTGAGGCGGGCGGCGAGGGCGTCGGCGGCCTGCCAGGCCATCGGGATGCCCGAGGCGCAGGACATGCGCAGCGGCTTGTCGCCGGGGCCCATGGCCATCGCGGCGTCGCCCACGGCGTAGACGTCCGGGTGGGAGACCGAGCGCATCGTGGAGTCGACGACGATCTGCCCGTTGTCGGTGTGTTCCAGGGTGGTGGCCCGGACGATCGGGTGGACCGCGAAACCGGTGGTCCAGACGGTGACGTCGGCGGGGACGGTCCGGCCGTCCTCGGTGGTGACGCGGCCGGCTTCCACGGCCTCGACCGAGGCGTGCTCGTGGACCGTGATGCCGAGCCCGTCCACCACCCCGCGCAGGTGCGCGCGCCCCTTCTCCGAGAGCCAGTCGCCGAGGACGCCGCGGGCGGCGAGGTGGACGTCGAGGTCGGGGCGGGCCTCGGCGAACTCGGTGGCCGCCTCCAGCCCGGTCAGTCCGCCGCCGACCACGGTCACGGACCCGCCCGCCTCCAGGGCGGCCAGGCGGTCGCGCAGCCGGCGGGCGCCCGGACGGCTGGAGACCTCGTGGGCGTGCTCGGCCGCGCCGCGGACGCCCCCGTCGTGCCAGCCGCTGCCGAGGGCGTAGACGAGGCTGTCGTACGCCAACTCGGTCTGCGGCCGTGCCCCCTGGGCGTCGGCCGGGGCGGCGAGCGTCACCGTCTTGGCGTCCGCGTCCACGGCGGTGACCCGCGCCAGCCTCAGTTCCACTCCGGTGCCCGCGAACATCTCCTCGAACGGCCGGGGCCGCAGGTCCTGGCCGGCCGCGAGCTGGTGCAGCCGGACGCGCTCGACGAAGTCGGGCTCGGGATTGACGAGGGTGATGGTGACGTCCGCGCGGTGCAGTCGCTTGGCGAGGCGACCGGCTACGACGGCACCGGTGTAGCCGGCTCCGAGGACGACGATGCGGTGCTCCATGTCCGTGCTCCTGTCTGGGCGGGTCCGCCGTTGTCCGGCGTGGCTCCGCACCTTGAACCGGACGGCCCCGCGATTCCTGACAGGCGCCGCATGTGACCTGGGTCACATGCGGCGCGGTAGGGGTCGGCGGGAGGGGTCAGAGCGTGAAGAGCGGGGCCTCCTCGTGGCCCTCGGCGGCCCATCGGGCGCCCGCGCGGACGAGCTTGTCCGGGTTGACCTGGCTGCGGATCGCGACGATGCCCTCGGGGGTGACCTCCAGGCAGATGACCCCGATGAGCCGCCCTTCGACGAGGGCGATCACGGCGGGCTCGCCGTTGGCGGTGGTGGCGTAGACCTCGGGCGTGCCGCCGGCGATGGCCCGCTTGGCCTTGCCGGGCTTGAACAGGCCGCGCATGAAGGTGGCGACCGCGAGCGCGCCCTCGAAGGCCTTCGCGCGGGCCGGAACCTTGCCGCCGCCGTCGCCGACCGCGACGGCGTTCTGGGTGAGCAACTGCACCAGCGGCTCGGTACGGCCGCTGGTCGCCGCGGCCAGGAACTCCTCGACGATGCGCAGGGCGGCGGCCTCGTCGATCTCGGTGCGCACCTTGCCGTCGGCGACGTGCTTCTTGGCCCGGTGGTAGATCTGCTGGCTGGCGGACTCGGTGATGTCCAGGATCTCGGCGACCTCCCGGTGCGGGTAGTCGAAGGCCTCCCGCAGGACGTACACCGCCCGCTCGTTGGGTGACAGGCGCTCCAACAGGACCAGTACGGCGTACGAGACGGACTCCCGCTGCTCGGCGGTGTCGGCCGGGCCGAGCATCGGGTCCCCGCTGAGCAGCGGCTCGGGCAGCCACTGCCCCACGTAGGTCTCGCGCCGGGCGCGGGCCGAAGTCAGCTGGTTGAGGCAGAAGTTGGTGAGGACCTTCGTCAGCCAGGCCTCCGGCACCTCGATCCGCCCGATGTCCGCCGCCTGCCAGCGCAGGAACGTCTCCTGGACGGCGTCCTCCGCCTCGCCGGCCGAGCCGAGCATCCGGTAGGCGATGGCCTCCAATCGGGGCCTGGCGGCCTCGAACCGGTCCACATCAGTCGCGATCAGTGCCATGCCCGCGATCGTAGGCCTCCTCGCGGCGCGGCGGCAGTTCGGGCACCGCTCTATGGCAGGTCCGCGGGGCGCGGCGGACCGTGGGACGTGCCCGGTCGCAGCCGGAAGAGGTCCAGGTGCTCCCGGAGGAAGGCCTCCAGGGTCCGGGGCGGCCGACCGAGGACGCGCGCGACCGTGCCGTCGGGCGCTTCGGGGTGGGTGGTGGCCATGCGCTGGATCTCGACGACGTGGGTGGCGAGCCAGTCGGGCATGCGGGCGGTGGTGGTGAGGTGGCGGTGCAGCTCCGGGCCGGGCAGGTCGACGTAGCGCACGGGGCGTTCCAGCAGGCCGGTGAGCAGGTCGGTGACCTGGGTGTGGCGGTAGGTCCGGTCGCCGGTGAGGGTGTAGGCGTGCCCGGCGATCTCGGGGCGGGTCAGTGCGGCCGCCGCCACGTCGGCGATGTCGCGGCAGTCGATGTAGTTGCAGGCCGCGTCCGCCGTGGCGCCGGCGATGACGCCGCCCGCGGCGACCCCGGGGGCGAGCAGGAGCAGCTTCTGCATGAACGCGTACGGGCGCAGCAGGGTGCCGCGCATCCCCGATTCCCGCAGGGCCGCCTCGATGGCGTGGTGCCCGCGGGCGATGGCCACGGGCGAGTCGGGGCCGCCGGCGCCGGGGGCGGAGAGCTTGACGACGTGCCCGATCCCGCTCGCCGCGGCCGCGGCGATGACGTTGGTCTCCAGGGCGACCTGGGCGGGGCCGTTGGCCATGGTGAGGAAGAGCTGGCTCGCGCCGCGGAAGGCGGACCGCAGCGAGTCGGGGTCGGCGGCGTCGGCGCCCACGACCTCCGTCCGCGGCGGGGCGGCGCCGCCGACCCCGATGCCGCCGACTCCGATGCCGTCGAGTGCGGCGCGGAGCCGGTCGGGGTCGCGGCTCAGTGAGCCTTTTCAGCGGTGAGTCTCCAGGGTGAGGATGGCTCGGGCGATTGACGTGAGGTTGTTGGGGCTGAGGCGGGCTTTGCGGAGGATGCGCC